>NZ_CP029078.1:5567500-6167500 GCF_005222485.1 Streptomyces griseoviridis
TGCGCCGGGCCGGTGCGGGACGCCTGAGTACGCGTACTCAGGTTTCCCGCCGACCGGCCCGCGCCCCCGCTCCACCTGGCTGACCAGCCGCCAGGCCGGGCCCGCTCAGCCCGGCCAGTACGTGCGCGCCCAGGACGTCGGGCCCGGCTGCGGCAGCCGCCCGGACGCGATCCTGGCCGGGTCCGACCAGGAGTCCCGGGGCGCCGCGGGCGCCGGCGGCAGGCTCGCCGCCGCGGCGCGCGCCCTGACCACCGCGACCGCGGCCGCCAGCTCCTCCGGGGTCGGGTTGCCCCGCACCACCTTGATGTTCATGACGGCTCCCTTTCGGTCCTGGACGTGCGGTCCTGAACGGGCTCTAGAGGGGGATGTTGCCGTGCTTCTTGGGCGGCAGCGACTCCCGCTTGGTGCGCAGCTGCCGCAGCCCCTTGACGATGTGCGCCCGGGTGTCCGACGGCAGCACCACGGCGTCCACATACCCGCGCTCGGCCGCCACGTACGGGTTCAGCAGCGCGTCCTCGTACGCCTGGATCAGCTCGGCCCTGGTCGCCTCCGCGTCCCCCGTGGCGGCCGCGTCCGCGATCGTGCGGCGGTGCAGGATGTTGACGGCGCCCTGCGCGCCCATCACCGCGATCTGCGCCGTCGGCCAGGCCAGGTTGAGGTCGGCGCCCAGGTGCTTGGAGCCCATCACGTCGTAGGCCCCGCCGAACGCCTTGCGGGTGATGACGGTGATCAGCGGGACCGTCGCCTCCGCGTACGCGAAGATCAGCTTGGCGCCGCGCCTGATGATCCCGTCGTGCTCCTGGTCCACGCCCGGCAGGAAGCCGGGCACGTCCACGAAGGTGACCACCGGGACGTTGAACGCGTCGCAGGTCCGCACGAACCGGGCCGCCTTCTCGGACGCCTTGATGTCCAGGCAACCCGCGTACTGCATCGGCTGGTTGGCGACGATGCCCACCGGACGCCCCTCCACCCGGCCGAAACCGGTGAGGATGTTCGGCGCGTACAGCGGCTGCGTCTCGAAGAACTCCGCGTCGTCCAGGACGTGTTCGATCACCGTGTGCATGTCGTACGGCTGGTTGGCGCTGTCCGGGACCAGCGTGTCCAGCTCGCGGTCCTCGTCGGTGACGGAGAGGTCCGCCTCCTCGGGGAACGCCGGCGGCTCCGACAGGTTGTTCGACGGCAGGTACGACAGCAGCTGCTTGACGTACTCGATGGCGTCCTTCTCGTCACCCGCCATGTGGTGCGCCACACCCGAAGCGGAGTTGTGGGTGCGGGCGCCGCCCAGCTCCTCGAAACCGACGTCCTCACCGGTCACCGTCTTGATGACGTCGGGGCCCGTGATGAACATGTGCGAGGTCTGGTCGACCATCACGGTGAAGTCGGTGATCGCCGGCGAGTACACCGCACCGCCTGCGCACGGCCCGACCACCAGGCTGATCTGCGGGATCACCCCGGAGGCGTGGGTGTTGCGGCGGAAGATCTCGCCGTACGCGCCGAGCGAGGCCACCCCCTCCTGGATGCGGGCGCCCCCGGAGTCGTTGATGCCGATGACCGGACAGCCCGCCTTCAGCGCGAAGTCCATCACCTTGGCGATCTTCTGCCCGTAGACCTCGCCGAGCGCCCCGCCGAACACCGTGAAGTCCTGCGAGAAGACGGCGACCGGACGGCCGTCGACCGTGCCGTAGCCGGTGACCACACCGTCCCCGTACGGACGGTTCGCGTCCAGGCCGAAGTTGTTCGAGCGGTGGCGGGCGAACTCGTCCAGCTCGACGAACGACTCCTCGTCGAGCAGCAGCGCGATCCGCTCACGGGCCGTCAACTTGCCCTTGGCGTGCTGTTTCTCGACCGCGCGCGCCGACCCCGCGTGCGACGCCTCGTGGACGCGCCGTCGCAGATCCGCGAGCTTCCCCGCCGTCGTGTGGATGTCGATCTCTTCGTGCGCTTCAGGCATTTCCGGCTCGGACATCGGGATGCGGCTCCCTGCCTGCTCAAAAGGGGGGACGGTTACTCATCCGTAGAGTAGTGCTGCGCCTACCGATCGGCAGTGCGGTCTTCACCACACCTAGGGTGGAGCGCATGACCCCGCGAGACGCCTCAGACGACAGCCGCTGGTCCGACCTGGAGCGGCCGCCCCTCAACGCCGGCGCGCTGCGCCGCGCGCTGGTGCGGGAGGGCGGGCTCTGGTCGGACGTGCGGGTCGTGCAGAGCACCGGCTCCACCAACACCGACCTGGTCGCCCGCGCGCGCTCGGGCGACGCCGCCGAGGGCGCCGTCCTGGTCGCCGAGGAGCAGACCTCGGCGCGCGGCCGTCTCGACCGGCGCTGGAGCGCCCCGGCCCGCTCCGGGCTGTTCTTCTCCGTCCTGCTCGCCCCGGGCGTGCCGGTCGCCCGCTGGGGCTGGCTGCCGCTGCTGACCGGCGTCGCCGTCGCCACCGGGCTCTCCCGGGCCGCGGGCGTCGACACGGCACTCAAGTGGCCCAACGACCTGCTGGTGACCGTCGACGGCGCGGAGCGCAAGACCGGCGGCATCCTCGCCGAGCGGGCCGGGGACGACGCGGTGGTCGTCGGCGTCGGCATCAACGTCACCCTCAAGGAGAGCGAGCTGCCGGTGCCGGCCGCCGGATCGCTGGCGCTCGCGGGCGCCGCGGGCACCGACCGCGACCCGCTGCTGCGGGCCGTCCTCCGGTCCCTCGAGCAGTGGTACGGACGCTGGCGCGACGCCGAGGGCGACCCGGCGGCCAGCGGCCTCCAGGAGACCTACGCGGCCGGCTGCTCGACCCTGGGCCGCACCGTCCGCGCCGAGCTGCCCGGCGGGCGGGCGCTGATCGGGGAGGCGGTCGCCATCGACGGCGACGGGCGTCTGGTGCTGGCCACCGAGGCCGGTGTGCAGGAGCCGGTGGGCGCGGGCGACATCGTCCACCTGCGGCCCGTCTGAGAAAAACGGGCCCCGCGGGCGTTATGGAGGTCAGGGCCACCGTCGGCGTCACGGGAGTGAGCTACCGCACACCTGCCGTAGAGTTGTGGCCGGTCTATACCTGACCGTGGCAGATCGGAAGGGCAGCAGGCGTGACCGTCGACGACACGGGCTCCGGCACGGGCGCGCACGGCCGGGTGGACCCCCAGGACGCCGATACCGGCGAGGACCCGCTCGCCCTGCGCCTCGAACAGCTCATCCTCGGCGCCGAGCGCCGCTACACCCCCTTCCAGGCCGCCCGCAGCGCCGGTGTCTCCATGGAGCTGGCGTCGCGCTTCTGGCGGGCGATGGGCTTCGCGGACATCGGCCAGGCCAAGGCGCTCACCGAGGCCGACGTGCTGGCCCTGCGGCGGCTCGCGGGCCTGGTGGAGGCGGGGCTGCTCAGCGAGGCGATGGCCGTGCAGGTGGCCCGCTCGACCGGTCAGACCACGGCCAGGCTCGCCGAATGGCAGATCGACTCCTTCCTCGAGGGCCTGACCGAGCCGCCCGAGCCCGGGATGACCCGCACCGAGGTCACGTATCCGCTGGTCGAGCTGCTCCTGCCGGAGCTGGAGGAGTTCATCGTCTACGTCTGGCGGCGCCAGCTCGCCGCCGCGACCGGGCGGGTGGTGCAGGCCGCGGACGACGAGGAGATGGTCGACAGGCGGCTCGCCGTCGGCTTCGCCGACCTGGTCGGCTTCACCCGGCTGACCCGGCGGATGGAGGAGGACGAGCTGGGCGAGCTGGTCGAGGCCTTCGAGACCACCGCCGCCGACCTGGTCGCCGCGCACGGCGGCCGGCTCATCAAGACCCTCGGCGACGAGGTGCTGTACGCGGCCGACGACGCGGGCGTCGCGGCGGAGATCGCGCTGCGGCTGATCGAGACCATGGCGAACGACGAGACGATGCCCGAGCTGCGCGTCGGCATCGCCTTCGGCACGGTGACCACCCGGATGGGTGATGTCTTCGGGACGACGGTGAATCTCGCCTCCCGGTTGACGTCGATAGCGCCTCGTGACGCGGTCCTCGTCGACAGCGCCTTCGCGGAGGAGCTGATCCGCACGGCCGAGGCGCCGAGGTCCGAGGCGGAGGCCGCGGAGGCGGCCGAGGCGGCGCGGAAGGCGGGCGAGGCCCCGCCGACGCACCGCTTCGCCCTCCAGCCGATGTGGCAGCGCCCGGTGCGCGGGCTCGGCGTGGTGGAGCCGTGGCTGCTGGCCCGCAGGGACGGCACGGACCAGACGGCCTGAGCGACCCGGGCCACCTCAGACGACCTCGTCTCAGCGCAGCCCCACACACAGCTTGACGACCGGCAGACAGATCCTGTGACTGGCCGACCCGGCAGATCCGGGTGATCCGGCAGATCCGGGTGATCCGGTCGGCTGCGGCGTGGACGGCGCGGGCGTCGGCGTCGGCCGTGACGGGCGCGGGGTGCTGTGACCGCCGGGCCGCTGGCCCGTGCCCGAGGCGCCGTCCGACGACGTCGACGGCATCGGAGCCGCAGGCTCCCGCGCGGACGGTGCGGACGGCCTGGCGCGGCCGGAGCCGGTGGGCCCCGGGCTCGCGCCTGCCCCTTCGGACGCCCGGCCCGCGCGCCCGCCGCCCGGTGCGGTGCTCACCCCGCCCGGGGCGGAGGTCGCCGACGAACGCGCCCGAGGGGCGGCCGGGAGACCGCCGTCCGACCGGCCGGGGGTGGGCCGGGCGCCGGCCACCTCCGAGGGAACGTTCCGCCCCTGGGCCCGGTCCCCGCCGACCCCGGCGTCGGGCGTGAGCCGCACCAGACTCAGCACACCGGCGGCGACCACCACCCCGACGGCGGTCAGCAGCACCTTGCGCGGCCGAGGCCGGCGGTGGCGCCCACGAGGACGGGACCGGGGGTGGGTCAGGGCCCAGGGGCGCGGGCGCGTCGGCAGGGAGCGCGGGGTGGGGGACGTGGGCGCGGTGGAGGGTCTCGCTCCGTGGGGTGGTGGGTTGCGGGCGGGTGGTGCGGTCGGGTCGTCCCGCGCAGGCGTCGGCCTGGTCCGTGTCTCGCTCATGGCGGCCCCTCCCCGGTACGCGCTGGCGGACGCACGCTATGCGCGGGAGCCGGGCGCCGGTCGGGTGAAGCCGTCGGACATCACTCGAACGAGGTGTTCGGGCGAGGTGCGGGAACTGACAGCTGTGCGATGCGCCCCCTGATGCGGTCACGTGGTCGAACGGCCTTTCCCGGCGCGGCCCCGGCTGCGATGATCGGGGCGGACAGTTAACCCGCGTTAACCGGAGGGCGTCATGAGTGAGGAACGGTTCGGGGAGTTCGTCGTGGTGCGGCGGGCCGGGGACGGGCATGTCGCCGAGCTGGTCCTCGACCGGCCGAAGGCCATGAACGCGGTGTCGTCGGCGATGGCCCGGTCGATCGCCGGGGCCTGTGCCGCGCTGTCCCGCGACCCGGGGGTCCGGGTCACCGTCCTGACGTCCACCCACGAGCGCGCCTTCTGCGTCGGCGCCGACCTCAAGGAGCGCAACGCCCTCAGCGACGCCGACCTGCTCAAGCAGCGGCCCGTGGCGCGCGCCGCCTACGGCGGGGTCCTCGACCTGCCCATGCCGACGATCGCCGCCGTGCACGGCTTCGCGCTGGGCGGCGGCTTCGAACTGGCGCTGTCCTGCGACGTGATCGTCGCCGACCGGAGCGCCGTCGTCGGGCTGCCGGAGGTCTCCGTCGGCGTGATCCCGGGCGGCGGCGGGACCCAACTGCTGCCCCGCAGGGTCGGCGCCGCCCGCGCGGCCGAGCTGATCTTCACCGCGCGGCGCCTCGACGCGGCGGAGGCGGCGGATCTCGGCCTGGTCGACCAACTGGTGGACGTCGGCAGGGACCGGGACGAGGCGCTGGCGCTCGCCGCCCGGATGGCCGCGAACTCCCCGGTCGGCCTGCGGGCGGCCAAGCGCGCCCTGCGGCTCGGACACGGCCTCGACCTCCCGTCCGGCCTGGAGATCGAGGACGCGGCCTGGCGCACGGTGGCTTTCTCGGGGGACCGCGCGGAGGGCGTGGCCGCCTTCAACGAGAAGCGCGAGCCCCGGTGGCCGGGCGAGTGACCCGCCGGCGGAGGCGGCCCCGGTCGCCCCGGTCACCCCACCGCACCGTCAATGTCCCGGATCGCCCGAAAACTCCCTAGCCTGGAGCGATGGGTGAGGACAGGCGGCTCACGGCGGTCGTCGCGCTGGCGCAGGGCATGGCTGCCGCCCAGGGCCCGCGCGAGGCGTGGCGGGCGGCGGCGGCCGGCGCCTGTGACGCGCTGGGCGGCAGCTTCGCCGCCCTCTCCGTGTGGGAGCGGGAGCGGGGCAGACTGCGGGTCCTCGCCAACGTGGGGGAGCGGGCGGCGGGGGAGGAGGAGTTCCCCGAGGACGAGTCGTACCCGGTGCACCAGTTCCCCGAGATCGCCGAGTTCCTGCACGAGCGCTGGGCGGGCGGCGGCGAGCCCAACGCCTGGGTCGAGACGGCGGCGGGTCCCGCCGCGGGCAACCGGCCCGGCTACGTCCACCAGCGGGTCGCCGCCCTGCGCCGACGCGGCCGGGGTTCGTGCGTGGTCGCGCCGATCGTGCTGCACGGCAGGGCGTGGGGCGAGCTGTATGTCGCCCGCCCGGCCGGCGCCCCCGTCTTCGGCCGGGCCGACGCCGACTTCGCCACCGTCCTGGCCGCCGTGGTCGCCGCCGGCATCGCCCAGACCGAACGCCTTGAGGAGGCCACCCGGCTGGCCTTCACCGACGCCCTGACCGGCCTCGCCAACCGCCGTGCGGTGGACGGCAGGCTGGACGAGGCCGTCGAACGGCACCGCGTCGAGGGCGCCGTCGTCAGTCTCGTCGTCTGCGATCTGAACGGGCTCAAGCGGGTCAACGACACCCTCGGGCACGCCGTCGGCGACCGTCTCCTGGAGCGGTTCGGGTCCGTGCTCTCGCTGTGCGGGGCGATGCTGCCCGGGGCGCTCGCCGCGCGGCTCGGCGGCGACGAGTTCTGTCTGCTCGCGGTCGGCCCGCCCGCCGCCGACGTGGTCTCGGCCGCCGGTGAACTGTGCCGCCGCGCGGCCGAGTTGGAGTTGGGCGAGGGGGTGGCCTGCGGGGTCGCGAGCACCGGCGACCCGATCGGTCCGGTGCGCTCGGCCCGCCGGCTGTTCCGGCTCGCGGACGCCGCCCAGTACCGCGCCAAGGCGCTGCGCGCCACCGGCCCCGTGGTCGCAGGGCGCGAGGGCCCCGACGACCCCGTGATCAGGCTCGCCGACGAGCCGCCGCCCGAGGGCGCGGAGGGCGCGGAACGCCGCCGCTTCCGGGGGCGGCGGGGCTGAGCGGGCGGGGTGGTGGCTTCTGGCTTCTGGCTGGTGGCCCGTGACCCGGCCGTCCGGTGGTCCGGCGGCCTGGTCGTCCGGCGGCCCGGTCATCCGTTCGTACACGATCCGGACGTGCGCCGCCGATCACGTCCGCCGGGTTACTTCGCCGTGCCGTCGAACGTGTCGGGCCCCGCTCCTCAGTCGTGCCGTCGAATGTCCCGTTCTTGGTGTGACGAAGCGGTAAGGGGTGGACCCCCGGCCCACTGGTGACATCGTCGAATTCACTGCGTACGCTCCTGAATATGGATATGCACACTGTGGTGGTGGGGACGTCCGGGGTGACCGCGTCCGACGTGCTCGCCGTGGCGCGCGGCGGTGCCAGGGTCGAGCTGTCGGGGGAGGCGGTCGCGGCCCTCGCCGCGGCCCGCGAGGTCGTCGAGGCGCTGGCCGCCAAGCCGGAGCCGGTCTACGGCGTCAGCACCGGCTTCGGCGCCCTCGCGACCCGGCACATCAGCCCGGAACTGCGCGCGACGCTCCAGCGCAACATTGTCCGCTCGCACGCCGCGGGCATGGGAGCGCGCGTCGAGCGCGAGGTCGTCAGGGCGCTGATGTTCCTGCGCCTGAAGACCGTCTGTTCCGGCCGCACCGGTGTCCGCCCCGAGGTCGCGCGGACCATGGCCGACGTCCTGAACGCCGGTATCACCCCGGTCGTGCACGAGTACGGCTCGCTCGGCTGCTCCGGCGACCTGGCCCCGCTCTCGCACTGCGCCCTGACCCTGATGGGCGAGGGCGACGCCGAGGGCCCCGACGGCGTCGTCCGCCCGGCGGGCGAGCTGCTCGCCGAGCACGGCATCGCGCCCGTCGAACTGCGCGAGAAGGAGGGGCTCGCGCTCCTCAACGGCACCGACGGCATGCTCGGCATGCTGGTCATGGCCCTCGCCGACCTCGACACCCTCTACAAGACGGCCGACGTCACCGCGGCCCTCTCCCTCGAAGCCCTGCTCGGCACCGAGAAGGTGCTCGCCCCCGAGCTGCACGCCATCCGACCGCACCCGGGCCAGGGCGCCGCGGCCGCCAACATGCTGGCCGTGCTGAAGGGCTCGGGCCTCACCGGACACCACCAGGACGGCGCCCCGCGCGTCCAGGACGCCTACTCGGTGCGCTGCGCCCCGCAGGTCGCGGGCGCGGGACGGGACACCCTCGCGCACGCCCGGCTGGTCGCGGAGCGCGAGCTGGCGTCGGCCGTGGACAACCCGGTGATCCTGCCCGACGGGCGCGTCGAGTCCAACGGCAACTTCCACGGCGCCCCGGTGGCGTACGTCCTTGACTTCCTCGCCATCGCCGCCGCCGACCTCGCCTCCATCGCCGAGCGCCGCACCGACCGGCTGCTCGACAAGAACCGCAGCCACGGGCTGCCGCCGTTCCTCGCCGACGACGCCGGTGTCGACTCCGGTCTGATGATCGCCCAGTACACGCAGGCGGCGCTGGTCAGCGAGATGAAGCGGCTGGCCGTCCCGGCGTCGGCCGACTCCATCCCGTCGTCGGCCATGCAGGAGGACCACGTCTCGATGGGCTGGTCGGCCGCCCGCAAGCTGCGCACGGCCGTCGGCAACCTCGCGCGCGTGCTGGCCGTCGAGCTGTACGCGGCCACCCGCGCCGTCGAACTCCGGGCCGGCCTCGACCCGGCGCCCGCCTCGCGGGCCGTCATCGACGCGGTGCGGGCCGCGGGCGTCGGCGGCCCGGGGCCCGACCGCTTCCTGGCCCCGGACCTGGCCGCCGCGGACACGTTCGTCCGCGCCGGGGGAGCGGTGGCGGCAGCGGAGACGGTGACGGGACCGCTGCTGTAGGGCGGGCCGCGCACGCCGCGGGCGGGGCCCGGCCGGTCGGTACGGCCGGGCCCCGCCCGCGATGGTGCTACTTGAGCTTGGCCTCCTGGGCCGTGACGATCTCCGCCGGGATGGAGATGTCGGCCTTCTTGCCCGACAGGGCCGCCAGGTTGAGCGAGTAGTACGTGGCGACCGTCGAGCCGTGCCGCACGACCTCGGCGTTCACCTGCGTCTCACCCTCGTCGGTCTTGCCGTTGACCGTGTAGGCGATCGACTCGTCGCCCGACCCCGTGGACTTCCCCGCGGTCACCTTGGTGAACCGCTGGGTCTCCTGGCCCTTCGCCGAGAGCGTGAAGCCGCTCGCGCAGCTGGTGGTGACGGCGTCCTTGACGGCCTTCATGGTCCGCTGCGCGCCGTCCCCGTCGTACGAGGAGAGCGAGACGATCGTGATGGTGGAGCCGAGCAGGTCCATCGCGGCGTCCAGGTCCTCGTCCGAGCCGGCCGACGGGGCGGACGTGGGCGCCGCCTGGGTGGCGACCCGGTTGACGTAGGCGCTCTCGTCGCCGGGCGCGAACCCGGTGAGGACGTAGGCGAGCGGCTCGCACGCGGCGTCCTTCACCGTCAGCGCGTCCTTCGACGGGACGATCTGCTGGGCGGCGCCGGCCGGCTTGACGTCGTAGCCCTTCAGGTCGGCCTTGCCGACGATCAGCTTCTCCAGCTCGGCCGCGCCGAGCGCCTTGGCCGTGGCGGCCGGTGCGGACGGCTTGTCCGCGGTGTTCTTGGTGTCCTTCGCGTCGGTATCCCCGCCGCACCCCGTGATGAGGGCGAGCGACAGCGCACCCACGGACATCGTGGCGGCAGCGCGGGCCCTCGATGATCTCTTCATGAGCGGACTATGAAGTTAGGGTCAAGTGATCGTCAAGTCGATTCAGAACCCGAGGCGTTCGCGGCGCACCGAGTAGACGACGAAGCCCGCTCCGAGCGTGAGGAAGAGGGTGCCGCCGACGACGTACGGAGTGGTGTCGAAGCTGCCGGTGTCGGCCAGTTCGACGTCCCCCGTGCCGTCCTCGGCGGCCGACGCCGTGTCCGACGTCCCCGACTCCTGGGAGAGCGCCCTGGCCTGCGTCGTCGAGGTCGCCGAGGGCCGGTCGGCCCCCGAGGTCCCCGGGGACGCGTTGGCGGACGGGACGAACCACAGGGCGCCCAGGAGGGTCCCCGCGGCGGTGGCGGTCAGCAACGAACGGCGAGCGGATGACACGGAATATCGATCCCCTTGTGGCGCTGGTGAATTGGCCGTGTGGGGCGATGTTAGTGAAAGGCGCGGGTCACGGGAAAGTCACGGGCGCGACGGGCCGTACTCTCCGGGCATGAGCATCGAAGAGACCCCGCGATATGTACGGCTTCGGGTGGAAGTCGTCCTCGAAGTGAACGACGTCGACGCCGTCACGCAGGCCGCGCTGCGCAGGATCACCGACGACGAAGGTGTACCCGACGGCGAGCGGGTACACGCACAGAGTGCTGTGACGGAAGACACCGCGGAGGCCCTCGCCCATCTCGTCGACCCGTTCGACCTGGTCAGCGAGGTGCCGGGGGTGGAACTCGCGCAGGCCTCGTGGTCGAGCGAGGAAATCGAGTACGACCCCGACGCGCCCGACTGGGAGCTGGACGAGGATGATGAGACGGCGGAGTATCCCGAGGACGCCGAGGGCGCCGAGGGGGCCGAGGAGACCGAAGAGGCGGTGCAGGGCGTCCGTTGAGGCGTCCGGGGAAAAACCTGGCCCCGGACGGCAACCGCCGTCCGGGGTTCTCGCGTCTCAGAGATGCACACCGACCGACCGCCGCACCACGCGTTCCCCGGCGACGTGGCGTGCCCCACATGTCCGCGGATCGTGGAACGGGACGCAGCGGTCGTAGCGTTGAAGTGCGTTAACGGGGACTGTTGGGGTTCTGGGTTCGGCAACGATGGAGAAGCGTGTGATGACGGACAGTAAGCGGCGCAGGGGCCTGATGGCCGCGTCCGCTCTGCTCGGCGGTGTGCTGGTGCTCTCGGCGTGTTCGGGCAGCGACGACGCCTCGGGCGGCGGGGGCAAGGACGCCTCGCAGGCCCAGGCGGACGAGGCGGCGGCCAAGAAGACCTCGGCGGCCGATATCAAGATCACGCCGAAGGACGGTTCGGACAACGCCTCCATCAACAACTCGGCCGCGGTCACGGTCAGCAAGGGCACGCTCACCAGCGTCGCCATGAAGACCGCCGAGGGCGCCGCCGTCGCGGGCGAGCTGTCCGCCGACAAGACCAGCTGGAAGCCGACCACCCAGCTGGAGCGCTCCACCACCTACAAGGTGACGGCGGCGGCGAAGGACGCGGACGGCCGGGTCGCGCACGAGAACGCGTCGTTCACGACCGTCTCCCCGACCAACAGCTTCATAGGCAACTTCACGCCGGAGAACGGTTCCACCGTCGGCGTGGGCATGCCGGTGTCGATCAACTTCGACAAGGCGATCACCAACAAGGCCGCGGTCCAGAAGGGCATCACGGTCACCTCCAGCAGCGGTCAGGAGGTCGTCGGGCACTGGTTCAACGCCAACCGCATCGACTTCCGCCCCGAGGAGTACTGGAAGGGCAACTCCACCGTCACGCTGAAGCTCGCGCTCGACGGTGTCGAGGGTGCCTCCGGCGTCTTCGGCGTCCAGCAGAAGACGATCACCTTCCACGTGGCCCGCAACCAGGTCTCCTACGTCGACGCGAAGACCAAGCAGATGAAGGTCACGCAGGACGGCAACACCATCAAGACCATCCCGATCTCCGCGGGCTCCCCGGACAACAAGACGTATGAAGGCGTCATGGTGATGTCCGAGAAGTTCAAGGAGACGCGCATGAACGGCGCGACCGTCGGCTTCACCGACGACGACGGCAAGGGCGAGTACGACATCAAGGACGTGCCGCACGCCATCCGGCTCACCAACTCCGGCACCTTCATGCACGGCAACTACTGGGGCGCCAAGTCCATCTTCGGCAGCGTGAACACCAGCCACGGCTGTGTGGGCCTGTCCGACACCAAGGGTGCCGACGACACCGGCACCCCCGCCTACTGGATGTACAGCCACTCGCTGGTCGGTGACGTCGTGGTCGTCAAGAACACCGGCGACAAGACCGTCGCGCCGGACAACGGCCTCAACGGCTGGAACCTCAACTGGGCCGACTGGAAGGCCGGTTCCGCCGTCTGACGCACCCTCACCCCACAGACTTCCGATGCCGCCCCCAGGGGCGGCATCGGTGTTTGCGGGGTGGTCCACAGCCTTCTCATGATTCTCTTATGCGGGCCTTATCGAGTCGTCACGGTCTGTCCCTACCTTGCGGCCATGTTCTTCACCTACCTGAGGCGCGAACTGCGCCGCCGCAGAAAGGCGGCGCTCGTCGTCGCCTCCGGTCTCGCGCTCGGTATCGCCCTGGTCATCGTGGTCACGTCCGTGTCGTCCGGCATGGGCAAGGCGCAGGACAAGGTCCTCCAGTCGCTGTACGGACTGGGCACGGACATGACGGTCACCAAGGCGGCGGCGCCCTCGACGAGCGCGTCGCAGCGCCCGCGCTTCCAGTTCGACGCGCGCGGCGACGACTCCGACGAGGAGCAGAGCAGCGACCGCGTCATGGTGCAGGGCTTCCAGACGCTGTCGACGGCGACCGTCTCCAAGGTCGGCGCCCAGCACGGCGTCTCGGACGCGGCCGGCGGGCTGAGCCTCCAAGTCATCAAGATCAACGGCCAGTTCACCCGCGGCCAGTTCCAGCAGGACCAGAACGGCGGCGGCCGGCAGGGCGGCCCGGGTGGCGGCAGCGGCCAGCCGCAGGGCGAAGTCCGGGGCGGCGGCGCCGACTTCGACGTCAACAACTACTCCGTCTACGGCACCGACGTCAGCAAGCCCGCCCTCGGCCCGCTGACCTCGTCGAAGATCAGCAGCGGCCGCACCTTCACCACCTCCGAGACCGACGCGAAGGTCGCCGTGGTGGACTCCGCGTACGCCAAGGAGAAGAAGTACAAGGTCGGTTCGTCGATCACCGTCAAGTCCACCAAGTTCAAGGTGATCGGCGTCGCGACCGCCGACAGCGGTGACGCGGCCGCCGACGTCTACATCCCGCTGAAGCGGGCGCAGACCCTCAGCGACTCGAAGGACAAGGTCACCACGGTCTACGTCAAGGCGACCGACTCGCAGCAGATCTCCACCGTCAAGTCCGCGATCCAGAAGAACGTCTCGGGCACCACCGTCACCACCTCCGCCGACCTCGCCTCCACCGTCTCAGGATCGCTCTCCACCGCCTCCTCGCTGGCCACCAGCGTCGGCAAGTGGCTCTCCATCGCCGTGCTGGTCGCCGCGTTCCTGGTGGCCGGGCTGCTGACCTCGTCGGCGGTCTCCCGCCGGGTCCGCGAGTTCGGCACCCTCAAGGCGCTGGGCTGGAAGTCCGGCCGGGTCACCGGGCAGGTGGTCGGCGAGGCCATGGTCAACGGGCTCCTCGGCGGCGCCCTCGGTATCGCCCTCGGCCTCGCGGGCGCCTACGTCGTCACGGCCATCTCCCCCACCCTGAGCGCCCAGTTGGGCGGCGGCGGCGGTGGCGGCGGGGGCGGCATGGGCGGCCCCGGCGGCGGAGGAGGCGGCGGCTTCGGCGGCGGTCCCGGGCGGGCCGCGGCCAAGACCCTGGAGGTCACCCTGACCGCCCCGGTCAGCGTGACGACGGTGGTGACCGCGGTCGCCCTCGCGGTGGCCGGCGGCCTGATCGCGGGCGCCTTCGGCGGCTGGCGGGCCTCACGGCTGCGCCCGGCGGACGCCCTGCGCCGCGTCGAGTAGCCGTCAACTCCCGCCCCGACCACGCACCTTCCAGGAGTCACCGTGTACGAACTCAGAAGTGTCACCAAGCGCTACACCCGAGGCAAGGACACCGTCACCGCGCTCGACGGCGTCGACCTGACCATCGCCGACGGCGACCGCCTCGTCATCCAGGGCCCGACCGGCGGCGGCAAGTCCACCCTGCTCCAGATGCTCGGCGGCCTCGACCGGCCCACGTCGGGCGAAGTCGTCCTGGACGGCACCGACATGGCGAGACTCTCCGAGGGCAAGCTCACCGCCGTGCGCAGCGCCACCATCGGCTTCGTCTTCCAGTCGTTCAACCTGATCCCCACCCTCACCGCGCAGGAGAACGTGGAGACCGCGCTCGTCCCGCTCGGCGCCAAGGCCAAGGAGCGCCGCGAACGGGCCGCCGAGGCGCTGCGCTCGGTCGGTCTCGGCGAGCGGCTCGGGCATCTGCCGTCCGAGATGTCCGGCGGCCAGCAGCAGCGGGTGGCCATCGCCCGCGCGCTGGTGAAGCAGCCGAAGGTGCTGCTCGCCGACGAACCCACCGGCAACCTCGACGAGTCGATGCGTGACGAGATCATGGAGGTTCTGGAACGGATGTGGAAGGAGCTGGGGTTGACCTTCATCATGGTCACGCACGACTCCGCGATCGCGAAGAAGGCGCCGCGGCTGGCGACGATCCGCAAGGGCCGGATCACTGTCAAGGAGAACGCGGGCGCCTGACCCGGCGATCATGTAACAGCCACCCGGCGGTCGCGTAACAGTCGGCGCGAACCACCTCTTACCCTCCTCTCACCTCTTGAGACGGCTGATCGCCCCCCGGCATACTCCAGATCCGGGGGGACGATCGCGCATGTGTACGACAGACCCCTCGGCCGGGTGAACGGGAGGACCGCACCCGGACCTTCGGCGAGGGGGAGTTTTGCGCAGACAAGTCAAGAGAGCGTGCGCGGGCACGATCGCGGCCGCGGCGGCCGTCGCCCTCGCGGCGGGCATGACCAGCCCGGCGCAGGCGAGGACGGAGCGGACGGCCGGTGACCCGGCCGCCTCCGTCAAGGCGAAGCACCGCGTCACACTGATCACCGGCGACCGCGTCGCGGTGGACGCCAAGGGCCGCGTCGTCGGCCTCGAACCGGCCGCGGGCCGGGCCCACATACCCGTGCAGATCCGCAAGGCCGGCGGCCACACCCTGGTCGTTCCCGCCGACGTCTCCCGCATGATCGCGACCGGCAAGGTCGACCGCAGGCTGTTCGACGTCACCGAGCTGAACAAGGCCGCCAACCGCAAGGCCCAGCAGCAGGGCCTCAAGGTCATCGTCGGCTACCAGGGCACCGCGCGGACCGTGAAGGCCGAGGTGCGCGGCGCGGGCAAGGTCCGCCGCAGCCTCACCGCCCTCAACGCGGACGCCGTGCAGACCCCGAAGAAGGACGCGGCCGACCTCTGGTCCGCGGTCACCGACGGCGCCACCACCGCCTCCGGCATCGCGCACATCTGGCTCGACGGCGTCCGCAAGGCCAGCCTCGACAAGTCCGTGCCGCAGATCGGCGCCCCCACCGCGTGGGCCTCCGGCTACGACGGCAAGGGCGTCAAGATCGCCGTCCTGGACACCGGCGTCGACGCGACCCACCCGGACCTCAAGGGCCAGGTCACCGCCGCGAAGAACTTCTCCACCTCCACCTCCGTCACCGACAAGTACGGTCACGGCACGCACGTCGCGTCCATCGCGGCGGGCACCGGCGCCAAGTCGGGCGGCAAGTTCAAGGGCGTCGCCCCTGGCGCCCAGCTGCTCAACGGCAAGGTGCTCAGCGACGACGGCTACGGCGACGACTCCGGCATCATCGCCGGCATGGAGTGGGCGGCCGAGCAGGGCGCCGACGTCATCAACCTCAGCCTCGGCGGCAGCGACTCCCCGGGCATCGACCCGCTGGAGGCCGAGGTGAACAAGCTGTCCGAGCAGAAGGGCATCCTGTTCGCCATCGCGGCCGGCAACGAGGGCGAGTACGGCGACGCCACCGTGGGCTCGCCCGGCAGCGCCGCCGCCGCCCTCACCGTCGGCGCCGTCGACGACAAGGACAAGCTGGCCCCGTTCTCCAGCCGCGGCCCGACGGCCGACGGCACGATCAAGCCCGACGTGACCGCGCCCGGCGTCGACATCACCGCCGCCGCGGCCCCCGGCAGCGTCATCGACAAGGAGGTCGGCCAGAACCCGGCCGGCTACCTGACCATCTCCGGTACGTCGATGGCCACCCCGCACGTCGCGGGCGCCGCCGCGATCCTCAAGCAGCAGCACCCCGACTGGGGTTACGCCGAGCTGAAGGGCGCCCTCACCGGCTCCACCAAGGGCGGCGCGTACACGCCGTTCCAGCAGGGCACCGGCCGCATCCAGGTCGACAGGGCCATCAAGCAGACGGTGATCGCCGACCCGTCGTCCGTCGACTTCGGCACCCAGCAGTGGCCGCACACCGACGACACCCCGGTCACCAAGCAGGTGACGTACCGCAACCTCGGCACCGAGGACGTCACGCTGTCGCTGAAGGCGACCGGCACCAACCCCAAGGGCCAGGCGGCCCCGGCCGGCTTCTTCACGCTCGGCGCGACCACCGTCACCGTCCCGGCGGGCGGCACCGCCTCGGTGGGCCTCACGGCCGACACCCGGCTCGGCGGCACCGTCGACGGCGGCTACTCCGCCTATGTGACGGCGACCGGCGGCGGCCAGAGCGTCCGCACGGCCGCGGCCGTGCAGCGCGAGGTGGAGTCCTACGACGTCACCCTGAAGTTCCTCGGCCGCGACGGCAAGCCGACCAAGAAGTACGACGCCTCCCTGTTCGGGATCTCCGGGCTCGCCCAGGACGCGATGCTCGCGCCCTACGACCCCTCCGGGACCGTCAAGGTCCGCCTGCCCAGGGGCGGTTACACCCTCAGCTCGTTCGTGCTCGTCGACCCGGACAACTGGAACAAGGGCGCCGACTGGCTGGCGCAGCCCAAGCTGAACGTCACCAAGAACCAGACGATCACCCTGGACGCCCGCACCGCCAAGCCGGTCAGTGTCACCGTGCCCGCCACCGGCACCAAGCAGGTGCTCGCCTCGGCCGAGTTCGACGTCGAGACCAGCAACTCCCTCTTCGGCTTCGGCTATGTCGCGGACAGCTGGTCCGGGTTCCGCAGCGCCCACCTCGGCCCGCAGATCACCGACGGTTCGCTGACCCAGCAGTGGCAGACGGTCCTCACCAAGGGCGGCAAGGAGGAGTACAACACCACCAGCGGCGGCCGGGTCAAGCAGCTCGCCACCGGCTACACCAAGAAGTACAAGACCTCCGAGCTGGCCACCGTGAAGGTCGCCCTCGGCGCGGCGGCCGGCGGCAAGAAGGCGTCGATCGGCGCCCTCGGCTGGCTGCCCAACGGCAGCGGCGGCTGGTCGGTCGGCATCCCGCAGGCCACGCCGAGCACCCGCACCCTGCACCTGTCGACGCCGGGCGGCGCCAAGTGGTCGCTGGACTTCGAGCAGTACGGCGGGGTCGACGCGACCGGCTTCCCGATCGTCGACGCCGCGTACACGCTGGGCGCACCGCAGACCTTCAAGGGCGGCAAGAGCTACAGCAAGACGTTCAACACCGCCGTCTTCGGACCGCACCTGAACGCCGACTTCGGCCTCTTCCGCGACGGCAACAGCATCGTGGGCTACGTCCCGCTGTTCTCCGACTCCAACACCCACGCGGGCTCCAGCCTGTTCACGTCGGCCACCACCACCCTCTACCGCAACGGCACCAAGGTCGGCTCCAACCACGACCCGCTCTTCGGCGACGAGGAGTTCAAGGTCCCGGCCGGTGACGCCGAGTACCGGCTGACGACGTCGGTGAAGCGCAGCGCCAAGGTCTCGGCGGCCTCCACCCGCATCGACGCGAGCTGGACCTTCCGCTCGAAGAAGGTCTCCGGCACGGCCAAGCTGCCCGCCTCCATGGCCCGCTTCAAGGCGGTCACGGGTCTGGACAGCAAGGTCGCGGCCGGCAAGACGGTCAGCGTCCCGGTGGTCGTCGAGGGCCCGGCCAAGGGCGGCAACCTCAAGTCGCTCGCGGTGTACACCTCCTACGACGGCGGCAAGACCTGGAAGAAGGTCACCGTCTCCGGCGGCAAGATCAAGGTGAAGAACCCGGCGAAGGGGAAGTCGATCTCCTTCAAGGCGAAGATCACCGACAAGAAGAAGAACACGTCGACGGTCGCGATCTACAACGCCTACTACGGCAAGTAGCGGAACGGCTCGACCAGTTCACAGGGCGGGGCCCGACGGAAGCGGTGACGCTCCCGCCGGGCCCCGCTCCATGTATGTGTGGCGGTGGCTGTGGCTGCCGGGGGGGGGCGGCTGTGGGGGTGGTGGCTGTGGTGTGGGGGTGGCGGTGGTGGCTGTGAGGGTGCCTGTGGCGGCTGTGGTGGCTGTGGCGCTCGGCGCCTTCCGAGCGGACCGGCCCCGATGACCCCGTCGGCTACGACGGCCCCGACGCCTGCGCCGAGGACCCCGCCCGGGTCGCGTCCGCGCCCCAACTCGCCAGCAGCCGCAGCGCCTCGGCCGACGCCGAACCCGGATCCGCGTGATACGTCACCAGTGTCTGGTCGTTGCCCTCGGCGAGGTGGAACGACTCGTAGTTCAGGGCCAGTTCACCGACCAGCGGATGCCGCAGATGCTTCACCCCGTACGTCTTCTCCTTGACGTCGTGCGTCGCCCACAGCTTCCGGAACTCCGGGCTCTTGACGGACAGTTCACCCACCAGCGCGGAGAGCCGGGGATCGTCAGGATGGCAGCCCGCGTCCATCCGCAGGACGCTGACGATGTCGGACGCCTTCTGGTCCCACTCCACGAACAGCTCCCGGTACTCCTCGTTCAGGAACACCAGCCGCGCCCAGTTCCGCTCCGCCGCGGGCAGCTCCGCCCAGTCACCGAAGACCGCCGCCGCCATCCGGTTCCAGGCGAGGATGTCCCCGCGCCGCCCGGTGAGGTACGCCGGCACCGACTCCATCGAGTCGAGCAGCAGCCGCAGCGCGCCCCGCGCCTGCTGGACCCGGGCGGTCTGCTTCTTCCGGTGCTGCTTCGGCTTCGCCAGATGGGTCAGATGCGCCCGCTCGGCGTCGGTCAGCCGCAGCGCCCGCGCGATCGAGTCGAGGACCTCCGCCGACACGTTCCGTCCGTTGCCCTGTTCGAGACGCGTGTAGTACGCCACCGACACCCCGGCGAGCTGCGCCAGCTCCTCCCGCCGCAGCCCCGGCACCCGCCGGTGCCGCCCGAAGTCGGGCAGGCCCACGTCCTCCGGCTTCAGCCGGGCCCGCCGGCTGCGCAGGAACTCACTCAGCTCCGCCCTCCGGTCGAGCGAGGCCGCGGAAGCCGCAGACATGTCATCCATACGACCAGTATTCACCGTCGTACGCCGATCAGTCTGTCCCCGCCAGTGGTAGGCACAGCGAACGTACGCAAAGGCGTGGGATGGGTGGACGCGGCGTTTCGGAGCAGGCTGGAGGCCATGCCCGGCCGACAAGCAGCCGGGTCCGTCCCCCACCGCACGAGGAGAGCCACGGCATGACCACCGTCGCCGCTTACGCCGCACCCGCCGCCAAGGCTCCGCTGGAGCGCACCACCATCGAGCGCCGGGCGGTCCGCGAGTTCGACGTCCTGATCGACATCGAGTTCGCCGGCATCTGCCACTCCGACATCCACCAGGCCCAGGAGGGCTGGGGCAAGGCCATCTTCCCGATGGTCCCCGGCCACGAGATCGCGGGCGTCGTCTCCGAGGTCGGCCCCGGCGTCACGAAGTACCAGGTCGGCGACCGAGTGGGGGTCGGCTGCATGGTCGACTCCTGCCGCGTCTGCGAGAACTGCCTCAAGGGTCTCGAGCAGTACTGCCTGGACGGCAACACCGGCACCTACAACGCCATAGGCCGGGACGGCGAGCCCACCTACGGCGGGTACTCCCAGAAGGTCGTCGTGGACGAGAACTTCGTCGTCCGCATCCCCGACGGCATCCCGCTCGACGTCGCCGCCCCGCTGCTCTGCGCCGGCATCACCACCTACTCGCCACTGCGGCACTGGAACGCGGGCCCCGGCAAGAAGGTCGCCGTGGTCGGCTTCGGCGGCCTCGGCCACCTCGGCGTCAAGATCGCGCACGCGCTGGGCGCGGAGGTGACCGTCCTCTCGCAGTCCCTGCGCAAGCAGGACGACGGCCTGAAGCTGGGCGCCGACCACTACTACGCCACCAGCGACCCGAAGACCTTCGAGGAGCTGCGCGGCACCTTCGACCTGATCCTCTCCACCGTCTCCGCCCCGCTCGACCTCGGCGCCTTCCTGTCGCTGCTGCGCACGGACGGCGCGCTGGTCAACGTCGGCGCCCCCGAGGAGCCCGTCTCCCTGAACCTGTTCTCGGTGATCGGCGGCCGCAAGACCCTCGCGGGCTCCGGCATCGGCGGCATCCAGGAGACCCAGGAGATGCTGGACTTCTGTGCGGAGCACGGGATCGGCGCCGAGATCGAGCTGATCTCCGCGTCCGAGATCAACGAGGCGTACGACCGGGTCCAGTCCAGCGACGTCCGCTACCGCTTCGTGATCGACACGGCGACGATCTGAGCGCGTTGTCGATCGGGACGGCGGGGATCGTCTGGGGCGCTTGAGGGGCGGGCGTCGGCCGTCTGGGGCGTTTGAGGGTCGAGGTGTCGGCCCTCTGGGGCGCTTCGAGTTCGGGGCGTCGACCGTCTCGGGCTGAGGTTCTTCGGGTTCGGGGCGTCGACCGTTTCGGTCTGAGGCGCTTCGGGTTCGGGGCGTCGGCCGCCCGAGGTTCTTCCGGCTCCTTCCGGCTCCTTCCGGGGCCTCCCGGATCCTTCCGGGGTTCTTCCGACGTTCCTCGGGATCGGCAGGGCGCACGGCCCCGTCGGCGTGGTGCTGTCGCCCGCCGGCGGGGCCGTGCGCCGTGTCAGAGCTGTCTGCGGCCGCCGCGTCCCAGCAGCCACAGCAGATAGGGCCCGCCGACCAGTGAGGTGAGGGCGCCGACCGGCACCTCCAGCGGGGGCACCAGCGTCCTCGCGGCCAGGTCGGCGCCCACCAGCACGACCGCCCCCGTCAGCGCCGAGGACACCAGCGGCAGCTGCGGGGTGCGGGTCAGCCGCCTCGCCAGCTGGGGCGCGGTCAGCGCGACGAACCCGATGGGCCCGGCGGCGCCGGTCGCGCAGGCGGCCAGGACCACCCCGAGGACGGTCAGGCCGAGCCGGGTCCTGTCCACCCGGACGCCCAGCGCGGCGGCCGTCTCCGGGTCGAGCCCGAGCGGCCTGGCCGCCCGGCCCGCCCACACCAGCGCGGGCAGACTCAGCAGCAGGACGACGGCCAGCGGGCCCGCCTGCTCCCAGCCCCGGCCGTTCAGGCTCCCGGTCAGCCAGAGCTTCACCTGCTCGGCGGCCTCCAGCTCACTGTCGGTGAGATAGAGCTGCACGATCGCCGAGAGCGCCACCCCGATGCCGACGCCGGTGAGCACGAACCGGCTCGGCTGCATCCCGTGCCGCCACGCCAGCACGTACACCAGCCCGGCGGCGGCGAGTCCCCCGGCGACGGCCACCAGCGGCACCGCGCCCGGCGAGGCGACGGCCCCGGTGGCGAGCGCCAGCACGGTCGCGGCGGCGGCACCGTGCCCGACCCCGATCACGTCGGGACTGGCGAGCGGATTGCGGGTGACGGTCTGCACGAGGGCCCCGGCGAGCCCGAGCGCCGCGCCGACCAACGCCCCGAGCACGATCCTGGGCACCCGCAGCTCGTTGACGACCAGGTCGTACGGGGTGCTCTGGCCGCGCACGGTCCGCCAGACCTCCCCGGGCGCGACGAAGGTCTGCCCGACACAGGCGGCGAGGCCCATCAGCGCGAGCAGCAGGACGAGCAGCGCGACGGCGGTGCGGAGGGAACGCCGGTGCAGCAGGAGGGAGAGCCGGGGGGTGGGCCGCAGCAGCAGGGAGTGGACCGAGGGAAGATCCGCCCCACCCGGACCCTGACTCCCGCGAACCTCGACGCCCTCTGGAATCCCGCTCTTCTCCCGAACCCCGCGCCTCTCCAGAACCTCGCCCTTCTCCCGAACCTCGTTTCTCTCCTCAACCTCGCCCTTCTCCCGAACCCCGCCGCCCTCCCAAGCCTCGCCCCTCTCCCAAGCCTCGCCCCTCTCCCGAGCCTCACCCCTCTCCCGAACCCCGCTCAATTCACGGCCCCCCTGCGTCGCACCAGCACCACCAGCACCGGGACCCCCACCAACGCCGTCATCACCCCGGCCGGGACCTCCGCCGGGGCCCGTACCACCCGGCCCGCGACGTCCGCGGCGAGCAGCAGCCCCGCGCCCAGCAGCGCCGACAGCGGGAGCACCGCCCGGTGCCCGCCGGAGGTGACCAGTCGGCGGGCGAGATGCGGCACCGCGAGGCCCACGAACGCGATCGGCCCCGCGGCGGCCACCGCGGCGGCCGTCAGCAGGGTCGCGCCGAGGGCCGCCGTCACCCGGAGGAGCCCCACCCGGTGCCCGAGCGCCCGCGCCGTCTCGTCGCCGAGGGCCAGCGCGTCGAGGCCGCGCGCGCAGGCCAGCACCAGGACCGCCCCGGCCAGCAGGAACGGCAGCATCCGGCCCACCGTCCCGGCGTCCCGTCCGCTCAACGCGCCGACCTGCCAGAACCGGAACTGGTCAAGGGTGGCCGAGCTGGAGGTGAGGACGACCGTGGTGCCGCCCGCCGTCATCGCGGACAGCGCGGTCCCGGCCAGCGCCAGCTTCACCGGCGATGCCCCGCCCCGCCCGCGCGCGGCGATCCCGTACACCAGGCACGCGGCGACGACGGCCCCGGCGAACGCGTACCAGACGTAGCCGGCGAAGCCGCTCGCGAGGCCGGACGCGATGGCGAGGACGACTCCGGCCGCCGCGCCCTGGCTCAGCCCGAGGATGCCCGGGTCGGCGAGCGGGTTGCGGGTGACGGCCTGGAGCGCCGCCCCGGCCACGCCGAGCGCGGCGCCCGCGGTGAGCCCGACCTCGGTCCGCGGCAGCCGCAACGACCGTACGACCAGCGCGTCCGGTGAACTCCCGCCGTGCAGCAGGGCGTCGAGGACGGCGGCGGGCGGCACCGGGCGGGTGCCGACGGCGAGACTGAGCAGCACGGCGACGGCGACGGCGGCGACCGCCGCGGGCCAGGCGAGGCGTCGGCTCACGTGCCCAGGTGCTCGGCGAGCTGGCGTACGACAAGGCGGGCGGCGGTGGGACCGGCGTTGAGGTACCAGGGGTCGTCGTCGACCTTGACCGCGTGGTCGGCCGCGACCGCCTTCATCGACTTCCACAGCGGCCCGGCGAGCACGCTCGACGCGTCGGTCTTGGAGGCGTCGCCCTGCACGGAGTAGAAGATCCAGTCGGCGTCGGCGGTGTCGATGCTCTCCGAGCCGATGTCCTCCGAGATCGCCTTGAATTGCTGCGACTTGGGCCGTTCGAGCCCCATGTCGACGGCGATGGAGCCGGTGAAGGAGGAGACGCCGAACATCCGGGTGCGGTCAGGGGTGAACCGCACCATGGAGACGGTCGGGCCGCCGAGGTCGGCGCCCTTGGCACCGGCGTCGGTGACGATGTCGTCGAGCAGCTTCCTGGCGGCCTCGCCCTTGCCGACGGCGTCGCCGACCAGCAGCAGGTCGCGCTTCCAGTTGACGCCGTTGCCCGCGGTGATCACGGTGGGGGCGATCTTCGACAGCTTGGGGTAGAGGTCGCCGAGCGAGTCGTTGGCGAGGATCAGGTCGGGCTTGGCGGCGGCGAGGGTCTCCAGGTTGGGCGCCTGCCGGGTGCCCGCGTCGGTCATCTTGGCGAGCTTCCCCTTGTACTGCGGGAAGGCGTCGCCGAGGTAGCCGGGGACGAGGCCGGCGTTGTCGGCGCGGGTGGTGGCGGCCGGGACGACACCGAGGGAGAGCAGGTCGTCGAGCTGACCGGTGCTGAGCGCGGCGATCTTCAGGGGCGCGGCGGCGAGGGTGGTCTTGCCCTCGAAGTGCGTGACGGTCCGAGGAAACGTTCCGTCCTTGGCCTCGCTCGACCCCATCCCGGCGGCGAGGTCACTGGGCGCGGCGGACGGGCCCTCGCTGGCGCCGATGACCTGGTTGCGCCCGGCGGCGGACTTCCCGGAGCCCTCCGTGCCGCTGCCGCTGCCGCCGTCCGAGGACGAGCAGCCGGCCAGCAGCCCTCCGACGACCACGACGGCCAGACCGGCCTTCACACCCACAGCACGCACAACGACTCCGATCATCGACTAAGGCAAGCCTTACCTTAACCGGTCGGGGTTGGGGTGGGATATGGCGGGTGATGGGGGGAGGGGAGGCAAAGGGAGGGGAGGGGGCGGGACCCCGGGGCCGGCGGGGGGCGGGGGCCCCGAGGCCGGCTGACGGGTTGGCGGGACGACGGGTTGGCGGGTTGGCGGGTTGACGGGCTGGCCGGACCCTCACGGACCGTCGAGGAACTCGCCCGCCGAGAAGGACCGCACGAGAACGCCCGCGCGCCCGCTGCCGCCCTCACTCTCGTTGCCGTTGCCGTTGCCGCTGCTGTTCCCGTTCCCGTCGCCGTTCCCGTTCGTCAACAACCTTACGGAGTGGGCGCGTCCGAGCCCCGCCACCCGGGCCCGTCCGTCAGGGCCGACCTCCAGGAGGGTGTTCTCGTCGACGGCGACCGCGTGCGCGAGCCCGAACCGGGGTACGGCGGCGGTGAGTCGGGCCAGGGTGCCCCACTGGGCCGCGTGCACGTCCACCGCGAACGGGACGAGCCCGAGCCCGTCCCGCACCTCGATCTCCCCGAGGTCCTCGGCGCTGTCCTCCGGGCAGACCGGCGTCCCGCCGTCGAGCCACCCGCCGACGACGGCCCGCCGCGCGGCGACGGCGGCCCCGGCGGAGAACCCGGCGTAGGGAATCCCCGACTCCCGCACCCAGGCGCCGATGCCGACGCCCGCGAACGACTCCTGGTAGGCGGGCGTCAACCCGCCGCAGACCAGCAGCCCGTCCAGATCCCGCAGCGGTCCGACGTCGAACCGCTCGCCCAACGGCACGAGCAGCGGCACGGGTTCGCAGTCGCCGACCGAGCGCAGCACGGCGTCCCACCGCGCGAACTGCTCGCCCCCGTCCCCTTCGTCGACGACGACACAGCCGACCCGAGGCGCACCGACACCCCGCACGGCCGAGGCGGCACGCAGAAAGGGCCCGTGCACGACGGGAGCGGCGGCGGGGTCCCACCCACCCCCGACAAGAAACACCGACGCGGCACTCATCCGAACTCCCTTGCTCATAAACACAGTCGGGACGACCACCGCACATCACGTGCACAGCCCGTCTGCTGCAGCGTCCCGTGGGTACCGTCGCATGGACGGCGTCGCGGGCCAAGGAGTGGGGACGGGCATGCCATCTACTGCGTCCGGAAGCAGAGGAGCCGGCTTCACGGCGGCCCGCGCGGCGGAGGTGCTGGAGCGGGCCTGCCGACGGGCGGGTCTCGCCGGGGACGGCGCCCGCCTGCTCCGGCTGGGCGAGAACGCGCTGTTCCGCCTGGCCGCGCACCCTGTGGTGGTGCGGATCGCCCGCTCCACGGAGTACTTGGAGTCGGCGCGGGGCGAGGTACAGGTCTCGCGCTGGCTGACGGGCGAGAGCTTCCCGGTCACGCGGGTGATCGACGACCTCGAACAACCGGTGGTGGTCGACGGCCATCCGGTGACGTTCTGGCACCTGATCGAGGAAGGCGACCGCAAGGCGACGTACGGAGAACTCGGCGGGATACTGCGCGACCTGCACGTGCTGAGCCTCCCTGACACGCTGACGCTGCCGCCGTACCCGGTTCTCGACCGGACGGACCGGCGGATCGACGCGGCCGTTGGGGTGTCGGAGGACGACCGGGCGTTTCTGCGCAAGCGCGCGCGTGAACTGCGGGACCGGGTGGGATGCCTCCGCTTCGACTCCGCGAAGGGGCCGGTGCACGGGGACGCCCATGTGCAGAACCTCATGGTGGACAGGGACGGCCGGGTGATCCTGATCGACCTGGAGAGGTTCAGCCACGACGTCCCCGAGTGGGATCTGATGGTCACGGCCACCGAGCACCACAGCCTGAGGTGGCAGACCCAGGAGGAGTACGGGGCCTTCGTCGGGGCGTACGGACGGGATCTGCGCGCCTGGCCGGGATTTCCCACGCTGCGGGCGGTGCAGGAGTTCAACATGACGACATGGCTCATGCAGAACGTCGCCCAGGGCCCTGGGACAGCGGCCGAGTACGCCCGCCGCATCTCGTCTCTCCGGAACGACGACGCGCCACGCAACTGGAATCCGGGCTGACCGATGGCTATTCGTCGTCCAGGTGCTCCAGCGCCTCCCGCACCTGCCCGTTCAGCTGCTGGACGATCGGAAGCGCCCCATGGACGGAGACCTCGCGCTGGAAGTCGCGCACGTACCGCTGGAACCGGGCGGACTGGAGAGCGTCTCCGTCCTCGACCGCACGACGGGCGGTCGTCACGGCGGCGTCGAGGTCTCCGTCGAGCAGGTGGCTCTGAGCGAGGACCATCCGGCAGAAGCCGAGCGTACGGGCGTACTTGGGGTCGGTCAGCGCCACGGCGCGCTCGGCGAACCGCACCGCATCGGAGCCCTGCCCGAGGTCCCGGAAACAGTGGCAGAACTCACCGACCAACTCGGCTTCGTCCATGTAGGCGAGCCATTCGGGGTCGTCGGCGCCGTCAGCCTGCTCGAAGTACCTCTCGGCGTCGTTCATCGCGCGGGCGACGCCCTTGTGGTCCCGCGCGGTCGAGAGCGCGCGAGCCTCGTGAGCGGAGAAGAGGGCCATGGCCCGTGGGGTCGAGCTGCTTCTTCCACCCTCCACTGACGCACGGGCGAGCGTGACGGCCCGGGACGCTCGGCCCAGATAGTTGGCCTGGTGGCTCATGTTGGCGAGGATGCGCGCGCCCATCATGCGGTCGCCGGACACCTGTGTCAGACGCAGTGTCGCCATCAGATAGCGGTCGGCGAGCGCGTGGTTTCCGCAGTCGTACGCGCTCCAGGCGAGCAGCTGCGCCATCTCGGACGCCGCAGCGAACAGCGCGTTCCCGACCTTCGTGCTGTAACCGGCCCCGAGGAGCGGCAGTACGTCCTCGCGGAAGTAGTGGCGGAACGCCTTGTGTCCGTGGCCGCCGCCGAACCGGAAGTCGAGTTGCATGAAGAACCCGACGGCGGTACGGATCGCGGCGACGTCGCGCATGCTGACGCGGCGGGTGGCGAGGGTATCGGTGGGAAGACCGTCCGGACGGGACACCAGCCACGACAGAGCCGCGGCGTGAACATCACTGTCCGGGAGCGGTGGTTCATGCCCGGGACCGTCCTCCGGGCGTTGGAGGGTCAGGCTGTCGAGGGCGTCGACCGCCTCGGCCAGGGAACCGGCGTGAGTCGGCCCGACCACGGATCGGGGAACAGGTGCCGTAGCGGGGAACCCCAGATCCCTGGGCACGATTCTCCTGCCCAGCTTCCCGCTCAGCGCTTCGGCGACGAACAGCGCCGTCTGACGCTGGATCCCGCCCCCGTTCAGCCAGCGCTGCACAGCGACATGCGTGGTCCCCACCTGCTCGCCGTGACGCCGCGCGACCTCGCGGACGCGCTTGGCCAAGCCCTTGTTCGAGGAGCCTGCCTCCGCCATCACGGCGGCCAACCGATGGTTCGGCTCTCTGCCCACGTCCCGCCGACACCTCCAACATCACGCCAAGCGTTCATCGTGTCACAGACGGTGTCGAAGGTGAGGGGGTTCGCGGTGAACCCCCCCTGCCCACACCGGTGAACCCACGTGTGCACGTGCACCCCTCCATGGACACTGCCGCACGGACGGAGAGGCCCGTTGACTGTCGGGACAAGACACCCCGGTGGCGCGTGACGGCACCCCCGGGGCATGCCCCACCTGGGAAAGCAGGTAGACATGCGGAACCCCGTCGCCAGGATCTTCACGAGGCCGCCAAGACAGCCGCTGCCCGCCCCGAGCCGTGCCGCCCACCGGACGGCGGTGGTCCGATGAGCGAGAACCCGCGCCTCCTGCCGTGGCCCGGCCCGGCCGGACAACGCTCCTACCTGGTCACGGACGGCGGCGGCAGGAGCCGCCTCTCCCGACTCGCCGACCAGTTGGAGGAGGCACAGCTCCAAGCCGGTGACATCCTCCTCGGCCACGCGGCGGACATGCTCAAGGACGTCGACGTCAACCCGTGGGAACTGCGCTACCTGAGCGCCTGTCTGCACGAGGCGCTGCGTGACGCGCTGCGGGTGGCGGAGAGCAGGGGCGACCGGCTCCCCGTTCCCGAGGACGACGACACCGACAACAACGGCACTTCGCCGCATGCTGAGGAGGCGGCCTCATGAGGCGCACCGCGCACAAGACACCCGAGTGGCAGATCGAACGGGCAGCGGACCGCCCCGTCACCCGAGATCAGGACGGCACCCTCACCGTGCCCCTGCGCCTCGCCCACTTCGGCGAGCACATGGCCAGCCCTTCGCTGCTCCTGACGGTGGCCGAGGCCGAGAATCTCCATGCCTCGCTCTGCTATGCCCTCGACGGCGAACCCGCGCCCGACGACGCCCCCGACTGCCGCAAGCCCATCCAGTACCCGGGCGGCCGACAGCGCTTCTGACCTGAGAAACAGCCGACCACCTCTCGAACCAGTGCGGGCGACGGGCGGTCCGGCTGAGAAGAGCACACGGACAAGCGTGCCGTGCAGGCCCGACGGTGCCGGGCCTGCACGGCACGACGTCACACCGCGCGAACTGCCCTGCCCTGCCCGCCTCGTGGGCGACGGCACACCCGCCCCGAGGCATTCATGCGAACTCCCCTGTTCGCGGGATCAGTCGGGACGACAGTTCGTCCGCGAGGGGATGAGGCCGCTCCGGCGGCAGCAGCCGGGCCGTGGCATCGAGGTCGATCGGCGTGCACACCACGGACCAGCCTCGACAGGCAGGTGTGCCGCAACGCTCACTCGAACCCGTCCCGGGTGATCTCGGCGGCGAGCACCGTCTCCTGCCGCGTCCACAGACCTCCGACCGGTGTCCGTCCGCACGAACCGGGTCCGTCGCCGCTCCGCATGGGTGATGCCTGTCGCGCAGACCGAGGTCCCTCAGGAGCTGTCTCCGGAGGGGCTCGCGGTCTCCGGAGGGGCCGATCGCGAGGCGTGGGAGGCGGCCGGTGCGCAACTGTCCGGCGCTGTCGCGAGTCTGACGACGAAGGAAAGCACACCTGCGAAAAACCGTCCGTCCGCCCGCGCTTCGACAGAGGTTCTCTCCATGCCGTTGCTCCCGCACAACCGTCGCGCCTCCCGAGCCGCTGTCGCCGCCCTCGGCGCTGCCGGCCTCATCGCGCTGGCCGGGTCCCCCGCCGCCCTCGCCGACGAAACCGCACCCGAACTGGTCGTCGGAGGCATCGAGCCGGTCGACGGGCTGAAACCGGGGGGCACCTTCGAGCTGCCGGTCACCGTGGCGAACAAGGGCACTGCGACCGCCGGGAAGACATGGATCTACTACGGCGTCACCCGCGGACTCGACTTCGCGGACGTGCCCTCCAACTGCCGTGCGCAGTACGTCCGTTCCTATGACGAGATGCCCGAGCTGTGGACCGTGGTGTGCGGGTTCGACCAGGCGGTGGAGCCGGGCGCCGTCTACACGCCCGACAGGCCCCTCGTCGTCAAGGTCCTGGACCGCGCGCTCGACGACGAACTGCGGGTCCGTGTCCTGGAGAACGACCCGGGGGAGGACGAGAACGGCACCGCTCCGGTGGCGGGCACCGGACCGGCGGTGAAACTGGTCGAGGGACGGGCCGGGGACAAGGGGTCCGCGCCCGTCGTCCATGTGCCCGTCACCTCCGTCAACACGGCGGACTTCCAGGTGAAGGGCGCCGCCTTGAAGGGCCGCATCGGTGAAACGGTGCCGATGGAGGTGGAGTTCACCAACGCCGGACCCGCCTGGGTCATGGGCAGGCTGAAGTCCGACTCCGTCAGTGTCGTCGTCACCCCGCCCGCCGGAACGTCGGTCGTCAAGACCGCCACGTTCTGCAAGGCCAAGGGCGGAGCGTACCGGTGCGGCATGCTCGCGGGGGCGCTCGACGAGGGCGGCCGACAGCCCTACACCTTCAGGCTGAGGATCGACAAGCGCGTCGCGCACGCCACGGGCACGGTGGCCCTGACCACCGAGGCGCGGCCGTTCGACCCCGATAAGGCCAATGACAGGGCCGACATCACGCTGGACGTCACCGGCGCGGAGCCGACCGGTTCGGCCACCGGCTCTGCCACCGGTTCGGCCACTGGCTCGGGCGGACCGACCGGCGGGTCGTCGACCGGCGGATCGTCGTCGACTGGTGGGTCGTCGTCGATCGGTGGGTCGTCCTCGACCGGCGACGCGGGGAGCGCGGCGTACGGAGGTCACCTGGCCGAGACCGGGTCCTCGGCGCGGGGGACCACGGCCGTGGCCGCCGCCGCGGTGGTGACGGGCGCGGGCGTGCTGGTCATCGTGCGCCGCCGCCGGGCCCACCACCGCGGCTGACGTCTCTCCGTCGCGCGCGCTCACCGGTCCCGGACCACGGGCCCGGGACCTCCGCCGCTTTCTGCCTCAGCGCGCTCCGTGCCGCGGCGCGCTCAGTGCGGCAACGACGCCGGGGTGCCTCCGTTCGCCTCGTAACCCGCCACCGCCAGCGCGCGGTACACCGCGAACTCCGCCGCCGGGTCCGGGGACAGCGTCCACGGCAGGGCGCCGACGTGGCCGTCGATGTGCACGAGCTGGCTCATCGCCTCCGACCAGCGCTCCGCCCGGACCAGGAAGAAGATCAGCAGGTGGCGGACGTGCGCCAGCATCGGGTCGTCCGGGCGGGCCGCCTGCACCGCGAACAGGGCGCCGTGGATCGCCTTGCGCACCACCTCGCTCTGGTAGAACCCGCGCACCAGGTTCACCTCGGGGAGGTGCTCGAAGACCGCGAACAGGGGCATCGCCGCGAGCAGCGAGCCCTGCGGGGCGCGGGCCGCGGCGGCCTCCGCGAAGGAGTTCGCCAGCTCCCGGGAGCCGTGCCACTTCTCGCACCAGTAGTGCAGCGCCGCCAGATGCGCGCCCATGTGCGCCGGCGCGCGGTCCAGGATCTTCAGCCAGAGCTGCTCGAACTCCTCGCGCGGGTACGCCAGTCCGCGCGCCACCGACAGCTCCACGATGTACGGGATCGGGTCACCGGGGGCCAGCAGCGCCGCGTCACCGCACGCCGATCTGGCCTCCTCCATGATGATCCGGAAGTCGTCGGTGCCCGGCGTCGCCGTCCGCCACGCCTGCTGGACCAGGAACTCCGCGTGCACCGCCGCGCCCCCCGCGTCCTTGGGGTGCTCGGCACGCCACACCCGCAGCCACTGCCCGCCGGGTGACTCGCTGACCCCGCCGGGACGCTGCGCCAGTTCGAGCGACGCGGCGCCCGCGAACGCCTGCACGCGCTGCCAGCGCAGCTCGCCCGCCGCCTCGGTGCCGGCCAGCAGCTGCGAGGCCGCCCGGTAGTCCTGGGAGCGCTGGACCACGTCCAGGACGTCCAGCAGGTCCTGGTCGGGGCCCGGCATCCGGACGTCCAGCTCCTCCTGCGGCGTGAAGCCGTAGTTCGCCGGGTCCGCCGCGTCCGGGTGGCCGGGCGGGACCTGCTCGATCATGCCCCGGCGGCGCCGCATGACCGGCAGCAGCACGAAGCCGATCATGACCAGCGCGATCAGGACCCACAGAATCTCCATGCGACAAGCGTTCCAGACACCGCCGACAATTGGCCAACCCGGTCCCCGAACCTGTGGAAAACCCCGCACCGAACAGGGCGGGAGCCTGTGGAAAACCTCGTCCGCATGGTCGTCGGCCGGTCGGACGTCCCACGGCGTCCGGCACCACCCCGCCGGGCACACTACGCTCGGTGCCCATGAGCGACAGGCACACCAGTCAGCACTTCGAGACCCTCGCGATCCACGCGGGCAACACCGCCGATCCCCTGACCGGCGCGGTCGTCCCGCCGATCTACCAGGTCTCGACCTACAAGCAGGACGGCGTCGGCGGACTGCGCGGCGGCTACGAGTACAGCCGCAGCGCCAACCCGACCAGGACCGCCCTCGAAGAGAACCTCGCGGCCCTCGAAGGCGGCCGCCGGGGTCTCGCGTTCGCGTCAGGACTGGCGGCCGAGGACTGCCTGTTGCGTACGCTGCTCAGCCCCGGCGACCACGTGGTCATCCCGAACGACGCGTACGGCGGCACGTTCCGGCTGTTCGCGAAGGTCGTCGCCCGCTGGGGCGTGGAGTGGTCGGTCGCCGACACCAGCGACCCCGCCGCCGTGCGGGCCGCCCTCACCCCGAAGAGCAAGGTCGTCTGGGTGGAGACCCCCTCCAACCCGCTGCTCGGCATCACCGACGTCGCGGCCGTCGCCCAGGTCGCCCGCGAGGCCGGCGCCCGGCTGGTCGTCGACAACACCTTCGCCACCCCGTACCTCCAGCAGCCGCTGGCGCTCGGCGCGGACGTCGTCGTGCACTCCCTGACCAAGTACATGGGCGGCCACTCCGACGTCGTCGGCGGCGCCCTCGTCGTCGCCGACCAGGAACTCGGCGAGGAGCTGGCCTACCACCAGAACGCGATGGGCGCGGTCGCGGGACCGTTCGACTCGTGGCTGGTGCTGCGCGGCACCAAGACGCTCTCCGTGCGCATGGACCGGCACAGCGAGAACGCCGGGAAGGTCGCCGAGATGCTCACCCGGCACGCGCGCGTGACGCACGTGCTCTACCCCGGTCTGCCCGACCACCCGGGCCACGAGGTCGCCGCCAAGCAGATGCGGGCCTTCGGCGGCATGGTGTCGTTCCGGGTGCAGGGGGGCGAGGAGGCGGCCGTCGAGGTCTGCAACCGCGCCAAGGTGTTCACCCTGGGCGAGTCCCTGGGCGGCGTCGAGTCCCTGATCGAGCACCCCGGCCGGATGACGCACGCGTCGGCGGCGGGCTCCGCCCTGGAGGTGCCCGGCGACCTCGTCCGCCTCTCCGTCGGCATCGAGAACGTCGACGACCTGCTGTCGGACATCCAGCAGGCGCTCGGCTAGCCGACGCCCGCGCTCACCAGCCGGTGAGCGGTGGAGTCGTCTGCGAAGGCGGCTCCACCCAGGGGCGCGCGGTCAGCGCCCAGACGGCGAAGGCGAGCGCCGCGGTCAGCAGGAACAGCCACAGCAGCCGGCGCGCGGCCCTGCGGCGGCGCAGCATCCGGTCACCGCGCCGCACGGCGTCCCCGTACAGCCCGGACGGCACCGTCGGGGCCCGCCGCTCCATGATCTGCCGCACGGCGGCCTCGCGCTGGCTCCGGTTCACCGGCGGCCCCCGCGTCCCGTGGCGGCCCCGGCCCTCATGACGGTGCCACCTCGGCCGTCGTCGACGCCGGTACCCGGGGCGGGTGGAGCAGGGTGGCCGTCGCCCGGTCGCAGACCGCGCGGACGTGTTCCACGGGGAGCCCGAGCAGGGCCGCCGTCTGCTGCTCGGCGACGCCCTCGTAGAGCCTCAGCACCAGGATCAGCCGCTCCCGCGGAGTCAGCGGGGCCAGCGGGCCGGCCGGGCGGGTGCGGGAGCGGACGACTCCGCCGTACCGGTACCAGGCGCCCCGCGCGAAGCGGGCGGCCAGATACCGGCGGGCGCCGTCGTAGGGGTCCTCGCCGCGCGCCAGGTCCCAGCACGCGTACGTGTGCGCGAGGGCGAGCGTCAGCAGCCGCCGCGCGCGCGGGTTGCCGTCCGGGGGCTCGGCGGTGAGCAGCGTGGCCGTCTGCAACAGCCGTCCCGCGGCGCCCGCCACGAACGCCTCGAACTCCCGTGCCCGGCGGGCGTCCCGAGACGCTTGCCGTGTACGCACCGCGCCTCCCTCCTGACGCGCCCCAGCCTCCCCGGCGACAGGGCCGGGTCTTCATATGAGGGCAGCGGCGACCCGTCGGTCAAGAGTTCGCGCGGTACGCGCGCGTACCGCGCGGGAAGCCGCAGGAGAAGACGGCGGCCGTCAGGGCCGAACGGGAGAGCGCCCCGGGCGGACGGCTCAGGAGGCGGACGGCGTCTCGTCCGGGCCCGCCCCGCCCTGGGTGGACATCCGCGCGGACAGCCCGGTGTTGAAACGGGTCAGCAGCGCGCAGAACGTCTCCCGCTCCTCGGGCGTCCACCCCTGGGTCAGCTCCGCCATCAACTGGCGCCTGGAGGACCGCACTTCATCGAGGCGGGCGAGCCCGCGCGGGGACAGCTGGAGGACCACCGCGCGGCCGTCCTCGGGGTGCGAGGTCCGCTTGACGAGCCCGGTGTCCACGAGCGGCGCCACCTGGCGGGTGACCGTGGACGAGTCGATGCCCATGCTGGCCGCGAGCGCCTTGACGCCCATCGGGCCTTCCTTGTCGAGACGGTTGAGCAGCAGGTACGCGGCGCGATCCATGGAGTTGCGCACCTGGCCGACCCCGCCGAGCCGGGTCTGTTCGGCACGGCGGGCGAAGACCGCCACCTCGTGCTGCAACGTGTCGAGGAGACCGGTGTCACCGAGAGTCGTCATGTCCATCGACATTTCAGGTGTTGTGGGCATGGCCGGAGGCTCGCTTCATGAAGGGGCTGCTGGGATGGGGGACAGGGTACGCGGCCGGGGGGCGGGCCGTACCGGCGCTGCGCAAACCAGTCTCGGGGACTGGTCACACAGGCGGCGCCCGGGAGTGAACTGCGATGCTGGAGTCATGAGCTACAGCACGGCCGACCCCCTGCGGCCCGTGACCCTCGACGACGTACGAGGCGCGGGGAAGATGCTCGCGGGCGTGGCGCGGGTGACGGCGATGGAGGGCAGCAGGCACCTGTCCCAGCTGGTCGGGGCGCCGGTCCACCTCAAGTGCGAGAACCTCCAGCGGACCGGTTCGTTCAAGCTGCGCGGCGCCTATGTGCGGATCGCCGGGCTGCTGCCCGAGGAGCGGGCCGCCGGGGTGGTCGCGGCGAGCGCGGGCAACCACGCGCAGGGCGTCGCCCTCGCGTCCGCGCTGCTCGGCGTGCGGGCGACCGTGTTCATGCCCATCGGGGCGCCGCTCCCCAAGATCAGCGCCACCCGCGACTACGGCGCCGAGGTGCGCCTGCACGGCCAGGTCGTCGACGAGACACTGGCCGCCGCCCAGGAGTACGCGGCCGAGACCGGCGCGGTCTTCATCCACCCCTTCGACCACCCGGACGTCATCGCGGGCCAGGGCACGGTCGGCCTGGAGATCCTGGACCAGTGCCCGGAGCTGCGCACGCTCGTGGTGGGCATCGGCGGCGGCGGGCTCGCGGCCGGCATCGCGGTCGCCGTCAAGGCGCTCCGGCCCGACGTGCGGATCGTGGGCGTGCAGGCGGAGGGCGCCGCGGCGTACCCGCCGTCGCTGACCGCCGGGCATCCGGTGTCGATCGCGCACCCGGCGACGATGGCCGACGGCATCAAGGTGGGCCGCCCCGGCGAGGTGCCGTTCCGGATCGTCGCCGACCTGGTGGACGAGGTCCGCACGGTCAGCGAGGACGAGCTGTCGGCCGCGCTGCTGCTCTGCCTCGAACGGGCCAAGCTGGTGGTGGAACCGGCCGGGGCGAGCCCGGTGGCGGCGCTGCTCGCCAGGCCGCGGGAGTTCGAGGGCCCGGTCGTGGCCGTGCTGTCCGGGGGCAACGTCGACCCGCTGCTGATGCAGCGCATCCTGCGCCACGGCATGGTCGCGCAGGGCCGCTACCTGGCCGTCCGGCTGCGTCTGACGGACCGCCCTGGGGCGCTGGCCTCGCTGCTCGGGGCGTTGACCGTGGTCGACGCCAACGTCGTCGACGTGAGCCATGTGCGGACCGACTCCCGGCTCGGGCTCACGGAGGCCGAGGTCGAGCTGCACCTGGAGACGAAGGGCCCCGAGCACTGCGCCGAGGTGGGCCGGGCCCTGCGCGAGGCCGGGTACACGATCATCGCCTGAGGCAGGGGGCGTGCCGCCGCCCCCGGCCCTCCGGCCCTCCGGCCCTCGGCTCTCTGGCCCTCGGCTCTCTGGCCCTCGGCTCTCCGGCGCCCGGCCGCCCGGTCCCGGCCTGCCGCTCCCCGGCCTGCGGCTCCCCGGCCTGCGGCTCTCCGGCCTATGGTTCCCCGGCTCCCCGGCCCCCGGCCTGCCGCTCTCCGGATCTCGGCGCCCGGCCCCCCGGCGCCCGGCCCCCCGGCGCCCGGCCCCCGGCGCCCGGCCCCCGGCCCCGCGGCCCCCCGGCCCCTCGGATCTCCGCCACTTCGTCCCGCCACTTCGTCCCGTCACTCGTTCGGGGAAATCCGTTGAGGGACGCGATACATCGCGTTATGGTGTGTCTCGCGTCACTCGCAAGCGGGGCAACCCGTGCAAACTGGCCTTTTCCCGACGACGTGGAGACAGATATGCCGGGCGCCATCTATGCCGAGGCTCTGGTCAAGACCTTCGGTGACGTAAGGGCACTGGACGGCGTCGACCTCGATGTCCCCGAGGGCACGGTCCTCGGCCTGCTCGGGCCCAACGGCGCGGGCAAGACGACAGCCGTCCGCTGCCTGACGACCCTCCTCCGCCCGGACAGCGGCAGAGCCGTCGTCGCCGGTATCGACGTGCTGCGCCGGCCCAACGAGGTACGGCGCTCGATCGGCCTGTCCGGCCAGTTCGCCGCCGTCGACGAATACCTGACCGGCCGCGAGAACCTCCAGATGGTCGGCCAGCTCTACCAGATGCGGTCCAGGGCGGCGAAGGCGCGCGCCGTCGAACTGCTCGACCAGTTCAGTCTCACGGACGCCGCCGACCGCCCCGCCAAGACCTACTCGGGCGGGATGCGCCGCCGCCTCGACCTCGCGGCGGCCCTGGTCGTCTCCCCGCCCGTGATGTTCATGGACGAGCCCACCACCGGGCTCGACCCGCGCAACCGCCAGCTGCTGTGGGAGGTCATCAAGGGGCTCGTCTCCGGCGGTACGACACTGCTGCTGACCACCCAGTACCTGGAGGAGGCCGACCAGCTCGCGCACGACATCGCGGTCGTCGACCACGGCCGGGTCATCGCCCGCGGCACCTCGGACGACCTCAAGGCCCGCACCGGCGGCGAGCGCGTCGAGGTCGTGGTGCACGCGCGCGAACACCTGACGGACGCCGCCGAGGTCCTCCGCGGCTACGGCAAGGGCGCCGTCTCCGTCGAACAGCACACCCGCAAGCTCACCGTGCCCGTCACCGGCGGCCCGAAGCTCCTCGCCGAGGTCATCCGCGACCTCGACGGACGCGGCATCGAGATGGACGACGTCGGGCTGCGCCGCCCCACCCTCGACGACGTCTTCCTCTCCCTCACCGGACATGCCACCGAGGACGGCGAGCCGGCGGCCGACACGGCGGACGGCGGCACCCCGCAGCACCCCAAGGCAGGCAGACGCGGCCGGGGCAGGGCCCGCGGCCCGCAGAAGGAGGCAGACCAGTGAGCGCCGCCACCGAACCCGCACCCGCCCCCGCGCCCCCGCCCGCCGCCACCGGCAGCGCCCTCGGCCAGTCGGTCCGCGACTCCATGGTCGTCGCCAGACGGAACCTGATCCGGATGTCCCGGATTCCCGAGATGCTGCTGTTCGCGGTCATCCAGCCGGTGATGTTCGTGATCCTGTTCACCTACGTCTTCGGCGGCTCGATCCAGGTCGGCGGCTCCACCAGTCCCGACGTCTACAAGAACTTCCTGATGGCCGGGATCTTCGCCCAGACCGTCACCTTCGCCACCGCGGGCGCGGGCGCCGGGATCGCCGACGACATGCACAAGGGCCTCATCGACCGGTTCCGCTCACTGCCCATGGCGCGCGGCGCCGTCCTCACCGGGCGCACGGTCGCGGACCTCGTGCAGACCTCCATCACGCTGGCCGTCCTCGCGGTCGTCGCGCTGATCGTGGGCTGGCGCCCCGGCTACGCGGAGCCGACCAACCTCGGCAAGATCCTCGGCGGGTTCGGCCTGCTGCTCCTGCTGGGGTACGCCTTCACCTGGATCGGCGCGCTGATCGGCCTGTCCGTGCGCACCCCGGAGGCGGCGACCTCGGGCGGCCTGGTCTGGCTGTTCCCGGTCACGTTCATCTCGAACGCCTTCGTGGACTCCAGCCGGATGACGCCGTGGCTGCGGCACATCGCCGACTGGAACCCGTTCAGCGCGACCGTCCAGGCGTGCCGCACCCTCTTCGGCGACCCCGGGGTCTCCACCTCCACGGCCTGGCCCATGCAGCACCCGGTGTGGGCCTCGCTGATCTACTCGGTGCTGATCGTCGTCGTCTTCCGGACGCTGGCGGTGCGCAAGTACCGTTCCGCGACCGCCTGAGCCCCACCGGACATGACGAAGCCCCCGGCGTCCAGGACGCCGGGGGCCCGCCAGAGGCGTGCGGAACATCGGCCCGGACGGGGCCGGGCGCGGGTCAGCCGTTGTACGGCTCGGCCTTGATGATCTTCACGGAGGCCTTCTTGCCGTTCGGCAGCTCGTACTCCGCGTCCTCGCCGACCTTGTGGCCGATCACGCCGGAGCCGAGCGGGGACTGCGGCGAGTAGGTCTCGATGTCGGAGCTGGCGTACTCGCGGGAGGCCAGAAGGAAGGAGAGGGTGTCGTCCTCGTCGCCGTCGAAGGCGATCGTGACGACCATGCCCGGTGCGACGGCGCCGTCGGCGGATGCCGGGGCCTCACCGACCTTGGCGTTCTCCAGGAGCTGGGTCAGCTGGCGCACCCGGAGCTCCTGCTTGCCCTGCTCCTCCTTCGCCGCGTGGTACCCGCCGTTCTCGCGCAGGTCCCCTTCCTCACGCGCGGCTGCGATCTTCCCGGCGATCTCCGTACGCGCGGGACCAGACAGGTACTCCAGCTCGGCCTTGAGCTGGTTGTACGCCTCCTGGGTCAGCCAGGTGACGTTGTCGCTGGTCTGGGTCACAGGTGCTCCTCGTAGGTACTGGGAATACAAAGCATCGCCCTACCCAGAAGGATGTTCCTTCATGGAAGGGCGAAACCACGAGCCTAACAATTCACCGGCCGAAGGGGGAGGACATAAGCCGTCAGAAACCCGTCGACGCAGGTCAGCGGTGACGTATTCGCAGAGTCCCGGCGGGTCAGTCGGCGTGGCAGCCGAGCAGTTCCGCGGTGGTCCCGGGGGAGGTGGTGCGCAGGGTGACCAGCTTGTCGATGCGGGTGGCGTCCCCGCCGAAGCGGAAGTCGGCCCGGCCCACCTCGGCGCCGTCCTCCGACTGGGAGCGGACGGTGCAGTAGCCGCTCGCGCCCGCGTCCTTGCGGACCTCCAGATGGACCTTCACCGCGTGCTCGCCGACGTCGAAGGTGATCACCTCGGCGCTGATCTTGTTCTGGGCGACGTAGTGCCAGGCGAACCAGCCGAGCAGCGCCAGCATCAGCACGCCGAGCACGGAGCCGAGGACCTTGAGCTTGTGGTCGGCCCGCTCGTCCGAGGAACGGCCGTACCGGCCGTCGGGCAGTCGCGTGCTCACGGCGCTCATGATCGGTCCTCTCGCGCGGCGCGGGACCGAAGTCCCGAAAGGGGCTCCCGAAGCGGACCCCGGAATTATTCGCCCCCCGATTCGGTCACTATAGAAGCCGCCGATCGCACTCCCGCTCGCGGGGGCGCCGACTGACTGAGGATTGAGTCTTGACTGACCAGCTGCGACTGATGGCCGTGCACGCCCACCCCGACGACGAGTCGAGCAAGGGCGCGGCCACCATGGCGAAGTACGTGTCCGAGGGGGTGGACGTGCTGGTGGTGACCTGCACGGGCGGGGAGCGCGGCTCCATCCTCAACCCGAAGCTCCAGGGCGACGCGTACATCGAGGAGAACATCCACGAGGTGCGCAGGAAGGAGATGGACGAGGCCCGCGAGATCCTCGGCATCAAGCAGGAGTGGCTCGGCTTCGTCGACTCGGGACTGCCCGAGGGCGACCCGCTGCCGCCGCTGCCCGACGGCTGCTTCGCCCTGGAGGACGTCGACAAGGCGGCCGGTGAGCTGGTCAAGCAGATCCGCTCGTTCCGTCCGCAGGTGATCACCACCTACGACGAGAACGGCGGCTACCCGCACCCCGACCACATCATGACCCACAAGATCTCGATGGTCGCCTTCGAGGGCGCCACCGACACCGAGAAGTACCCGGAGTCGGAGTTCGGCCCGGCGTTCCAGCCGCGGAAGCTCTACTACAACCAGGGCTTCAACCGCCCCCGCACCGAGGCCCTCCACCACGCGATGCTGGACCGCGGCCTGGAGTCGCCGTACGGGGACTGGCTCAAGCGGTGGGCGGAGTTCGAGCGGGTGGAGCGCACCCTGACCACGCACGTCCCGTGCGCGGACTTCTTCGCCGTCCGGGACCGGGCGCTGCTCGCGCACGCCACCCAGATCGACCCCGAGGGCGGCTGGTTCCGGGTGCCGCTCGACCTCCAGAAGGAGGTCTGGCCGACCGAGGAGTACGAGCTGGCGAAGTCGCTCGTCGACACCTCCCTCCCCGAGGACGACCTCTTCGCGGGCATCCGCGACAATGCATGACATGAGTGCAAGCGTGAGCGTGGCAATGGCGCACCTCGTCCCCCTCGCCAAGGAGGTGGACGAGAACAAGGTCACCCCCGGAGTCCTCGGGTTCATCGTCTTCGCGGCGATGGCCCTGGCGGTCTGGGGGCTTATGAAGAGCATGAGCCGGCACATGAACCGCGTCGACTTCAAGGAGCCCGGGACCGAGCAGGCGTCCGGGGCCGAGCGGGCTTTGGGCACCGAGCGGCCCACGGCGGCGAAGTCCGAGGAGAGCACGGCCGGGGGCCGCACACCGCAGGGCTGACACCGTCCGCGCGGGCCCCGGGGCCGCCGCCCCGGGACCACCTCCCGCCCGGCACGCCCGGCGTCACGCTCCGACGGACACCTCGACCCCCATCACCTCGCGCGCGTGCCGGCTCGGCACCATGCCCAGCCGCCAGGCCTGCCAGCCGGCGTCCAGGTCCACGCCGCGTTCCAGCAGGAGCTGGTAGGCGGCCAGGTACTCGGTCAGCTTCTCGTCCCGCAGCGGATGAGCGGCGCGGGACAGCTGGGCCAGCTCCTCCTGGGCGACCGCCGTGCCGACCTCGGTGCCGCCGGGCGCCGCGTACGGCAGCAGCGTGCAGCGCAGGAAGCGCGACCAGTCCTCGCCGCGCCGGTCGCCGTACGACGCGAACAGCGTCGCCGCCTCGTCGCAGAGGGCGAGCGCCTGCTGCGCCCGCCCGTTGCCCGCGTCCACCACCGCCAGCTCCAGGCACGTCCACGCCTCGCCGTGGGCGACGCCGATGCGCTGGAAGTCGGCGCGCGCGTCGACCAGGAGCTGACGGGCGAACCCGGAGTTGCGCAGCGAACCGGTCTGCGCCGCCCGCTGGTCGCGGGTCACCCGGGCCGAGTGGTGCCGGGCGCAGGCCAGCCCGTACACGTCCCGCATCCGGGAGAACATCGTGCGTGAGCGCTCCAGCTCCCGCACCGCCCGGTCCAGGTCGCCGGTCTCCTCCAGGGCCTGGCCCAGGTAGTACACCGTCCACGCCTCGCCGCGCGCGTCCTCGTTCTCCCGGTGCCTGGCCGCCGCCCTGCGCAGCTCCTCCACCGCCGGCGCGGCGTCCCCGTCGAGGAGCCCGGCGCGGGCCAGCTGGGTCAGCGCCCACGCCTCGCCGCGCGCGTCCCGGGTGCGGCCGTACAGGTCGAGGGCGGTGCGCAGCTCGCGGTCGGCGCGCGGAACGTCGCCCATCCGCAGCGCGAGCTGGCCGAGCTGGAAGTGCGCCCACGCCTCGCCATGCACGGACTCGCCCGCCCGGTGCAGGACCAGCGAGTCGGTGAGCAGGGTCAGCGCCTCCGCGAGGTGCGCGCGGTCCCGCTCCACCGCCGCGAGCGCGTGCATCGTCCACGCCCGGTCCGTCGCCAGCTCGGGTGCCGCCTGGAGGTCGAGCGCCTCCCGCAGCTTCGCCGCCGCCTCGGTGAGACCGCCCTGGTGGTGCAGGGTGATGCCGAGCGAGCAGAGGGCGCGGGCCACACCGGCGTCGTGATGGGCGTCCCGGTACAGGTCGACCACGGACGTCAGGGTCGCCCGCGCCTTGTCCAGCTCACCGAGCTGACGGGCCGCGATACCGGTGCGCCACTGCACCGACCTGACCAGCAGCCCCTGGTCGACGGCCTGCGCCAACTCGCTTATCTCGCCCAGCCGGTAGAGGTCGCCGCGCAGCAGGCAGTAGTCGCACAGGGCGCCCAGCAGGTTCAGGACGGACGCCTGGTTGACGCCCTCCGCGTGCCGCAGGGTGGAGGTGATGAAGCTCGACTCGTCGTCCAGCCAGCGCAGCGCCTCGTCGAGCGAGGTGAAGCCGTGCGGGCTGAACCGGTCCGAGCGGGTCGACATGTTGCCGTCGACCAGCCGCAGCACCGAGTCGGCCAGCTCGGCGTAGTTCACGATCAGCCGTTCCTGCGCCGCCGTCCGCTGTGTCTGCTCCTCCTCGTCGAGGAGCCGGGCGTGCGCGAACGCCCTTACCAGGTCGTGCAGTCGGTAGCGGCTGCCGCGGACATGGTCGATCAGCCCCGCCCGGGAGAGCGCGGTCAGCTGACGCCGTGCCTCCGTCTCGTCGGTGCCGAGGAGTGCGGCGGCCGCCGCCGTGCCCAGCGACGCCCGCCCGGCGAGCGCCAGCCGGCGCAGCAGCCTGCGGGCCGGATCCGTCTGGTCGCTGTACCGCAGCCACAGCGCCCGTTCGATCGGCTCGACCGGCCCGTACACCCCGAGATCCGCGGCCAGTTGACGTGGTGAGCGCGGACCGAGCGCCGACCCCGCGACGCTCAGCGCCAGCGGCAGCCCACCGCACAACTCCCTTATCCGGTCCGCGGATTCGGCGTCGTAGGGCCCGGTGCTCTCCTGTGCCGCCGCCTCCAGAAGCTCCTCGGAGCCCGCCGCGTCCAGCGCCTCGACGGGCAACTGGTGGACGTCGCCCGGGAGATCGGCCGGTTCGAGCGGCTGCCGCGCGGTGACCAGGACCAGGCTGTCGGACCGCTCCGGGATCAGCGCGCGCACCTGCGCCGGGTCCGAGGCGTCGTCCAGGACGACGGTGACGGCGACCCGGGTCAGATGCTGCTGGTACAGCTCGCTCAGCCGCTTGACCTGCTGGTCGGGGGAGGAGCGCTCCCGGAACAGGAGCTGCTCGCGGGGCGCGCCGAGGCGGTTCAGCAGATGCAGCAGGGCGTCCCTGGTGGGCAGCGGCGGCTCCTCGGGGCTGCCGCCGCGCAGGTCGACGACGCAGGCGCCCCGGAAGTGGTCCTTCAGCTCGTGCGCGGCCCGCACGGCGAGCGTGGTGCGGCCGCTGCCGGGCGGGCCGTGCAGCACGACGACCGTCGGACGGGTGCTGGTGCTGGCCCGGGACGCCTGGACCCACTGTCTGATGCGGCCCATCTCCACCCGGCGGCCCGCATACACACCATCCATGTCAGGCAGTTGAGCGAACGACTGGGCCAGCACGGTACGGCCGCGGGCCGCGCCGCTCTTGTCCGCGCCGCGCAACCGCGGCCCGGCCTTCTTCGGCCCGGTCGACGCGGCCAGCACCCGCTGCTGGTCGAGGAACGGCCGGATGCCGCGCACTTCGAGGGCGGTCAGCCACTGGAGCCGCAACTGCTCGGGGCCGCCCGGCTGGCCCGCCGCGCCGGCGCGGTGATGGGCGGCGGGCAGATGCGAACCGGCCACCTTGACCACCGTCGCCGCCGCGGCCACCACCCCCACGGTCACCCCCACGCCCAGCGCGGTCTGGGTGTCGGTGCCCACCACCAGGTCGGACACCGCGGCGGCGACCGCGGCCACGGCCGCCACCAGCAGCGGGGTACCGGCACCGTCCCTGGCGTACCGCTGCGCGAAGCTCAGCCGGCCGGCCTCCGCCGCGTCCAGCGCGTCCGTGTAGGCGCGGTACTCCTCGGCCGCCGTCTCCGCCATCGTGTCCAGGGCACCCCGGGCCCGTGACAGCAGCACGCTCGCGTCGCCGCGCCCGCCCGACCGCCGTACCTCCTCCTCCACGGCTCGGGCCAACACCCGTTCGGCATCCGTCCGATGACCGTCCCGCATGTCCCGTCCCCCTCCGGCGTCAACTCCTGTCCGTACGAGTGTCCTTCGGGTGACGCGGGAGCGCGAGGGGGCGGAGATCACAGGGTTCGGCGACGGCCGCGACCGGGACGCCCGCCCAGGCGCCCCGGAGCGCGACCGGGCGGGCGTCCGGTCAGCGCCCGTCGTCCGGAGTGCCGGTGCGCAGGACCTCCGCGAGGGACTCCGCCCGCCAGCGGCGCAGGAGTTCGTGGAAGGCGACCGCGCCGTGCGGGTAGGCGGTCGGGCCGTTGGGCCGGCCGCGCCCCTCCCGGTTGTAGTAGCCGGGGGTGCACTCGGCGTGGAACCACTCGTGGTCGGGGGCGCCGTCGGCCAGCACCGCGAGCCAGGCGTCCTCCGTCTCACGGGACGGCTCGATGAGGGCGCCCTTCGCCTGGGCGGCGGCGATCAGGGCCGCCGCGTGCACGGCCTGCTCGTCCAGGATGTGCGTGTAGTTGACGCTGCTCGCGTTGTGCAGCGAGCCCATCTGGACGAGGTTCGGGAAGCCGTTGCTGGTGAAGCCGTGGAGGGAGCGCGGGCCCTGCCGCGCCCAGGCGTCGAGGAGTTGGACGCCGTCGCGGCCGTGGACGGGCAGCTTGCCCGAGTGGATGCCCGAGGTGCCGACGGAGAAGCCGGTGGCGAAGATCAGGCAGTCCAGTTCGTAGGCGGTGCCGCCGACCACGACCCCGTTCTCGGTGACCCGCTCGATGCCGTGGGTGTCCGCGGTGTCGACGAGGGTGACGTTGTCGCGGTTGAACGCCGGGTAGTACTTGTCCGAGAACGTGGGGCGCTTGCACGCGTACCGGTACCAGGGCTTGAGCGCCTCGGCGGTCTCCGGGTCGCCGACGATCTCCTCGACGCGGGCCCGCAGCTCGTTCATCTTGGCGGCGTCGGCGACCTCGTAGGCGGCCTCGAACCCGGTCCGGTCGTCCGGCCTGCGGAAACTGGGCAGCAGCTTCTCCAACAGGGCGGCCGACGCCGTCCATTGGTCCGCGACGAGGTCCTCGTCGGCCCGCTCCCCGGAGACGATGCGGAGATAGTTCTCGCGGCGCGCGCGGGCCCAGCCCTCGCGGTCCGCGCCGACGTCCTCGCCCGTGGTGCGGCGGTTGCCGCGCACGTCCACGGTGGAGGGGGTGCGCTGGAAGACGTAGACGTGCCCGGCGTCCTCGGCGAGCATCGGGATGAGCTGGACGCCGGTCGCGCCGGTGCCGACCACGCCCACCCGCCGGTCCGCGAGGCCCGTCAGACCGCCGTCCGGGGTGCCCCCGGTGTAGCCGAAGTCCCACCGCGAGGTGTGGAAGGTGTGGCCCTTGAAGTCCTTGATGCCGGGTATCCCGGGGAGCTTCGGCTCCGAGAGGGTGCCGGTGGCGGTCACCACGTAGGTGGCCCGGAACGTGTCGCCGCGGTCGGTGGCCACGATCCAGGTGCCGGACGGCTCGTCCCACGTCAGCGAGGTGACGGCGGTGGAGAACAGAGCGTGCTCGTAGAGGCCGAACTGCTCGGCCACACGCACCGCGTGGCGGCGGATCTCCTCGCCCGGCGCGTACTTCCACTCCGGGACGTACCCGGTCTCGTCCAGCAGCGGCAGATAGACGTGCGCCTCGATGTCGCAGTGGATGCCGGGGTAGCGGTTCCAGTACCAGGTGCCGCCGAAGTCGCCGCCCTTCTCGACGATCCGGACGCGCTCCACGCCCTGCCGGCGCAGCCGCGCCCCGGCCAGGATGCCGCCGAAGCCGCCGCCGACCACGGCGACGTCGACGGTGTCGTCGAGCGGCGCGCGCTCGGTGGCCTCGGTGTACGGGTCGGCCGCGTAGTAGCCGAACTCGGCGTCGGCGGCGAGGTATTGACCGGTGCCGTCGGGCCGTACCCGGCGCTCGCGTTCGAGGCGGTAGCGCTGCCTCAGCTCGGCGAGTCCTTCGGGGTCGGGGGCGTGCGGGGTCGTCACGTGGGGGGCCTCGATCCTGTGGGCGGGGTGGCGCGCGGGCCGCTCGGGGCGGCCGTCGGTCCGCTACCGTAGCAACTACCGGACAACACTGTCCGGTTGGAGTGCGGGCGTACCGCAGCATCCGGCCACCGCGTCCGCCCCACCGACGCGCGGGCCACCGGAGGACCGCGCCCGCGGACAGGAGCAGTGATCCCCCCTATGCGACGACTTCCGATCCGAACGCTCGCCACGCTCACCGCGATCGGCGCGCTGACCCTGACCGGATGCGGCACCCAGAGCGCCGCCACCGGCGCGGCGGGCACCTCCGACGAGGGCCGGACCATCACGGCCCGGAAGGTCATGCGGCTGACGACGGTGCACCAGGAGACCGGGATGACGCTGCTCGAAGGGCCGACCTTCGGCACCGACGGCGGGCTGTACGTCGTCGACGTCACCGCGCCCGCGGGCAAGCCGAAGGTGCTCCGCGTCGACGTCGGCCGGAAGACCTCGCGCGCGGTCCACACCGACTCCCGGGGCGCCTACACCTCCGCGCAGTTCAGCCCCTACGACGGACGGCTCTATCTGACCGACTACGCGCACGGCGAGATCGTCAGCATGGACCCGGACGGCGGCGATTTCCGGACGTTCTTCTCCGGCGAGGTCGACGGCGCCCTGATGAACCCCGACGACCTCGCCTTCGACCAGGACGGCAACCTGTACGTCAGCGACTCGCGCGGGCTCTCCGAGGGCGAGGCGCACGGCCGCGTGGTGCGGATCGACCGCACCGGCGAGAAGACCGCCGTCCTCGCCGACGGCCTCGCCGCGACCAACGGGATCTCGTTCGACCTCGGCTACCGGGGCCTGTGGATCAGCGAACTCACCGAGAACCGGATCTCCTACCTCCGCCTCGACGCGGACGGAAAGGTGACGGCCAGGCACACCGCCGTCCGCGTCGACGGCGGGATCGCCCAGACCGACTCGATCGCGGTCGACGCCGACGGCAACCTCTACCAGGCGCTGCACGGCAGGGCCGCGATGATCGTCTACAACCAGTACGGCGAGCGCCTCGCGACGGTCCGCCTCCCAGCCCGCACCGAGGGCCTCGAATCGGCGACGAACGTGGCGATCACGCCCGGCGGCCGGACCGCGTACGTGACGGTCAGCGGCCCCGCCGGGGGCTACCTCTACACCTTCGACGCGCTCGCGGACGGGGTACGCCAGTCCAACGGCGGCTGACCGCGGGGACGTTGACGGCCGGCCACGGGAACTTCGGTGGTCGATGGCGGGAACGCCGGCGGCTGACGGCGGGGACGTCGACGGCCGACCGCGGCACTTCGGTGGTCGATGGCGGGAACTTCGGTGGCTGACCGCGGGAACGCCGGCGGCTGACGGCGGGACGTCCGACGGCGGTCGACGTCCCGCCGGTCACTCCTCGAAGGGCCGTACCGGTTCCGCCTCGACGCCGAGCAGCCGCCAGGCCGCCCGCGCGCGCCGCTCGCGCTCCTCGCGGGTGGGGCCGGTGACGGCACCCGAGACCATGGCGACGGCGAGCATGAGATCGCCGGCCGCCTCCAGCCGTCCCCCGTGCGGAGCGTGCCCCCGCAGCGCGCGCTCCACCCGCTCCGACAGGGCCTGCGCGTACGGGGGAACGCCCTGCGGGCTGATCGCCACGTCGGCGTGCAGAAGCCCGATGAAGGCCGCCGACTCGGTGAGGTGCCAGGTCAGCACGCCGAGCACGGTGGCGGACGTGGCGCCCTCGGCCTCGGCGGCCTGCTCGACCTGCCGCACGTTCTCCTCCAGGACCGCGGCGGCCACGGCGGCCCGGTCGGGGAAGTGCCGGTACAGGACGCCCTGCCCGACACCGGCCCGGCGGGCGATGGCGGAGAGCGGGGCGGCGAGCCCGTGCCGCGCGTAGATCTCGCGGGCGGCGGAGACCAGAGCGGCCCGGTTGCGCGCGGCGGCCTTGGGCCCGTGGTTGGCGGGCCGCCACTTCTCCGGCACGGGGTGCTCTGTCACCCGGGAAGGGTACCGCCGGGGGAGGCGGAGGGTCGGGGCCTGTCCGCCGGCCGCGGGCCGCGGGCCGACGGCCAGGAACGGGTCGGTCTGCCCGCCCCGTACGCCTCGATCAGCCTGTCCCGGATGATCCGCCGCACCGGGACGGTGTCGACGTCCATCAGTAGGACGACGGGAGGGCGGGCCCGGTCGGGGTGGCGCACGAGGCCGTAGTGCGCGTCGACGTCGGCGAAGCGGGGGAAGGCGATGGGCAGGCCGCAGGCCACGATGCCGCCCTAGCCGTAGCCCTCGGCGATCGCCTGGAGCTGCTCGACGACCTGCCGCTTCTCGTCCCTGGCCGGCTCGACGTCGCTCGGGTTGTTCACCGGAACGATTCCCCGGTACCGCTTGAGGAGGTCGGCGGGTTCGGTCGGTACCGGTCCTGAAGGGGCGGCGGCCCCGCGAAGTGTCACCGGTCCGTCACAGTCGGCCAGCGCGGAAACCCGCGCCCCCGGTCCGATATCTCCCTGGCTGTCAGCAGATCTCACGCAAGGAACAGCAAGGGACACTCATGAACCACCGTTCTGTCTCGGCCGCGGCCCTCGTCACCTCCGCCGCCGCACTCCTGGCCCTCGGGTGCGGTACCGCCGGCGCGAGCCCGGCCGGCGCGGCGCACGTACGGGCGGCCGCCGCGGATTCCGGCGCGCGGACCGGGGACGCGGCGCGGACCACCTGGAAGCCGTGCGCCCTGCCCACCGGGTACCGGCACTTCTTCGAGCTGAAGTCCGCGAAGAAGGTCCACGGCGACACGGTCGTGCGCGTCGTCCCGGAGAAGTGCGTGGTCAACACGGAGAACGACGAGGATGTCGACTACACCCCGACCGGTCCGGCCACATCCCTCGTCGTCGCGTCGAGCGCCTCCGTCAAGGTCCTCGACGGCACCAGGACCGTGAAGGTCAGCCCGGCGTGGCTGACGAACCACACGCTGGACAACACCCCGCACTTCGTCTACCGCACCGGCGCCGGCAACCGGGTCACGGCGATGCGCGAGATCTACCACCCGTAGGGGAGGGAAGGCTCCAAGACTCCCGGGACCCGGCAGGCGGGTCCCGGGAGCCTGGGCGGAGCCGACCAGCCGCCGGCCTGGGGGAGCCGGGCGCCCGGCATCCCGAACGCGTCGGCATCAGGACATCGATCGCTTGTCGCGAATGTCTTCCGTCATCACCGATGTCTTCCGTTATCGCCGATGTCTTCGGTTCTCCGTGAATCCAGGTATTTCCATCGCCATTCAGCGGCCTTTCCGGGGCGGAATCGGTCATGCCAGGACAAGAGCAGGGCCGACCGCGAGGCAGGAATTCCATTCCGCCGTGATTGATTTCCCGGCTCATTGACAGGCCCCGGTGGAAGAAGCTTCACTTCAGCATCGAGCCGGAGGAGACACTCCTCCGAGCCGAAGAGGTGCGCCCATCCGGTAGCGAATCGACGACCAATTCGGAGCCCGGACCGAGTCGCCAGGACGTGTCGTGCACCGTCCGAGGCGGGGACGCGCCCACGATCTCTCGGAGATCCCGTATGAAGGACAACGCGATCAGCGTTCTGCATCGATGTCTTGTGCTGGCTGTCGTCGTGGCGGCCGCGTTCATCGCCTGGCCCGCGCCGTCCGAGGCGGCGTCGGCCAAGACCCTGCCCCCGGCCGCGGGCGGCTTCGACTACCAGATCGGCGGCCCCTACACGCCGGCCGCCGGAGTCAAGATCGTCAGCCGCGACCACACGGCGAGCCCCGCGTCCAACCTGTACAACATCTGCTACATCAACGCCTTCCAGACCCAGCCGGGCGCGAGTTCCGAATGGGCCGCGGACCTCCTGCTGCGCGACGCGAGCGGCAAGCTGGTGGAGGACAAGGAGTGGCCGGGCGAGTACCTGCTCGACGTGCGCACCGAGGCCAAGCGGGCGGCCATTCTCCAGAAGGTCGGGGGCTGGATCGACGAATGCGCGACGAAGGGATTCGACGCCGTCGAACCGGACAACTACGACCACTACACCCGCTCGAAGGGCCTGATCGACCCGAGCGAATCCAAGAAGTACATGAAGCTCCTCGTCGACCGCGCACACGCGAAGAACCTGGCGATCGCCCAGAAGAACACCCTCGAACTCGCCGGTGACGCCTCTTCTCTCGGCATCGACTTCGCCGTCGTCGAGGAGTGCGGTGTGATCTGGTCCGGCGCCAGCGCGCCCGAATGCCCCGAGTACTACGCGGCGTTCGGCAACCGCATCATCGACATCGAGTACACCAACGCGGGCATGAACCGGGCCTGCGCCTCCTACGCGGGCGTCTTCAGCATCGTGCAGCGCGATGTCTCGGTCACCCCGAACGGCCTCCGCAAGACCTGCGCCGGCCAGTAGGACCGAGCCGAGCGGGCCTTGCCGACCCGCCCCTGCCCCTGTGGTCTCAGTCGTCTCCGACGCTCCCGCGGCCTCCGCGGAACTCCGACCGGTCGTCGTGGTCGGAGGTCGGGGCGAGCACGGGGGCGGGGTGCGGCGGGTGGGCTCGAAGTCGTTTCAGCGTACGAGGATCAACCCGCAGCTGTACGCACGCGCGTGGCCGATGCCCTGAGTGAGGGCAGCGACGAACACCTTGGGGTCGGTGACCGTGAGGGTGCCTTTGATCTCCGCGCGGGCGATGCGAAGTCCCTTGTGCGGTGCGGGACTTGAGGCGCGCGGAAGCATGCGTACGGCGAGTCGGTCGGTGTCCGTGTCCGCTCCGATGCGGGTGACGCCGTCCGGGGCGGTCGCGGGCTCGCCGGACGGTTGCAGGCGTCGCGCGAACCACCCCTTCACGTGCTCGGGCCGAGTGTGCGGGACGCGGGTGCCTCGGGCCTTCCGGGGAGAGCCCGGCGGGGGCGGAATGCTGCGCACCGGATTGACGACCGTGCGGAAGGCGACCCGGTCGCCGACGCGGAAGGTGCGATCGATGGTGAGGGGCTCCGGCCTCTCGGCCAGGGCCGCACGGGGGATGCCACTCCAGTCGGCCGGGAGGGACGACTGGACCACCAGGTTGAGCCGCGCCTGACGGAGGTCGACGGTCCAGGTCGACAGGATGCCCATCTGGGCCCGCGGGTCCTGGCTGCCGTCATCCACCCAGCCGGGGAAGCCGCTCATGACCGTTCGGTGCATGTCCTGGGCGTCGATGAGTGACTTACCGGCGAACGGATGCCGGGCATCCAGGGTCAGCAGGGTCTGCGCGGCGACGAATCTGGCGGCGCCGTCCGCGCCTGACGGGCCGTTCGGCACGGCGGTGTCGGTGTCGGTGTCGGTGTCGGTGTTCACAGGATGATGTCCCATCCACGGGCGTGTGCGGCGATGGTGATGCGGTGGCGGGTCTCCCAGCGGAGACCGTGGGTTGCCCCGTCCGCTCCGAAGCGCACGGGCTGGTCGGACAGGGGTCCGACACCGGGGATCGGCCGCGGACTCTCGAACCAGGCCCACGGGCGTGCGGAGGGCCGGGCACCCGGCGACCCGGTTCCGCAGCCGACCGCGTCGGGAAGCAGGGCGTGTGTCTCGAAGGCATCCCTGAGGGAGCCCGGAGCGATGCCGAGGGCGAGGTCCCCCGACGGCGGACAGGCCTTGCGGCCGAGCCAGAGCAGCCTCTTCGGATGCTCCAGGGCGTGGGCGACACGTTCAAGGAGCGCTCTGTCCTCGTGTTCGAGACCGACGAGAAACGCGGCGTCGGCGAGGTACCAGCGCTCTGTGATCAGGCTGTGGCGGCGAAGCTGCGCGGAGACGAGAGCCCCCGATGCCGGGTCGGCGGTGACGTACTTCGGTGAGCCGTACCACGCCTCCAACTCCGCGCGTCCGAACGGGCCGGGCTCCGGGGCGTCGTCCAACGGCGGCACCGGCGACGGGTCCGTCGTCGCCCTGGCGGCTCGCTGGTGGTCGGTGATGAGGTCACGCGGGCGCAGCGGATACCTCCCGCCGCCGACCGTGTGGTAGTCGCGGAGCGACGTGCCGGGCCGGTCGGCCCGCACGCCGAAGCGCACCTCGGCGAGCTCCCCGAGAGGTTCTTCCCTGGGCAGCCCCAGGGCCGCGGCGCAGAGGCCGATCACACCCGACTTCGTGGGGCGGCTGTGCGTGTCGCGTCGAGCGAACCTGCCGGTGATGCCCCAGGACTGGAGGGGGCCGGCCAGCCGGACGAGGAGGACGTGCGCGTCGTTCGCGCCGCTCACGGGGTGAGGTCCTCGATCCGCTCCACCACGAGCGACTCCGGCACTCCCGACTCTCCCAGGAGCAGATCGATCTCGGGGTCGTACGTGAGCACCCGTGTGGTGCGCAGGTCGCTGCGGCGGCGACTGACGAAGGTGTGATGGCGCAGCAGCCTGCGTACGGCGGCGGGGCCCGCCGGTCCTTCCCCACCGGCCGACAGGGCCCGCTCGTCGACCGGCTTCTGAAAGGCGGACGCGTAGTTGTAGGGGCGCTCCCCTTCGAAGGCGAGGACGAGCGCCGGCAGTGATCCGGTGGACGCGGTGGAGTTCTTCTTCGCTTCCGGAAACGCCTCCACGAAGGAGTTGACGAACTCCTTCTCGGCCTCGGACGCCGCTTCCTCGGCCTCGGCCTCGTCCATTCCGGCCACCCGCAGATTGATGCGGAGCTGCGTACGGTCGAGGACCGCGTGTCGGTAGAAGGTGCCGGAGATCAGGGACTGGTACCCGGTCATGCCCGCGCCCGCGTCGTCCGCCGCGTCGAGGAAGTCGAGTGCGTTGCGTCTGCGATCGAGTTTCGCGTCATCGGCCGCCGCGTAGAAGTCCTCGATCTGCTCGGCCTCATGCACGGTGAAGGCGTGTCCGGTCTGGACGGCGCCGTCCACGTTGGGCGAGTCGGGAATCTCGGCGAGGAAACGACCGTAGAGGGCGATGTCCACGGCGTCGCGAGGAGCGAGGGCCAGCAGCACGGCATCGCGTGTGGCCTTGGGCAGCGGAGGCAGGTCGGCGGCCGGGGCGGCTTCCACCGCGGTCTCCGCCGCGTCCGGTGCTGTCGCGCCCTTCGTCCTGGTTCCGCGTCGTGTCTTCTTCGCGGCCTCAGCGCGAGCCTGGGCTTCGAGATACGCGTCGCGCCACTCCTCGACGTCCGCCGCCCGGTCGACGATGTGGTCCGCGATCCTCACCCCGGCGTCGGCCGGCGCGAAGATGAGCACCTTGGTCAGATCGGCCACGGTCTTCTTCTTCGGATCGCCGAATTTGAGACCGCTCGCTTCCATCACCGTTCGGGCCGTGACCACCGCCCTGTCCCGGTCCCAGCCGTGGGCGGACTCGAGTTCACGTCCGGCCAGGAGCGCCCACTCCCGGGTACGGACGCCCATGCTCCGTCCCTTGAGCTGCCCGAGTCCGGCGTTGGCCCGGTTGCGGGCGTGGACCCGCTCGGCGCGCCTGCGGGCCTGACTGGTGATCATGTGCCGTTCCACACCGCCGAAGACCAGGGATTTCGGCTGCGCGTTCTCGTCGCGTACGGGAAGGACCGCGGCCAGGGTCTCGATGAGATGCAAGGAGAGGAACTGGCTCCGAGGGGGCTCGGTCACGAGATGGTGTCCTTCCGTGTCGTCGGGCGAATCGTGAGAGGTGGTGTCGCCCCGGGTCATCGGTTCCTCGATGCCTGCCGGCCGCGCCCCGGCGGGGTGTGGAACTCGACCGACCACCGGTAGGCGACGCGCGCCTCTCGGTCGTTCCACTTGATGAGGTCCTCGGTCAGAGCGGTCCAGGACGGTGGGGGCTGTTCGCAGGACCGGAGCCGGGTGACGGCGTGCTGGATGTGGCGCCAGGGAACGCGCCGGCTCGCGACGACCCGGCCCAGGAGCCGCTGCGCGCCGGGATTGTCCGGCCCGCGGCCGGTCCCGTCGCCGATCCTGCGGGCCGCGGCGCCGAGACTGCCGTGGCCGTACGAGGGTGTGGGTCGGCCCTGGTGGTAGATCGCGAAGAGGAAGGCCACCTGCTCGAAGAGATCGCGGTGGTCGTCGCCCCCGTACCAGCCGGCCCGGATGTGCGCGTTGGTACGGACCCGGGCGCGACGGAGTTCGGCGAGCGTCCCGTACTCGCGGTCGCGCACGAGACCGGTGAGCCAGGTGGTGAGCGCCGTGCTGTCGTGCGGGAAGCGAGGCGGCTCCGCCTCCGTGTCCACCGGCGGACTCTGCTCAGTCACGTGCGGTCTCCCCTCGGAGTTCGGCCGGGGCCCGCCCACCGGACACGGCTTTGTCGAAGAGCCGCTCGCCCCGGGCGCGCGCTCGATGGTTGCGGTCGCTGGGCGGCAGGGTGTCGAGGCGCCGGAGCAACTGGGTGCGAGCCATGTTCATCAATTCCATCGCGTAGGCGACCAAGGGAGCGGACACCGGGTCGTCGTCCTCGAAACCGCGGTCGATCACCTCGTCCAGCAGTTCGTGGAAGGGGTCCTCGGCCGCGGGCCAGAAGGCGTACCGGGCGTCGAGCCGGGCCACCTGGCTGGTCTCCTCCCCGGCCCTCATGGCGGGGAACGCGGTCTCCGCGGCCACGATCGCCGCGTTCTTCAGGGTCCGCGCCAGGTGCTCGGCGACGATCGAGCCACGGCGGGACGCCCGGTAGAGGTGCGCGGCCATGCCCGGCGCGTAGGGGTAGGCGCCGTGCGTCCAGATGACGGGGAGTGCTTTGTTGGCCAGGAGCCCGACAGCCCAGAGCTGGTACGGGGCGCCCTTCCGTGCTTCCTGGTACGGGCCCTGCGGTTCCGCTCGCTGATGGGGGAGGAGGGACCGCAGCCGCGCGTACATACCGGTCCTGTCGTCCCTGACGGCGCCGTACAGGGCATGGGCCTGTTGCCAGAGAGCCCGGCTGGGCGAGGGCCACAAGGGCTTGGACACGCCGCTCGTCGTCTCGCTGTACACGGCGTCCTGAAGATGACGCGCCGGGTCGAGTTCCAGGATCTCACCGGCCCCGATCAGTACCCGGTCGACCATGATCTGCCCGTGAGGTCCGCGTGCCGGACGCAGCAGCACGGAACGGCCCAGGGAGCTGTGCAGGTCCGCTGAGCTTCGCGGCTTCCGGGGCTTCGGCTTCTCCACGAACGTACGCCGCTCGAAATCGGCCGCGGTCCAGGAGGTGTTGAGCGGCTTCCCCGGCCCGTCAGGCGGATAGAGGTTCAGGCGCAGTGTCTCGCCGAGCGTCCGCCCCAGGGCGACGACCCGGATCCGCCCCGCCAGCCGGCCCGCCGCGAGATTGGTGATCTTGGCGCCGAGCAGATCCCCTGACATGCGGGCCCGTCCGTAAGGGCCGTAGACGTGCTGGGTGAGGGTGGCGCGGAACGCGTCCGCCGCCGGGAGCGGGTTGGGGCGTTCGAGGTGATGGTGGTCGAAGTGCTGGTTGTAGTCGCCGGCGTGCTCGATGACCAGTTGGGCGGTTCCGGTGCCGTCTTTGCGGAGATTCGCGGCCAGTTGGGAGTTCTGGGCCAGCGGCTTCGTGGGGTGGAACAGGTCCCAGGAGTCCGCTGGTTCCTTCGACAGCCAGGCGGCGGCCGGCGCCAGGGCCTTTCCGCCGCGGACCCAGGCGCTCCAGTCCTCGTCGGACGACGGGCAGGTGCCGGACGCGAAGCAGATGGCGAGCAAGTACTCGATGACGGCGACGGTCTCGCCCGGCGAGGCGCAGTCCAGGGCGGCGAGGCCGTCGGCCTGGGCGAGGAGCGCGCACAGGGAGTGGTGCGCGGTCGCGCCGTCGAGGCCGACGGCGGGGACGCAGGGCTGGAAGCGAGGGTCCCAGCCGACGCGTCGCCCGGCCGGAACCGGCGGTCGGCTCTCGTGCAATCCGCTGCCCCCTCTTTGTGGATCAACAGCCACAAAACTAACGGGTGTTGGCGTCGAGGGAGAGGTGTTCTCCGCTTCTCGCCACACGGTGAGCACTCCGCGGACCCCGAAGCGCGGGACACCCCCGCCCACGCGGGGAAAAGCCATTCCAGAGCCCTCCAGGCTCCCGACGGGCCACTCCCGCCGTGAGCGGGAAGCGCTGTGACGGCCGTGAAGCCGTTTGTCCGTACCGGTAGTGGACCGCCCGGCCGGATGACATCCACCCAGGGAACTAAACTCAGAGGTGCCGATGTCTCGGCACCCCGGCAGCGCTCCACCGGGAGACCGGCGAGGTGCGAGCGGCTCCCGTCCCGTGCACGCGGAACGGGAACCACTCGCTGCTGGGGCAGGCCGTTCTCGACGCTCTCGCTGCGTCGAGAACGGCCGTCTACCAGAGGTAGTCGACTGCCTTGGCCACTACTGCGCTGACCACGGCGGCCACCAGGATGAGGAACAGTTCCTCCCTGCGGCGCCCCAGCCACTCACGTGCTGTCGTTCTCATGTCCTTCCTTCCGTGTCGGGACCTGCAGCGCCGCAGACGCAGAGCTGCAGGCGCCGCCACGGCTTGAGCGGGCGGCAGCACGGGAGAAGGTTTACACCAACGCCCTTGCTCCAGGAGGGTTTTCAGGCCACCGAAGCCCAGGAGAGGTGTGTTCAGCAAAGGGCCCTTCACGCTCCCGAGTTCTGTCAGAAGTCCATGTGGTCGTTCTGTGTGAGCAGGGCCCGCCGCGAGCACGGATGCGGTCGGTTCGCGGGGCGTCGGACGCGGTCCCATTCTCAACGCGGGCGTCGGCGTACGAGGATGCTGAGCGTCGTTCGCGCGTCCTTGCGGCGCTCCGGTGCGGAGGCGAGGACGGAGACGAGTGCCACGGTGAGCAGGGCGACCGTGTAGAGGAGACCGGCGGAGCCGCTCAGGAGAAGTGTGGAGGAGAGCAGATGAGAGAGCTGAGACACGGGGCGTCCTTCTGCGGGAGCCGGTTTCGGCTGCTGTGGTAGTGGCTCCAGACTGACGACGACGGTGCTGTGACGTTAAGTTGGGACGACCGCCGCGCAGAGTCTCCGCAGGTCAGTCCGCTTGAGGTCGTACGGAGGCGGCGGGGTTTTCGGGTGGCGGACGAGAACGGGAGCGGGGCCGGTGGCGCCTTCGGAGAGACGCGCGCGAGACGAGCTGCACCGCATGCTGACGGAAGCATGGTGCGACGCGAAGGTGAATCCTGGCTCCGTGGCCGCGGAGTTGGCGATCTCCCGTTCGACGCTGCACGGCTGGATCGGAGGGAGGACCGTTCCCTCACCGGAGCGAGCGCCTGACTTCTGGGCTCTGGTACGGCTGTTGCGGCGGGCGCCCGGCGCCTCGCCGCGCTCGGACGCCGCCTGGGAGGCCGCTCTGCTCGCGGCTCAGACGGAAGCGCAGGGCGCGCAGCACCGGCAACTCCCGTCGAACCGGCGGCGGTTGGACCCTGGCCTCCGTTTCATCGGGCTGCACCGGGCGGCCCCCGACGTCTCCACCGTCGAGGTCCGGGGCAGGGCGAACGAGCGGACGGTGATGAACGCGTTCGCCCAGGACTCCGGACCCGAGGCGCCGTCGTACCTGTGCTGGCTCGCCGACGGTCCCGCGGGCAAGACGACGCTGCTCGCCGACTACGTCCGCCGGAAGCCCCCGGCCGACCTCGACATCCTGACGTTCTTCGTCTCCGCGGCCCACGGCACCGACACCCGGGCGGAGTTCGAGCGGGAGATCGTCGACCAGATCGACGCTCTCCTCGGCAGGTCCAAGAGCCCCGGCAGCCCCGGCAGCCCCGTCCCGCGTGGCACCCGGAGGTGGTCCGCCCTCTTCGCCGAGGCCGCCGCGAAGAGCGCGCGACACGGACGGAACCTGCTGCTCGTGGTCGACGGACTCGACGACGACGTCGCCTGGTCGGACCCCGCGGGCACGAACGGGACACCGGAGCCCCGGACCCGCCCCGAGGCCAAGCAGAAGGGCCCGGTCAAGGCCGTGCGGAGCACCGCGCGCGGAAGCATCGCCGGCCTCCTGCCCGCCCACCCGCCGCCCCCCATGCGCGTCATCGTCTCCCTCCGGCGTGCTGTGCCCCTCCCCGGCGATGTCCCCGAGAAGCGGCATCCACTGCGCGAGAGCAGCCACCTGCGGACCCTCCTGCCCGTCGCGGGGATAGCGCGGATCCGACAGCCGCCACCGGACGGCACCGCGCTGGGCGAACCGGTCGCGGGGCTGCTCGCCGTGGCGGGCGGCGGCCTGCGCATGACGGACCTGGCGGAGCTGACCGGGCTCTCCGCCGACCACCTCGACCGCCTGGCGCACGGCCCGGCTGGGCGCGCCCTCGTGACCGACGATCCGGTGCTCCGGACGTACGCGTTGGCGGACGCCCCTCTCGTCGACGCGATCCTCGCGGACCTGGCGGAGCCAGAAGTCCGGCGGTACACAGCGGACTTGCTGGCCTGGTCGCGGACCTGGCGGGCGGCCGGCTGGCCGGACGGCACTCCTCCCTACCCTCTGACACATCAGCTCCGCCTGCTGACCGACACCGCCGAACGCGCCGAGTTCGTCCTCGACCTGCCTCGCCTGCGTCGACTCGCCCACACGGCCGGACCGGACGTCGCGCTCGCCCAACTGGACGCCTTCGAGAGGGAGATCAACGAAGCGGCGGACGTCACGTCCGACGCCGACGCTCTGGCGACCCTGGTACGTCTCCGCGGGGCGCGGTCCCTGCTGCGCCCGGAGTACGACGCGGACGTGCCCGACGGGGCTGCCGCCCTCTTCGTCAGGCTCGGGGACCGGGAGCGCGCACGCGCCCTGGCCCGTTCCGCACCCACGGCCCTCGCCAGGGCCGTGCAACTCGCGGACGTGGCAGTGGAACTGGCCCTCGCGGGACGGTCCTTTGGGGAGCGGACCGACCTGGACGCCGTCGTGCGGGAGACCGTCGAGTGGCTGCTCCGTGACCGGGCCCACCAGGGCTTTCCCGGTGCCTTCCGAGACCCCGAGTCGTACGCGCGGCTCCTCTGCGCCGCGGGCACGCTCGCGCGTCTGAACGGTCCCGGCGTCGCCCGGCCGTTGTTCCTCGCCGTGCTCCACGACCCTGCGGCCGGGACAGCGGCGGTCATCGAGGCGGCGGCGGCGCTGGACGCCGTCAAGGAGTTGCGCTGCCGGGCGGAGACGCTCAGCGCGGGTGACCCGCGGGCCAGGACCGCGGCGGTGGAACTCTATGGTCTGCTGCCGCAGGTCGCCCCCTACCTCGGCCGGTACGCCGGTGATCGCATCGAGGCCGTCTGCGAGGAACTCGGCGACGCGGAAGGACTCGGCGCGGTCGACGTGCTGGCCGCCGCGGCGTCGGCGCTCAGCACTCTGCCCGCCAAGCGACATGGCCGAGCCGCCGATCAGATGCACAAGGCCCTGGCCCGGATGCGCCAGGCGATCAAGGCGCTCAGGGACCCGGTGCCCCCGTCCGACGTCCTGTCCGAAGCTGATCGGGCTCACCTGCGCCGCGAACTCGCCGGGACACTGACGCGTCTTGCCAAGGCCGCAGCCGACATGGACGCGAAGGGCGACCTCGGCGGCATCAGACGTCTCATGGAGACCCTGCCCGAAGACCTGCGCGTCGGAGTGCTCGACGACCCCCTGCTGGAGCGGGCGCAGTGGGTCCTGGACACAGCCGAGGACGACAGAGCGCGACGGAACAGCGGGGTGGCGCAGGCCGCCGCCGAGAAGAGTGAGGCCGAACGCAAGGCGAAGCGCAGGGCCGGCGACGCCGAGCGCGCGGCATTCACGAGGCAGCGCATGGCCCACAAGGCGCGATCCGCCCGGACACCACGGCCCGCACGGACAGAACCCGAGGACACCCAGCCCCCACCCCCGCCCCGGCACACCCCCGCACCCCGGCGCCCGCGTCCGCACCGGCGGTCGACCGGTCTGCTGCGCCCTGGTGACGGCCCGTACCCCGACCGCCCGGAGCAGCCCCTGCTCCCGCTGCTTTTGGAGGCGGACGACCAACTGGCCGCGGGTCACCTCCCGCGCAGTCGGGAACTCCTGGAGTCCGCCCTGCGGAGCCGTCACGCGGTGCGGCCCACGAACCTCCCGTCGCTCCCGGAGAGCTGGACGGCAGACCTCTTCCAGGCCATGGGCGCCGCAGGCGGGTGGGACGAGGCCGAAGCGCTCGCGAAGATCCTGCCCGGCACACCTGCCCGCGCCCGGCACCTGGCGGCCCTCTCCCTCGGCTGCTCCCTCGCCGGACACGACGACCCGGGCGCCCGCTACGCCCGAGCGGCGGCCCGCCTGGTCCCCGACGCCGCCGCCCCTGACCTGGCGAACGCCGTGGCTCAGGCTCTCGCCCACGCCGGGGACGGGCCCGCGGCCACGGCGATGGCGACCGGAAGCACCGCCGCGCAACGGCGACACGCGCTGACGACGGTCGCAGCCGGGCTCGTACGACACCGTCCGGAGGCGGCGGCACGGGCCGCCGGGCCTCTGGTGGAGGCCGTCGCACGGCGAATCGACGCCGGGGGCAGCCCGCTCACCCTTCTCTCCGGACTCGCGGCGCTGCTGCTCGCCTTCCCGGACGTGCGGGACCCGGCCCCACCGTTGAGCGACGCACTCCGCCGCACCGCTCTCCAGGTGGCCGACCCCTCCACGGCGCCGCAGGCCCGGACGATGGCCGCCCTCGCCCTGCTGGCCCGGCTCGGCTGCCTGCCGGACGGAGCCATGGACGCCGTCGAAAGCGCGGTCCACCGCTGGCGACACACCCTTCGACCGGAACCACGGCTCGCCGCGGAGCTGGCGTTGCTGGCCGCGGTGGAAGGCGACACCGCCGCCGTGCGGCAGCACGCCGAGACGGCGCCGACGCCGGACGACCGAGCAAGGGCGCTCGGTACGGCCGCCGCGCACCTGGCGGGCGCCCACGTGGCGTTGGCCGTGGACAGCGGCGCTGAGCAGCGGGTGACGCGGACCTGCCTGGTGCTCGCCCGGGCCGCAGGCGACGGCCGGCCCCCGGCCGAAGGGACGGCCCGCCGGATCGCGCTGGAGCTTTCGCGGGACGACGCCGCGTGGACGCGCACGATCCCGCTGCTCCCGGCACTCGCCCCTGGGGCGCTGGGGCCCCTGGGCGCGATGGGGAGGGACACGTACCGGCCCGAGGAAGGAGCCCCTGGCGGCGGCACGGCACCTCGGAGGTGAGGCCCCGCCGCTCCGTCGCGTCGGGGCCCACCCCGCCGCAGCCGTGCGGAGCCCACGCCGGCCTCCCCGCGCGGAGAGGGCCCTGTGAGACGCTGGATCACATGAACCGGCTAGCTGGTGTGACCTCCCCGTATCTGCTTCAGCACGCCGACAACCCCGTCGACTGGTGGCCCTGGCAGCCCGAGGCGTTCGAGGAGGCCAGGCGGCGGGGGGTGCCGGTGCTGCTCAGTGTCGGGTACTCCGCGTGCCACTGGTGCCACGTCATGGCCCACGAGTCCTTCGAGGACGAGGTGACCGCCGCCTTCCTGAACGAGCACTTCGTCAGTGTCAAGGTGGACCGGGAGGAGCGGCCCGATGTCGATGCCGTGTACATGGAGGCCGTGCAGGCCGCCACCGGGCAGGGTGGCTGGCCCATGACCGTGTTCCTCACCCCGGACGCCGAGCCCTTCTACTTCGGTACCTACTTCCCGCCCGAGGCGCGGCCAGGGGTGCCGTCCTTCCGGCAGGTGCTCGAAGGGGTGCGGGCCGCCTGGAGCGACCGGCGGGACGAGGTCGCCGAGGTCGCGGGGAAGATCGTGCGGGATCTGTCCGAGCGGGAGATCGCCTTCGGCGCCGGTGCCGCGCCCGGTGACCAGGAGACCGCTCAGGCGCTGCTCGGGCTGACCCGGGAGTACGACCCGCAGCGCGGCGGGTTCGGGGGCGCGCCGAAGTTCCCGCCGTCCATGGTGCTGGAGTTCCTGCTGCGGCATCACGCGCGCACCGGTGCCGAGGGCGCGCTCCAGATGGCGCGGGACACCTGTGAGCGGATGGCCAGGGGCGGGATCTACGACCAGCTCGGGGGCGGGTTCGCCCGGTACTCGGTGGACCGGGACTGGGTGGTGCCGCACTTCGAGAAGATGCTGTACGACAACGCCCTGCTCTGCCGGGTCTACGCCCATCTCTGGCGGGCCACCGGGTCCGAGCAGGCCCGCCGGGTCGCGCTGGAGACCGCCGACTTCATGGTGCGTGAACTGCGCACGGCCGAGGGCGGGTTCGCCTCCGCGCTGGACGCCGACAGCGACGACGGCACCGGCCGGCACGTCGAGGGCGCCTACTACGCGTGGACGCCCGCGCAGTTGGCCGAGGTGCTCGGCGAGGACGACGCCCGGATCGCCGCGCACTACTTCGGCGTGACGGACGAGGGCACCTTCGAGCACGGCTCCTCGGTGCTGCAACTCCCGCAGCAGGACAGCGTGTTCGACGCCGAGCGGATCGCGTCGATCCGGCGCCGGCTGCTCGCCGCGCGGGACACGCGTCCGGCACCAGGGCGCGACGACAAGGTGGTCGCCGCCTGGAACGGCCTCGCCATCGCCGCGCTCGCCGAGACCGGCGCCTACTTCGACCGCCCCGACCTCGTGGAGGCGGCCGTCGGCGCCGCCGACCTCCTGGTCCGGCTGCACCTGGACGAGCAGGCACGGCTGGCCCGCACCAGCAAGGACGGCAGGACCGGCGCCAACGCGGGCGTCCTGGAGGACTACGCGGACGTCTCGGAGGGGTTCCTCGCGCTCGCCTCGGTCACCGGCGAGGGCGTCTGGCTGGAGTTCGCCGGGTTCCTGCTCGACCACGTCCTGGCCCGGTTCACCGACCCGGAGTCCGGCGCCCTCTACGACACCGCCACCGACGCCGAGCAGTTGATCCGCCGCCCGCAGGACCCGACCGACAACGCCACCCCGTCCGGCTGGAGCGCCGCCGCGGGAGCGCTGCTCGGATACGCGGCGCAGACCGGCTCGACGCCCCACCGGGCCGCCGCCGAGCGGGCGTTGGGCGTCGTGAGGACGCTCGGCCCGCGCGTCCCCCGGTTCGTCGGCTGGGGCCTCGCGGTCGCCGAGGCGCTCCTCGACGGGCCGCGCGAGATCGCCGTGGTGGCGTCCGAGGCCGACGACACGGCGTCGAAGTCCCTGCACCGCACGGCACTTCTGGGCCTCGCGCCCGGCGCCGTCGTCGCCTACGGGACCGCCGGGAGCGACGAGTTCCCGCTGCTCGCCGACCGGCCGCTGGTCGACGGCGGACCGGCCGCCTACGTCTGCCGGCACTTCACCTGCGAGGCACCCACCACCGACCCGGCCGAGCTGCGCGCCGCGCTCGACGGCTGAACCGGACAGATCCGTAACCCACCCAAACGTGATGTGCATGAGGAATATTCACGCTCGGGCCTCAATGTGATGAAACACGCCCTTCACCGAAAGGGCCTGCGCTCTTCACAGTTCACCCATAGTCTCTGCGGCGTGGCGCAACCGACTTGACGGGGCGTCATGTCCGGGGGGACTACAGGGATCTGGGGGGATCTTTTGCTCACGTCCATCGTCATCGCCACTGTCTCGATGGCCCTGTTCGGGATGGCTGCGTTCACTCTGTGGTGGCAGATGCACGCGTGGCGCACGCCCGAAGTGCTCGCCTCCACCCGGTTCAGCAGACCGGACGGCGCCGCACACGTGTCGTTCTCGCTGCTCCTGCCGGCCCGCCACGAACAGGCGGTCCTCGACCACACCGTCCAGCGGCTGCTGGAGTCCAGCCACACCGACTTCGAGATCATCGTCATCGTGGGGCACGACGACCCCGAGACCACCGCGGTGGCCGAACGCGCCGCCGCACGCGACCCACGGGTCCGGGTCGTCGTCGACACCCATGAGAAGAAGAACAAACCGCGCGCCATGAACACCGCGCTGCCGCGCTGCCGGGGAGCCGTCGTCGGGGTCTTCGACGCCGAGGACCAGGTCCATCCCGAGCTGCTCGCCCACGTCGACCACGCCTTCCGCACCACCGGCGCCGACGTCGTGCAGGGCGGCGTCCAGCTGATCAACTTCCACTCCAGCTGGTACAGCCTGCGCAACTGCCTCGAATACTTCTTCTGGTTCAGGTCCCGGCTGCATCTGCACGCCCAGAAGGGGTTCATACCGCTCGGCGGCAACACCGTCTTCGTCCGCACCGACGTCCTGCGCGCGGCCGGCGGCTGGGACCCGGACTGCCTCGCCGAGGACTGCGACCTCGGTGTCCGGCTCTCCTCGGTCGGCAAGAAGGTCGTCGTCGCCTACGACTCCGCGATGGTCACCCGCGAGGAGACACCCGGCAGCCTGATGTCGCTGCTGAAGCAGCGCACCCGCTGGAACCAGGGGTTCCTCCAGGTCTACCGGAAGAAGGACTGGCACCGGCTGCCGCGCTTCGAGCAGCGGTTGCTGGCCCGCTACACCCTCATGACACCGTTCCTCCAGGCGTTCTCCGGCGTGATCATCCCGCTCAACGTGGCCGTCGCCCTCTTCCTCGACGTGCCCGTCGGGATCGCCTTCGTCACCTTCCTGCCGGCCCTCACCGCCCTCGTCACCTTCGTCTTCGAGGTCGTCGGACTGCACGACTTCGGGGCCCAGTACGGGCTGCGGGTGCGCACCGTCCACTACCTCAAGCTGGTCCTGGGCGGTCCCGCCTACCAGGTGCTGCTCGCCGGAGCCGCCATCCGCGCCGTCTGGCGCGAGCAACGCGGGCGCACCGACTGGGAGTTGACCACGCACACCGGCGCGCACCTCAGCGGCGCTGCCGTGACCCGAGACCTCCGAGAGGACGTCCCCGCGTGACCTCCACCCTCCCCGCGGCGACCGCTCCCCAGGTCCCCGCGCAGCGCACTCCCGCGCCCGAAACCGCCCCGCCCGAGCGCCCCGCCGCACCCGGCGGGCTCCGGGCGGCCCGCCCCGACCTGCTGCTGTGCGGCGCGCTCCTCGTCGTCATCCTGGTCGTGCAGGGCTGGAACATCGCCGACTACCCGGCCCTCAGCGACGACGAGGGCACCTACCTCGCGCAGGCCTGGGCGGTCCAGCAGGGCAGCGGCCTCGCCCACTACACCTACTGGTACGACCACCCGCCGCTCGGCTGGATACAACTCGCCCTGCTCACCTGGATACCCTCGGTGCTCAGCCCGGGTTCGATGACCGTCGGCACCATGCGCACGGTGATGCTGCTGGTCAGCGCGGTCAGCGCGATCCTCCTCTACCTGCTGGCCCGGCGGCTGTCGCTGCCCCGCTGGGCCGCCGCCCTCGCCATGGCCCTCTTCGGCCTCTCGCCGCTGTCGGTCGTCCTCCAGCGCGAGATCTTCCTCGACAACCTCGCCGTGCTGTGGACGCTGCTGGCGTTCACCCTGGCCGCCTCCCCGAGCCGCCACCTCTGGCACCACTTCGCGGCGGGCGTCGCCGCGGCCGTCGGCGTCCTCACCAAGGAGACGATGCTCGTCGTCCTGCCCGCGCTGCTGCTCACCATGTGGCGGCACAGCCACCGCGACACCCGCAAGTTCGCCCTCACCGGCGCGGTCACCGCCTGCACCCTGATCGGCTTCCTGTACCCCCTGTTCGCCCTGCTGAAGGGCGAGTTGGTGCCCGGCAGCGGCCATGTCTCGCTCTGGGACGGCATCACCTACCAGATGACGAGGCCCGGCTCCGGCTTCATCCTCGACCCCGGTTCCGGCTCCTACGGGGTGCTGCACTCCTGGCTGTACTACGACCGCGTCCTGCCGCTCGGCGGGCTGCTCGGCGCGGTCCTGCTGCTGGTCACCTGGCGCTGGTCGGTCACCGCCCGCGCGCTCGCGGGCCCCGCCCTCACGATCGCGATCCTCGCCGCCCTCGCCCTGCGCCCCGACGGCTATCTGCCCGCCATGTACGTCATCCAGGCGCTGCCGTTCCTCGCCCTGGTGCTGGCGGGCGGCGCCGCCTCGGTCGCCCACGGGGTGCTGCGCCGCCGGCGGACGGAGCGGGAGGCGCGGTACGTCACCGCGGGACGCCATGTCGTCGCCGTCGCCCTGGCGCTCGCGGCCGCCGCCTACACCGTGCCGAGCTGGTACGACGGCGCCCGCACCGCCGTCACCACCGACGCCAACGCCCCCTACCGGGCCGCCGCCGGCTGGCTGGCCTCGGAGGTCGAGGAACCGCGCGACACCCGGGTCCTCGTCGACGACGCGCTCTGGCTCGACCTGGTGCACGCCGGGTACCGGCCGGGACTCGGCGTCATCTGGTTCTACAAGGCCGACCTCGACCCGGCGGTCACCAGGACCATGCCGCGCGGCTGGCGCGACCTCGACTACGTGGTCGCCTCCCCGACGGTACGGCGCGACGCGGCCGACCTGCCCCATGTCCGGGCCGCCATCGACCACTCCACCCCGGTCGCCGTCTTCGGCACCGGACCCGACCGCATCGAGATCCGGCAGATCCAGCCGGCCTCCGGAGGCGTCCGATGACCCACGAACACGCTGCCGTGCCGGGCGAGTTGACGGACCCGGCGGGGTCAGGGGGCGCGCTGGCCGAGCCGGGCGCCGTCACCCTCGTCGTCCCCACCTTCAACGAGTCCGCGAACATCCGCGAACTCCTGCGCCAGATAGCCGAGTCGGTGCCGTCCCGGCTGCCCTGCGAGGTCGTCTTCGTCGACGACTCCACCGACGACACCCCGGACGTGATCCGGGAGGCCGCCCGGCACTGCCCGTTCCCGGTGACCGTCCTGCACCGGGCGGAGCCCGTCGGCGGCCTCGGCGGCGCGGTCGTCGAGGGGCTGCGGGCGGCCACCTCCGAGTGGATCGTCGTCATGGACGGCGACTGCCAGCATCCCCCGTCCCTGGTACCGGAGTTGGTCGCCACCGGGGAACGCACGGGCGCCGGGCTCGTCGTCGCCTCGCGCTACATCGAGGGCGGCAGCAGGGCCGGACTCGCCGGCGGCTACCGGGTCGCCGTCTCCCGCGCCGCGACCTGGCTCACCAAGTCCCTCTTCCCGCGCGGGCTGCGCGGCATCAGCGACCCGATGAGCGGCTTCTTCGCGATCCGCCGCGCCGACATCACCGCCGACACCCTCAAGCCGCTCGGCTACAAGATCCTCCTGGAACTCGCCGTCCGCGGCAGGCCGGACCGGGTCGGCGAGGTGCCGTTCGTCTTCCAGGACCGGTTCGCGGGACACTCCAAGTCCGGCGCGCGCGAGGGGTTACGGTTCCTGCGCCATCTGATCGGGCTGCGCACCGCCTCCCCGGCCGCCCGCCTGATCGGCTTCGGCCTGATCGGCGCCTCCGGGTTCCTGCCCAACCTGCTGGGCCTGTGGGCCCTCACCCGCGCCGGACTGCACTACGTACCGGCCGAGATCGCCGCCAACCAGCTCGGCGTCGCCTGGAACCTCGTCCTCATCGAGCACCTGCTGTTCCGCGACCGCAGGGGACACCGCCGCTGGTGGGACCGGGCCTGCCGGTTCGCGCTGCTCGCCAACGCCGACCTGGTGCTGCGCATCCCGCTGATCGCGCTGCTCGTGCACCGGTTCGGGATGGGCGCGCTCGGCGCGACCGCGCTCGCCCTGGCCATCACGTTCGTGCTGCGCTTCGTCGGGACCGAAGCGCTGGTCTACCTCCCGCGCAGGGGGCGCGGGGGAAGCACCGCAGCGAGGAGAGCCGTGTGAGGAAGAGATCTGTCCGCACCCACCGCAGAAGGACCGCGCTGGTCGGGGTGGGGGCCCTGACCGCCGGTCTGCTCCTGACCGCGCCGCAGCAGGCCGCCGCCGCCAACCTGGTCGTCAACGCCGGGTTCGAGACGGCCGGACCCGACGGCATGCCGTCCTGCTGGGAGCGGTCCGGCTGGGGCGACAACGACTTCGCCTTCGAGACGACGAGCGACGCCCACAGCGGCGCGAAGGCGATGAAGGTGACGCTGACCCGCCGCGTCGACGGCGACCGCAAGGCCCTGATCACCGAGTCCGCCGCATGCGCGCCGGTGGTCGCCGCGGGCAGGCAGTACGACCTGTCGCTCTGGTACCGCTCGACCACCCCGGACGCCAACGTCACCCTGTTCCGGCACGACAGCACGGCCGGCTGGCAGTACTGGACGGACCTCAAGACGCTGGACATGCAGGGGAGTTGGACCGAGGCCACGGTCCGCACCCCGGAGGTGCCGGCCGGCACCGACCGGATCACCTGGGGCGTCTCCGTCTACGGCACCGGCTCGGTGACCACCGACGACTACACGATGGAACAGGTCGCGACAGTCACCCCGCCGGCCGGCTGCACCGCCACCGCGGCCGAGTGCGCCGACGGCCGCTGGGAGGTGCTGCCCACCCGCAACCCGGTCCGCTCGATGCACTCCGTCGTCCTGAGCAACGGCAAGGTGCTGCTGATCGCGGGCTCAGGCAACAGCGAGGAGAACTTCGCCGCGGGCACCTTCACCTCGGCGGTCTACGATCCCGCCGCCGGCACCTACAAGGTCATCCCCACGCCGAAGGACATGTTCTGCGCCGGGCACGTCCAGCTCCAGGACGGCCGGGTGCTGGTGATGAGCGGCAACCAGGCGTTCCCCGCGGCCGACGGCTCGCACGGCTACGAGGGCTACAAGGACTCCTACCTCTTCGACCCGGCCACCGAGACCTACAGCAGGACCAACGACCTCAACGACGGCCACTGGTACCCGTCGGCGACCGAGCTGGGCAACGGCGACGTCATCTCGTTCGGCGGACTGCGCGAGGACTCCACCGGGTCGGTGACCGCCGAGTACTGGAAGGACGCCGAGCAGCGCTGGCTGCCGCTGTGGCAGGTCAACCAGACCTGGTCCTACTGGGGCCTGTACCCGTCGATGATCCTGATGCAGGACGGCCGCCTCTTCTACTCGGGCAGCCATGTCTTCGGCAACAACATCCCCGGCACCGGTTCGGCGATCTACGACTACGACGCCAACACCGTCACCCAGGTGCCGGGACTGCGGGCCAAGGACGAGCGGGACCAGTCGGCGAGCGTGCTGCTGCCCCCGGCGCAGGACCAGCGGGTGCTGACCCTCGGCGGCGGCAACATCGACTCCAACCCGGAGGCGGGCCGCCTCACCGACGTCATCGACCTCAAGGCCGCCGACCCCGCCTATGTCGCCGGGCCCCCGATCCCGCAGGGCACCGTCGACCTCGGCGCGGGCCCGGTCCCGCAGACCGGCGACCAGGGCAAGATGTACGTCTCCGCCGTGCTGCTGCCCGACGGCACGGTCCTGGAGACCGGCGGCGCGCTGCACAACCGCGCCGACCCGGTCCGCGAGACGTCGATCTACGACCCGGCGACCGGCACCTTCGACCCGGTGGCCGCCGACCCGGAGGCCCGGGGCTACCACTCGTCCGCGTTCCTGCTGCCCGACGGCCGGGTGATGACCACGGGCGACAACCCGGGCAACGGCACCTGGAACCACGCCGTGTCGCTGTACACCCCGCCGTATCTGCTCAAGGGGCCCCGCCCGGCCATCACTTCGGTGATCGACACGGAGTGGACGTACGGCGACACCCAGCGCATCACCGTCGACCGGCCGATCGCCAAGGCCGAGTTGATCCGCCCGGCCGCCGTCACCCACTCCTCCGACCCCAACCAGCGGTTCGTCGACCTGCCGCTGTCGGTGGACCCGGAGAACAGCGGTGACGCCGGCACCGTCGACCTGAACGTCACGAGCAACCCCGACCTGGCCCCGCCCGGCTGGTACATGCTGTTCGCGGTCGACGCGAACGGCGTGCCGTCGGTGGCGAAGTGGGTGCACCTCCAGGGCCCCAAGGCGCTCGCCGCCCCGGAGGCCGCCGCGCACGTCCACTCCTTCGCGGACTCGCTGACCGGCAAGGTCGAGGGGCCGCGGAAGAAGCGGACCTCGCAGCCGGTCCCGGTCACCGTCGCGGGCTGCGACCGGCACTACGGCACGGTCAACGTGTGCGTGCCGACCGCGTTCCCCGCGGAGGTGAAGCGGACGGCGGCGGCCCGCTGCGGCTGGCTGAAGAGGAACCACTACGGGCGGCTGAGGGTGAACGGCGGTGACGACCCGCTCGGCCTCGACCGCGACCGGGACGGCGTGGCGTGCGGGACGGCGGACGTGCGCGGGAGATGACCGGCGCCCCGGCGGCGGTAGGCACCCGCCGCCGGGGGCCGATTCCCTTGTCAGGAACCGCCGTTGATCGAGCCGCTGATCTGTCAGCCGCCGCTGTCGATCGAGCGGGTGGTCTGTCAGCCGCCGCTGTCGATCGTGCCGCCGGTCTGTCAGCCGCCGCTGTTGATCGAGCCGGTGATCGCCGCGTCGGTGTTCCCGCGCGCGGCCCTTTCACCCGCCCTGCGGGCCTGTTCGTCGGTGGCGCCCCGGCCGTAGGCGGCCAGCATGGCCGCGTCGCGACGCTGCGCGACCTGCTCGGCCCGCCGGGCCCTGATTCCGCTGAAGAAGGACGAGAGAGACATGACGGTCGCGCTACCCGCGATACCCGACGGCAAACAGGACGGCGGCGCCGCTCACCCCGCGAACCGGTCGAGGGCGCGCGCCACGATCGTCTCCAACTGCTCGTGGTGGGCGCCCTTCCAGTAGGCGCGGCCGCACGCACCGCACCGCGCGAAGACGTCGAACGAGCGCCGGGTGCCGCCCGCGAGCTGGTCGGCGACCTCCTCCTTGGTCGCCGCGCGCAGCAGGCCGTTGCAGGCGGTGCAGCGGGTCCAGGGGGCCAGTTCGGGGCGGAACCGGTCAAGGACGTCGTGGAGTTGGGCGTCGGGGTCGGTGGAGTAGACGTAGCCGCCCGCCCACAGTTCACGCCGGTGCAGCAGACCGCGGTCCCGGCTGAGCAGCACCCGCCGCTGCTCGGCCGAGCGGGCGGCGAGGGCCGGGTCGCCGATGTCCGTCGACTCGTAGGCGCTGTCCACGCCGAGCAGCCGCAACCGGCGGGCGAGGGTGCCGAGATGGACGTCGAGGAGGAAGCGGAGCGGGGCGCCGGGCACCCGCTGGGGGCGCTCGACGGGCCGGACGGTGACGGACTCGCCGGCCGCCGGGATGTGTCCGGCCGTCACCTCGCGGCCGTCCACGAGCAGGGCGCCCACCTCGGTCAGCGGCACCCCGAGGGACTCCACGACATGGCCGAGGGTGGCCTTGCCGTCGACGGTGAGGGCGGTGGCTCCGCTGCGGCGCGCGTGCGGCACGAACAGGGCGAGTTCGGGGGCGACTTCGACGTGGATCTCGGGTCCGTTCACCCGGTCAGGATGGCACGCGGGACGGTGCCTGGCTCAGGAATTCGGGGCGGGCGGCGGGTGGGCGCAGCCGTCGAGGGCGCGGTCCACGAGGTCGGTGAGGTCGTCCCGGAACCCGTGCTCCGCCCAGTACAGCGGGACCTCCATCAGACCGCCGAGCAGGGACATGGTGAAGACCCTGACCTCCAGGCGGTCCTGGCCCTGGCCCGCGCGTTCGGCGACGGCCTCGGAGAGCAGGTGGCCGGTGGCCGACACCGTCTCCAGGAGCCGGGCGCGGACGGCGGGCACCTCGGCGAGCAGCCGGCCGCGCAGCCGGGTCACCTCGGGCCCTTCGGCGGTGCCGAGGTCGACGGCGGTGCGCAGCACGTGCCGCAGCGAGGTCTGCCACGGCTCGTCGGCGGGACGCGCCCGCAGCGCGTCGAGGAGCCGCCCGGCGTGCTCGTGGGGCAGGACGATGTCCTCCTTGCCCGCGAAGTACCGCGACACCGTCGAGGGGGACACCTCGGCCAGGGCGGCGATCTGCTCGATCGTCGTGGCGTCGTAGCCCTGCCGCTCGATCAGCGCGTACGCGGCCGAGCGGATCGCCTCCCTGGTCTTGATCTTCTTCCGCTCGCGCAGGCCCGGCCGGGGGCGGTCGGTGGGGGCTGTGGGGTGCGCGGCGGTCATGGGGCCATTGTCGGGCATCCGGCGTCGGGGGCGGCCACGCCGTGCGGCCACGGAGACGGCCGGGCGGCGGCCGGTGGGCGGGTCGGGGCACGGAAGAGGGCCACGGCCGCTCGGCCGTGGCCCTGACGGGGGAGGGGCGGGCGGTCACCCGTGCTGGTACGCCACCAGGGAGATCCCGACGTAGTGGACGACGAACGCGGCCAGCGTCAGCGAGTGGAAGACCTCGTGGAAGCCGAACCAGCGCGGGGAGGGGTTGGGCCGCTTGATGCCGTAGACGACCCCGCCCGCGCTGTAGAGCAGTCCGCCCACGATCACCAGGACGAGGACGGCGATGCCGCCGGTGCGCATGAAGTCGGGCAGGAAGAAGACGGCCGCCCAGCCCATCGCGATGTAGCAGGGGGTGTAGAGCCAGCGCGGCGCGCCGACCCAGAAGACCCGGAAGGCGATGCCGGCCGCGGCGGCGGCCCAGATGCCCCAGAGCACCGCCTGCCCCTTCGCGCCGGGCAGCAGCAGCATCGTCAGCGGGGTGTAGGTGCCCGCGATGATCAGGAAGATGTTGGCGTGGTCGAGGCGGCGCAGCACGCCGTCCATCCGCGGACTCCAGTCGCCCCGGTGGTACAGCGCGCTCACGCCGAAGAGCAGGCACGCCGTGAGGACGTAGATCCCGCAGGCGATCCGGCCCCGGGAGGAGTCGGCGAGGGCGGTCAGCACCAGTCCGGCGACCAGAACGGCCGGAAACATACCCAGGTGCAGCCAGCCTCGGAGCTTCGGCTTCACCGGGTGCGGCAGGGAGAGCGCGGTGGGACCGCGGCCGACGGGCGGCTGGTCCGTGGGCGCGTCAGGGGCGGACGCAGTCATGCCCGCATCGTACCTACGGAACCGTAAGTTACGGGTCAACAACGGCTGGGGCCGACGAAGAGTGGCCATCGTCTCACGGTAGTTGGCGCGGGTGCCCGCCGCGTCAGGGTGGCACCAAGGGACCTTCAGGTGAACCCAACGCGCACGCAAAGGAACGCTCCGAAACGTTCGGGTACGTGGCGATCCTCACTCCGCTCAAGTGTGAGGCCCTCTGGACAGATGGGCGGACGCGTCGGATGATCAAATGAGTGCGGTCGGCACCGGATGAGCGCAGAGGGTTCACGTGCAGCGAACCAGCGTGGTGGCATCCGGGTCGCAGCCCCCACGGGGCCTCCAACAAAAAATCCCTCATCTAGGAGCAATCGTGGCGCGCGACAACGCGGCTCCCTCCGTCGTCCCCACCCACCACAAAGAACTGATCTCGTGGGTCAACGAGATCGTCGAACTGACCCAGCCGGACCACGTGGTGTGGTGCGACGGATCCGAGAGCGAGTACGAGCGCCTGTGCGGGGAGCTCGTGGCCAAGGGCACCTTCAAGCGGCTCGACCCGGTCAAGCGCCCCAACTCCTACTACGCGGCCTCCGACCCCACCGACGTCGCGCGGGTCGAGGACCGGACGTTCATCTGCTCCGAGCGGGAGGAGGACGCGGGTCCCACCAACCACTGGAAGGACCCCGCCGAGATGCGCGAGGTCTTCCGCGGCAAGGAGGGCCGCGGCGGTGTCTTCCGCGGCTCGATGCGCGGCCGGACGATGTACGTCGTCCCCTTCTGCATGGGCCCCCTCGGCTCCCCGCTCTCCGCGCTCGGCGTCGAGATCACCGACTCGGCCTACGTCGCCGTCTCGATGCGCACCATGACCCGCATGGGCCAGGCCGTCCTGGACGAACTGGGCACGGACGGGTTCTTCGTCAAGGCCGTCCACACCCTCGGCGCCCCCCTCCAGGAGGGCGAGGCCGACGTGCCGTGGCCGTGCAACCCGACCAAGTACATCTCGCACTTCCCCGAGAGCCGCGAGATCTGGTCCTACGGCTCCGGCTACGGCGGCAACGCCCTGCTCGGCAAGAAGTGCTACGCCCTGCGGATCGCCTCCGTCATGGCCCGCGACGAGGGCTGGCTCGCCGAGCACATGCTGATCCTCAAGCTGACGCCGCCGCGCGGCGAGTCCCGGTACGTCGCCGCCGCCTTCCCGAGCGCCTGCGGCAAGACGAACCTCGCCATGCTGGAGCCCACCGTCCCCGGCTGGACCGTCGAGACCATCGGCGACGACATCGCCTGGATGCGGTTCGGTGCGGACGGCCGCCTCTACGCCATCAACCCCGAGGCCGGGTTCTTCGGCGTCGCGCCCGGCACCGGCGAGCACACCAACGCCAACGCGATGAAGACCCTCTGGGGCAACTCCGTCTTCACCAACGTCGCCCTCACCGACGACAACGACGTCTGGTGGGAGGGCATGACGGAGCAGACCCCCGAGCACCTCACCGACTGGAAGGGCAACGACTGGACGCCCGCCGACGGCGTCCCGGCCGCCCACCCCAACGCCCGCTTCACGGTGCCAGCCGCCCAGTGCCCGACCATCGCGCCCGAGTGGGAGGACCCCAGGGGCGTGCCGATCTCCGCGATCCTCTTCGGCGGTCGCCGCGCCTCCGCCGTCCCGCTGGTCACCGAGTCCTTCGACTGGAACCACGGCGTCTTCCTCGGCGCCAACGTGGCCTCGGAGAAGACCGCAGCCGCCGAGGGCAAGGTCGGCGAGCTGCGCCGCGACCCGTTCGCCATGCTGCCGTTCTGCGGCTACAACATGGGCGACTACATGGGCCACTGGATCGACGTCGCCAAGGGCAAGGACCAGGCGAAGCTCCCGAAGATCTACTACGTCAACTGGTTCCGCAAGAACGACGCGGGCCAGTTCGTGTGGCCGGGCTTCGGCGAGAACAGCCGCGTCCTGAAGTGGATCGTCGACCGCCTCGACGGCCGCGCGGAGGGCGTCGAGACCCCGATCGGCGTGCTGCCCGCGCCGGGCGCCCTGGACACCGACGGCCTCGAACTGCCCGACGAAGACCTGGAGTTCCTGCTCACCGTGGACCAGGAGATCTGGCGCGAGGAGGCCGCCCTGATCCCCGGCCACCTCGACACCTTCGGCGAGCACACCCCGAAGGAGCTGTGGGACGAGTACCGCGCGCTGGTGCGGCGCCTGGGCTGACCCCGTCCCGCGAGACTCCGCGGCCGGCCCGGATGTGCCCTGACCAGCGATCGTCACGGCCGGCCGCGGTGCACCACCCGAAGACCGGCGAGGCCCCGTACAACGGCGTGCGGGGCCCGGGGCCGTCGCCGGGGTTCCCGTCCGCCCCGACGGGACCCCGGTGGCGGCCCTTCGCCCGTGCCCGCCCACGCCGCCGGGTCGGGGCAACGCGCCCCGCGCGGCGGTGAGTTCGGCGGGTCCTCCGGCCGCGATCGGAAAAAAGAGGGACGACGGTTCCGTGCGTGGCCGCCATGATGGGCGGATGGGCGACGAGGTGCCGATCAGCGACGAGGAGCGCCGGCTGCTGGCCGGCTGGGCCGCCGACTGCGCCGAACGGGTGCTGCCGCTGTTCGAGAAGGCGGCTCCCGGCGACCCGCGTCCGCGTGCCGCGCTCGACGCGGTCCGGCTCTACGTGCGCGACGGGCGGCGGACCGGCGCGCTGCGGTCGGTGGCCTGGGCGGCGCAGAAGGCGGCGGGCGAGGCCGGGGACCCGGCGGCCGCCGCGGCGGCCCGCGCCGCCTGCTGCGCGGCGGCGACCCCGTATCTGCATCCGCTGGCCACCCCGCACCAGTCGCGGCACATCCTGGCGCCCGCCGTCCACGCGGCCCGCGCCCGCGACCTGGCGCACGGGCGGGGAGCGGCGACGGAGGCGGGGGACGACGAGATCCGCGACGCGATCGAGCGGTGCCCCGCGCCGGTCCGTGAGCTGCTCTCCCGGATGCCGCCGCGGAATCCGGGCCGCGGTCGCCCGGACACGCTCTACCACCGGCTGGACGGCGCGCTGCGGGGCCGAGACCCGCGCCGGTGAGGGTGGCGCCCGGTGCGCGTGCCGTACGGCGCGCGCGAACCGGGGCCGTCGGGGGAGACCCGGGTGGGGTCAGCGGGCGGCGAGGGCCTGCGGGTGCAGGGCCGCCGCGTGGGCGTCGATGCGTTCGGCGGAGAGGATGGCCGCCGCCGTGTCCGCGCGGGACGCCGCCACGACCAGGGCCCGTCCGGCGAGCGCCTGCGCCCGCTGGTGGAGCACGGTCGGGTCGAGGGCGTCCGCGGGGGCGGTGAGCCTGGCCGGTGCGGGTCCTCCGCGCAGCCGGGCGACCTGCCCGGCGAGCCGGTCCGCCGCCGTGTCCAGCTCGGTGGACGGGGCGCTCGCGCGCAGCTCGTCGGTGACGGCCAGCAGCGCCGCGAGGTGCCCCGCGAGCTGGATGTCCAGCTCCTCCTCGCGGGAGCGGTGCGGGAAGTCGGAGGGCCTGCCGGCCGTCGTGCTGTGGACCGACTTGGTGCGGATCGGTTCGTACATGGGACGGCCTCCAGTGCGGTGACAGGAAACCATCCTAGCTTAGATTTCGTCTAAAGTTATGCGCTTCACAAAGCCGGACCGCTCACCTACGGAGCGTGAGACTCACGGCTGGCCGTAGCCGTCGAGGAAGTGCGCGATCCGCCCGACCGCGTCCCGCAGGTCCCCGACCGACGGCAGGGTGACGACCCGGAAGTGGTCGGGCTCCGGCCAGTTGAAGCCGGTGCCCTGGACGACCATGATCTTCTCGCGGCGCAGCAGGTCGAGCGCCATCCGCCGGTCGTCCTTGATCTTGAACGTCTTCGGGTCGAGCCGCGGGAAGAGGTACAGCGCCCCCTTCGGCCGCACGCAGGTCACGCCCGGGATCTGGGTCAGCAGCTCGTAGGCGGTGTCGAGCTGCTCCTTCAGCCGGCCGCCGGGCAGCACCAGGTCGTCGATGGTCTGGCGCCCGCTGAGCGCGGCGACCACGCCGTGCTGGCCCGGCATGTTGGCGCACAATCGCATGTTCGCCAGGATCGTCAGGCCCTCGATGTAGGAGTCGGCGTGCGCGCGCGGCCCGGAGATCGCCATCCAGCCGACCCGGTAGCCGGCCACCCGGTACGCCTTCGACATGCCGTTGAAGGTGAGGGTGAGCAGGTCGGGGGCGACCTTGGCGGTCGGGGTGTGGGTGGCGCCGTCGTAGAGGATCTTGTCGTAGATCTCGTCGGAGCAGACCAGCAGGTTGTGCCGGCGGGCGATGTCGGTGAGCCCCTTGAGGACCGTCTCGTCGTACACCGCGCCCGTGGGGTTGTTGGGGTTGATGATGACGATCGCCTTGGTGCGGTCGGTGACCTTGCGCTCGACGTCCGCGAGGTCGGGCATCCAGTCGGACTGCTCGTCGCAGCGGTAGTGGACGGCGGTGCCGCCGGAGAGCGAGACGGCGGCCGTCCACAGGGGGTAGTCGGGGGCGGGGACGAGGACCTCGTCGCCGTCGTCGAGCAGGCCCTGCATGGCCATCACGATCAGCTCGGAGACGCCGTTGCCGACGAAGACGTGCTCGACGTCGGTCTCGATGCCGAGGGTCTGGTTGTGCATGACGACCGCGCGACGGGCGGCCAGCAGTCCCTTCGCGTCGCCGTAGCCGTGGGCGGTGGAGACGTTGCGGAGGATGTCCTCCAGGATCTCCGGGGGGCACTCGAAGCCGAACGCGGCCGGGTTGCCGGTGTTCAGCTTGAGGATGCGGTGACCGGCCGCTTCCAGCCGCATCGCCTCATCGAGGACCGGCCCGCGGATCTCGTAACAGACGTTGGAGAGCTTGGTCGACTGGATCACCTGCATGTCTGGGAGCTTACGGCCCGGTAACGCACCTCGCGTCGTGTTTTCCGCCACGCGAGGTGTCCGCGGCCCGGAGCGGGCCCTCTCCGCCGGGTCCGGATATGACGGGTTCACGCCAGCTATGTGACCGGAAACCGCGCCTTGTCCCACCCCCTCGTCACCACAACAATGCACATGACAATTCCGGGGTGGCCGGACGATCTCCGGCCGCCCGCGTCCACGAGGGGACCCCACATGCGCAAGCCTCTCCTTGCCGCGCTCGCCACCCTGGCCGTCGCCGGGGCCACCGTGGCACCCGCGGTCGCCGCACCACAGGCCGCGGCAGTGACCGTCGACTTCGCCGGCATCGTCTCGCTCAGCAACTGTTCCGGCTCGGTCATCCGCTTCCCCGGCTCCACGGACACCGCGCCCGCGCTGGTGATGACCAACGGCCACTGCCTGGAGACCGGCTTCCCGAGCGCGGGCCAGGTCATCACGGGCCAGTCGTCGAGCCGCACCTTCGGGCTGCTGAACTCGGCGGGCACCACCGTCGCCACGCTCCGCGCCAACCAGGTCCTCTACTCGACCATGACCGACACGGACGTGACGATCTACCGCACCACCACCACCTACGCGGCGATCAAGAGCGCGTACGGGATCAGCCCGCTCACCCTCAGCGCCACCCACCCGACCGCGGGTACCGCCATCAAGGTCGTCTCCGGGTACTGGAAGACGATCTACAGCTGCAACATCGACGGGTTCGTCTACCGCCTCAAGGAGGGCAGCTGGACCTGGAAGGACTCGGTCCGCTACACCTCCGCCTGCAACACCATCGGCGGCACCTCGGGCTCCCCGGTGATCGACACCAGCACCGGGCAGGTCGTCGCCGTCAACAACACGGGCAACGAGGACGGCGCGAGCTGCACGGTCAACAACCCGTGCGAGGTCGACGCGAACGGCACGGTGACCGTCCGCAAGGGCATCAACTACGCCGAGGAGACCTACAACATCCCCGCCTGCTTCACCTCGGCCAACGCGCTGAACCTCAGCGCCGCCGCCTGCACCCTGCCCAAGCCGTAGCCGGGCGCGGCTACCGGGGGGTGCGGCGGACCGAGCGGCCCGCCAGGACGTCGGTGCGGCGGCCGTCCTCGATCACGGGACGGCCGTCCACCAGGACGTGCGGGATGCCCACCGGCAGGGTGCGCGGCCGCTCGAAGGTGGACCCCGCCGCGACCGTCGCCGGGTCGAACAGGACCAGGTCGGCGCGGTAGCCCTCGCGCACCAGGCCCCGGTCGGGCAGCCGCAGCCTGGCCGCGGGCCGCGACGTCAGACGGGCCACGCACTCCTCCAGCGAGAGGACGCCCAACTCCCGTACGTAGTGGCCGAGATAGCGCGGGAAGGTGCCGTACGCGCGCGGGTGCGGCTTGCTGCCCTGGAGGATGCCGTCCGAGCCGCCGGTGTGCACCGGGTGCCGCATGATCGCCCGGACGTTCTCCTCGTGGCCGACGTGCTGGAGGATCGTCGGGCCGAGCCGGTCCTCGACGAGCAGCCGGCGCGCCGTCGTCCACGGGGACTCGCCGCGCAGGTCGGCCGACTCCTGGACGGTGCGGCCCACGTACGGCGCCAGCGCCTCGCTGCCCACGCCCGAGATCTCCACGGTGTCCCACTCGATGGGCACACCGTGGCAGCCGTCGGCGCCGACCACCTCCAGATCGTGGCGGATCCGCTCGGCCGCCGCCGGGTCGGCCAGCCGCCGCAGGATCGCCTCGGGGCCGCCCTCGCTCGCCCAACTGGGCAGCATCGCCACCAGGGTGGTGCAGCCCGGGGTGTACGGGTAGGTGTCGAGGCTGATGTCCGCGCCCGCCGCGAGAGCGGTGTCCAGCAGGGCGAGGAGTTCGGGCGCGCGGCCCTTGTTCACCCCGAAGTTCATCGTGGCGTGCGCCAGATGGAGGGCGCAGCCCGCCTCCCGGGTCAGCGCCACCATCTCCTCGTACGCCTCCAGGGCGCCCGCGCCGTAGGAGCGGTGGTGCGGGCAGTAGTAGCCGCCGTAGGACGCCACCACCCGGCACAGCTCGGTGAGTTCGGCGTCCCGTGCGTACATGCCGGGCGTGTAGGTGAGCCCCGACGACAGGCCGACCGCGCCCTGTTCGAGGCCCTCCGCGACCAGGGCGCGCATCCGCTCCAGCTCGGCGGGGGTCGCCGCGCGGTCCTCCCAGCCGACGGCCAGCATCCGGACCGTGCCCTGCGGGATCAGATAGGCCGCGTTGACCGCGATGCCCCGGTCGAGGCGGTCGAGGTACTCGCCGACCGACCGCCAGTCGAAGTCGATGTCGTCGCCCGAGCCGTTCCAGCCGGTGATGGTGGAGCGCACCTCGGCGAGGGTGCGGTCGTCGACGGGCGCGTACGAGAGACCGTCCTGGCCGAGGACTTCGAGGGTGACGCCCTGCGCGGCCTTGGCGCTGTGGTCGGGGTCGCGCAGCAGGGCCAGGTCGCTGTGCGCGTGCATGTCGATGAAGCCGGGCGACAGGACCAGGCCCGCCGCGTCCAACTCCCGCCGCGCGCCCGGCCGTCGGCGGCCCGCCGCGGCCGCCTCACGGACGATCTCGACGATCCGCCCCTGGTCGACCACCACATCGGCGCGGTACGACGGGCCACCGCCGCCGTCCACGACGTCGGCGCCCCTGATGACGAGTTCCCGCACGGCCTGCCTCCTAGAAGAACGTGCGGAGGTAGTCGACGACCGTGCCGTCGGCCTCCGTCACCGGGATCAGCTGCCACTTGTCGAAGGACGTGCACGGGTGGGAGAGGCCGAGGCCGACCCAGTCGCCGACGTCGATCCGCGCGTCGGGCCCGGTGCGCAGCCAGGCGTGCTGGTCGGAGAGGCCGGTGACCTCGATGCCGTCGGCCGGCCGCTCGCCGCCGTCCGCGCGCACCACCTGGGCGACCGGCAGGTCCAGGTCGTAGGCGGCGTCCCGCTTGCCCGCGTTGGTGAACGCCTGCTCGGCGGAGGGCCTCGACACCACCTGCGTCCAGAGCCGGAACGCCGGTTCCAGCGCGCCCTCCTCGGGCACCCGGTTGAACGGGGTGAGCCTGCGGTAGTGGCCGTCGTCGTGCGAGACGTAGGCGCCCGAACGCAGCAACTTCAGCACCGGCAGGGAGAGTTCGGGGATCTCGGCGAAGACCTCGGCGACCGCGTCGAACCAGGCGCTGCCGCCCGCGCTCACCACGACCTCCTCGGCGCCCGCGAACCGGCCGGCCCGGTCGAAGTCGGCGGCCAGCGCGACCAGTCGGCGCAGATAGGCGGCCACCCGCTCCGGGTCCGCGCCCGGCACCTCGCCCTCGTAGCCGGCCACCCCGGTCAGCCGCAGGGTGCGGGTGGCGGCCACCGCGTCGGCGACGGCCGCGCACTCGGCCTCGGTCCGCACCCCGGTGCGCGCGCCGTCACCCGCGGCGAGTTCCACGACGACGTCCAGCGGCCGGACGGCGCCGGACAGCGCCGCGTCCATCAGCCGCACGCCGCGCACCGAGTCGACGTAGCAGACCAGCCGGAAGTCCGGGTCGGCGTCCTGCTCGGCGGCGATCCAGGCGAGGGCGGCCGGGTCGACGAGTTCGTTGGCGAGGAACACCCTTCGCACCCCGAACGCGCGGGCCACCCGCACCTGGTGGGGGACGGCGAGGGTGATGCCCCAGGCGCCGCGCTCGATCTGCCGCTGGAAGAGCCGGGGCGCCATGGAGGTCTTGCCGTGCGGGGCGAACAGCAGGCCGTGGCGGGCCGCGTACCGCTCCATGAGCGCGAGGTTGTGTTCGAGGCGCTCGGCGGAGAGGGCCAGCACCGGGGTGGTGAAGCCGCCGGTGAACAGGTTGCGGCGCTGGGCGGTCAGCTCGCCCACGGTCAGCCCTTCGGCGTCCGGCGGGAGGCCCTTGAAGCGGTGGTCGACGCGTTCCTCGGCGAGCCGGTCGAGCGCCTCGGCACTCATGGAGCCTCCCTGAAGGGGTCGGTGGCCTCTGTTGCATCTTCTGCAACGTTCATTGCGTATGTCGCTCACCGCTGTCTAACATCCCAGCCAACCCCGGGTCAACGGAAGCAGCCGAGACCCGCGAGCACGAGGAGCGACGACCATCGTGACCACCGCCGGACCCCCCACCGCCGCCCCCGACGTGGTCGACGTGGTGACGCTCGGCGAGTCCATGGTCACCTTCCTGCCCACCCGGCCCGGCCGCCTCGCCGACGTCCCCTCCTGGGACCGCGCCATCGGCGGCGCCGAATCCAACGTCGCCTGCGTCCTGGCCGCCGCAGGACACTCCGTGCGCTGGGTCAGCCGGGTCGGCGCCGACGGCTTCGGCGACCACCTTGTGGAACGGATCGCCTCCTGGGGCGTCGACACCCGCCACGTACCACGCGACCCCGCCCGCCCCACCGGCATCTACTTCCGCACCGCGGGCGACCGCGCCGACGACACCCACGAGGTCGCCTACTACCGGGCCGGCTCCGCCGCCTCCGCGATGTCCGCGACCACCCTCGACCTCACCGCCGTCCGCGCCGCCCGCGTCCTGCACCTCTCCGGCATCACCGCCGCCCTCTCCGCCGACTGCCGCGCCCTGCTGCACACCCTGACCGCGCCCGCCGCCGGCCGCCCGCTGCTCTCCTTCGACGTCAACCACCGCCCCGGCCTCTGGCCGGACCGGGCCGAGGCCGGCACCGTCCTGCGCGACCTGGCCCGCCGCTGCGACCTCGTCTTCGTCGGCGACGACGAGGCCAGGGACGCCTGGGGCATCGAAGGACCCGACGCCGTCCGCAGGGCCCTGCCCGAACCCCGCACCCTCGTCGTCAAGGAAGGCGCCCGCGGCGCCACCGTCTTCCACGACGCGGGCGTCACCTCCGTACCCGCCCTCGACGTCGACGTCGTCGCCGCCGTCGGCGCGGGCGACGCCTTCGCCGCCGGGTTCCTCTCCGCCACCCTGCGCGACCTGCCCGTCCGCGACCGCCTCCGGCACGGCCACCTGACGGCCGCCGCCGCCCTCACCGTCCCCGGCGACCTCGCCAGGCCGCCCGCCCGCGGCCACGCCGACCGGCTGGCCGCCCTCGACGACACGGCGTGGGGGACACTTCGACTCGGCCCCGGCTGGACCACCGCAGCCGACGACGACCGGGCCGACCAGGAGGTACGTACGCCATGAGCCAGACCGTCGACCGCGCGCTCAGCATCCTGCCGCTGCTCGCCGAGGGCCCCGCAGACCTCGGCAAGGTCGCCGACCGGCTCGGCGTCCACAAGTCCACCGCCCTGCGGCTGCTGCGCACCCTGCACGAACACGGCCTGGTCTACCGCCAGTCCGACCAGCGCTACCGGCTCGGCGCCCGGCTCATCGCCCTCGCCCAGGAGGCGATGGAGAACCTCGACATCCGCGAGATCGCCCACCCCCACCTCGTCCGCCTCAACGAGCAGTGCGGACACACCGTCCACCTCGCCGTCCACGAGGAGCACGAGGTCCTCTACATCGACAAGGTGGAGAGCCGCTACCCGGTGCGGATGTACTCCCGGATCGGCAAACCGGTCGCGATCACCGTCGCCGCCGTCGCCAAACTCCTGCTCGCCGACCTCCCCGAGAGCGAACGCAGGACCCGCGCCGAACAGCTCGACTACCCCCTCTACACCGCCCGCTCCACCCCCAACGCCCCCGCCTTCCTGCGGGAGTTGGAGAAGGTGCGGGACCAGGGATGGGCCACCGACCTCGGCGGCCACGAGGAGTCCATCAACTGCGTCGCGGCCCCCATCCGCGGCGCCGACGGCAAGGTCGCCGCCGCCATGTCGGTCTCCGCGCCCAACGTCGTCGTGACCGCCGACGAACTCCTCACCCTGCTCCCGCTGGTGCGCCGCACCGCCGACGCCATCAGCGGCGAGTACTCGGGCCGCACCCCCGTCACCGACCCCGCCCACCCGAACCACCGCAGCGACGAACCCTCGACGAAGGACCCGGAATGACCGACAAGACCGCCCTCACCCCCGCGACCCACACCACCCCGCCCGCGAAGTTCTCGCACGGCGTGCGCAAGGGCAACATCCTCCAGGTCGCGGGCCAGGTCGGCTTCCTGCCCGCCGAAGCGGGCAAGGCCCCCACCCCGGCAGGCCCCACCCTGCGCGAACAGACCCTCCAGACCCTCGCCAACGTCAAGGCGATCCTGGAGGAGGGCGGCGCGAGCTGGGACGACGTGATGATGATCCGCGTCTACCTCACCGACGTCGACCACTTCGCCGAGATGAACGCCCTCTACAACACCTACTTCGAGGAGCAGGCGCTCACCGCCCCGCCCGCCGCCCGCACCACCGTCTACGTCGGCCTCCCGGCGGGCCTGCTCATCGAGATCGACGCGCTGGCCGTCCTCGGCTGACCCGCGGCCCCCGCGTCACACTCCCCACCCCGCACCGCAGTACGGCACGGCGTCCCGGACCTCCCGGGGCGCCGTGCCGCGATCCGCCCTGCCCGAAAGCTTCATGCCCCCACGAAGAGGACCCCCATGCCCCTCCCGCTCGCCGCACCCGCCGCCCCCGAAGCCCCACCCCACACCGGCGGACTGCTCCTGCTCATCGACGGCACCGCAGGACTGCTCACCATCGCCGCCCTCGGCATCGCCCTGCTGCTCGTCCTCATCATCAAGGCCAGGCTCCAGCCGTTCGTCGCGCTGCTCGCCGTCTCCATAGCCGTCGGCCTGATGGCCGGCCTCTCCGTCACCGAACTCTTCGGCACCGTCCAGCGCTCCGACGCCGTCTCCACCATCGAGTCCGGCATGGGCGGCATCCTCGGCCATGTCGCCATCATCATCGGCCTCGGCACCATGCTCGGCGCGATCCTCGAAGTCAGCGGCGGCGCCGAGGTGCTGGCCTCCCGGCTGCTGCGCCTCTTCGGCGAGAAACGCGCCCCCCTCGCGATGGGCCTCACCGGCCTCATCTTCGGCATCCCGGTCTTCTTCGACGTCGGCATCTTCGTCCTCGCGCCGATCGTCTACGCCGCCGCCAAACGCTCCGGCAAGTCGATCCTGCTCTACTGCCTGCCGCTGCTCGCCGGACTCTCCATGACCCACGCCTTCCTGCCCCCGCACCCCGGCCCGGTCGCCGCCGCGGGACTCCTCCACGTGGACCTCGGCTGGGTCATCCTCATGGGCGTGGTCTGCGGCATCCCCGCGGTCCTCGCCGCCTGGGCGTACTCCGCCTGGATCGGCCGGCGCATCTTCGTGCCCGTGCCGCAGGACATGGTCGAGGCCGCCGACGAGGCCAGACGAGCCGTCCTCGACGAGCAGCGCGCCGCGGGCGACGGCACCGCGCCCCGCGAACACCCGGTGCCGCTCGGCACGGTCCTCGGCATCATCGGCACGCCCCTGGTGCTGATCCTCGCCGCCACCTTCTCCTCGATCGCCCTCGACCCATCCACCGGCCGCTCGGTCGTCGAGTTCTTCGGCCACCCCTTCGTCGCCCTGACCATCGCCCTGCTGCTCGCCTACTACCTGCTCGGCATCAGGCGCGGCTGGTCCCGCGCGTCCCTGGAGAAGGTCTCCACCTCGTCGCTCAAGCCGGTCGGCAACATCCTGCTCGTGGTCGGCGCGGGCGGTGTCTTCGGCGCCGTCCTCAAGGCGAGCGGCGTGGCCCAGGCGCTCTCCGACACCTTCCACGACGTGGGCCTGCCGGTGCTGGTCCTCGCCTATCTGATCTCCCTGGTGCTGCGGGTCGCGCAGGGCTCGGCGACGGTCGCGATCGTCACGACGGCCGGGATCGTGGCCCCGCTGCTCGCGGCGGGCGACCACTCGCAGGCGTTCGTCGCGCTCGTCATCATGGCGATCTCGGCGGGTTCCATCTTCGCCTCGCACGTCAACGACGGCGGCTTCTGGATGGTCGCCAAGTACTTCGGCATCAGCGAGCGCGACACCCTCAAGACCTGGACGGTCCTCGAGTCGGTGCTGTCCGTCGCGGGCTTCGCGGTGGCGGCCGTGCTCAGCGTCTTCGTGTAGGTACCGCCGTCCGGGTGCCGTCGTGTAGGCGTCTGATAACGAAGTTGGGGCTGGCTGTGCCCGGCACAGGATCTTCGACCATACTGCCCGCTGTGGAGCAGCGCATAGGTTCGAGCAGCCAGCCCCTGGAGGGCGCCGGATTCGACCCGGCTTTCATCCCCGGGCTCACGTCGCCCTCGTCCGCCGGGAAGGCGACGGGGAAGCCGACGGAGGCCGAGACCGAAGCCGAGGCCGCCCAGGACACCGAGGAGGAACACCCCGAGGACGTGAGCAGCGAGGACGGGAGCCGCGAGTCGGACGTCCGGTCCGCCGTGGAGCCCGAGGAGCCCGTGGAGCCCGAGGAGCCCGTGGAGCCCGAGGACGCCGTGCCCGCGGGTGACGAGGCCGTCGAAGGGCCCGTCTTCGAGGCGTCCGACCGCCGCGCGCGGATCGTCGCCGACCACCGGGGCGTCCGGCTCTCCCTCGACGACCAGGCGTGCGAATTCCGCTGGGACGAGATCGGCGCCGTCGAGACGGAGTCGCCCCGCTTCGGCAAGCGCTTCACGATCACCGTCCACACCCCGGACCGCCGCTGGTACCCGATCGAGATCGAGGCGAAGTCCAGGGCGCGGTTCGACGAGTGGGACCGGGAGTTGGACGCCGTCCTCGACACGTACTTCGAGGACGGCGCCGCGGAGACGGAGCCCGACTCCGGGCCCGAGCCCGACTCGGAGCCCGGGATCGACCCCGCCGCCGAGGACGGCCCGGAGGCCGAAGTCGACGCCGGGGAGGGCGAGTCGGAGGAGAACGCCAAGAACCCCGCGAACCCCGAGAACCCCGCGGACTCCGCGAAGCCCGGGAAGCCCGGCAAGGCTCAGGAGCCCGGGAAGGAGTAGCTAGCCGCAGTACTGGGCCTCCTTGCCGATGGCCCGGTACATGCAGTCGGCGTTCTCCAGGAGTTGCAGTACGGCGTCCTCGTTGCGTGAGGTCTCCCGCTCGATCACCTCGTCGGGCGGGTAGAACCCGCCGCCGCCCGAGCGCGGGTACATCTCGAAGGTGTACGAGAAGATCCGGTGCACGCCCCACAGGTAGTCGTCGATCGAGCCGTCCGTGATGTACAGGTCGCTCGACTGCTCAGCGGTGTACCCGTTGCTCGCGGCCATCTTCTGGCCGACCGTGCGGAAGGCGTTGTAGTCGTCCGCCGTCATGCCGGTGGTGGTGTCCGAGTACGTGTACCCGAAGGGCCACAGCACCAGTTCGCTGTAGGTGTGGAAGTCGATGCCCGCGGTGATCTGCTGCTTGCCGCCGACCACCCGGCCGCGCACGAAGTCGGCGACGACCTTCACCTCGGGCGCGGACTCGGCGGCCGCACCGCGGTAGGTCTCGGAGGACGCGGAGCCCGAAGACCCGCCGCAGCAGCCCCACTTGTGGTTCCAGTTGCGGTTGAGGTCCGTACCGACCGCGGTGGAACCGGAGTTGGGCTGCCGGTTCTTGCGCCAGGACCGGTAGGAGCCGGTGGCGATGTCGTACTCGCCGCCGTCCGGGTTGAGGTCGGGCACGATCCAGATCTCGCGGCTGTCGACCAGGCCGGTGATCCGTGGGTCGCTGCCGTACCCGGCGCCCAGCTCCCGCAGCAGGTACAACGCCATCTCGACGGTGAGGTGTTCACGGGCGTGCTGGTGGAACGTGAAGAGGACCTCGGGCTCGTTCTCGTCGGTGGCGACGTTGTCGCTGACCTTGATGGCGACGATGTCCCGGCCCTGGTACGACGTGCCGATCACGCGCCGGCTCATGATGCCGGGATAGGCGGCGAGCCGCTGGTCGATCTCGGCGTTCATCTCGGCGTAGTTGTGGTAGCGGGAGTCGGCCGACGGGAAGTCGAACAGGCGCGGTTCGCCGTCCGACCGGTCAGGGGCGGCGCCCACCGGGGCCACCTCGTACCCCTTGGCGCGCAGGGCGCGGATCTGCTCGGCGCGGCCGGAGACGACGACGGTCTCCTCGTCGGCCTCGTCGACGCTCACCCCGGCGGCCGCGATGGCGGTGCGGGTGACCGGGGTGTTGTGGTCGACGTGGATCTCGTACTGGCGGACACCCTCCGCCGAGGGTGCCGTGGGGCGGGCGCCGTCCGCGGACGCGGTGAGGGGGACCGCGAGCGCCAGGGCGAGGAGGGCGGCCAGCAGGCCGGGTCCTCGGGTGCGAAGTCGCATGAATTCTCCTGGTTCTCCGGGTTCCGGGGGTGCCGGAAGCGGGGGAGTGGAGCGGGGGGTGGTTCAGCGACGTGCCGGTGCGGTGCCGCCCATCGTTCTGCTCGTGGCATGAGCAGGTCAAGAGGACGTCAAGGACCCCCAGGTCCACGCCCTCTTGTCCGGCGCACCGCTGTGCTGTTACTTGACCCGCATGGCGGACACCACGGGACACCCCACTGACACCGAGGCTCCATCCGGCCCCGACTCCACCCCCCGCAGATCGAGTTGGAAGCACATCGGCCCAGGCATCGTGGTCGCCGCGACCGGCGTCGGCGCGGGCGACCTGGTGGCCACCCTCATCGCGGGCGGCAACTTCGGCTACACCCTGCTCTGGGCGGCCGTCGTCGGCTGCCTGGTGAAGATCTCCCTCGCCGAGGCGGCCGGCCGCTGGCATCTCGCGACCGGCCGCACCCTCTTCGACGGGTGGGCCGGCCTCGGCCGCTGGACCGGCTGGTTCTTCGTCGTCTACGCCGTGGTCTGGGGGTTCGTCTACGGCGCGGCGGCGATGTCGTCCAGCGCGCTGCCCCTCCAGGCGCTGTTCCCCGGGGTGATGGACCTCAAGGCGTGGGCCGTCGCCTGCGGTCTGGCCGGCCTGGTCTTCGTCTGGTTCAACAGGTACGCCGTCTTCGAGAAGGTCATGACGGTCCTGGTGGGCGTCATGTTCGTGGTGACCGTCTACCTCGCGGTCAGGGTCACCCCGCACCTCGGGCAAGCCTTCGCGGGCCTGCTGCCGGTACTGCCCGACGAGAAGGACTCGGTCCTCAACACCCTCGGCCTGATCGGCGGGGTGGGCGGCACCATCACGCTGGCCGCCTACGGCTACTGGGTCAACGCCAAGGGGTGGACCGACACCGGCTGGATGAAGGTCATGCGCCTCGACAACCGGGTCGCCTACCTCACCACCGGCGTCTTCGTGGTCGCCATGCTGTTCGTCGGCGCCGAACTGCTGCACTCCGCGAACGTGGCGATCTCCAGCGGCGACCAGGGCCTGATCCAGCTCGGCGACATCCTCGCGGACACCTACGGCCGGGCCACCTCGACGTTCTTCCTCATCGGCTTCTTCGCCACCTCGTTCACCTCGCTGATCGGCGTCTGGCACGGCGTGAGCCTGATGTTCGCCGACTTCGTGGCCCGCACCCGCGACCGCGCACCCGCCGCCGGCACCGAGGTCGCCTCCGGCGCCCGTGAACGGTCCTGGCCGTTCCGCGCCTACCTGCTGTGGCTGACGTTCCCGCCGATCGTTCTGCTGTTCCAGGGCCAGCCGTTCCGCCTGATCATCCTCTACGGCGTGCTGGGCGCGGCCTTCCTGCCGTTCCTCGCGCTGACCCTGCTGCTGCTCCTCAACTCCTCGCGCACACCCGCCCCCTGGCGCAACGGGCCGCTCAGCAACACCCTCCTCGTGCTGGCCGGGACGCTGTTCCTGGTCCTGTGCGTGAAGCAGGTCCTCGACCAGCCCTGGGCCGACTTCCTCTGACGGCACCGAGGGCAGCGGCGGCCCGACAGCGCCGTGCCCCCGCCCGGGGAGCCGGGCGGGGGCAGGGGTGGGGGCGGGGATGGACAGCGGGCCGTTCTAGGGCAGCGCGTGGACGTGCGGGCCGACCGTGTTCGACCAGGCGTTGCCCGCCGACGCGTCCCAGTTGGTCGACCAGGTCATCGCGCCGCGCAGTCCCGGATAGGTCCTGGACGGCTTGAAGGAGCCGCACCCGGTGCCCTTCGCCAGGCAGTCGAGGGCGTTGTTGACGACTGTCGGTGAGACGTAGCCGCTGCCCGCGCCGCTGGTCGAGGCGGGCAGGCCGAGGCCGACCTGGGACGGGGCGAGGCCGCCCTCCAACTGGATGCAGGCCAGCGCGGTGAGGAAGTCGACCGAGCCCTGCGAGTAGACCTTGCCGTCGCAGCCCAGCATCGAACCGCTGTTGTAGTACTGCATGTTGACGACGGTGAGGATGTCCTTGATGTTCAGGGCCGTCTGGAAGTAGGAGTTCGACGTCGACTGCATGTCGATGGTCTGCGGCGCCATCGTGATGATCAGCGAGGAGCCCGCCTTGGCCGACAGGGAGCGCAGCGCCTGGGTCATGTAGGTGGCGTTGAGGCCGTTCTCCAGGTCGATGTCGACGCCGTCGAAGCCGTACGTCTGCATCAGCGTGTACACCGAGTTGGCGAAGTTCGCGGCCGAGGTCGCGTCGCTCACCGACACCGTGCCGTTCTGGCCGCCGATGGAGATGATCACCTTCTTGCCCGCCGCCTGCTTCGCCTTGATGTCGGCCTTGAACTGATCGGCGGTGTAGCCGTTCAGACCGGCCGAGTCGAGGGTGAAGGAGACCGCGCCCGGTGTCGTCGTCGCGTCGGCGAAGGCCACCGCGATGATGTCGTACTGGGACGGCACGTCGGAGATCTTCTGGACGGTGGCGCCGTTGTTGAAGTTCTGCCAGTACCCGGTCACCGCGTGCGCGGCGAGGGTGCCGCCCCCGCCTCCGCCGCCGGTCGCGGTGGTGGTGCCGGTCACGGTCGCCGACTTGGCCGACTCGCCGGCCGCGTTGGTCGCCGTGACCTGGAAGGAGTACGCCGTCGAGGCGGCGAGCCCGGTCACCGTGGCCGACGTTCCGGTCACCGCCGTCACCTTGGTGCCGTTGCGGTAGACGCTGTAGCCGGTCGCGCCCGACACCGCGTTCCAGGCCAGCGAGACGGACGACGAGGTGGTGCCCGACACCGCGAGGCCCGCCGGGGTCGCCGGGACGGTCGGGGCCGGGTCGCCGCCCCCGCCGCCGTCGGGGCCGTACACCGACAGGTCGTCCGCGTAGTAGGCGGCCTGTCCGTACCAGCCGTGCGTGTAGACGGTGACCGAGGTGGTGGCGGAGCCGGTGGTGAACGTCGTCGAGAGCTGCTTCCAACTCGCCGTGTCCGGCGTCCAGGTGGAGACGTCCGTGGTGCCGGTGCCCGTCACGCCCAGGTAGCTGTACCCGCCCTGCACCCAGGCGCTCAGCGTGTACGTCGAACCGGGCTTGACGGCCACGGTCTGTACGCACTGGGCGTTGTCCTGCCCGGCCGGGGTCGCCTTGAGCGCGGAAGTGCCGCCGTGGACGGGTGAGTTGACGGTGGCGCCGCTGTTCGCGGAGCACGTCCAGTTGCTCAGGCCGTTCTCGAAACCGGCGTTCTTCGCGTTGTTGACGTCCGCGGCGGACGCCTGGCCCGCGCCCGCCAGGGAGAGCGCGAGGGCGGCGGTGACGGCTCCCGACCAGAGCCGTGCCGATCTTCTGTGTGGGGACATGACAACAAGTTGGTCTAGGCCAATCCTGCTGTCAAGAGGTCCAGACCAACTTGTCGAGCAGCAGTCCGGCCGCGCACCCCGCGAGCAGCACCGCCGTCGACATCCACAGCGACCCGTGCGCCGGTGCCAGGAACTCCGGGCGCAGCGCCGACGCGAGCAGCAGGGCCGCCACCGGGACCGCGCAGGCCGCCACCGGGTGCCGGACCGGATCGTGCCGCCACGGCTCCGGGTGGACGCGGGCCGCCGCCCACGTCGCGAGTGTCACCGAGAGCAGGTTCGGCAGGTGGACGAGGGCGAGCGCCGCCCCGAACGAGCCGACGCCCCCGGGGCCGACGAGATACCGGTGCACCACCGTGGCCTGCGTGTACGCGGTGAGCGCCAGCACCACGGCCCCGGCCGCCCAGGACCTGGCGAACGCCATCAGCCGCCCCCGAGGACCCCGTGCACGAGGACCGCCGTGAACCACACCGCCGCGAGACCGCACCCCGACGTCAGCGCCAGCGCCTGGAGCACCGGCGGCCAGCTCCCCCGGCCCGTCACCGCCGCCGTCCCGGCCGGGTCGCGCGGATCGTAGGTGACGGTGACCGGGGTGCCCTCCTCGGTGGAGCGGCGCACCATCGCCTCGAACTCGACCCGGGTGCCGTCGGTGGTGTGGAAGGCGAAGAAGTGCCGTACGGCGTCCGAGCGGTGGTACGGCTCGGCCGTGACCCGCACGCACTCGCCGCCGGTGCGCACCCCGCGCCGCAGCACCCGCGTCACCGTCACCAGCCGGCGCGCGCACCGCACCGCGACGGCCCCGGACACCACGACCAGCAGGGCGAGTACGACGTCGCCCGTCTCCGGTAATCCCATGGCTAGCGCACCTTCGCAAAGGCGACGGTCCGCTTCGGACCGGAGGCGGGCAGGCGACCGCGCACGGCGTCGCCCCGGAGCCCCCCGGCCGGGAGCGGGCGGTGGGTCCTCGTCGGCGGAGGGCTTCCCCCGAGGTCAGTTCGCACAGCGGCTGTAGGGCACATAGTGGCGAGTGTTCCCCTGTGGGACGCCCGGGAACTGCGCGGCGGCCGGCGTCTCGGTCTTCTTCTGCGTCACCCGGGTCGCCTGAGCCGCCTCAGTCACCCGAGTTGCCTGAGTCACGTGCGGCACGTGCGGCACCTGAGTCCCGTGCGTCGCCCGAGTCACCCGCGTTCCGCTGTCTCTCCCGTGACGCACGCGTACCCCTCCCGGCCGACATTCGCCTGTGTGTTCGGCCGCGAGCGTAGGCGCCGGGCACCCCGGTGCGCGTGGGCCCGGGGACCCAGACACGGGCCCACTCCGCACCCGGGGCGGCGGACCCGGTCAGCCGGAACGGACCCGTCCGGCGGGCGGCGAGATGCTCAACCTGCCCCGGTTTGGCATGACTTGCGCCACAGGAGTTCCCCAGGAGCTACGCAATCGCTGTTCTCCGGTCACAGTGGCGTGGATACAGTGCTGAGGTAGTCACGCAGTGAAGTCATTTCGATGCGCCGGAGTCACCCCGGCGGAGCGACGGACGCAACACGGGGAGCCGCGCGTGCCCACTGCCATCGCCGTGACGAGCGCCGACATGGCGCTCCCGCCGCAGGACGAACGCACCCTGCCCGCGGTGGTCCTCGCGGACCTGGACCGGCAGCCGCTCGACGAGGCGCTCGGCGCCGTCCAGGCCCTCCTCGACCAGCACGGACATCTCGTCGTGGTCTCCTCGCAGGCCGTGCCCCACGCGGTCACCCGGCGCCTGTACACCATCCGCTCGCTCCTGGAGAGCGACCGGATCGCGCTGTTCCATCCGCCGCTGCCGCCGCTCGGACTCGCCGTCCTCGCCCGCCAGTTGCGTCAACTCGCGACCTGCGACCTCAGCCCGGGGGTGCTCGCCTCGGCCGGCCGGCTGCTCACCCACTACATCCACTGCGGCGCGCTGCTCGGCTCCGTGGCCCGGCTCGACCGGGTCCCCGTCGGCCTCACCTCGCACGCCAGATCCTGGGTCCCCGGCAGCCAGTTCGGCGTCGTCGCCCACCCCGAACCGCAGCTCGTCAGGATCGGCCCCGAAGCCGCCCTGACCGGACCCGAGTTCGGCACCTGGATGCTCGTCGCCCCGGGGCAGCCGCCCTCGGACTGGGTCACCGCGACCCTCGCCGAACAGTGGGGCGCGCAGGGGCTGCGCGAGGTCCCGTCGCCCGCGGAGTCCGCCACCTGGTGGGGCACGGGCAAGCTCGTCGAGTTCGCCGCGTACCTGCCCGACCTCTCCGTCCTGTACCAACTCGTGACGTCCGTGCGGCAGGGCGTCTGCCACTGGTGCGGCATCGACGTCATCGGCGACCGCTGCGTCTTCTGCTCCGCCGTACCACCGTTCCACGAGAACCAGATCACCGCCCGATGAGTCCTGCGCCCCAGGGTTCGCAGCCACGTCCGTCACGTCCGGCACTTCATCCGAAGTCCGCTCGACCGACCATCCCCCCGATGAGGTTGTACGGTTCATGAACTCACGTCAGCGCCGAGGCGTGCTCCTGCTGCTCCTGTCGGTCCTCTGCGCCCTCGGCGCGTTCGCCGGTGTCCTCTCCGTGATCAGCGACGTCAAGTCGAAGGTCGGACCCGAGGTCACGGCCTACCGGCTGAAGAAGAGCGTGGCGCCCTACACCACCCTGACCACGGACCAGTTCGAGAAGATAGAGATGCCCGAGCGCTGGCTCTCGCCCACCGCGGTGACCAGCCTCCGCCAGATCCAGGGCAAGATCGCCGTCACCACCCTGCGCGAGGGCTCCCTGCTCCAGACCGACATGATCGTCGAGCAGCCCGCACTCCAGCCGGGCCAGCAGGAGGTCGCGATCATGATCGACGCGGCGACCGGCGTGGCGGGCAAGATCACCCCGGGTGCGACGGTCAACGTCTACGCCACCTTCGCGGGCGAACGGGACGGCGACCCCGCCCAGTCGAAGATCATCGTGACCAACGCCAAGGTCCTCGACGTCGGCAAGATCACCGCCCTCGACCCGGCCGAGGGCACCAGGACGCAACGGCCCACCGACGCCGTCCCGATCACGTTCGCCCTCTCCGCGCTCGACGCCCAGCGCATCACCTACGCCGAGTCCTTCGCCCAGCGGGTACGGCTGGCCCTGGTCGCGCCGGGCGGCGACACCACGGTCCCTGACAAGGACCGCACGTACCAACTAGCGAAGGACAAGTGAGACGCCCGCATGCCCACGAGGATCCTTCCGGCCGTCGGTGACGTGGACGCGGTCCGCTCCCTGACCACGCTGCTCAGCCAGCTCCCGGACGCCGAACCGGTCGCCCCGGTCGTCGACTCGACGCAGCTCGTCGACACCCTCGCGCGCCTCGCCGCCGAGTCCGTCGACGAACTGCCCGAGGTGGTCGTCGTCCACGAACGCATCGGCCCGGTCCCGGCCCTTGAACTCATCCGCGAAGTGGCCCTGCGCTTCCCGGCCGTCGGCGTCATCCTCGTCACCACCGACGCCAGCCCGGGACTCTTCCAGGCCGCCATGGACTACGGCGCCCGCGGCCTGGTCGCCATGCCCCTCAGCTACGAGGAACTCGCCAGCCGCGTCCAGGCGGTGGCCCAGTGGTCGGCCGGCGTCCGGCGCCATCTCGGCCACGGCGGCGACGTGTTCACCGGCGTCGGCGGCACCGTCGTCACCGTCAGCGGCGCCAAGGGCGGCGTCGGCGCCACCCTCACCGCCGTCCAACTCGCCCTCGCCGCACAGGCGTCAGGCAGGACCACGGCCCTGGTCGACCTGGACCTCCAGGCCGGCGACGTCGCCTCCTACCTGGACGTCCAGTTCCGCCGCTCGGTGGTCGACCTCGCCGCCATCACCGACATCTCGCCCCGCGTCCTCGCCGACGCCGTCTTCCGCCACGACACCGGACTCGCCCTGCTCCTCGCCCCCGGCGAGGGCGAACGCGGCGAGGAGGTCACCGACCGCGCCGCCCGCCAGATCGTCGCCGCGCTGCGCTCCCGCTACGAGGTCGTCGTCGTCGACTGCGGCGCCCAGCTCAGCGGCGCGGGCGCCGCCGCGGTGGAGATGGCCGACACCGCGCTGCTCGTCACCACCCCCGACGTGGTCGCCGTACGCGGCGCCAAGCGGACCGTGCGGATGTGGGACCGGCTCCAGATCCGCAAGGCGGAGGAGACCACCGTCGTCGTCAACCGGCACACCCGCGCCACCGAGATCCAGCCGCCGCTGATCCAGCGGATCACCGGCACGGCGGTCGCCGCCACCACGGTCCCCGCCCACTACAAGGAACTCCAGGGCGCGGTCGACGCGGGCCGGGTCCACGAACTCGACAGCAAGAGCGTGGTGAAGCAGGCCCTGTGGGGCCTGGCCGGAGAGCTGGGCCTGGTGAAGGCCGCCGAGAGCGCCCACAAGGGCGGCAGGGCACGCGGCGACCGGGGCTCGGTCAGCCTGTTCAGACGCCGGGACGGAGGGGGATAGCGATGCGCAGACCACCCGGAGGCACGCGCGAGAGGCGGGACGGCGGCCAGGTCACCATCGAGTTCCTCGGCATGACACCGACGATCCTCGTCACGCTGGTGGTGCTGTGGCAGCTCGTGCTCGTGGGGTACACGTTCACGCTCGCGGGGAATGCTGCGGACGAGGCGGTACGGGCGGGCACGGCCGCCGAGGGCGACGCACCGGGAGCCTGCCGGCGGAAAGGGGAGAGGACACTGCCGTCCGCGTGGCAGCGCACGGTCACCTGCGGTCCAGGTGCGGCCGGCTACTTCACGGCCGACGTCCGCCTCAAGGTGCCCGTCCTCTTCCCCGGCACGGTCGACTTCCCGTTCCGCGTGCACGGACACGCCGGAGCCGTACAGGAGGCGAGGCGATGAACCGGCACCCGCACCGCGACCGCGGCCAAGTCGCCCTGGAGTACCTCGGGTTCCTGCCGATCCTGCTGCTGGTCGGGATGGCCGCCGTCCAGCTCGGACTGATCGCCTACACCGCCCAGCAGGCGGGCACCGCCGCCCGCGCCGGCGCGCGCAGCGCCTCCCTCGACGGGAGCGCCGCCGAGGGCTGCGCCCAGGCGGTCAGCGACTGGCTGACCGGACGCACCCGCTGCGCCTCCTCGTCCGGCGGCGACTCCGTCACCGTCACCGCCAGCATCGCCATCCCGTCCGTCGTCCCCTTCTGGCACTTCGACCAGGCCCACAGGACGGCGACGATGCCGCTCGACCACTAGGCCCACCGGCACACCGAGGAACCAGAACGAGCGAGGAGCACCGGAGCCATGAGCCTGCGGGCACGCATCAACTCCCCCGAGGAGAACGGCAACAGGGGCGAGGACGGCCACCTGGTCGCCTCCTACCGGGCCAAGCTCCTCGAGGAGATCGACCTCGCCGAGATGAGTTCGCTGGCCGCGGCCGAACGCCGGGCCCGCCTCGAGCGGGTGCTCGGGCACATCATCAGCCGCGAGGGCCCGGTCCTCTCGACGGTCGAACGCTCCCAGCTGATCCGCCGGGTCGTCGACGAAGCCCTCGGCCTCGGCATCCTCGAACCGCTCCTGGAGGACGCGTCGATCACCGAGATCATGGTGAACGGCCCCGACGCGATCTTCGTCGAGCGCGGCGGCCGGGTCGAACAGCTCCCGCTGCGCTTCCCCTCCCACGACCAGCTCATGCAGACCATCGAACGGATCGTGTCGACCGTCAACCGCCGTGTCGACGAGTCGAATCCGATGGTCGACGCCCGCCTCCCGTCCGGCGAACGCGTCAACGTGATCATCCCGCCGCTCTCCCTCACCGGCGCCACCCTCACCATCCGCCGCTTCCCCCGCTCCTTCACCCTCCAGGAGATGATCGGCCTCGGCTCGCTCGACGAGCACATGCTCTACCTGCTGGCCGGCCTGGTGCAGGCGAAGTTCAACGTGATCGTCTCCGGCGCCACCGGCACCGGCAAGACGACCCTCCTCAACGCCCTCTCCGGGCTGATCCCCGGCGGCGAACGCATCATCACCATCGAGGACTCCGCCGAACTCCAGCTCCAGCAGGCCCATGTGATCCGCCTGGAGTCCCGCCCGCCCAACGTCGAGGGCAAGGGCCAGGTCACCATCCGCGACCTGGTCCGCAACTCGCTGCGGATGCGGCCCGACCGGATCGTCGTCGGCGAGGTCCGCGGCGGCGAGTCCCTCGACATGCTCCAGGCCATGTCGACCGGCCACGACGGCTCGCTCGCCACCGTCCACGCCAACAGCGCCGAGGACGCGCTGATGCGGCTGAAGACCCTCGCGTCGATGTCCGAGGTCGAAGTGCCCTTCGAGGCACTGCACGACCAGATCAACAGCGCCATCGACGTGATCATCCAGCTGACCAGGTTCGCCGACGGCGCCCGCCGGATCACCGAGGTCGCCGTCCTCGACAGCCACGGCAGCGAACCGTACCGGCTGATCACCGTCGCCCGCTTCCACGCCCGCCCGATGACCGCCGACGGCCGCGTCCACGGCGTCTTCGAGTACTTCCCGCTGCCGCGCCGCACCGCCGAGCGCCTCTACCTGGCCGGCCAGCCCGTCCCGCAGGCGTTCGGCGTCGCCCAGAGCCTCGACCAGCTCGCCGTCCGAGAAGCCAGGTAGGCAGGAACCGACCCCATGACTCTGCGATCCCTCGTCTCCCTCACCACCGGCGTCACCCTGCTCGCCTGCGTCCTCGCCGTGCTCGGCGTGCACGCCTACGCCACCGGCAGAGCGCAGCGCCAGGCCCTCGTCGACCGCCTCTCCGCCACCGGCCAGATCCCGGTCGTCGGCAGGCGCCGCCGCTTCCGCACCCTGGACCGCAGGCTGCGCCGCACCGGCGTCGGCCGAAAGCTCGAACTGCGGCTCGCCGCCACCGGACTCGACGTCACACCGGGCGAGTTCTTCGTCTACATGCTCGCCACCGTGGCCGGCCTCTGGCTGGTCGGCCAGGCCGCCCTCGCCCCCTTCTTCGGACCCATCGCCGGACTCCTCGGCATCTGGGTGGCGGTGCAGTTCCTCAACTGGCAGCGCCAGAAACGTATCGAGAGGTTCATCAACCAACTCCCCGAACTTTCCCGCATCCTGGCCAACGCCACCCAGGCGGGCCTTGCCCTGCGCACCGCGATCGGCATGGCGGCGGAGGAACTGGAGGCCCCGGCGGGCGAGGAACTCGCCAAGGTCGCCAACCAGTTGGCGGTCGGCGCCGCCATGGACGACGCGCTGGGCGAGCTGGCCGAGCGGCTGCCGTCCCGCGAACTCGTCGTCCTCGTCACCACGTTGGTGCTCTCCAGCCGGGCCGGCGGCCAGGTGGTCAGCGCGCTGCGCAACCTCACCGAGACGCTGGAGGAACGCAAGGAGACCCGACGCGAGGTCCGCACCCAGCTCTCCCAGGTCAGCATGACCTCGTACGCCGTTCCCGTCCTCGGTATCGGCTCGTTGTTCCTCATGAACGGCGTCAAGGACGGCGCCCTCGACCGGATGACCGGCTCCCCGGTCGGCCAGGCCGCCGTCCTCATCGCCTTCGGCCTCTACGCGGTCGGCTTCGTCCTCATCCGCCGACTGTCCCGCATCGACGTCTGAGCACCGGAAAGGAGGACACATGGCACTGCTGCTCGCCCTCGCGATGGGCCTCGGCGTCTGGGGCGCCTTCGCCGGCATCCGCATGTACCGCGCCGACGCCAAACTCCCCGGCGACCTCGCGCTCGCCCTCGAGGTCGGCGCCACCCGCACCGGCGCCGTCGACTCGCTCGTCGACCGCCTCGGCATGCGCTACGCCCCCGCCGTGCAACGGATGATGGGCCCGAAGGCGGTCGCCAGGTACCGCCGCAGGATCGACCTCGCGGGCAACCCCGGCGGCCTGACGATCGACCGCTACGCGGCCCGCCGCGCCGTCTACGGCTTCCTCGGCGGAACCGGCTTCCTGGTCTTCCTCCTCAAGGGCAACATCCTCCTCGCGGTGGTGCTGCTGGCCTTCGGCGCGTTCTGGACGGAGGTCGGCATCTGGTCGGCGATCCGCATCCGCAAGGACGTCATCGAACGCACCCTGCCCGACTTCCTCGACGTCCTCGCGGTCGTCGTCAGCGCCGGCCTCGGCTTCCGCCAGGCCCTGGACCGGGTCGCCTCCAAGTACGAGGGCCCCTGGGCCGACGAACTCCGCATCACCCTGCGCCAGATGGACCTCGGCATGAGCCGCAGGCAGGCCTTCGCGGAACTGCGCCGCCGCAACGACTCCGAGCAGGTCGCGATGTTCGTGACCGCGCTCCAGCAGGGCGAGGAACTGGGCGCGCCGATCGTCGACACGCTCGTCGCGCTCGCCAAGGACATGCGCCGCACGGACGCCCAGAACGCCCGCCGCAAGGCGGCCCGCGCGGTACCCAAGGCCACCATGATGATCACCACGTTCATGGTCCCGGCCACGATGATCCTGCTCGGCGCCGGACTGCTCCTCGGCTCAGGCACCGACTTCGGCACCATCACTGGCAAGTAGACGACGGCGGTGACGCACATGCCCACGACGAGACCACGCCTCGGGCGGCTGCGACGCCGCGGGACCTCGTGGAAGCCGACGGAGATCACCACACCCCCCGCGGGGACGGTCCTGCCGGCCCACGCCCGCACCGGAGCCCCGGACATCCCGGTCACCTCGGTGACCCCGGCACTGCCCCCGGGCTGGGAACGCGCGGACGGCCTCGCCACGGGCCCCACGGAGGGCGGCCGGCCGACCGAACCGATGAACGCGATGCCGCCCCAGCCGGGCCCGCGGGGCACGAGCGGGGCGAGGGGCGGGGGCGGCGGTGGGGCGGTCGGCGAGGCGGCGGAGATATCCGTCTTCACGCCGTTACCGAGGAGGGCGGGACCGGCCCTGACGGCGCCACCCGCCCTCACCACCTCCCCCGCTCCCTCTCCCTACTCCTCACCCTCCGAGGCTCCTCCGTCCGAGGCCCCCGCCCAGGCGTCGAGAACCGGGTCGTCGAGAACTCGAGCGTCCAGAACCAGACAGTGGGGAACCAGACAGTCGGGAACCCAGGCGCCCAGGACCCCGACGATCCCGATCCAGATCAACGCCCTCCAGGCCATGTGCCGACAGGTCTTCGGGTTCCGCCTGGCGATGATCGCGCTGGCGGCCCCCTCCGCGCTGATCAACGCCTCACCGGGAGTGGCGACCCGGCTGGTCGGGGCGGCCGTCGTCGTCACCTTCATGGGCTCCTACGTCCTGCTCCGCGACTGGGAACGGTTCGGCCCGCTCCTGCTGCGCCACCCCGTCCTGCTGGCGGTGGACACCCTCTTCGGATCGCTGCTGCTGATCTCGGCGGGCCCGGACACCACGATCGCCTACGTGAGCGTCTGCACCCCGCTGCTGGCCGGGATCGTCTACGGCTGGCGGGGCGCCGCCGTCTTCGCGTCGCTCCAGTCCGTGATCCTGCTCCTGGTCCACGCGACCAGACGCGGCCTCGACGCGCCCCCGTCGGAGACGCTGATCCTGCCCGGCCTGTGCGTCATCGCCGGGGCGGTCGGCTCGGCGCTGCGCAACCTGCTGCTCCGCTTCGGCGCCGCAACCGAGGCCCTGACGGCCGTGCAGGCCCGCCTCGCCGTGACCGAGGCGGTCAGCGCCGAACGGGCCAGGCTGGCACGGGAGATGCACGACTCGGTCGCGAAGACCCTGCACGGTGTGGCGCTGGCGGCGGAGGGCCTGGCGGGCTCGGCGGGCGCGACCCGGGTGGACGCGCGGCTGGTCAAGCAGCAGGCGGAGCTGGTGGCCCGCTCGGTCCGCAGGGCCGCCGCCGAGTCCCGTGAACTCCTCGCCGACCTGCGCCGGGAGGCCGACCCGCGGCACGCCACCGACGTCCTGGTCGAACTGGCCGCCCGCACACGGGACTTCAGGGCCCGCACCGGCATCGTCGCGAGCTACCGCCCGACCGGCGACCACGCGGTGCCGCCGATGCCGCCCGCCGTGGCCCGGCAGCTCCTGACCATCGCGACGGAGGCGATGGAGAACGCCTACCGGCACGCGGGCCCGGCCCGGGTCGAGGTGGCGGCGGGGGTCCACGGCGACCTGCTGCGGATCGTCGTCCACGACGACGGACGCGGCCTGCCCGAGGACACCACCCTCGAACAGCTGCGCAGAGCGGGCCACTTCGGACTGATCGGCATGGTCGAGCGGGCCGCGTCCGTGGGCGCCCGCATCCGCATCGGCCGCGGCGACCACCCGCACGGCACGGAGGTCCGCCTCGACCTCCCGCTGGCGGCCCTGGCCACGGAGCCGGAGCACGACACACAACACCCGCACCGCGTATGACGGTTGACCGACCCCACGACCCGAGAGAGAGGAGGCCGCCCGATGCCGGAGCCGAGCACGCCCCCAACCGGCGCCCCACAGCCGCCGCCGTCACCGAGCCCGTTCGACGACTTCCCGCCGACCGCACCGGCCCCGCCCGCCGCGCCGCTGCGCGTCGTGGTCGCCGACGACAACCCGGTGGTCCGCGCGGGCCTCACGGCGCTGCTCTCGGGCCGCCCCGACATCGTGGTCGTCGCGGAGGCGGCTGACGGGCGTGAGGCGTGCGAGGCGGCGCGCGAACTCCGCCCGGACGTGGTGCTGTTGGACGTCAGGATGCCGGGCGTCGACGGCATCTCGGCGCTGCCGTACCTGGTGCGGATCGCGCCGGTGGTGATGCTGACGTACAGCAGGGAGTCGGAGATCGTCCGCGAGTCCCTGCGCAGGGGAGCGGGCGGCTACCTGGTCCACGGGGAGTTCACGGCGGACCAACTGATCACCGCGGTGCGGGACACCAACCACGGCGGGGCGCACTTCACGCGGACGGCGGCGGGGGCACTGCTGGCCCAGGTGCGCCAGGACGCCGACCGGGGCGCGGGACGGGAGGGCGCGGGACGGGAGGGTGCGGGGCTGCCGGAGGGCCTGGGCGGCGCCGAGGCGTCCGACGGCAACCTTGCCCAGGGGTCGATTTCTTCGCGAGAGCAACCAGCCTCACCTGCGGATGAAGTCGGCTGGCCGCAGGAACTCTCCGCGATTTCCCCTCATCTCCTTTCGCGATTGCAATCAAATGTGGGACAGTCGTCGTCAGCGGGATGGCCGGGCGGTCGTGCGGCCGTCCCCGACAGGTCGAGGTTCCCACTCAGTGCGAGGGAGGCGGAGATCATGGACCTCATCGCGTCCGGCATGAACAACCAGCAGATCGCCGCCACGTGCTTCATCAGCGAGAAGACGGTCAAGAACCACATCAACCGCATCTTCGCGAAGCTCCACAGCACCAGCCGCTCCGAGGCCGCCGCCAAGTGGCTCGGCACCGCATGGGACCAGGGGTGACCGGCGATGACCCGATCGAGTGAGGCGAGCGGCGGGGAGCGGCGGGCCGAGATCCGGGGCCGGGTCCCGGCTTGGGCCCGCGTTTGGGCCCTGGGGCCCTCTGGCGCACAGCGAAATCCGGCGTACGTTTCTGGTGTCGACGGTGGCACCGGCCGGGAGGAAGCCGGTCACGCGGGCGACACGGAGACTTGCGAGCCGACCCGCCAGCGGTCGACCGGCACCGGAGGGGAACACCATGAGCTACTGGGTCAACAGCACGGTTTCGTACCTCAAGACCCGCGCGTCCCGCAACGACAAGGGGCAGACGGCGGTCGAGTACCTCGGGATCATCGCGGTGGTCGTGGCGATCGTGCTGGCGATCACGGGGACGGACATCGGGCAGTCGATCTACGACGCCATCGTGGATCAGATCGACCAGGTCACCGGCGGCTGATGCGCGTTCGTCGCTACGACGACGCAGGGCAGGCCTTCCCCATCTACATCACGGTGGTGGGGGGCCTGCTCTTTCTCGCGTTCGCGTACCTCGCGGTCGGCCAGGCCGCTGCGACTCGCAACGGTGCCCAGACGGCAGCCGACGCGGCCGCTCTCGCGGCGGCCCAGGAGACCCGGGACCGGCTCGCCGGTGAGTGGGTGGACACGATCCTCGACCCCACGAAGTGGGGGGACCTCCTCGACGGTGACGCCGCCGTCCTGGACGGGTGCCCACGCGCATACCAGCTCGCGGAGGACAACAGCTCGCATGTCCTCGATTGCGCCCCGCGGTTGGTGGATCTGAGCTACACAGTTCAGGTCCAGACGAACGACCCCGTCGGCGACACCATCGTTCCCGGCACGGAGGACACCTACGCCAAGGCGTCGGCCAAGGCCGTGATCGAGCCGCTCTGCACGTTCGAGCCGCCCATCGAGGGCGGCGGCGACGCCGGTGACCCGGGTGACCCCGCCGACACCGTGTTGCCGAAGCTCACCTGCAAGGACAGGAACTGGGACCTGGACCCGGACGACCTCACCCGTCTCCCGGAGCCCAAGGACCTCTTCGACGTCCACCTGGCCGACTGACAAGCGAACGATGAGTGAAGAAGGAAGCGAGCGGAGTCATGAGCATTCGGTTCACTGGGAAGGCCCGCAGGGGGATGGTCGCGTTGACCGTTGCGGCCGGACTGGCCGTCGGCGTGACCGGCTGCGGCGGGGGAGGGGACGACGCGAAGAAGCCGAACGCCTCCACCTCGGCTTCCTCGAACGGCGGGTCGGGACCGAGCGCGCAGGAAGGTACCGACGAGACTCTGGCGGAGCTGAAGGGCGAGGACGGCCTGCTCCTCCAGATCACCTCGGCCAGGAGGGACGCCGGCGGCTTCGTCACCGTCAGCGGTGAGCTGAAGAACGACGGCGCCCAGCCGGTCCGGCTGTCGGTGCGGGCCGCGGGTGACGAGACCGAGATCATCAGGCACGGTTCGTCGTTGGGCGGGGCGACTCTCGTGGACCCCGAGGGGAAGAAGCGCTACTACGTGCTGCGTGACACGGACGGCCGCCCGCTGACGACGACCGGTATGCCCCGGATCAAGGCGGGCGACTCCATTCCGGTCTTCATGCAGTTCCCGGCGCCGCCGACCGACACCACCGATGTCACCTTCCAACTGCCGACGTTCGCCGCCGCGACCATCAAGATCTCCGGGTGAGGCGACGATGATCCACACCCGAACCCGAACCAGGACACCGAGCCTCGCGCTGACCCTCACGGCGGCCTCCGTCCTGCTCGCCGCCAACCTCCTCGGCGCCACCACCGCCCGCGCCGACGACAACCCCAGCGTTCCGCCCGGCACCGAGGCCAACGCCGCCGCGCCCGTCAAGGTCGACCCCAACGACCCCGACCTGAAGCTCCCCGAAGGCGCCACCCTCGCCGACCCGAAGGTCCTCGACATCAAGTCCGTCGTGGAGGACCAGAGCGGCGACGAACGCCGCGAGGACACCAACTCGGACGTCAAGTTCGCCCTTCAGGCCGAGGTGCTCTTCAGCAAGGACAGCGCGAAGCTCAGCGGCGAGGCGAAGTCCCGGATCTCCGGGATCGCCGACGAGATCAAGAACCAGAACGCCACGAAGATCCGCGTCTTCGGTTTCACCGACAACCTCGGCTCCTCCGCCCACGGCGACGTCCTGTCCCGGCAGCGCGCCAACGCCGTACAGGACGTCCTGGCACAGGAGTTGAACAACCCCGACGTCACCTTCGAGGTCCGCGGCTACGGCGAGCAGTACCCGATCGCCGACAACTCGACGGAGGCGGGCCGCAAGAAGAACCGCCGGGTCGAGGTGTCCTTCCCCCGCACGGACAGCTGACGCCGCACCGGCCCCCTGCCTGCCGCCCCGTGGCGGCTGACGGCAGGGGGCCGTGCGGGCGCTCAAGGGATGCCTGGCGCCTGACGGCACCTACGGGCCCCGCCCCTCCCGCTACGGACGCCCCTCACCCGCCACAAGCACCTCGACCCGGACCCCCGCCCGGAGCCCCCACCCCGCCATCGCCCCGGCCTCGGCCTCCAGCACATGCCGTGAGCGCAGCCGGGGCATCCCCAACCGGCCCGGCTTCATGGTCCGCACGGCGACGACCCGCAACGTCCGGTCGAGGTAGGCGACATCGATGGGCATGCGCATCCGGAACGTGTGCACACTGCCGGCCGGCGACAGCAGCATCGCGCCGTCGATCGAGTCGCGTCCCAACAGCCCCTTGATGCGGGCCCGGTACGAGGTCGCCAGCTCCAACGGGACGGCGGTGCCGCCCGGTTCGGGTACGACCAACGTCCCGCGCCCGTCACGCCATCGACGCCCCATCCCGAACCTCCCACGGTCGTCCGGGGGCGAACGTATCGGCTCGCGCCCGGCCGTTCACCCCGTCCGGCGACCGCACGTGACGCAACCGTGACCCCGTGGTGGGAACCAGGGGTGGCCGTTTTGGACTCATACGCTCCATCCGTAGTCAAGCATCACCCTGGTGCCACCGCACGCCGCTGGATAGCGTTACTTCGCTTGCGAGAATTCCGACCCGTCCAGGAGCCGACAGTGAACCGCCGCCCTACCGTGCTAGCAGCGATCACCTTGACCACCGTCACGGCCCTGTGCCTGTCTGCATGCGGAAACGACAACGACGACAAGGCCGGCGACTCCAACGGGAAGATCGCGGGCGCCCAGACCGACAAGGAGACGTCGGCGTCGCCGGAGACGTCGCCGTCCGCGGTCTCAGGGCGACCGAAGATCGAGCTGCCGTCGGACGTCAAGCGGGTCTTCGAGGGCGGGAAGACCGGTGACACGGTGAAGGACGCCGTCCTCGCCGACAGCGCGGACCGCATGGGAGCGATCGACGCCGCGATCACCGGGACGGACCCCAAGGGTGAGGCTCTCGCCTACTACAACACCGGTAAGGCGCTGGAGTCGGCGCTGTCCTGGGTGGCCCAGTGGAAGAAGGCCAACGCCACACTGACCGGTGAAACGCGCTATTACGACCGCGAGGTGACGCTCAAGGGCAAGACGTCGGCGGTTGTCATCTTCTGCGCGGACGAGAGCAAGGGCTTCAGCAAGGACAAGACGACCGGCAAGGTCGCGAAGACACCGGTCACCAAGAACAGCTACGTCCTCTACAACACCAGGCTGGACAAGAACCCGGATGGAGTCTGGCAGACCTCCCAGGTCATCGCCACGAGGGGAGCCGCACGATGCCAGCCGTAGCCGGAATCTCACGGTGCTCCGCACTTCTTCTGGCGGGTGCCTTGGTGGTTGCCTCCAGCTCCCCGGTCTGGGCCGACAACGTACCCGGCGGCGTGGGCCAGCCCACCGAGACTCCGGTGAAGGGCGACGCCGCCGACGACAAGATCAGTGCGACCGCGGGCGCCGTGGTCTTCGACCGGTCCCGAAACGGCTCGGGTCCGAAAGCGGGCGCGGTCACCTCCGCGTCGACCTGGACGCCGCCCGCCTGCTATTACGCCCCCAAATACTCCCCCGGCCAGCTCGAGAAGTATCTGACACCGATCTGGGAAGCCGGCTCGACCGGCTACGAGTGGGATGCCGAACAGCGTGACCGCTACGTGAACGGCAAGCCGTACAAGGACTTCAACAAGGACAAAGCGGGCGACGGCTACTGGTGGGACTCCTACGTCACACCGGGCCGAGAGGGCGACCCCGGGGCGACCGAGTGCGACAAACGCATCTTCTGGGTCGACACCAACGACGACCCGCCCGCCGACATCCCGCAGGCCATCACCCCGCAGATGCTCGCCCAACTCGCCTACGCCGAGATCCGCGTCCCGTCCACTCAGGTCGACATCGCACCGCAGAACGCCACCAAGGTGAACCTGCCGACCTGGACGTGGCTGGACGGTGCGCAGTTCAAGCCGGTGTCGGTCACGGCGAGTGTGCCGTTGCTCGGCATCACGGCCACGACGACCGCGGAGCCGGTCTCCGTGAAGATCGACCCGGGTACGGGCGACGCCCAGACGTATCCCGCGTCCGGCGTGTGCGGGTTGCGCAACGGCCACATCGGCGAGCCCTACGCCAAGGGCAAGGCGTCCCGGACCCCGCCCTGCGGGGTGAAGTACCTGCGCTCCTCGGGCGACGGTTCCTTCCCCCTCCGGGCCACCGTCACCTGGAAGATCCACTGGACCGGCACCGGCGGAGCGGGCGGCGACCTGCCCGACGGGACCTTCGGCGCCACCCAGGACGTCGTCGTGCAGGAGATCCAGGCGGTCAACCGCTGAGCGGGACCCGCGGCGCGGTAGGAACCCGGCCCGCCGGGTAGGGACACCCCCATGACTGGACTCGGCGCCGTGTTCCGCCCTCAACTGCCCCCCGAAAGACTCCGTTCCGTCGTCCGGCTGGCCGACGAGTCAGGACTCGACCAGCTCTGGCTGTGGGAGGACTGCTTCCGCGAGGGCGGCATCTCCACCGCCGCCGCGGCCCTCGCCTGGACCGAGCGGGTCAGGATCGGCGTGGGACTGCTCCCGGTGCCGTTGCGCAACGTCGCCCTCACCGCCATGGAGGCCGCCTCCCTGCACCGGATGTTCCCCGGGCGCCCGATCCTCGCCGTCGGCCACGGCGTCCAGGACTGGATGGGGCAGGTCGGCGCGCGCGTCGAGTCCCCCGTCACCCTGCTGCGGGAGCATCTCGGCGCGCTGCGCGCCCTGTTGGCCGGTGAGCGGCTCACCCGCGACGGCCGGTACGTGCGCCTCGACGACGTCGCGCTCGACTGGCCGCCCGCCGCCGCGGTCCCCGTCCTCGCCGGCGCCACCGGGCCCCGTTCGCTGCGGCTGGCCGGTGAGGCGGCCGACGGCACCGTCCTCACCTCGTCGACGTCCCCGGACGGCGTCCGCGCGGCACGGCTGCTCATCGACGAGGGGCGCACGTCGGCGGGACGGGCCGCCGACCCGCACGAGGTCGTCGTCTACCTGCTCGCCGCGACCGGTCCCGACGCCGCCGCCCGGCTGCGGACCGAACTGGCGGCCGAGGGACTCGCATCGGTCCCCGACCTCGGGGTCGCCGGGGACGCGGACGCCGTCGCCAAGGCCGTCCAGCGGCTCGCGGACGCCGGCGCCGACACCGTCGTCCTCCAGTCGACGGGGGACGAACCCGACCCCGAGGGTTTCGTCCGTTTCGCCGCGGAGCAGGTCAGGCCGCTGCTGCCGTGACCGCGAGGGGTCCCGGGACGCGACCGAGCCCCGGGACCCCCGCCCTCACCCCTGGCCCCGGCCTCCCGCCGCGAAATCCGGTTGTCCGTCGTGGCCTCGGCGGATCTCATGGGGCTCATGGGTCCCATGGTTCACAACGGCGGGTCCGAGTCGCCCGGCGACGACGGCTCAGCCTCCGCCCGCACTCCCGCCCGCACCCCTCGTCGCGCTCCCCGTTCCTTCGACGACCTCGTCACCGAAGGCGCCGCCGTTCCCACCGACGGCTGGGACTTCTCCTGGTTCGAGGGGCGGGCCGCCGAGGCCCGGCCCTCCTGGGGTTACGCCAGGGCCATGGCCGGGCGGCTCGCCCGCGCCGACGCCGTGCTCGACGTGCAGACCGGGGGAGGGGAGGTCCTCGCCGAAGCACTTACGCACACCGCCGCCCCCGGCCCGACCGCCACCCCCACCACCGCGCCCGCACCGAACCCCGTCCCCTCCGCCCCCGGCCCGACCGCCCCGCGCACCCCCTCCACCCTTGCCGCCCCCGCCCCCGCCCTCGTCGTCGCCACCGAGGGCTGGGGTCCGAACGTCCGGCGGGCCACCCGGCTGCTCGGGCCGCTCGGGGTCGCCGTCGTCGCCTCCCCGGAGGACGCCCCGCTGCCGTTCGCCGACGGGGCGTTCGACCTGGTCGTGAGCCGGCATCCGGTGCGCCCGCACTGGGACGAGATCGCCCGGGTGCTGCGTCCCGGCGGCCGTTACTTCGCGCAGCACGTCGGGCCGGCCAGCGTCTTCGAGCTGGTGGAGTTCTTCCTCGGCCCGCAGCCCGACGCCGTCCGCTCCGCCCGCCACCCCGACCGGGAGCGGGCCGACGCCGAGGCGGCCGGTCTCGACGTCGTCGAGCTGCGGGCCGAGCGACTGCGGATGGAGTTCCACGACATCGGGGCCGTCGTCCATTTCCTGCGGAAGGTCGTCTGGATGGTCCCCGGGTTCACCGTGACGGAGTACGAGGAGCGGCTGCGCGCCCTGCACGCGCGGATCGAGTCCGACGGGCCGTTCGTCGCGCACAGCACCCGCCACCTCTTCGACGCGCGCAAGCCCTGACGCCGGTTCCCCGGGCCCGACGGCGCTCCCGCGGCGCGTCGCGACGCGCTGGACTCCGTTCGCCTCGCATGCGCATGCGACGCGCTGGACCCCGTTCCGCCTCGCACGCGCAGGCCGCCCCGGAGTTTCCGCATCGTTATCGAGGTGATCTCGCTTCCCCGGCGTGTCTGACGTAACTTCACTCCCAGGCAATTCGCGTGAGCAAAGCCGCGCGGACGGCACCGCGCGGTGGAGGGGGCCGCGCGGCGCCCCGGCCCCCCGCGAAGGCCGGAGCCAGGCCGAGTCGGACCCCGCCCCGGCCCGCTCCGCCCCGTCCCCGCCGCCCGGCCCCGCGTGTCGTCGTGTCACCCGAGTGGGGGATGCCGCGCCCGGATCGCCACCCGGAGCGGATTCCGCACCAGACCCCCATGATCTCCATGGGTTCCCCCCAACTGCCCTGGAAATGCACCGCGTTTCGGCCAGGGGCAAGCCGTGCGGAGGCCACTCCTGAACACTTCGGGAGTCGCCGCGCGATTCCGGAGAGTAGTTGTGGCACGCCGATGCGCGCGACTTCCCTCACGAAGGGTTATGGTGGAAACCCCCCCTCGGGCCGGTCCGTCTCCCCCCCACGGACCGGCCCGTTTTTCTTGCCCGGGTGCCGCCGCCGCTCCCCGGCCGCCTCGCCCGTCCGGCGCCGTCGCCCGTTGGCCGTCCAGCCGCCCGGCGGGGGTAGGCTTCGCCCCCGGGGAACCGTCGTACGGAAGACCCCGGACCGCCAACGGACAGGGCCCGCCCTCGGCCGAGTGCCGAGCCCGGGTCGCGCCTGTCCGATCCCTACGGAGGGGCTGACAATCACGTGAACCTGCGCGACAAGCTGCGTGGCCTGTTGGTCAGGCTGTACGCACGCCGGGTGGAAGGCCACCTGGACCACGCTCAGGTGCCCAAGCACATCGGCGTCATCATGGACGGCAACCGCCGCTGGGCGAAGGCCGCGGGTTCGAGCACGGTGCACGGTCACCGCGTCGGCGCCGAGAAGATCGAGGAATTCCTCGGCTGGTGCACCGAGACGGACGTCGAGGTCGTCACGCTCTGGCTGCTGTCGACGGACAACTTCGACCGGCCCCAGGACGAACTCGGCCCGCTCCTCGGCATCATCGAGGACGTCGTGCGCACCCTCGCCGCCGACGGCCGCTGGCGCGTGCACCACGTCGGCACCTCCGACCGGCTGCCCGCCCAGATGCGGATCGCGCTGAAGGAGGCGGCGGAGTCCACCGCCCACGTCGACGGCATAGTCGTCAACGTCGCCATCGGCTACGGCGGCCGGCAGGAGATCGCCGACGCCGTGCGCTCCATGATCCAGGACGCCGCCGACAAGGGCACCTCGATGGAGGAGCTCGCCGACGCCGTCGACGTCGACATGATCGGCCGCCACCTCTACACCAAGGCGCAGCCCGACCCCGATCTGGTGATCCGGACCAGCGGCGAGCAGCGACTGTCCGGTTTCATGCTGTGGCAGACCGCTCACTCGGAGTACTACTTCTGTGAGGTCTTCTGGCCGGCCTTCCGCAAGGTCGACTTCCTGCGCGCCCTGCGCGACTACGCGGCGCGACACCGCCGCTACGGAGGCTGACGGGAACGCCCCGTATACCCCTTCGGCAGCGGAAGTAACAAGGAGTTCACCAGCACGCCGCCCTGTGCTGTGGCATGGTCACGCGCGTTCGAGGGCATAACCCTGGCAGGTCGACGCCCGAACCACGGGTGTCGGATCTCAGCGGACGGCACGGGGCCGTCCGCCCGGGAGGCCCTTTGCACCAGCCCGACCGTGCGTCGGCACGGAAGAAGCAGTGGAGGGCCGGTCCCCGGCCCGTGCGAGGCGGCCGTCGACCGGTCGGGATCCGTCCCGCCCAGCCGGACCCGGCACTCCACTCCGTCGCTCCCCGACCTCATCCGAGGGGGTACGTCCTTCCGTGGTGACCAGCGCAAAGCGCCACAAGACCGACCGGCGCACCTATGTTCTCGACACCAGCGTCCTGCTGGCCGATCCCAACGCCCTGACCCGGTTCGAGGAGCACGAAGTGGTGCTCCCGATCGTCGTGGTCACAGAGCTGGAGGCCAAGCGGCACCATCCCGAACTCGGCTACTTCGCCCGGCAGGCGCTCAGGCTGCTCGACGACTACCGGGTGCGCTACGGGCGCCTCGACGCGCCCATCCCGATCGGGGAGCTGGGCGGGACGGTCCGTGTCGAGCTCAACCACTCGGACCCCAGCGTGCTGCCCAGCGGCTACCGCCTGGGGGACAACGACTCCCGCATCCTCGCGGTCGCCCGCAACCTCCAGGCGGAGGGCTTCGACGTCACCGTCGTGTCGAAGGACCTCCCGCTGCGGATCAAGGCGTCCTCGGTCGGCCTGCTGGCCGAGGAGTACCGCGCCGAACTCGCCATCACGGAGAACTCCGGCTGGACGGGCATGTCCGAACTGACGCTCCCGGGCGAACAGGTCGACATCCTCTTCGAGGAAGGCCAGGTGCAGTTGCCGGAGGCCGCGGACCTCCCCGTGCACACCGGGCTGACCATCCAGTCCGAGCGCGGCAAGGCGCTCGGCCGGGTCACCCCCGAGGGCGGCATCCGGCTGGTGCGCGGCGACCGCGAGGCGTTCGGCATCAAGGGCCGCAGCGCCGAGCAGCGCATCGCGCTCGACCTGCTCCTCGACCCGGACATCGGGATCGTGTCGATGGGCGGCCGGGCCGGCACCGGAAAGTCGGCGCTGGCGCTCTGCGCGGGCCTCGAAGCGGTCCTGGAGCGCCGTCAGCACAAGAAGGTGATGGTCTTCCGGCCGCTGTACGCGGTGGGTGGGCAGGATCTGGGCTATCTGCCCGGCTCCGAGGCCGAGAAGATGAGCCCCTGGGCGCAGGCGGTCTTCGACACGCTGTCCGCGGTCACCAGCCGCGAGGTCATCGAGGAGGTCACCGCCCGCGGGATGCTGGAGGTGCTGCCGCTCACCCACATCCGCGGACGCTCGCTGCACGACGCGTTCGTCATCGTGGACGAGGCGCAGTCGCTGGAACGGAACGTCCTGCTGACCGTGCTCTCCCGGATCGGCGCCAACTCGCGGGTGGTCCTCACCCACGACGTGGCGCAGCGCGACAACCTCCGGGTCGGCCGGTACGACGGAGTCGTCGCCGTCGTCGAGAAGCTGAAGGGGCATCCGCTCTTCGCGCACGTCACCCTGACCAGGTCCGAGAGGTCCCAGATCGCCGCCCTTGTGACCGAAATGCTGGAGGACGTGCAGATCTGACAGGCACCGCCCAATAAGGGCCGGTTACCCGACGGTTGGCGCCGTCCGGCAAAGGCAGTGAGCCTAGCCGGGCGGCGTCTTCGCGCGTGAGCGTTTCTCGAAATGCCGTGGGCCAAACGGGCTGTGAGCTTTCACACTCAACTCGGAATTGCCTCCCGGTGTTGCCGTACGGCAGAGTCTCCTTCCTGTCAGGCCCCGCATACGACACACAGGTAACCCTGGGGATGCCCCGCACCGGCACGGCGCGGAGAGGTACGGCATCCCCACGCACCACCGCCAACTCCACAGCGTCGTCGTATGCCGCCCGAGCACCACGCGGCGCTCCCGTCACGGGAGTTGCCCACCGGGTCCGCGCCTCCCGTGACCCCGCAGTACGGAGGCCAGCGCCAGGGGCACGATTGCGTCCGCCACGGTCACCGAAGCGGGCGATGCTGGAAGGAAACCGTGTGAGCCGGATTTCGGTCCGGGGATTCGCAGTGGCCTCGGCCACCGCGGTCACCGCTGTCGGAAGCGTCGTCGGTGTTGCCTCGGGCAGCGTCGCGCAGAACAACGACGCCGAGGCAACGGCTGCCGACGCCACGCTCCTCGCGGACATACCCGCGGGTCAGCAGGCCCAGGTGCAGACCGCGTCCCTGACGCAGCAGGCCGAGACACAGGCCATCGCGGCGGACGCCTCCGCCAAGAAGGACGCGGAGGAAGCGGCCCGCAAGGAAGCCGCCAAGACCGCGGTCGCGAAGAAGGAGGCCGCGGAGAAGGCCGCCAAGGACGCCAAGGAGCGTGCCGAGGCCAAGGCCGCAGCCGCCCGCAACGCCACGCGTGACGCCTCCAGCTTCACCCCGCAGAGCTCGTACACCGTGGCCCAGATCCAGGCGATGGCCCGTCAGATGGTGCCGAGCAGCCAGTTCCAGTGCTTCAGCAACATCGTGAACCACGAGTCCAGCTGGAACATGCACGCGACCAACGCCTCCTCCGGGGCCTACGGTCTCTTCCAGGCGCTCCCCGCCTCCAAGTACTCGTCCGCCGGCTCCGACTGGCAGACCAACCCGGCCACCCAGATCAAGTGGGGCCTCAGCTACATGGACGGCCGCTACGGCAGCCCGTGCGACGCGTGGTCCTTCTGGCAGGCGAACAACTGGTACTAGTACCGGCGGCCGCTCTCCCGCGGCCCCTCATCTCCACCCCGGCAGCCCCTCCCCGTCCTAGGGGGAGGGGCTGCCGCCCTGTACGGTCGGACACGCAACGGCTCCGGGGGGAGTGGCGGGGAAAGACGGGGGAAGAGGACGCATCATGTCGAGAGTGCCAGGGTGGCTCGGTCAGGTCGGCAACCGACTGACCGAGATGAGTGAACGGCTCGACGAGCGCCGCGCCGAGGCCGAGCGGGAGGACGACGAGGGCGGCACCGCCCGCCCCTCGTCGTCCCGGGGCCACGGCGGCGGAGCCAGGGAGCACGCGACCGAGGTGCTTTCCGTCGTGGTCTCCCGCCCCGACCCCGCGCACGCCGTGCCCTGGGGGGTGCGGGTCGCCGCCGAGGCCGGCTGGCGGCTGCTCGTGCTCGCGGGCACCGTCTGGGTGCTGATGCGGGTCATCAGCGCCGTGCAGCTCCTGGTCCTCGCCTTCGTCGCCGCCCTGCTGATCACCGCGCTGCTCCACCCGACGGTGGCCAGGCTCTGCCGGTACGGCGTGCCGCGCGGCCTCGCCACCGCGCTCACCGCGATCTCCGGCTTCGTCGTCATGGGGCTGATCGGCTGGTTCGTGACCTGGCAGGTCATGGAGAACATCGACACCCTGTCCGACCAGATACAGGACGGCATCGACGAACTCCGCAAGTGGCTGCTGAACAGCCCCTTCCACGTCACCGACAAGCAGATCAACCAGATCGCGAAGAACCTCCGCGACGCGATCGGCGCCAACACCGACCAGATAACGTCCGCGGGCCTCGAAGGCGTCCAGGTCGTCGTCGAGGCGCTCACCGGCATCCTGCTGACGATGTTCTCCACGCTCTTCCTGCTCTACGACGGCCGGCGCATCTGGGGATGGACGCTCAAGCTGGTGCCCGCCGCGGCCCGTCCCGGTGTCGCGGGCGCCGGTCCGCGCGCCTGGCGCACGCTGACCGCCTATGTGCGCGGCACGGTCCTGGTGGCTCTCATCGACGCCATCTTCATCGGCCTCGGCATCTACTTCCTCAATGTGCCGATGGCCGTCCCGCTCGCCGTCTTCATCTTCCTGTTCTCCTTCATCCCGCTGGTCGGCGCGGTCGCCTCGGGCGCCCTCGCGGTCGTCGTGGCGCTGGTGACGCAGGGCGTGTTCACCGCGGTGATGACGCTCGTGGTGGTCCTCGCGGTGCAGCAGATCGAGGGCCATGTGCTCCAGCCGTTCATCCTGGGCCGCGCGGTCCGCGTCCACCCGCTCGCCGTGGTGCTCTCGGTGGCGGGCGGCGGCATGATCGCGGGCATCGGCGGCGCGGTGGTCGCGGTGCCGCTGGTGGCGGTCACCAACACGGTGGTCGGCTATCTGCGGGCGTACGCCCACGACCAGAGTGTCGCCGACGCGGCGGGCCGTCAGCCCGCGGTGCCCGCGACGGCCGGCTCGGCCCCGCCCGACACCCCCGCGGGCGCCAGCCCGGCCCCCGCCGACACCCCCGCCGACGGCACCCCCACCGGCACGCCGGACGGCGGTGACCGCGACGGCGGTCAGGGCGACGGCGGCACGGGGGCCGGCGGCAAGGGGGCTGGCGGCACGGGAGGCCCGTCGTAGGAGTCGGGCGCGTACGCGGGGCCGCCCCGGCGGGCTCGTGGCGCGCCTCGCGCCTCGCATCGCGCATCTCGCACCGCGCGCCTCGCACCGCGCGCCTCGCACATCCCCGCCCCGGCCCGCGACCGGACCCGCCGCCCCCGAGCCGCTCGGCGCCCTCGCCGAGCCTGGCCCCGCCCCGCCCCGTCCGGTCGCGGCTCCGCCGACATCCGAGCGGGTCCCTCCCCGGGGTGGGGGAGGGGCCCGATTCCCGTGTCACCGGGCGCTACTCGGTGCGCAGCCCGTCCGGCCGCATCAGCTTGAGCAGCGGCGGCACGCTGAACAGGGTCACCCCCATGACGATCGCCGCGCCGAAGCCGGTCATCGCCAGCACCCCGGTCCAGTCGATCCGCACCTGCGCGCCGACCATCTTCAGCAGCACCGTGCCCAGCGTCAGCCCGACCGCGCAGGCGAGCACGAGACCGAGCCCCACCGGCACCGCCGACTGCCACAGCACCGACATGCCGAGCGTGCGCCGCCGGGTGCCGAAGGCGACCAGCGACGACAGCAGCTTCCTGCGCTCCCGCAGCTGTTCGAGCTGCCCCACCAGGAGGCTCGCGCCGATCAGCGCCAGCACGCAGGCCGCGCCCACGAACAGCCCGGTGCGCAGCGAACGGAACTCCGCCGTGCGCTCCTTGGAGACCAGCGTCTCCGGGGTCAGCAGGACGTCGATCCCGGCGGCCGTGTTGCGCACCTGCTCCTGGGCGTCCGCCGCGCCCGGGACGAGGGACAGGTAGACCACCCCGCGGATCCCGGCCTCGGCGCCGCTCGGCACGGCGCTCCTGGTGAGCAGGAACCCGCTGCGCTCCGCGCCGGTCGGGTCCACCCGGGTCCGCGCCTGCTTCAGCTCCTTCGGCAGCCGCCAGGCGGCCGGGGCGACCTGGTCGTCGCTCCCCCACGACGGGTTCAGGTAGAGCCGCTTCCGCGACTTCAGAAGCGTCCGGGTATCGGTCTGGTCCGCGGTGTCCGCCACGTAGAAGACGTCACCCTCGCGGCAGGACGGCAGGACGGCCACCTCGCGCAGCGACGCGCAGTCGCCGACGCTCACCTGCGCGCTGTGCTTCGGCTCGACGCGCCCGTCGCCTACCTCGGCGTCGGCGACCGAGACGACCTTGCGCACGCCCTCGGTGTCGCGCATGGCGTCGGCGATCCTGGTCACCGGCGCCGAGTCCGTGACCTTGATCTGCATCTGCGCGCGGGTCAGGTCGTTGGTGGTCCACTTGCTGTACTGGGCGTCCACCCCGGCGAACAGCATCTGGAGGGCGATCGCGCCGGCCACCGCCACCGCGATGCCGTTGACCATCCTGGCCGCCGAACCGCCGCTCAACTGGAGCTTGCGGACGGCCAGTTGCCAGGAGACGGCGCCATGGCCGAGGCGGCCGACGACGGTCTCCACGAACCACGGCAGCAGCGCGGTGACCCCGACGAGCAGCAGTAGGACGCCGATCACGACCAGGTACTGGTTGAAGTCCCCACCGCCTTCCCCCTTGCCGATCATCGGGGCGAGCGCCGCGAGACCAGCCACCGGCAGCAGCAGCCGCCACCACAGCCGGCGCCTGGCGGGCTTCGCCGTCCGCACCACACCGAGCGGTTCGATGACGACCCCGCGCAGCGCGAGCAGCGTCACGCCCACCGCGGCCGCCGGGACGGCCACCGCCACCAGCACCACAAGGGCGGCGGCGGGGGTCAGGTAGCTCGGGAACACGCTGATCCCGAACACCTCAACGGTGGAAGCCAGTTGACGGGCCATCAGGAAGAACCCGGCGCCGAACGCGAGGCCGAGCAGCGCCCCCGCCATCGCCTCGCCCGCCGCGATCCGGCGCACCATCCGGCTGTCGGAGCCGACCAGCCGCAGCGCGGCGAGCCTGCGGTCCCTGCGCTCGCCGCCGAAGCGCACGGCGGCGGCGATGAAGACCCCGACCGGCATCAGCAGCACCACGAACACCACCAGGATCAGGAGCGTCATCACCGGATCGCTCTCCTCGCCCCGGCTCGGGCTGCCGAAGTGGTCGATCCGGGCCACGTGCGGCGGGTCGATCCGGCTCGCCAGGTCCTCGGCGCCCGCGTAGTAGGCGAGTTCCTGCGAGCCGACCAGGCCGCTCTCCGTGATGGTGCCGCTCACCCGGTAGGGCAGCCGGGCGCGCAGCGTCGTCCCGTCGGGGGAGTCGAGCAGCTTCTTCAGCGCGGGCGAGACCACCATGTCGCCGGTGGCCGGGAACGCGTCGAGACCGGGCGGCAGCGGCGCCTTGGCGCCCTCCGGTTCCATCACCCGGCCGCGGATGTCGGCACCGCGGTACTCGGTGTCGTTGTCCGCGATCACCAGGGTGTCGTCGGCCGGCTTCGTCGCCTCGAAGATGTACGTGAAGTCCGCGCGCTGCCGCTCCCGGTCGTGCCGGACGGACAGCGCGGTCGGCAGGGTCGTGGTGAGCAGCAGCAGCGCCACCCCGAGCCCCACGCCGACGGCCGTGAGCAGCGCCCTGACCCAGCCCTCGCGCCCTCCTCCGAAGGCGAATCTGACGCCCAGGGACAGGTCCCTCGACCACTGCCGCACGTTCATACCGCGCGCTCCATGTCCCGGGACTTGCCGTCCCGCACGACGATCTCGCGGTCGGAGTAGGCGGCCACCCTGGCCTCGTGGGTCACCAGGACCACGGCGGCCCCGGTCGTCCGCGCGGCCTCGGTGAGCAGCTCCATCACGCGTTCGCCGTTGAGGGAGTCGAGGGCGCCGGTGGGTTCGTCGGCGAAGATCACCCGGGGGTCGGTGACCAGCGCGCGGGCCACCGCCACCCGCTGGCCCTGGCCGCCGGAGACCTCGCCGGGCCGCTTGTCCTTGAGGCCGTCGACCTCCAGGCGCTCCATCCAGGAGAGCGCGGCGCGCTCGGCGGTCCTGCGCGGGGTGCCGTTCAGCCGCAGCGGCAGCGCGACGTTCTCGACGCAGGTCAGCTCGGGCACCAACTGGCCGAACTGGAAGACGAACCCGAACTCCGAGCGGCGCAGCGCGCTGCGCTGGGCGTCGGTCATGGTGGCCATTTCCTGGCCGTTGTAGCGGATCGACCCGGAGTCGGGCGGGACGATCCCGGCGAGGCAGTGCAGCAGCGTCGACTTGCCCGACCCCGAGGGGCCCATGACGGCGACGACCTCGCCCGGGTGGATGGAGAACTCGGCGCCGTCGAGGGCGACCGTGGGGCCGTACGCCTTGTGCAGGTCGACGGCGGTGAGCAGGGAACCGGTCGGGTGCGTCATGCCGTCACCGCCGCGCGGAGCTTGTCGAGCCGGGCCGCGGTCAGTTCGAGCCAGCGCAGGTCGGCCTCCAGGTGGAACAGGGCGTGGTCGCAGATCAGCTGGTCGGCGAGGTCGCCCTGGCGCTTGCGCTCGGTCAGCGCGCGCATCGTGCGCAGGTGTTCGGAGCGCTGCGTGTCGAGGATGTCGGCGGCGTCGCGCCGGGTGAGCAGGGCGAGGACGACCTTGGTGTACAGGGTCGACTGGAGGTAGGGCTCCGGCGCCTCGGGGGTCGCGAGCCACCGTTCGACGTCGGTGACGCCGGCCTCGGTGATCGCGTACCGCTTGCGCTCGGGTCCGCCGCCCGCCTCTATGCCGTCGACCTCGACGAGACCGTTCTTCAGCAGGCGCGACATCGTCGAGTAGACCTGGCCGTAGTGCAGCGGCCGGTCGTGACCGAACTTCTCGTCGAAGGCCCGCTTCAGGTCGTAACCGTGTCGCGGGCCGGACTCCAGGAGCCCCAGAAGGGTGTGACCAATGGACATGGCCAGGACTCTACACAGTGTGTATACCCACGGTGTATACCCGGGGTGTCCAGTTGGCGGAGAGGGGCATGAAACCGCAGGTCAGTGGCGTTTGTCAGGGTTCGGCAACAGCCGATTCAGGCGGACGGCGATCCGGTGCCCGGGTCGCCGGGCGGGCGCCCCCTGCGGGGCAGCGGGCCCACCTCGCCCGGCAGTCGGCCGGCCTCTTTGAGGGCCCTGCGCAGCAGGAACTCGATCTGCGCGTTGGCCGACCGCAGTTCGTCGCCCGCCCACCGCGCGAGCGCGTCGTGGACCGCGGGGTCCAGCCGCAGCAGCACCTGCTTGCGCTGCTGCGGCCGGCGCTTCCCGGGCGCGGCCCCGGCGGCCCCGGCCGACTCGGGGGTCGCGGGGGCCGCGGGGATGTCGGAGGGATCCGTCACTGGTAGAGCGTCCCGGTGTTCAGGACCGGCTGCGGGGCGCGGTCGCCGCACAGCACGACCATCAGGTTCGACACCATCGCCGCCTTGCGCTCGTCGTCCAGTTCCACGATGTCCCGCTCGGAGATCCGGGCGAGCGCCGCCTCGACCATGCCGACCGCTCCCTCCACGATCTCCCGCCGGGCCGCCACGACCGCTCCGGCCTGCTGCCGCTGGAGCATCGCCGAGGCGATCTCGGGAGCGTACGCGAGGTGCGTGAAGCGCGACTCGATGATCCGCACGCCGGCCGCCTCCACGCGCGCGTGCAGTTCGACGGCGAGCTTCTCGGTGATCTCCTCGGCGTTGCCGCGCAGCGAGAGCCCGCCCTCGTCGTGGGCGTCGTAGGGGTACTCGATGGCGATGTGCCGCACGGCCGCCTCGGTCTGGGTGGAGACGAACTCCAGGAAGTCGTCGACCTCGAAGACCGCCTGCGCGGTGTCCTGGACGTTCCACACCACGACCGCGGCCAGCTCGATCGGGTTGCCGTAGGCGTCGTTGACCTTGAGGACGGCGGTCTCGTGGTTGCGCACCCGGGTGGAGATCTTGGTGCGCGAGGTGAACGGGTTCACCCAGCGCAGCCCGTCCTGCCGGATCGTCCCCCGGTAGCGCCCGAAGAGCTGGACGACCCGTGCCTCGCCCGGCGCCACCGTGTTCAGGCCGCACATCGCGATGAAGGAGGCGAGCGCGATGAGGATGCCGCCGATGATGAGCAGGGCCTTGCCGCCGGCCGAGGAGACGGCGGTGGCCGCTATGGTCACGCCGACCCCGACCAGCAGCCCGACCAGGCCGAGGAGCAGCGCGAGCCCGCCGCCGATGCTGTGCGCGGCGACCTCCCGCACGCGGGGTTCGGGCATCTCGGGTACGTCGGCGGTGGTGGTCTCCGGTGCGCTGTCGTGCACGGACATGCGGGTCCCCCGTTCGTCAGGCGCCGGGCTGTCCGCCCGGCGCCGCCTGTCTCGTTCCGCGCCTATCGCGGTTCTAGCTAACTGATATCACTTTACCCTGCCGGGCAACCCTTCACGCCTCTCGGCCGTCGGTTCCTTGGGGACGGGTGCTGATTGTCACGTCCGCAAAAGGCCGGATCACCGGACCTTTGCCATAACTGGCGGTGTTAGCTTTCTGAGCTGACCTTGGCGGCGAAGCTGTGTGACTTCTGAGCACACTTGAGCGAAGCGGAGCGGAACGGACCAATGGGACGCGCGGATGAGAGACGAGCGCGACAGCGCGGTGGCCATCGCGCGGCGCCTCCACAACCGTCCGGGACCCACGCCCCCGGCGTCGGGGGCCGGGCCGAGGCCCGGAGAGCGGCACAGGGCAAGGGCCGGAGCAAGGGCAGGGGCAAGGCCGGCAAGGACGGCAGGAGCCTGATACGCCGGATGTTCACCTGGAAGAAGGTCGTCGGGACGCTGCTCGGGCTCTGCCTGCTGGGCATGGGCGCCTTCATCGCGCTCTACATGATGATCGGCATACCCGAGGGCAACGCCGACGCCCAGCTCCAGAGCAACGTCTACAAGTACAGCGACGGCACCCTGATGACCCGCGACGGGCAGCGCAACCGCGAGGTCGTCGACCTGGCGAAGGTGCCCAAGAAGGTCCAGCTGACCTTCGTCGCCGCCGAGAACAAGACCTTCTACAAGGACGCCGGTGTCGACCTCAGGGGCACCGCGCGCGGTCTGCTCAACACGGTCGCGGGCCGGGGCGCCCAGGGCGGTTCGACGATCACCCAGCAGTACGTCAAGAACTACTACCTGACGCAGGAACAGACCGTCACCCGCAAGCTCAAGGAACTGGTCATCTCGCTGAAGCTGGACCGGGAGAAGTCCAAGGACTACATCCTGGCCGGCTACATCAACACCAGCTACTACGGCCGCGGCGCCTACGGCATCCAGGCCGCCGCGCAGGCCTACTACCGCGTCGACGCCGACGAACTCACCGTCGAGCAGGGCGCGTACCTCGCCGCGCTGCTCCAGGCGCCGAGCCAGTACGACTGGGCCTCCGCCTCCGAGACCGGTAAGAAGCTGGTGAAGGAACGCTGGAACTACGTCCTCGACAACATGGTCGAGGAGGGCTGGCTCGACCAGGGCAAGCGGACGTCGATGACGTTCCCGGTCCCCAAGGACCCGAAGGCGGCGCCCGGGATGGGCGGCCAGGTCGGCTACCTGGTCGACGCGGCCAACAACCAGCTGGCCAGGCAGCTCGTCGCGCAGGGCACGGCCGACAACGTCAACGACGCCGTGACGATGGTCAAGGCGGGCGGCTGGAACATCACGCTGAACATCGACAAGAAGCGGCAGGCCGCGCTGGAGGAGGCCGCGAAGACGCAGCTGACCAGCAAGCTCGACCCGAAGGAGCGCGACGTCGACGCGGACGTCCAGGCCGGTGCGGTGTCCGTCGACCCGAAGACCGGCGCGGTGGTCGCGCTGTACGGCGGCCAGGACTACTACAAGCACTTCCGCAGCAACGCGACCCGGGTCGACTACCAGCCGGCCTCGACCTTCAAGCCGGTCATCCTGGCCGCCGCCTTCGACGAGGCCGCGAAGACCCAGGACGGCAAGGAGATCGACGCCAACACCCTGTACGACGGCACGAGCAAGCGCCCGGTTGTCGACAACGGCGTGAAGGTCGGCTTCGCCCCGGAGAACGAGGACGACGCCAGCTACGGCGACGTCACCGTCCAGACGGCCATGAACAAGTCCGTGAACTCCGTCTTCGCGCAGATGGGCGTGGACGTCGGCATGGACAAGGTGCTCAAGGTGGCCGGCCAGATGGGCATGGACACCGCCGAGCTGAAGTCGGTGCCCGCGCAGACCCTCGGCACCATGGGCGCGAGCCCGCTCCAGATGGCGGGCGTGTACGCGACCCTCGACAACCACGGCAAGAAGGTCACACCGACCATCCTCAAGTCGGCGGAGAGCAGCACCCGCACGGTCGACCTGCCCGACCCGATCGGTAAGCAGATCATCAGCCGCGAGGCAGCCGACTCCGTCACCTCGGTGCTGACGGGCGTGGTCGACGACGGTACGGCCAAGGTGTCGGTGCGCGACAACACCGAGCGCGACGGCCGCAAGGTCGCCGGCAAGACCGGCACCTCCGACGAGAACCGCTCGGCGTGGTTCACCGGCTTCACCCCCGACCTGGTCACCTCGGTCGGCCTGTTCGGCGAGGACCACAAGACGTACGCGCAGGTCTCGATGTACAAGGCGGGCGGTGTGCCGCGCGTCAACGGCGGTGGCTTCCCGGCGCAGATCTGGGCGATGTACACCTTCGGGGTGTCGTCGAAGAACGCCCGGTTCGACCTGGACACCACGCAGGGCGCGGCGGTCCAGCCGTCCCAGGCGCCGACCCCGAGCGACACGCCGTCCCAGACGCCGAGCCAGACGCCGAGCGAGTCCCCGAGCGACACCTCGTCGCCGCCCAGCGAGACACCGTCGCAGACGCCGTCCCAGACCCCGTCCCAGACCCCGACGACCACACCCCCGTCCCAGACCCCGAGCCAGACCCCGACGGAGGAGATCCCGGACGACCCCCTGAACCCGAACAACGAGCAGTAGCGGCCCGACACGAAGGGGCGCCCGGCACAGTGCCGGGCGCCCCTCCGCGTGCCGTCCGTGATCAGCCGGCGTCGAGCTCCTTCGCCACGCGGGCGCCGAGGTCCTTGTCGACGTTCCGCCAGTACTCGATGGCACGGGCCAGCACCGGGGCCGAGACGCCGTCCTTGAGGTGGCCGGTGATGTTGGTGACCAGCCGGTCGCGGGCCGCGTCGTCCAGGACCTCGCGGACCTGGGTGCCGGCCTGGCCGAAGTCGTCGTCCTCGCTGTGCAGGGCGTACGCCTCCCGCACCATCTCGCCCGCCGCCTGCCAGCCGGCGACGTCACCGAAGCGTCCGACGTCCGCCGCCGGGCCGCCGTACGAGTTGGGCGCGTACGGGGCGCCGACCCGGGCCGGCTCGTAGCGCATCGCGCCGTCCTTGGCGTACGAGTTCACCGGGGAGTGCGGCCGGTTGGGCGGCAGCTGGGTGTAGTTCGCGCCGATGCGGTAGCGGTGCGTGTCCGGGTAGGAGAACAGCCGGCCGAGGAGCATCTTGTCCGGCGACGGGCCGATGCCAGGCACCAGGTTCGACGGCTCGAACGCGGCCTGTTCGATATGGACGAAGTAGTCCTCGGGGTTCTGGTTCAGAGTCATCCGGCCCAGCTCGATCAGCGGGTAGTCGCCGTGCGGCCACACCTTCGTCAGATCGAACGGGTTGAACCGGTAGCCGGGCGCGTCCTCGAACGGCATGACCTGCACGTACACCGTCCAGGTCGGGTGCTCGCCGCGGTCGATGGAGTCGAACAGGTCGCGCCGGTGCAGGTCGGGGTCCTCCCCGGCCAGCCGGTCGGCGTCGGCCTGGGTGAGGAACTCGATGCCCTGGTCGGTCTTGAAGTGGTACTTGACCCAGAACCGCTCCCCGCCGCCGTTCACCCACATGTAGGTGTGCGACGAGTAGCCGTTCATGTGCCGGTACGACCTCGGGATGCCCCGGTCGCCCATCAGCCACGTCACCATGTGCGCGGACTCGGGCGAGAGGGTCCAGAAGTCCCACTGCATGTCGTGGTCGCGCAGGCCGTTGTCCACCCGTCGCTTCTGCGAGCGGATGAAGTCCTGGAACTTCTGCGGGTCCCGGACGAAGAAGACCGGGGTGTTGTTGCCGACCATGTCGTAGTTGCCGTGCTCGGTGTAGAACTTCAGCGCGAAGCCGCGCGGGTCGCGCCAGGTGTCGGGCGAGCCCTGCTCACCCGCGACGGTCGAGAAGCGCGCGAGCATCTCGGTCCGTTTGCCGGGCTGGAAGAGGTCCGCCTTGGTGAACTGGCTGACGTCGTTCGTCACCTCGAAGACGCCGTAGGCGCCACTTCCCTTGGCGTGGACCACACGCTCAGGTACCCGCTCCCGGTTGAACTGCGCCATCTTCTCGATGAGGTAGTGGTCCTGGAGCAGGATCGGGCCGTCCGCCCCGACGGTGAGCGAGTGCTCGTCGCTCTCCACGGGGATGCCCGCGTTGGTCGTCGTGTACGGATCATGCCGGGGTGCCTGCGTCACGAGTGTCTCCCGTTCATCCGGAGAGGGGATCGGGTCAGGTCGTTCCGGGTACCCCAGCAGTCAACGCCTCCAACATGATGTCGGCAACTTTTGGATCGGCTCCAATTCCGGAGCTAGTTCCGGTTCAGCTCGAACCACACCACTTTCCCGGTGCTCAGCCGTGTCGCACCCCACCGTCTGGCCAGTTTGTTGACCAGGTACAGGCCACGGCCGCCCTCGTCGGTGGCGCGTGCCTGGCGCAGTCTGGGCAGCTGCGGCACGTCGTCGCCGACCTCGCAGCGCAGCACGTCGGTGCGGAGCAGCCGCAGGGTGACCGGCCGTGACGCGTACCGGACGGCGTTCGTCACGACCTCGCTGACCAGCAGCTCCACCGAGTCGCTCAGATCCTCCATGCCCCACCGGGACAGCGCCCTGCGGGCCAGCCGGCGGGCCCGCCCGGGAGCCGCGTCCTCCGGCTCCAGGAACCAGTACGCGACGTCGCTCGGCGCGATCCCGTCGAAGCGGGCGGCGAGCAGCGCGATGTCGTCGTCCCGGTCGCCGGGGCCGAGCATGTCGAGCACCTCGTCGCAGAGCGCTTCGAGGGGCGGCGGGTGGTCGGGTCCGGTGAGCTGTGCGGTCGCGGCGAGCTTCTCGCGCAACTGTTCGATTCCGGTCCAGACGTCCCGCAGCCGGGACTCCACCAGCCCGTCCGTGTACAGCAGCAGGGTGGCCCCGGCCGGCGCGTCCAGCTCGACGGCCTCGAAATCGACCCCGCCGACACCGATCGGGGCGCCGGGCGGCACCCGCAGCACCTCGGCCCGACCACCCAGATGGAGCAGGATGGGCGGCGGATGCCCGGCGTTGGCGATGGTGATCCGGTGCGAGACCGGGTCGTACACCGCGTACAGGCAGGTCGCCATGCGGTCGCTGCCCAGCCGCTGGGCCTGCTCGTCCAGGTGGTGCAGCACCTCCTGCGGCGGCAGGTCGAGACCGGCCAGGGTCTGCGCCGTGGTGCGCAGCTGGCCCATGATCGCCGCCGAGGTCATGGAGTGACCCATGACGTCACCGACGACCAGCGCGACCCGGCTGCCGGGCAGCGGGATCGCGTCGTACCAGTCGCCGCCCACCCGGGCCGTCTCGGCGGCAGGCAGATAGCGGGAGGCCAGCCTGACACCCGTCGGGCGCGGCAGGTTCTCCGGCAGCATGGTGCGCTGCAGCTCGTCGGCGATGTACGCCTCGCGGCCGTAGAGCACCGCCTTGTCGATGCCCAGCGCGCTGTGCGTCGCCAGCTGGGCGGCGACCAGCAGATCGTCCGCCTCGAAGGCGATGCGCTCGGGGCGGCGCAGGAACAGCGCGGCACCGATCACCCGGCGCCGGCCGCGCAGCGGCGCGAGAATCGCGCGCTGTCCGGACGGGACGGTGAACTCGCCTCCCTCGCCGAGCAGTTCGGGCAGGGCCGCGCGGGCCGCCGGGGCGTCGGTGAACACCGGACGCACTCCACGCAGCACCTCGGCCAGGGCGCTGCCGGGTCGCACCTCGCACAGTTCGTTGCCGACCGTCTCCAGCTCCGATGGCTCGGGCTGGAGGACCGGCGCGAAACCGCCGTCGGTGTCCCGTTCCGCCGGTATGCGGTCGGTCCTGCGCAGCCGCAGCAGCAACGGCCCCGTGGGCCGTTCGTCGCCGACCGGCAGCGGATCGCGCAGGTAGACCAGGATCGCGTCCGAGAACGTCGGGACGGTCGCCCGGCACAGGCCCATGACGATCTCGTCCAGGTCGATGCCGCGGGCGATCCGCCGGGTCGCGGCGCCCACGAAGCGCAGCCGGTCGCCGTCGCGCCGCATCGGTGTCGGCTGTCCCGGCGGCAGTCCCTGGCCCGACCGGCGCTCACCGCCGCCCAGCACCGGCGGCCGCTCGTTCTCGGTGCCCGGCTGCGAGGGGATGCCCTCGGGTGCCGGACGCGGCCGGTGGGTGTCCGGCTCCGCCGCGTCCGGCTGCGAGTGCTCCGAGTCCGTGCCGGCCTGACTCATGCCCTTGCCGCACGGCACCGCCGTCTCCGGTGTCGACGGCGTCTCGCCCGCGCGTGCCTGCGCGGGTAAGGCGCCCGACGGGGAGGCGGGCGCGGGCGCCGGGGTGCGCAGGAGCGCCCCGCGTGGGTCCGCGGGGTCGACGCCCGGCTGGGGGCGCTCGAAGGAGATGGGGTGCTCCGTCACGCGTGTCGAATCCGTCCGTCCGGGGCTGCGCGCCGTGCGCGCGGTTCGTCCCGCAGTGTTGCCGATACCCGGAATACGTGCCCCAGGAACGGAATTCCCGCGTGGTCAGAGGTGCTTCCTGTGCCGCCGACGAACCGTCTGCGGCTCGCAACGGTGTCCTCGTACCCCTCGCTCACGTCCTGCCGCCCCTCGGTGACGATCGGCCAAGCCCAGCGCATGCTCCGGGAGTTGCTGCTGTGCGCCCTTGCGGAGGACGATCCTACGGTTGTGGACCGGGGGCGCATCAAGGGTCTCATGTGGACACGTGCGCGGGCGTACGGTCCCAGTCCTCCGGGAGTGACGGTACAGCCCACGAGGGGTCGGGGCGCCAGTGCTGCCATCCTTCGCTGTACGGCGGGCCCCAGGCGTGGATCACCTCCACGGCCGCGTGTCCCGCCTCCCGCACCCGCCGGGCCTGCGCCTCGTCCATCAGACCGTCCCGCCGGGCCTGCGCGAACTCGTCCTCGTCGCGCCAGTCCCAACTGTGGTCCGGCTGCACCGTGATGTCCAGGAAATGGTCCTCGGAATCCACCCCACCGTCCCAACGGGTCAGCGGCGTCTCCAGGTTCACGTACCAGTTCTTGAACTGCCATCCCGGGTCCCAGAACAGCCACACCGACCAGGGCTCACCCGGTCTGGCGAGCTTCAGCACCCCGGTGCCGAACCAGTGGTCGCGCTGGACCGCGCGCGGCTTGGTGTACCGGGACTCCAGAGGTTCCTGGTGCACGGGAGTGCCATCGGCGAGCACCGGCTTGACGCACTCGGTCCCGGGGGCCATCCAGGCGGCGAGGAGATCGGCGTCGTCGCGCACGACGGTGACCGGGCGCGCGATGTGGATCCCCGGGCCGCCGTTCTCCCGGTAACGCCACAGGATCTGACTCCCGGGGTCCCAGAAACCCGTCGGACCGCCCGCTGTCACCCGCTTCGCGTCCCCGCGTACCGCTCCACCGTCTGCCATGCACAGATATTAGGTGCCTGCGGCATACGACGCTGCGGTCCGCGTCACGGTTCAGGCCGGTCCACGCGAAAGGTTCGCGTCCGGTTACGGGCGTGTCATCCGCAGGACATCCAGCGCCTCGTCCAACTGCTCGACCGTGAGGTCGCCGCGCTCCACGTACCCTCCGTCCAGGACGACCTGACGGATCGTCCGCCGTTCGGCGAGCGACTTCTTGGCGACCTTCGCCGCCTCCTCGTACCCGATGTACCTGTTCAGCGGGGTGACGACGGACGGCGACGACTCCGCGTACTCACGGGCCCGCTCCCGGTCCGCCACGATCCCGTCCACGGTCCGGTCGGCCAGCAGCCGCGACACGTTGGCGAGCAGCCGCACCGACTCCAGCACGTTCTTCGCGATCACCGGCAGCATCACGTTCAGCTCGAAGTTGCCCGCCGCGCCCGCGGTGGCGACCGTCGCGTCGTTCCCGACGACCTGCGCGGCGACCATCAGGACCGCCTCGGGGATCACCGGGTTGACCTTGCCCGGCATGATCGACGAACCCGGCTGGAGATCGGGCAGCGCGATCTCGGCGAGGCCGGTGCGCGGCCCCGACGCCATCCACCGCAGATCGTTGGCGATCTTCGTCAGGCCGACCGCGATGGTCCGCAGCTGCCCGCTGGTCTCGACGATGCCGTCCCGCGCGCCCTGCGCCTCGAAGTGGTCCCTCGCCTCGGTCAGCGGCAGCCCGGTGGCGCGGGCCACCTCCGCGATGACGGCCGCGGCGAAACCGGGCGGGGTGTTGATGCCGGTGCCCACCGCGGTGCCGCCCAGGGGCAGCTCGGCGAGGCGCGGCAGCGACGCCCGCAGCCGCTCCACGCCGTACCGCACCTGCGCCGCGTACCCGCCGAACTCCTGACCGAGGGTCACCGGCGTGGCGTCCATGAGATGGGTGCGCCCCGACTTCACCACGTCGGAGAACTCCTCCGCCTTCCGGCCCAGGGCGGCGGCGAGGTGTTCGAGGGCCGGCACGAGATCACGGGTGACGGCGGCGGTCGCGGCGATGTGGATCGACGACGGGAAGACGTCGTTGGACGACTGCGAGGCGTTCACATGGTCGTTCGGGTGGACGTCCCGCCCGAGCCGCTCACTCGCCAGGGTGGCCAGCACCTCGTTGGTGTTCATGTTGGACGAGGTACCTGACCCGGTCTGGAACACGTCCACCGGGAACTGGTCGTCCCAACGCCCCTGCGCGACCTCGTCGGCCGCCTCCTGGATCGCCTCCGCGATCTCCCGGTCGACCACCCCCAGCTCCGCGTTCACCTTCGCCGCCGCGCCCTTGACGCGGGCCAGCGCCTCGATGTGCGCCCGTTCGATCCGCTGCCCCGAGACCGGGAAGTTCTCGACGGCACGCTGCGTCTGGGCCCGCCACTTGGCGTCGGCGGGGACGCGGACCTCGCCCATGGAGTCGTGTTCGATGCGGTAGTCGCTCATGACCTGTACAGCGAACGGCGCGGCCCGGATGTTCCGCCCGCTGGGCCGTCCGGGGGCGCGACCCTGTGACACCGGTCTCGCCCCCGGCCGCCCCGGGACGGCGTCAGACCAGACCGGGCCCGCGCACCGGGATCGACGTGAACGTCGGCGCGGGCGCCGGGTCCTGGAAGAAGTCGTTGCCCTTGTCGTCCACCACGACGAACGCCGGGAAGTCCTCGACCTCGATCTTCCAGACCGCCTCCATGCCCAGCTCCTCGTACTCGACGACCTCGACCTTCTTGATGCAGTCCTGGGCGAGCCTGGCGGCCGGGCCGCCGATGGAACCGAGGTAGAAACCGCCGTGCGTGCCGCACGCGTCGGTGACCTGCTTGCTGCGGTTGCCCTTGGCGAGCATCACCTTGGAACCGCCCGCCGCCTGGAACTGCTCCACGTAGGAGTCCATGCGGCCCGCCGTCGTCGGCCCGAAGGAACCGGACGCGTAGCCCTCGGGCGTCTTCGCCGGGCCCGCGTAGTACACCGGGTGGTCCTTCAGGTACTGCGGCATGCCCTCGCCCGCGTCGAGCCGCTCCTTGATCTTGGCGTGCGCGATGTCGCGGGCCACCACCAGCGGGCCGCTGAGCGAGAGCCTGGTCTTCACCGGGTACTTGGTCAGCTCGGCGAGGATGTCGTCCATCGGCTGGTTCAGATCGATGCGCACGACGTCCGACGACTCGTCCAGGTGCTCGTCGGTGGTCTCCGGCAGGAAACGCGCCGGGTCCGTCTCCAACTGCTCCAGGAAGACGCCCTCGGCGGTGATCTTCGCGACGGCCTGCCGGTCGGCCGAGCAGGACACCGCGATCGCCACCGGGCAGGAGGCGCCGTGCCGGGGCAGCCGCACCACGCGCACGTCGTGGCAGAAGTACTTGCCGCCGAACTGCGCGCCGATGCCGATCCGCTGCGTCAGCTCGAAGACCTTCTCCTCCAGCTCCTTGTCCCGGAAGCCGTGCCCGAGCGGCGAACCCTCGGCCGGGATCTCGTCCAGGTAGTGCGCGGAGGCGTACTTCGCGGTCTTCAGCGCGTACTCGGCGCTGGTGCCGCCGACCACGATCGCCAGGTGGTACGGCGGGCAGGCGGCCGTGCCCAGCGAACGGATCTTCTGCTCCAGGAACGCCATCATGGAGCCCTCGTTCAGGACGGCCTTCGTCTCCTGGTAGAGGAACGACTTGTTGGCGCTGCCGCCGCCCTTCGCCATGAAGAGGAACTTGTAGGCGCCGCCGTCCGTCGCGTACAGCTCGATCTGCGCCGGGAGGTTGGACCCGGTGTTCTTCTCCTCCCACATGGTGAGCGGAGCCATCTGCGAGTAGCGCAGGTTCAGCTTCGTGTACGCGTCGTAGATGCCGTGCGAGAGGGCCTTCTCGTCCTCACCGGAGGTGAGGACGTTCTGCCCGCGCTTGCCCATGACGATCGCCGTGCCGGTGTCCTGGCACATCGGCAGCACGCCCGCCGCCGCGATGTTGGCGTTCTTCAGCAGGTCGAGCGCCACGAACTTGTCGTTGCCGGATGCCTCGGGGTCGTCGATGATCCGGCGCAGCTGCGCCAGGTGGGCCGGGCGCAGATAGTGCTGGATGTCGTGGACGGCCTCCTCCGCCAGCTTGCGCAGGGCCTCCGGCTCGACCTTGAGGAACGTCCGCCCGTCGGCCTCGAAGGTGGAGACACCCTCGGAGGTCACCAGCCGGTAGGGGGTGGTGTCCTCTCCCATGGGGAGCAGATCGGTGTACGCGAACTCAGGCATCTCAGCCCATTCCTCACTCGGCGGACGACGGCCCGCCGACGCTGGCGGGCGCCACCAGCGTAGAACCTGCCTCTGACAACGATCCGGTCAGGTAAGGCTCAGTCGCGCGGAGACCGGTTGTCCACACCCCCTAGTCGCGATCTATCGCGTTTGGGTACGCTGCTGCCGTGGACCTTCACAAGCACGCCCCGCAGGCGCAGACGCCGCCCGCAGTCGCCGAGCTGCGCGCCTCGGACGCCGACCGTGACCGCATCGCCGACATCCTCCGTGACGCACTCGCCGAGGGGCGGCTGACCGCCGAGGAGCACGCCGAGCGGGTCGAGGAGGTCTACCTGGCCAAGACCGTCGGCCAGCTCGAACCCCTCGTCCAGGACCTGCCGGCCGCCCATCAGCGCCGCCAGCCGCCGGCGTTCGCCCCGGCGCCGGGGCGCCCCACCCGCGAGTACATACCGGCCGACCCCGACGACAACGTGGTGGCGGTGTTCAGCAGCGCCGTCCGCAGGGGACGCTGGCGCGCGGGCCGGCGCATCCACGCCTACGCCGTCTTCGGCAGCGTCGAGATCGACCTCAGCGAGGCCCTCTTCGAGCACCAGCAGGTCCTCGTCAAGGCGCTCTCGGTCTTCGGCAGCATCGACGTCCGCGTCCCGGAGAACGTGTCGCTGCGCGGCACCGGCGGCGGCGTCCTCGGCAGCTTCGAGGTCGACCACCTGGACGCGGCCGACCCCAACGCCCCGGTCGTGCACGTCGAGGGCTGGTCCGTCCTCGGCAGCATCGAGGCCCGCCCCAAGCGCGGCAGGCTCGTCGCGGACATCCTCGACCGCGTCCAGCGCAAGATCGACAAGGTCGGCCTCGGCGACAGGAGTTTGCGCAAGCACCCGGACCGGTGATCGGGCCGTCCGGAACTGTGTGCATAGGCCCGCGCACAGCGGGTAGGCCTTGCGCATCGTCTCTCGCTCGCGAAGCCGTCGTCAGGAGTAGACCGTGCCGCAACCGCCGCATTCGTCCGCGCAGGTAGCTGCCGTTCCGGCCCAGCGGGTGCCAGTGCGGGACAGGGACCAAGACGCGCCCTGGCACACCGAGGCGGTGTGCCGGCGCGACGAGGCGAGCCTGTTCTTCGCACCGTCCAAGGAACCCACCGCCGCCCGGCTCTCCCGCGAGGAGGCGGCCAAGCGGGTCTGCGGTCGCTGTCCCGTGATGGTCGAGTGCCGGGAACATGCGCTACTGCAACCGGAACCGTACGGCGTCTGGGGCGGCCTCACGGCCGCGGAACGCCGCGTGGTCCTGGCCAGGCGCCGCCGCCGCGAGGTCGAACTCCAGAAGGCGGCCCGCGCGGGAACCCGCATAGCCCAGGCAGGCTGACCCAGCCGAACGTGGGCGCCCCCTACCGCACCAGGGGACGCCCACTTCTGCCGCGCGGCGGGGGGCGGGGGGTCTCCTCAGGGCGCGTGCGCGTGGGCGCGTGACTCCGAGCGCCTTCGAGAACCGGGACCCGATGGCCGGGTGTGCCGTCCGGGGGCGCCGGGAGGCTTGTCGGGCCGGGATGGGAAGACGGCTGCCTTGGTGAGGCACGCGAGCCGCAACCCCCTCAGGGGCGCGGGGAACTGCGCGACCGGCCCCCACGCACGCGCACCGGTAATGCAGTCCGGGGGTGCCGGGAGGCTTGTCGCGGCACCTCGGGAAGGCGGCTCCCCAGCCGAGATACGCGAGCCGCATCCCCTTCAGGGGCGCGGGGAACTGCGCGACCGGCCCCCACGCACCCGCACCGGTAATGCAGTCCGGGGGCGTCAGGAGGCTTGTCGCGGCGGGCGGGGAAGACGGCTGCCTTGGTGAGGCGCGCGAGCCGCACCCCCTCAGGGGCGCGGGGAACTGCGCGACCGGCCCCCGCGCACCCGCACCCGCACCCGAAGAATCCTTACTTCCCCCGGTCGAAGTCGACCGCGCTGTACGCCCGCAACTTGCTCAACCGGTGCTCGGAGTCGATCCGCCGCACCGTCCCGGACTTCGACCGCATCACGATCGAGTCGGTGGTCGCGGTCTCCGACCGGTACCGCACCCCCCGCAGCAACTCCCCGTCCGTGATGCCGGTCGCGACGAAGAAGACGTTCTCGCCGGAGACGAGGTCGTCCGTGGTCAGCACCCGGTCGAGATCGTGCCCCGCGTCGACCGCCCGCTGCCGCTCGTCGTCGTCCTTGGGCCACAACTTGCCCTGGATGGTGCCGCCGAGGCACTTCACCGCGCACGCGGAGATGATGCCCTCGGGCGTGCCGCCCACGCCGAGCAGCAGGTCGACGCCGGTGCCCTCGCGCAGCGCCAGGATCGAGCCGGCCACATCGCCGTCGGAGATCAGCTTGATGCGCGCGCCGGTCTCCCGGATCTCGTCGATGATGCCCGCGTGCCGCGGCCGGTCGAGGATGACGACGGTGACGTCCTCGGGCGCGGACCGCTTCGCCTTCGCGACCCGCCGGATGTTGACCGAGACGGGCGCGTCGATGTCGACGAAGTCCGCCGCGTCGGGCCCGGTGACCAGCTTGTCCATGTAGAACACGGCGGACGGGTCGAACATCGACCCGCGGTCGGCCGCGGCCAGCACGGCGATCGCGTTGGTCATGCCCTTCGCGGTGAGCGTGGTCCCGTCGATCGGGTCGACGGCGATGTCGCACTCGGGTCCGGTGCCGTCGCCGACCCGCTCCCCGTTGAACAGCATCGGGGCTTCGTCCTTCTCGCCCTCGCCGATGACCACGACGCCGTTCATCGACACGGTGTGGACGAGGGTCCGCATGGCGCGCACGGCGGCACCGTCGGCGCCGTTCTTGTCACCCCGGCCGACCCAGCGGCCCGCCGCCATCGCGGCTGCTTCGGTGACCCGGACGAGTTCCAGGGCCAGGTTGCGGTCCGGAGCTTCGCTCGGGACTTCGAGTTCGGACGGCAAGTGATGATGCTCGGTCATCGGAGCGCACCTTTCTGATACGACGACGGCCGGATGAGGGTGACTCCGACTCTATCGCCAGTCCTACAAAATGAGCAGGGGGCCCCACGGATGAGCACGCCGGTGCACCTGCGACGATAGGGACGTGGCAGGTTCGAACGGTAAGCAGAAGACGGTCAGGGACATGATCCTCTCCCTGGCCCTCATCGGGGTCGCGGCGGCGGTCATCTACGTCTTCGTCCCGCACGACGACGGCGAACCCGACGTCAAACGGGTCGACTACCGCGTGGAGCTACTGACGGCTCGCCGGGCCGCCGCCTATCCGGTGGCCGCCCCGCAGGGGCTCTCCGAGGAGTGGAAGCCCACCTCGGTCCGCTTCAGCGGCGCCGACTCCGACGCCTGGCACCTCGGCTTCAGGACCCCCGACGGGCAGTACGTGCAGATAGAGCAGTCGACCCAGAAGCCCTCGAAGTTCATCGACACCGCGAGCCAGGGCTCCAAGGAGACCAAGGTCACCCAGGAGATCGACGGCGCCACCTGGACCCGCTACACCGGCGGCCGCTATGACGCGCTCGTCCGCTCCGACGAGGGCGCGACGACGGTCGTCGCGGGCACGGGTTCGTTCGAGCAGCTGACGGAGATGGCGAAGGCGCTGAAGACGGCGTAGCCGTCCACCGCACGAGAAAGGCCCCGGCGTCGTCGCCGGGGCCTTCGTCATCGTCGGGCCGCTCAGACCGTCGTGACGACCTGGTCGTACGTGAGGCGCGGGGAGCGCGGGAACCAGGCGTCCTCGCCGGGGCGGCCGATGTTGACGACCATCAGCGGGGTGTGGTCGTCGTCGAGGAACTCCTTGCGGACACCCTCGAAGTCGAGGCCGGTCATCGGCCCCGCGGCGAGGCCGGCGGCGCGCACGCCGATGATGAAGTACGCGGCCTGGAGGGCGGCGTTCAGGGCGGCGGCGCCCTCGCGGGCCGGACGCTCGCTGAAGAAGAGGTCCTTGGCCTGCGGGAAGTGCGGCAGCAGGGCCGGCAGCTCCTCGTGGAACTCGTTGTCCGCGGCGAGGATCGCGACCAGCGGCGCGGTGAGGGTCTTGGGCCGGTTGCCCTCGGCCATGTGCTGCACCAGGCGCTCGCGGGCCTCGGCGGAGCGGACCAGCGTGATGCGCAGCGGGTTCTGGTTGAAGGCGGTGGGGCCGTACTTGACCAGGTCGTAGATGGCCTGGACCTGCTCGTCGGTCACCGGCTCGTCGGTGAAGGTGTTCGCGGTGCGGGCCTCGCGGAACAGCAGGTCCTGGGCGTGGGGGTCAAGAACGAGAGACATGGGGGAAACCTTCTGGCGATATGAGCGGGATCCGGGACACCGGACCGGCTGACGGTCACGACGGTACGCCAGAGAAGTTCAAGTTTCAACCAACACTGAGGCGCGGTGATCCGCTTCACAGTGCCGGAAAGGCGACCGGCCGACGGGCGGGAGGCAGGACGCGACGGACGTGAGGCGGGTTGTGACGGAGGTGAGGCGGGTTACGGGAGACGGGTGACTGGGCTGACGGGGCTGACAGACCTGACGGGGCGGCCGAGCGAGACGCAAGCGACGACGCTCGCGCGAGCGAGGACATGGCGACGACGATCGCCCGCCCGCCGAGTCGCCCCCGCCCACCGAGCGGCCGGCGTCGCGCGCCTCCGCCCCGCCGAGCGGGCGCCGCCGTGTGCCTTCCCCCGCCGAGTGGCCGCTACCCCCGGCCGTCCGGCCGTCCGACTGGTGGCGACCACCCGAACGGGTGACGACGGCAATCCGGTCGGCCGTCACCCCTTCACCAAGCTCGCAGCGCGACGCTCGCAGCGCGCCCAAGCGCCCAAGCGCCTACGCGTCCGCCTCGCCCCCGGTCCCCCCGGCGCCACCGCTCCCGCCCTCCTGCGCGTGCTCCTCCGCCAGGGCCGCGTCCAGGCGGGCCCGCGCGCCGTCCAGCCAGCGGCGGCACACCTTGGACAGCTCCTCGCCGCGCTCCCAGAGCGCCAGCGACTCCTCCAGCGTCGTGCCGCCCGCCTCCAGGCGCCGTACGACCTCGATCAGCTCGTCCCGGGCCTGCTCGTACCCGAGCGACTCTTCCGCCACCTTGCCAGCCATTCCGCCCACCCTACGCACCGCTCTCATCGACTCGAACCGTGAATTCGCCCTCGGCCACCCGCGCCCGCAGCACCTCGCCCGCCCCGACCTGTTCAGGCGCCCTGACCACCGGGCCCTCCGCCGTCTGGAGCACCGCGTAGCCGCGCTTCAGGGTGGCGGCGGGGGAGAGTGCCACCACGCGCGCGTGCGTGTGCGTCAGCTCCGAGTCCGCGCGGTCCAGGAGATGGCCGAGCGTGCGGCGGGAGCGGTCGACGAGGGACGCCACCTGCTCGGCCCGCTGGTCGACCATGCGGTGCGGATCCTCTATCGAGGGTCGCGCCAGGGCGTGCGCGAGCCCGCGCTCCTCACGCGCGAGGATCCCCTCCACGCACCGGCGCGCCCGGTCCCGCAGCCCCCGTACCCGCTCGAACTCCTCGCCGACGTCCGGCACGACCTTCTTCGCCGCGTCGGTCGGCGTGGACGCCCGCAGGTCGGCCACGTGGTCGAGGAGCGGGTTGTCGGGCTCGTGCCCGATCGCCGACACCACCGGCGTGCGGCAGGCGGCGACCGCCCGCACCAACTGCTCGTCGGAGAACGGCAGCAGGTCCTCCACACTGCCACCGCCCCGCGCGACGACGATCACGTCGACCTCCGGCAGCGCGTCCAGCTCCTTCACCGCCTGCACCACCTGCGGGACGGCGTGCACGCCCTGCACGGGGACGTTGCGCACCTCGAAGCGGACGGCGGGCCAGCGGTGCCTGGCGTTCTCCAGGACGTCACGCTCGGCGGCCGACGCCCGCCCGCAGACCAGCCCGATCAGCTGCGGCAGGAACGGCAGCGGCTTCTTTCGCTCCGGCGCGAACAGCCCCTCCGCGGCGAGCGACTTCTTCAACTGCTCGAGCCGCGCCAGCAGCTCCCCGACACCGACCGGCTTGATCTCGGCGGCCCGCAGCGACAACTGGCCGCGCGGCGCGTACCACTCGGGCTTCGCGTGCACGACGACCCTCGCGCCCTCGCTGACGACGTCGGCGACGGCCTCGAACACCTGGCGGTAGCAGGTGACGCTGATCGAGATGTCGTACGACGGGTCGCGCAGCGTCAGGAACACGACACCGGCGCCCGGCCGCCGGGACAGCTGGGTGATCTGCCCCTCGACCCAGATGGCACCGAGGCGGTCGATCCAGCTTCCGATCAGCCGCGACACCTCACCGACGGGGAGGGGCGACTCCGGGGACGTGTTCGCAGCCATGCCGGTGAGCGTAACCGCAGCCACTGACAACGAACCGGCCCCACCGGGCCAGCCGTCCCGCCGCCCTGCCGGGCCCCCGTCCGGCCGTCCCGCCGGGCCCGTCGCCCGTGCCGGGCCCGTCGCCCGTGCCGGGCCCGTCGCCCGTGCCGGGCCCGCCGTCCGGCTGTCCCGTCGGGCCCGTCGCCCGTGCCGGGGCCACCGTCCCGCCGTCCCGCCGGGTCCCTGGCCCTCGGTCGTCAGGCCACGGCTCCTCGTCGCGCCTTTCCGCCGGGCCGCAGGTTCCTCGTGTCGCGCGGGTCCGGCCTCCCGCCGGGCCGTCGGGCCGTCGGGCCCTCGGGTCCGTCAGTCGGCCACCCGTCCCCGCTGTCCCACCAGCACCACCAATCCGATCACCAGCCACACCGCGCCCACCACCTGCGCCGCGCCGGACGCCTCCACGATCACCGCGATCGTGATCGCCGCGCCCAGCACCGGCATCAGCAGATGCCGCCACCACACCACAGGCCCGCCCGCCCGCCGCACCACGAACCAGCCCACCACGCTCGCGTGCAGCAGCGTGAACGCCGTCAGCGCGCCGATGTCGACCACCGACACCAGATGGTCCATGCCGTCGTCCCTGCTGGCCGCCCACACCGCCGCCACCAGGGTGATCACGGCCGCGCACAGCAGCGCCACCCGCGGCACCCCCGAGTCCGTCCGCGACAGGGCCCGCGGCAGCCGCCGGTCGCGGCCCATCGCGAACAGCAGCCGCCCGGCCGCCGCCTGCCCGGCCAGCGCCGCGAACGCCGCGCCGATCGCCTTGCTCACCGCGACCAGGTCGTGCAGCCAGCCCCCGACCGACACGTCCACCGCGTCGTAGAACGCGGACCCCTGCTTGACCGGGTCGGCGGCGAGCTGCGCGGACGTCGTCGGTTCGAGGAGCGCCACCAGGTACGTCTGCGCCACGAACAGCATGCCCGCGAGCGCCAGACAGAACAGCACCGCGCGCGCGACCTTCTCCGAGCCGCCCGTGACCTCCTCGGCGAAGGACGCGATCGCGTCGAAGCCCAGATACGACAGGACCGCGATCGACACCGCCCCGATCACCGCGGAGAGCGCGAACGCGCCCTGCGTGCCGTCCCCTGACAGCGGCGACAGCCAGCCGCGTTCGGCGCCGTCGCGCGCGAGGACGACGATCGCGGAGACGACGAAGACCAGCAGCACCACGATCTCCATCGCCAGCACCAGGAAACCCACCCGGGCCGCGGCCCGCACCCCCCACAGGTTCAGCAGGGTCGTGACGACCACCGCGATCGCCGTCCACACCCAGCGCGAGACCCCCGGGACCAGCGCGTTCATCGCGATCCCGGAGAACAGGTAGGCGACCGCGGGGATGAGCAGATAGTCCAGCATCGCCATCCAGCCCGCGATGAACCCGACCTCCCTGCCGAGCGCCGCGCGCGCGTAGGCGAACACCGAACCGGCCAGCGGCACCACGCGCACCATCTGCGCGTAGCTGAAGGCGGTGAACGCCATCGCCACCGTCGCGACGACGTAGACCAGCGCCACCGCGCCGTGCGAGCGCGCGTCGAGGGTGCCGAAGACTCCGACAGGAGCCATCGGGGCGATGAACAGCAGCCCGTAGACGACGAGATCCCGGAAGCCGAGACTGCGCCGCAGATCGTCCGGTTCGCCCGTCGTGCCGCCCGTTCCCGCCGTCGCGTCCGTCCCGGACATCGCGCCTCCGCCTGTGCCTCGTCCGTTCTGTCCCTGCCCGCCCCTCCCACCTCACGCCAGTCTCTCCAACGGCGCGATCTTTGACCCGCCGAACGCGGCCTTACGATGGGTGCCATGACCGCTTCGCCTGGCCGCCGTGTCCTGCTCGCCGCCCCCCGGGGCTACTGCGCGGGCGTGGACCGCGCCGTGATCGCCGTCGAGAAAGCCCTCGAGCAGTACGGGGCTCCGATCTATGTCCGGCACGAGATCGTGCACAACAAGTACGTCGTGCAGACCCTGGAGAAGAAGGGCGCCGTCTTCGTCGAGCGGACGGAGGAGGTCCCCGAGGGGAACATCGTGATGTTCTCCGCGCACGGGGTCGCCCCCGTCGTCCACGAGGAGGCCGCGCGCGGCCGGCTCGCCACCATCGACGCGACCTGCCCGCTCGTCACCAAGGTCCACAAGGAAGCCGTCCGCTTCGCCAACGAGGACTACGACATCCTCCTGATCGGGCACGAGGGCCACGAGGAGGTCATCGGGACCTCGGGCGAGGCCCCCGACCACATCCAGCTCGTCGACGGCCCCGCGGACGTCGCCAAGGTCGAGGTCCGCGACCCCTCCAGGGTCGTGTGGCTCTCCCAGACCACCCTGTCGGTCGACGAGACGATGGAGACCGTCGACGCCCTCCAGGAGAAGTTCCCGCAGCTCATCTCGCCGCCCAGCGACGACATCTGCTACGCCACCCAGAACCGCCAGCTCGCCGTGAAGCAGATGGGCGCCGAGGCCGAGCTGGTCATCGTGGTCGGCTCGCGCAACTCCTCCAACTCCGTCCGGCTCGTCGAGGTCGCCAAGCAGGCCGGCTCCCGCGCGGCCCACCTCGTGGACTTCGCCGATGAGTGCGACGAGGCGTGGCTCGACGGCGTCTCCACGGTCGGCGTCACCTCGGGCGCGTCCGTCCCCGAGGTCCTCGTCGAGCAGGTCCTCGAGTGGCTGTCGCAGCGCGGCTTCGAGGACGTCGAGCTGGTCAAGGCGGCCGAGGAGTCGATCACCTTCTCGCTGCCCAAGGAGCTCCGCCGGGACCTGCGCGACGAGGCGGCCGCGCTGGTCGCCGAGCGCGGCGGTTCGGGCGCCGCGGGTGCCTCGGCGGAGTGACTGTCAGTCCGTCGTCGTAACGTAGGGCCATGCAGATCTTCGGCGTGGACATCGGCGGATCCGGGATCAAGGGCGCCCCTGTGGACCTCGACAGGGGCGACCTTGCACAAGAGCGGTTCAAGGTGCTGACCCCGCACCCGGCGACCCCCGACGGGGTGGCCGACGGGGTCAAGGAGGTCGTGGAGAAGTTCGGCTGGAGCGGACCGGTCGGGCTCACCTTCCCGGGCGTGGTCACCGGCGGCTCCACCATCCGTACGGCGGCCAACGTCGACAAGAGCTGGATCGACACCGACGCGCGCGCCCTCTTCGCCGACCGGCTGGGCGGCCTGCCGGTGACGGTGGTCAACGACGCGGACGCGGCGGGCGTCGCCGAGATCGCCTTCGGCGCCGGCCGCGACCGCAAGGGCACGGTCATCCTGCTGACCTTCGGCACCGGCATCGGCAGCGCCGTCTTCGTGGACGGCGTGCTGCTGCCCAACACCGAACTCGGCCACCTGGAGCTGCACGGCCACGACGCCGAGAAGCGGGCGTCCAGCAAGGCCAAGGAGGACGGCGACCTGACGTGGGAGCACTGGGCCCACCGGGTCCAGAAGTACCTGGCCCACGTCGAGATGCTGTTCACGCCCGAGCTGTTCATCATCGGCGGCGGGGTGAGCCGCAAGTCCGAGAAGTTCCTGCACTTCATCGAGGGCATCAAGGCGGACATCGTCCCGGCGCAGCTGCAGAACAACGCGGGGATCGTAGGAGCGGCGATGCACGCAGCCAAGGACGGCTAGCCGCCCGCTCCCCGGTTCTCAGGTTCTGTGCCGGCCTCCTGCCTCCGGTCAGCGACGCTGGGCCGCCGTGCGTCGACGCATCAGGGCGACCCGGCGGCCCAGCACCACCACGCCGGCCACCAGGGTGCCGCCGTAGAGCCAGCCCGCCTGGGTGGCGAGGGCCGTCACGAGGCCCATCAGCCGGCCGAGGAGCCCCGCGTCGCCCTCGGCCATGGGCAGCAGTCCGACGGCGAAGGCGATCGGTACGACGACCGGCGCGGTCAGCAGATCGCCCCGCCGCACCCAGGCGGCGGTCACCAGACACACCGGCAGGAACAGCACGCCGTACACGGTGAGGGAGTCCAGGAGCAGCGAGTCGAGGACGCCCAGGACGAACATCACGGCGCCGCAGAAGAGGCCGCCGCCCAGCCCGGTCAGGCGGGGGTTGGGCAGCCGCCGCAGGGCCTCGACGAGCGGCGGCCCGGCGGTCCTGGCGGGCAGCGGTCTGGCGCCGAGTGCCCGGCGCTGTACCGGGCGTCCGGTGCCGACGGCGGCTCTGGCCCCCTTCCGTCCGCCGCGTGCCGCCTGCGGGGGCAGCGGGGGCGTGCCGCGTCGCGGTCCTTGCTGCGGGGGGCGCGTCCTGTGTTGCTCCACTGGACCAACCTAGGTCGGTTTATGTGCGGAATGGCTCCTCAGACACGCCGGTGGACGGTCCCTGGCCACGCGTTCGATACGTCGCCGGTGCGGGGTCCGGCACGCCGTAGACTGGTGGATCGGCCCGCCGCACCGCTGTGAGGACCGGGTCCGCAGCCCCCAGTCCCCTGAACTCCTCTCACGTACGGGAAGTCGCAACGTGTCGCTCACGATCGGAATCGTCGGCCTGCCGAATGTCGGCAAGTCGACCCTGTTCAACGCCCTGACCAAGAACGACGTGCTCGCGGCCAACTACCCGTTCGCGACCATCGAGCCGAACGTCGGCGTGGTCGGCGTCCCCGACCCCCGCCTCACCAAGCTGGCGGAGATCTTCAGCTCCCAGAAGGTCCTCCCGGCGACGGTCGACTTCGTCGACATCGCGGGCATCGTGCGCGGTGCGAGCGAGGGCGAGGGTCTCGGCAACAAGTTCCTCGCGAACATCCGCGAGTCCGACGCGATCTGCCAGGTCATCCGCGCCTTCAAGGACGAGAACGTCGTGCACGTCGACGGCAAGGTCTCGCCCAAGGACGACATCGAGACGATCAACACCGAGCTGATCCTCGCGGACCTCCAGACCATCGAGAAGGTCCTGCCGCGCCTCCAGAAGGAGTCGCGGATCAAGAAGGACGTCGCCCCGAAGGTGAAGGCCGTCGAGGAGGCGAAGGAGATCCTGGAGCGGGGCGACACCCTCTTCTCGCAGGGCATCCTCCAGGGCAGCGAGCGCGCGGAACTCCTTCACGACCTGCACCTGCTGACCACGAAGCCGTTCCTTTACGTCTTCAACGTCGACGAGGACGAGCTGGTCGACGACGACTTCAAGGCCGCCCAGCGCACCCTGGTCGCCCCCGCCGAGGCGATCTTCCTCAACGCCAAGCTGGAGGCGGACCTCGCGGAGCTGGACGAGGCGGACGCGATGGAACTCCTGGAGTCGGTCGGCGCCGAGGAACCGGGCCTGGCCACCCTCGCCCGCGTCGGCTTCGACACCCTGGGCCTCCAGACCTACCTGACGGCCGGCCCGAAGGAATCCCGAGCCTGGACGATCAAGAAGGGCGCGACGGCCCCCGAGGCGGCCGGAGTGATCCACACGGACTTCCAGAAGGGCTTCATCAAGGCGGAGGTCATCTCCTTCGACGACCTGGTCGAAACGGGTTCGGTGGCCGAGGCCCGAGCGAAGGGGAAGGCCCGGATGGAGGGCAAGGAGTATGTGATGCAGGACGGGGATGTGGTGGAGTTCCGGTTCAACGTGTAGCGGTTGACTTGGCACCACGTCGCTGATCTGGCAGACATGCGGCTCAGAGGGGGTCCGACTGCTTGGGGTCGGGCCCTTCGTTTTTCCCGTGCTGGGATCGTGCTGGGTTGGGACGGGGGCGCCCGCGCTGGGATTGCGCGAGTGGGGCGCTGACCGAGCTGTGTCGGCAGTGCGGACTTGGCACTTTTCCTACTCGTTTGACACAATCGGGGGCATGGCTGAGACGACGTACAGCATTGGCGAAGGCCCGGCGACGCGGGTGAGCCTGTCGCTGCCTGAGGGGACCGCTGAGGCGATTCGGGCACGGGTGGGGAAGCGGGAGTTCTCCGCGTTCATCGCCGAGGCGGTCGAGCGTGAGCTGCGCGGGCAGGTCCTCGACGAGTATCTGGCGGACTACGAGAGCCGCAAGGGGCCGGTCTCCGAGCCGGCTCGTCAGCGGGCGCGGCAGGTCTTCGACGAGGTGTTCGCCGAGGAGGCCGAGTGGCCCGCCGCAGGCTGAGCCACGAGGGGACGCTGGTCCTCGACAGCGAGGGCTTCTCGAAGCTGCTCGCTGACGACGAGCAGGTGGTGGCTCTGATCGCTGAGGCGCGCTCGCGCGGCATGGAGGTCGTGATCAGTGCGCTCACCATCATCGAGGCCGTCCACGCCCGTACGAACAAGTCACGCCTGAACTGGGTGCTTTCCGGGCTGCGGGTCGTCCCGGTCGGTGACGAGGAGGCGAGGGCTGCCTCGGAGTTGCTGATGAATGTCGGGTTGCACGGACACAAATACGCGATCGATGCGGCCGTCGCCGAGGCCGCGCTGCGACAGCACCGCCCCGTGGTCATGCTGACTTCCGACATTGACGACATGACCAAGCTGTGCGGCGAGCGGGTCCGGCTCGTGGCGGTGTGATTTCCCTTGGTCCGACTCAGTAGGAGCGGGGTCCGTAGGGGCAGCAGTGACCGAGGAAGGGTTGAGGTCGTCGCCGCTGGGTTTCGGCGGCGTGGGCTTCCTGCACGGCGGCTTCCCAACGCTTTTGCTATACCTCTCTGGCTTGCTGTCTGCAAGGCGTTTGCGTTCCGCGGCTTCGCCGCGGAGGCCGACCTCTTGCACGATCTCGGTAAGTTGTTCTTCCAGAGGCCGGTCGGGGAGGTCGGCCAGGGCCTGTCCGCTGGTCTTGTACGTGCTGTCCGGCCAGACTCCGTCGGGGGACACCCTGGCCCACCCAGTCGAGTACGGCCTGCTGCCGCTTGTTGAGGGCCTGGTGCATGTAGCCTCCCGCCGTGTGCCATGTGTACACAAACGCTTCTGCTGAACGTGCGGCGGGCGCGACGGTCGTCGACGCCGCGTTGCGACATCACCGCCCTGTGGTCATGTTGAGCAGTTCCCCTCCACAACACCCCCCACCGCCCCCTCAACCCGCTCCACCGCCGCCCGGACCAACCCCGCGAAGAGTGGATGCGGATGGGTCGGGCGGGAGCGCAGTTCTGGGTGGGATTGGGTTGCCACCAGGTACGGGTGGGTTTCTCTCGGGTATTCCAGGTATTCGATCAGTTGGCCGTCCGGGGACGTGCCCGAGAAGATGAGGCCCGCTTTCTTCTCCAGTTCCGTGCGGTACGCGTTGTTCACCTCGTACCGGTGGCGGTGGCGTTCCTCGACGTACTCCTTGTCCGCGTACGCCTCGCGGACGAGTGAGCCCTCCGTCAGTCTCGCCGGGTACATGCCCAGCCGCATCGTGCCGCCCATGTCGCCGTCACCGGCCACGATGTCGAGCTGCTCGGCCATGGTGGAGATGACCGGGTGCGCGGTCGCCGAGTCGAACTCGGTGGAGTTGGCGTCCTGGATGCCGGCCAGGTTGCGGGCGGCTTCGATGACGATGCACTGGAGGCCGAGGCAGAGGCCGAGGAGGGGGATCTTCTGTTCTCGGGCGTACTGGATGGCGCCGACCTTGCCGGCGACGCCGCGGTCGCCGAAGCCGCCGGGGATGCAGATCGCGTCGGTGTCGGCGAGCTGGGCGGCGGCGCCCGCGGGGGTCTTGCAGTCGTCGGAGGTGACCCATTTGATCTTCACGCGGGCCTTGTTGGCGAAGCCGCCGGCGCGCAGGGCCTCGGTGACGGAGAGGTAGGCGTCGGGGAGGTCGATGTACTTGCCGACCAGGGCCATGGTGATCTCGTGGTCGGGGTTGTGGACGCGGTCGAGGAGGTCGTCCCAGGTGGTCCAGTCGACGTCGCGGAAGGGCAGGTCGAGTTTGCGGACGACGTAGGCGTCGAGGCCCTCGCCGTGGATGGTCTTGGGGATGTCGTAGATGGAGCGGGCGTCGGGGCAGGCGACGACGGCGGCTTCGTCGACGTCGCACATCAGGGAGATCTTCCGCTTGATGGCGGTGGGGACCTCGCGGTCGCAGCGCAGGACGATCGCGTCGGGCTGGATGCCGATGTTGCGCAGGGCGGCCACCGAGTGCTGGGTGGGCTTGGTCTTGAGTTCGCCGGAGGGGCCGATGTAGGGCAGGAGCGAGATGTGGACGACGAAGACGTTGTCGCGGCCGACCTCGTGGCGGACCTGGCGGACGGTCTCCAGGAACGGCAGTGACTCGATGTCGCCGACGGTGCCGCCGACCTCGGTGATGACGACGTCGACGGCGTCGGTGGCCATCCGGCGGATGCGGTGCTTGATCTCGTTGGTGATGTGCGGGATGACCTGCACGGTGTCGCCGAGGTACTCGCCGCGGCGTTCCTTGGCGATGACGGTGGAGTAGACCTGGCCGGTGGTGACGTTGGCCGAGCCGTCGAGGTCGCGGTCGAGGAAGCGTTCGTAGTGGCCGATGTCGAGGTCGGTCTCGGCGCCGTCGTTGGTGACGAACACCTCACCGTGCTGGAAGGGGTTCATCGTGCCGGGGTCGACGTTCAGGTACGGGTCGAGCTTCTGCATCACGACGCGCAGCCCGCGGGCCTTGAGCAGCATGCCGAGGCTGGAGGCCGTCAGGCCCTTCCCGAGGGAGGACGCGACACCCCCGGTGACGAAGATGTGCTTGGTCGTCGGCGATGTGGGCGGCATGACAGGAGGCTCCCGTGGTCGCGGTCTGGGGGAGCGGCGCCGTTCACCGGGGCGCGGTCCGCGGGGCGGGACCGTCCGGAGGCAGCCGCCGGATGATGTCGGTGTCGTAGGCGAGGATGTGCGGAAGCGCCCCGAGCGTGTCCACCACGAAGCTGTACAGGCTCGTCTCGTGCTCGACGCACACGTCCGCCAGCAGGTTGTGACGTCCGGTCACGGCGACGCAGGACCGCACGGCGGGGGACGCGGCCAGCGCCGAGCCGACCTCTTCGAGGCCGGCCGGGTGGACCTTCAGCCGCACCCGCGCCTGGACCGGCCGGCCGAGCAGGGCCGGATCGACCACCGTGCGCAGATGCAGCACCCGGCGTTCGAGCAGCGCGGTGACCCGGCGTCCCGCGGTGGCCGTGGAGACACCGAGGCCGCTCCCGAGGTCGGTGAGGCTGATGCGTCCGTTCTTCATCAGGGCGTCGGCGACGCGCAGGTCGGTGGGGGTGAGTTCGTAGCGGTGGGCGGAATCGGGCAGCGGCTTGACCAGGCTCGCCCGCAAGCGCTTCTCCTCTTCCTCGGTCAGGACGGGGGCGTGCCACTCGGCCTCGGTCAGGAACGGGCGCAGGGTGACGTGCGAGCTGCGCACGTCGATCTCGGGGAGGCCGGGGATGCCGTCGGTCGTCAGGGAGTACAGCAGGCGGTGGGATTCGAGCAGCAGCTCGCACCAGAGGTGGCCGACCGCTCCCCCTACCGCCGCGACGTTAAGGACATCGGGGCGGTTTGCCAATTCCTGAACGATGCTTTTCAGGCAGCTCGTCGGGGCCTTCAGCCGCAGCCTGACCGTGGGGCCGAGTCCGCAGCGCAGCCGGTCGTACTCGGCCGTACAGCGCACGGCTCCGGTGTCCAGGAGCCTCTGCAGGTGCCTGGACACGGATCGTTCGTGCTCGCCGAGGATGCGGCCCACCTCCGCGACCCCGGCACGCGGGCTGATCTGGAGCGCGGCCACGATCCGCTGGTCAAGACCACTGAGTACCTCGGTTGCGTCTGAATCGTTCAGCATGGCCGCATGATGGCAGGATCTTTATCACCAGATCCAGCTCCCTTGTCGGAATCCATCTCCTCGGGCACACTATCCCTTCGTCACCAGCGGTGATGAGCGGTGAGCTTGTTGTATCCGACCCGGCTGTACACGCCCGAGAGGACAGAGCTTTTGTTGGGCGAGAACCATTCCGCAGCAGTTCAGGATCACGTCACGCCGGACACGTTCCGTTCGGTCATGGGACAGTTCTGTTCCGGCGTCACGGTCGTCACCGCCATGGGCCCCACCGGGCCCGTCGGATTCACCTGTCAGGCGTTCTCGTCACTCTCCCTGCGACCGCCCCGGATCACCCTGGGGGTCAGCCGCACCTCGACGAGCTGGCCGTCGATCAGGGACAGCGTCTCCTTCTGCGTCAACGTGCTGGCGCACTCCCAACACCCGCTCAGCGAGCGGTTCGCGCGGTCCGGCGGGGACAAGTTCCGCGAGGTCGCGTGGGACCCGTCCCCGGACGGCGCCCCGCGGCTGGCCGGCGCGACCGCGTGGATCGACTGCCGGCTGCACGCCGAGCACGACGGCGGCGACCACCTGGTGGTCATCGGCGACGTGCGCCGGGTCGAGGCGCCCGCCGAGCCGCGCGAGCCCCTGCTCTACTACCGCGGCCGGTACACGCGGGTCGCCGACCTCTCCTGACGTCGGCGTATCCCGCCCGACACGACCACCGCCCCCCGCCACGACCGACGCCCTCGGCCGTGGCACGCGGTGCGCCGACCCTGCGGTCGGCCGCCGCCGACCCTCGCGGTCGTCCGTCGCCGATCACCCCGGCGCGCGACCGCACACCCGCACGCCCGCGCGGACTCGGGCGCCTGCCCGGCGCGGGAGACCGTCCCACTCACCACCCCCCACCTCACCCGACATGGAGCGACACAGTCATGGACACCACCTCTGCCGGACTTCTCTCCGGGCTCGACGTCTTCGTCGGCGGGCCGATCCAGCACGCCATCCTGGCCGACGGCTTCGCCGGTGACTTACAGGACGCGATCACCACGGCCATCACCACGGCCAAGGAGAACGGCGCGAACATCTTCTCCGCGCACGTCGTCGAGAAGTTCGGCGCCGACACCGCCTCCTTCACCCCGGAGCAGGTCTCCGTACGCGACTTCCGCTGGATGAAGAAGTGCGACGTCTTCGTGCCCGTCCTGCCGGTCCTCGACGACGGCATCCTGCGGCGCACGGACGGCACCCATGTCGAACTCGGCTGGGCCACCGCCCTCGGACGTCCCATCGTCATCATCACCAAGCAGCCCTTCGTGGAGTCCGCGAGCCACCTGCTCAAGGGCCTGCACCGGGTGGGGGCCGTCCAGACCATCGACTTCGACGCCTTCACCGAGAAGCCGAGCCTGCTCATCGACGCCGTGCTGAGCGCCACCGAGCGGCAGCGCGAGGCGATCAGCGCGAGCCTCGTCGCCTAGCCATCCGTCCCATCCCCGCAGACCACCCCTCCATCTGCCGGACGGAGACACCCCAGTGAACGACATATCGATACTCGGCCTGCCGCTGGCCAACCCCGTGGTCATCGGATCCGGGCTGCTGACGGACCAGGAACGCAACATCCGCAAGCTCATCGAGAAGGGCGCGGGCGCGGTCGTCACCAAGACCATTCACCCCCGGCCGCCGAAGGGCCTCGACGAGCGCATCCTGCGGCTGCCCGTCGGCATGCTGAACAGCACCACCTACTCCAAGCGCTCGGTCGACCACTGGCTGGGGGTGCTGCGGTCGTTCGCCGAGGACGGGCTGCCGATCATCGCCTCCCTGCACGCCGACACCCCGGCCGAACTGGCCGCGCTCGCCAAGGACGTCGAGGCGACCGGCTGCCGCGCCCTCGAACTCGGCATCTCGTGCCTCAACGAGGAGGACGGCCTGGAGGACGACAACCCCGACCGGGTCTACGCCTACACCTCCCAGACCCGCGGCCGGACGGCGCTGCCGATCTCCGTCAAGCTGGCCGTCGGCGAAGGGCTCCAGGACCGGGTGCGGGCCGCCATCGCGGGCGGGGCCGACGCCATCACCCTCAGCGACACCATCCCCGGCGCCGCGGTCGCCCCCGACACCGGGGAGCTGGAGCTGAACGGCGTCTACGGCTACTCGGGACCCGGCCTCAAGCCGCTGGTCCTGGCCGCGATCTGGCAGCTGCGCAAGCGCGGCATCGAACTGCCCATCCTGGGCGGCGGCGGAGTGACCTCGGGCCGGGACGTCGCCGACTACCTCAGCGTGGGTGCCACCGTGGCGCAGGTCTACACGGCGCTGCACACCGACATGTACGAGACGCTGGAACGCATCGTGGCCGAGACCCGCGACCTCGTCGGTCCCTTCGCCGCCCAGGAGTCGAGGGGAGCGATCGCATGACGAACGCTCAGCCGCGGCCGCCCCTGCTCACCGATCTGACCAGCTCCCAGGTCGCCGACGCGGTCCGCGGACGCACCGTCGTCTGGCCGATCGGCGCGATCGAGCAGCACGGCCCGCATCTGCCGCTCTCCGTCGACCTGATCTTGGCGGAAGGTTTCGCCACCGAGATCGCCAGGGAACTCGACGCGTACACCCTGCCCGCGCAGGCCGTCGGCGCCCGGTCCCTGCCGCAGAGCGGCGGCGGCCTGTACTTCCCCGGCACGGTCTATGTCGCGGGCGACACGCTCGTCCGGTTCCTGCGCGAGACGCTCACGGCGCTGGCCGCGCTCCCGATGGCCCGCCTCGTCGTCGTCAACGGCCACTACGAGAACGAACCGTTCCTCTTCGAGGCGCTCGACCAGGTGCGCGAGCAGGGGCTGTTCGACGGCACCGAGGTCTTCGCGTTCAGCTGGTGGAGCCTGGCCAGGGACACCTGGACCGACGCGGAGATCCCCGCGTTCCCCGGCTGGCACGCCGAGCACGCCGGAGTCACCGAGACCAGCCTCATGCTGCACCTGCGCCCCGACCTGGTCACCGACGAGCGCCCCGACCACGACAACCCGCCCAGGGCCGGCGTGTACCTGCACCCGGTGGACGTCGAACAGACCACCCACCGCGGGGTGCTGTCCTCGACCTCCGGATCGAGCGCGCACCTCGGCGAGAAGCTGCTGCGGCACGTCGTCGACGAGGCGACGGCCCTGGTGCGCGACGGCAGCGGGCTGCTGTTCGCCCAGAGCAGCCCCGACCGCCGCCCAGGCCGCCGTCCCGACCCGCGCACCGCCGACCGCTCCGAAGGGACCACGCAGTGACCCGTAAGTTCCACCTCGCCTGTATTTTCAACTTCACCCCGGACGAGTGGCAGGGACCCTTCGGCAACGGGGGTTCACCCTGGGACGGCCGGTTCCACACGGAGGTCGCGCAGGCGCTCGAACGGGCCTGCTTCGACTATCTGATCATCGAGGACAAGCTCATGGTCCCGGAGAGCTACGGCGGCTCCTCCGAGCGGGCACTGCGCCAGGGCATGGTCGTCCCCAAGCACGACCCGGTGCCGCTGGCCGCCGCGATGGGCGTCGCCACCTCGCACATCGGGATCGTCGCCACCCTGTCGACGCTCGCGTACCCGCCGTTCATGACGGCGCGGCTCGCCTCGACGATGGACAGCATGCTCGGCGGGCGCTTCGGCTGGAACATCGTCACCAGCGCCGAGAACCTGGCCGCGCGCAACTTCGGCCTGGAGGAGCTGCCGACCCGCGACGCCCGCTACGCCATGGCCGACGAGTACGTCGACGTCGTCCGGCAGCTGTTCGCCTCCTGGGACGCGGACGCCGTCGTCCTCGACCGCGAGAAGGGCATCTACGCCGACCACACCAAGGTCCGCCCGATCGACTTCAAGGGCGAGTACTTCAGCGTCCGCGGCCCGCTGAACACCGTGCCCTCCCCGCAGCACCGGCCCGCGTTCGTGCAGGCCGGCGCCTCGCCCAGGGGCCGGGTCTTCGCCGCCCGCAACGCCGACTCGGTGATCGCCATCGCCAACGGCGTCAGCGGGATGAAGCAGTTCCGCGACGACGTGCGCAAGCACGCCGAGGCGGCCGGCCGGGACCCCGACGACGTCAAGGTGCTGTTCTGCGTGACGCCCACGCTCGGCGACACCGAGCAGGACGCCCGGGACAAGTACCAGCGGATGATCTCCTCACCGCAGTTCATCCACGACATCCTCGCCGAGACGTCCGCGCTCACCGAGATCGACTTCGCGCAGTTCGACCTCGACAAGCCGCTCCCGCACCGGCTGGAGACCAACGGCGAACAGGGCTCGCTCGACCAGCTCCAGCAGTGGGGCAGCGGCAAGACCCTGCGCGAACTGGTCATGGACGCGGCCGGCGGCCTGGTCTCCTCCGTCGAACTGATCGGCACGCCCGACCAGGTGGCCGAGCGGATGGGCGAGGTGATGGAGGAGGTCGGTGGCGACGGGTTCATGGTGACCACCCCGGTGCTGCGGCTCGACCGGCGCTGGGTCGGCGAGATCACCGACGGCCTGGTGCCCGCGCTGCAACGGCGCGGCCTCACCCGTACGGAGTACACGCCGGGGCAGACGCTGCGGCAGAACCTCACCGAGTTCTGACCCGGCGGAACCGGATGACGCACACCACGACGCGACGGCTGGTCCTGGACGAAACGGCCCAGGACCTGCTGTTCCGGCAGGCGCACACCGTGGACCGGTTCACCGACGAGCCGGTCCCCGACGACATGGTCAGGGCCGTGCACGACCTCGTCAGGAACGGCCCGACCGCCTTCAACCAGCAGCCGCTCAGGCTGGTCCTGCTCCGCTCTCCGCAGAGCCGGGGCCGGCTGGCCCGGCATCTGTCACGGGGCAACCGGGACAAGACCGTACGGGCGCCGCTGACCGCGCTCCTGGCGGTCGACAACCATTTCCACCGGAGGCTGCCCGAACAGTTCCCGCAATTCCCCGGGGCGATCGACCTGTTCACCGGCGAACAGGGTGTGCGGGAGCGTTCCGCGATGTTCAACGGCGCCTTGCAGGCGGCCTATTTCATCATCGGGATACGGGCCGCGGGACTCGCCGCGGGACCGATGAGCGGATTCGACGAGGACGGCGTCAACGGTGAATTCTTCCCGGACGGCGACCTGTCCACGCTGCTCCTCGTGAACATCGGCAGACCCGCGCCCGACGGCGCCCGCCCCCGCGGCCCACGGCTCGGGTACGACGAGATCCGCACGACGCTCTGACCCGCGCCCCCGGCCCGGCCCCTGCCCCGGGGCCGGGCCGGGGCTGCCCGGTTCACGCGGCCGGGCGGGGTCCTGCCGGGGCCTCCGCGCGCACCGTCTCCTGGTACCAGCGGCCCCACTTGTCCAACTGCTCGGTGATGGCGTCCAGGCTGTGCCCGATGTCGGTCAGCGCGTACTCGACCTTCGGCGGCACCTCCCGGTACACCGTCCGCGTCACCAGGCCGTCCGCCTCAAGCTCCCGCAGCTGACGGGTCAGCATGCGCTGCGTGATGGTCGGCAACGCGCGCCTCAGCTCACCGAAGCGATGCGTTCCGGAAGCCAGCTGCTTCAGTATGGCCAATTTCCAACGGCCGCCGAGAACCTCCATGGCGAACTCGATCGCGCAGTACTCCGGGGCCTCTTCGACGCTGGAACGCACAACTGACCTCCATTGGTATACCGAATGGCACTAGGGGACACGAAAGACCGTACTTGTGGCCCGCGTCGATACCTACCGAAACTGAGACTATGTTGAACAAGGATGCCTCCGCACCGGCGCGGGCGGAAGCGGAATCAGAACGGCTCGCGGGCTCCTCGCGGCAACGGTGGCTGGTCCTGGCCGTGGTGTCGGGCAGCCTGCTGCTGTGCGGGATCGACCTCACCGTGCTGCACGTCGCCGTACCGAGCATGAGCCTCGACCTCCAGCCCAGCGCCGCGCAGTTGCTGTGGATCGTCGACGTGTACTCGCTGGCGCTCGCCGCCCTGCTGGTCACCTGCGGCACCCTCGGCGACCGCATCGGCCGCCGCAAGATGGTGCTGAGCGGCTTCTTCGCCTTCGGTCTCGCCTCCGCCGCCTGCGCCTTCTCGACGTCGACCGTGCAGCTCATCGCCGCCCGCGCGGCCCTCGGCGTCGCCGCCGCCATGATCATGGCCTCCACGGTGGCGATCATCCGGGTGGTCTTCACGGACGACCGTGAACGCGCCTTCGCCATCGGGGTGTGGACCTCCGCGCACAGCGTGGGCGCGACGATCGGACCGCTGCTCGGCGGACTCGTCGCCGAACAGTGGGGCTGGAACGCCGTCTTCCTCGTCAACATCCCGGTCATCGTCGTCATCCTCGCCGTCGGACTCCGCGTCATCCCGGAGTCGAAGAACCCCGTGCCGCGCCGCTGGGACCTGGCCAGCGTGGTGCTCTCGGTGACCGGCCTCGCGGGCGTCGTCTACGCCCTCAAGCAGGCGGGCGAGCACGCGGGCGTCAACACCGTGATCGTGGTGACGGCCGTCGTGGGCGCCGCCCTCCTGTACACCTTCGTGCGCCGCCAACGGCGCCTGGCCGAACCGCTGCTGGACTTCTCGCTGTTCGCCGAACGCCGCTTCAGCACCGCCACCCTCTGCGTCATCGGCTGCTTCGGCAGCTATGTCGCCCTGCTGTTCTTCCTCACCCAGTGGCTGCAACAGGTCGGCGGATACTCGCCGTTGCGCGCCGGGCTCGCGCTCATGCCGCTGGCCGCCGCCAACGCCGTCGGCGCGATCACCGCACCCTGGGCGGCGAACCGCTGGGGCAACCGCTGGGCCCTCACCGGCTCGCTCTCCCTGTTCGCCATCGCCTTCGCGGCCATCGCCGCCGTCGGCGACACCGCCCACTACGGCCTGCTCCTGCTGCCGCTGCTCGCCGCAGGGTACGGCGCGGGCATCGTCATGACGCTGGGCGCCGACTCCATCATGAGCGCCGCGCAGCCCGAGCGGTCCGGGGAGGCGGCGGCCATCCAGGAGACGTCCTTCGAACTCGGCGCGGGCCTCGGAGTCGCCGTCCTCGGCACCGTCCTCGCGGTCTTCTACCGCACGAGCCTCCCCTCGGTACCCGGTCTCGCGCCGGACCAACGGGCCGTCGCGGGCGAGTCGTTCTCCAGCGCCGAGGAAGTGATGAGCCACCTGCCCGCTCCGGCCGCCCACGCCGTGCTGGACGCGGCCCGCCAGGCGTACGACCACGGCTTCACCGCCGTCGCCGTGATCGCCTCGATCGGACTGGCCGGGACGGCGGTGATGGCGGCGGTGCTGCTGCGGCCCCGGACGACGGGCGAACCGACCTGATCGGGCCACCGGAGGGCCCTGCGCCCCCGCAGGGCCGGGCAGGTCACTGTCGCCGTCACTGTCGCTGGCGCCGTCACTGGAGGGTGAGCCGCACCGGATGCCTCCCGTCCTCCGGGCAGCTGAACAACCGGAGTTCACCGAAGCGGCCGACGCTCAGGTCCGGGCCGTCGTTGCTGCTCGGGACGGTCAGCAGCAGCCGCAGCCGGGTGGCGCAGGACCCGCAGTCAAGGGGCTCGCCCCCGGCGAGGTGCCGGCTGGGCCAGCCGCCCAGCTTCCAGCCGGGCAGGCAGGACAGATCGCGCCGATACGCGGCACCGTGTTCCTCGGCCCAACGCCGCGCCCGCTCGGCGAGCTTGGCCGGGAGTCCGTCCTGGTCCGGGAGGTCGGCCACCGGGAGCGGGGCGAGGACACAGGGCGTCGGCAGGTAGACGTCGTCTGCGCGGTGCGGGCGGGGCGGAGCGGCCAGGACGTCCTCAGGCCGCACGTCCGAGGCGGCGCGGTGGCGTATCTCCACCGCGGGCCCGTGGTACGCCGACTGGTGCGGCAGGTCGCTGTGGTCGTTCGGGCACCACAGCACCTGGAGGAGGTCCGCGCCGTCCGGCCAGTCGGCGGCGGGCGCCTGCGCGCGGCGCAGTTGCAGGAGCGGGACCATCGGGACGCCGGGGCCCGAGGTGTCGAGCGCGGTACGGACCGTCTCCCAGGAGATCCGGTCAAGCGACCCCGCGCCGTTCATGACCCGGCGCACCACCGCCGCCTCCTCCGCGGTGGTCTCGTACGCGCGCTCCGGCCGGGCGCGACGGCGCTCCCGTACCGCGCGGTCGACGCGCTCCAGGGCCGCCCGGTCCTCGTCCGACACCTTCTCGCGGACCTCCACGACATGCGCCTCCCGGCACAGCGGCCACGGCTCGGCCGCGGGCCACAGCAGCGGGCCGCCGACCGAGCTGTCCAGGACGCCGGGCGCACCGGGCTCAGGCCGCAACAGCACGGCCGCGCGGACGAGTCCGGCCAGCTCGGGCAGCGCGGACACCAGATCCTCGACGGCGGGGTGCGGGACGCTCATGGACAGCTCCTTCCGAGGAGCGCGGCGCGGGTGCGGGTCATACGGAAACGCTACGCGCCGCCACTGACAACGGAGCCGGCACGCGTCCTCGGCCGGGGCGCGGGGGAGTGGGACGCGTCCTCGGCCGGGGCGCGGAGGAGTGGCACGCGTCCTCGGCCGCGGTGAGGGGGAGCGGGACGCGTACCGCCCGGTCCGGCGATCCCGTCCCGACCTCTGCCGTCCCGACCCTTCCCTCCCGCCCCCTCTCGCCCCGTCCCCCTCGCTCCGTCCCCGCCCGCTCCCCTCACCCGTCCCGTTCCCGTTCCCGTTCCCGTTGTCAGTGGCCGGTGCGACCATGGACGCGTCGGCGTGGGCCGGGTGAGCGGAGGGGCGGGGCGGTATGGGGGAGGGCGTGGGGGAGGCCGTCGTCGGGCGGCGGGCCCGGGAGCTGTGCGCGCGGGGAGTCCGGCTGCGGGACACCGCGCGTGCCCTGCTCGACGACCATGACCGCGCCCTGGACGCCGTCCGCTCGGCGCTCGCCCCGCTGCGCGACGAACTGGTCGCGGCGGAGCTGGAGTCCATCCCGGTCGCGCGGCTGAAGGACGTCACCGAGGGGCGGCTGCGGCTGGCGGCTCTCGAGGCGGCCGGCCTCACCACCGTCCGCGCCGTCCACCGGGCCGAGCGCTTCGCACTGCGGCAGATCCCCGGAGTCGGCGCCCAGACCGCCGACCAGGCGCTCGCCGCCGCGGGCCAGATCGCCCGCGCGGTCGAGGAGACCGTCTCCGTGCGGGTCGACGTCGACCACCCCGAACCCCGGACCACCGCCCTGGTCGTCGCCCTGCACCGGCTCGTCGAGGCCGGGCCCGAGCTGCGCCGCGCCGTGGACACCGCCCGCCGCGTCGAACACGCGCTCGGCGAGCTGCTGCCCACCGTCCGCCCCGCCACCGGACGGCTGCGGCTCGCCCTCGCGGGACCTCGCCGCCGCGCCGCCGCCCTCGAAGCCGGCGGTGCACTGCGCGCGCTGATCGCCGACGCCGACACCCGTGGCGTCGGCCTGCTGCTCGCGCAGGCCACCACCGACCTGCTGCGCGACCCGGTGTCCGAGATCGAGGCGTGGGTCGACTTCGAGCTGCGGTCCGCCGAGTACTACAGCCAGCTCGTCGAGACCGGCGCACCGCCGGGCGAGGAACAGGCCGCGGACGGCTTCCTGCCGTCCGACGTGGTCGAACGGGTGCGGGCGCAGCCGCTCGACGACACCCACCGCCGGGTCTCGCTGCGCGGCTACCAGTCCTTCGGCGCCCGGTTCGCCCTGGCGCAGCGCCGGGTGGTGCTCGGCGACGAGATGGGGCTCGGCAAGACCGTGCAGGCCATCGCCGCGCTGGCGCATCTCGCGGCCCAGGGGCACAGCCACTTCCTGGTGGTCTGCCCGGCCGGCGTGCTCATCAACTGGACGCGTGAGATCCGCTCCCGCAGCACCCTGCGCGCGCTGCCCGTGCACGGCCCCGAACGCCAGGACGCGCACGCCGAGTGGCGCGAGCGCGGCGGCGTCGCCCTCACCACCTTCGACGTGCTGCACACCCTGCCCGCGCCCGAGGAGGGCGCCGCCCCGGCGATGCTCGTCGTCGACGAGGCGCACTACGTGAAGAACCCCGAGACCCGCCGCGCCCGTTCGGTCGCCGAGTGGGCCGCGGCCTGCGAGCACGTCCTGTTCCTCACCGGCACCCCCATGGAGAACCGGGTGGGTGAGTTCCGCTCCCTGGTGCGGATGGTCCGGCCCGAGCTGGCGCCGGAGATCCGCGACAGCGACGGCGCCGCGGGACCGCAGGTCTTCCGCCGGACGGTCGCCCCCGCCTACCTGCGCCGCAACCAGCGGGACGTGCTGACCGAGCTGCCCGCGCTGCTCCAGGTCGACGAGTGGGCCGAGTTGAGCCCGGCCGACCTGGACGCCTACCGCGCGGCGGTCGCCGCGGGGAACTTCATGGCGATGCGCCGCGCCGCCTACGCCGACCCCGCGCACTCCGCGAAGCTCGGGCGGCTGCGCGAACTGGTCGAGGAAGCGGGCGGCAACGGCCTCAAGACGGTCGTCTTCTCCTACTTCAGGGATGTCCTCGGCGCCGTCGAACAGGCCCTCCCGCAGCCGGTGTTCGGACCGCTGTCCGGTGGGGTGCCGGTCGCCCGGCGGCAGCGCCTGGTCGACGACTTCACGCACGCCGAGGGCCCAGCCGTGCTGCTGGCCCAGATCGAGGCGGGCGGTGTCGGCCTCAACCTGCAGGCCGCGTCCGTCGTCGTGCTGTGCGAACCGCAGGTCAAGCCGACCCTCGAACACCAGGCGGTGGCCCGCGCGCACCGGATGGGCCAGGTCCGCCCGGTCCAGGTGCACCGGCTGCTCGCCACCGACAGCGTCGACGCGCGCCTGCTGCGCATCCTGGAGAACAAGACGCGCCTCTTCGACGCCTACGCCCGCCGCAGCGACACCGCCGACGCCACCCCGGACGCGGTGGACGTCTCGGACGCCGGTATCGCCCGCCGCATCGTGGAGGAGGAACAGCTCCGGCTGGCGACCGGGGCGGCGTAACTCCGTTCCCACCCCGCCGACCTCGTGCCTACGATGCCGAGTCGTACGTCGGTCCGCCGTGCGGTCGGCGTCAGTCCGCCGTGCGGCCGGCGGGTCCGCCGTGAGGCGTGCCATTCCTCTGCCCGCACCACCGCCCGAATCAGGAGCACGGTACCCGTGTCGATACCCCCGCCCCCTGGGCCCGACCAGCCCCAGGACCGCCAGGAGCCCCAAGGCCCAAACCCGCAGGGCCCGTTCACGGCTCCCGGTCAGGGGGACCCCTACGCGGCCCCCGGCCAGGGCAACCCGTTCGCGCCGCCGGGTCCGCCGCCCCCGCCGGGACCCGGCGCCGCGGGCCCCTACCCGCCGTACGGACCGGGGGCCGCGCCAGCACCCGGTGGCGGGCCGTACGCCTACCAGCCCTGGGGGCAGGGCTACAGCCCCTACCCCCAGCAGGCTCCCGTCAACGGGATGGCCGTCGGCTCCCTCGTCCTGGGGCTCCTGTGCGGTGTCCCGGTCGTCGGACTGGTGCTGGGGCTGGTCGCGCTCGGGCAGATCCGGCGCAAGGGGGAGCGCGGCAAGGGCATGGCGGTGGCCGGTTCGGTGCTGTCGGGGATCGGGACCGCGCTCTGGGTCCTGGTGCTGGCCACCGGCGGGCTGACCGGCCTGCGGGACGGCATCGAGGAGGCCGCGAGCGGGGAAGGCACCGCCTACACGCTCTCCGTCGGCGAGTGCTTCGACGCGCCGACCGGCTCGCTCCAGGGCTTCGCCTACGACGTCGAGGACGTGCCCTGCGAGGGTGAGCACGATGCCGAGGTCTTCGCCCTCTTCACGGTCACCGGCCACGACTCCTACCCGGGCGACGACCGGCTCACCGAGATCGCCGACACCCGCTGCTACCAGCTGCGGCACGGGTACGCGATGGACTCCTGGGCCGTCCCCGCCGAGGCCGACGTGTACTACCTGACGCCGACGCGGTCGAGCTGGCGGATCGGCGACCGCGAGGTCACCTGCCTCTTCGGCAACATGGAGGAGCGGGCGGGCCTGACCGGTTCGCTGCGCAACGACGCCACCCTTCTCGACGCCGACCAGCTCGCCTATCTGACCGCCGTCAACCTGGAGAACAAGGCCCTGGACGGCGAGCCGCTCGCCACCGCCGAGGACGACCTCGACGCCAACCGGAAGTGGGCCGGGCGGATGTCGGGGGCGCTCCTGAAGGAGGCCGGGCAACTGCGCGACCACAGTTGGCCCGAGGCGGCGCGCGGACCGGTCGCCGAGGTCGCCGACGAGGTCGACAGGCTCCAGAAGGAGTGGGCGCGGGCCGCGAAGGCCACCGACGCGGACGCGTTCTACGTCCACGTCGACCGGGTCATGGAGCTGTCGACGCCCGACCGGTCGGTCACCGCGCGCAAGGCTCTGGGGCTTGCCTCCAGCCCTCCCGCGGACGGCGTCGACGGCTCCGAAGGCTCCGGCGGAGGCGGAGACTCCGGTCTTGAGGTGTGACGGCCGCTGTGCGGGGGAGAAAGTGCCTGCGTAAGCCACTGGTAAGAGCGAGTCATCACATCGAGTGATTCTCTGGCCTTTGCTTGCATCGCCGAACCCACGGTTGCCACGCTGTCGCTGTCTGTACAACCTGATGGGAGCGACCTGTGACTTTCGGTGAGCAGCCGGCGTACCTGCGCGTCGCGGGTGATCTCCGCAAGAAGATCGTCGACGGTTCGCTGCCACCGCACACCCGGCTCCCCTCCCAGGCGCGCATCCGGGAGGAGTACGGCGTCTCCGACACCGTCGCCCTGGAGGCGCGCAAGGTGCTGATGGCCGAGGGCCTGGTCGAGGGCCGCTCCGGTTCCGGTACCTATGTGCGGGAGCGGCCGGTGCCCAGGCGCCTGGCCCGCTCCGGCTACCGCCCGGACGGCGGGGCGACGCCCTTCCGCCAGGAGCAGGCCGACGGCGAGGCGCGCGGCACCTGGGAGTCGCGCAGCGAGCAGCTCGCGGCCGGCGGCGCGGTGGCCGAGCGGCTCGGCATCGAGCCGGGCGAGCGGGTGATGTGCACGCGCTACGTCTTCCGCGAGGCCGGCGAGGTGATGATGCTGTCCACCTCCTGGGAGCCCCTCGAAGTCACCGGGCGCACGCCGGTGATGCTGCCCGAGGAGGGGCCACTCGGCGGGATGGGCGTCGCCGAGCGGATGGCGGCGATCGACGTCATCGTGGACAACGTCACCGAGGAGGTCGGGGCGCGTCCTGGCCTCGCCGAGGAGTTGCAGGCGCTCGGCGGCGTGCCCGGTCATGTGGTGCTGGTCATCCAGCGCACGTTCTACGCCTCGGGGCGTCCGGTGGAGACCGCCGACGTGGTCGTTCCGGCCGACCGCTACCGGATCGCGTACCACCTTCCCGTGAAGTAGCGCACACCCCTTGGGGGTTGACCCGCCCCCCGATCCCTGCGGGGAGCCGCGCGCGCCCTCGCGCCCGCCGCCGCGATCCGGCCGTTCTCGCAGGTCGCCGCCGTCCGGTCGCGACGGCGCCGCGGCGAGGCGTCGGCAGGTCCGGACGGCGCGTTCGCCGGCGCGCGCCCCCTGCGTTCTGGCCGGTTGCGTACCTCTTTGTGAAAACCCGTATTCGCTGCGTGAAGGTAGGGCGTAGGCTCAGGCATATGCGGATCGCGGTTTCCTCAGAGAGCGGGGCGCGGTGCGAACCGCGTTCGGTAAGGGGCGACTTGGCGTGATGAACGACGGCACTCTCACTCTTCCCTGGCGCCTCATACGTGAGGACGACAACGGCAATCGGTACAGCGTCGGCAGATACGCGACGCAGGCCGAGGCCGAGAAGATGGCCGACAGGCTCGATGCCCGCGGCCACAAACAGCTCTACTGGGTCGAGTGCATCGGCCCGAACGGCCAGGGCGCGACCGACACGCTCAACTGAGTTCCACCGGCCGGATCACGCGGTCGGACGCGGGCCCGAGCGCCGGCGTACGACTCCCGTAGGCTCCGGCACATGACGGAACGGATCGTGGTGGGCGCCGCCCTCCTGCACGACGGCCGCCTGCTCGCGGCCCGGCGCAGCGCGCCGGTCGAACTCGCCGGCCGCTGGGAGCTGCCCGGCGGCAAGGTCGAGGAAGGCGAGAGCCCCGAGAGCGCCCTCGTCCGCGAACTGCGCGAGGAACTCGGCGTGGACGCCTCGCTCGTCGAGCGGATCCCCGGCCAGTGGCCGCTGCGGGCGCCCTATGTCTTCCAGGTGTGGACCGCCCGGCTGCTGCCCGGCTCCGCCTCCCCCCAACCTCTCGAGGACCACGACGAACTGCGCTGGCTCGCCGCCGCCGACGTGTGGGACGTCGACTGGCTCGACCAGGATGTGCCGGCCGTGCGCGAGGCGGCGGCGCGGCTCGCGGCGTAGAGGTCGGAGGCGCTGCTTCCGCGAGAAATGTGGGGGGAGCGGAGGGGGAGCACGGGAGTGCGGAAGGAGAGGGCCGGGGGGAACAGGGCGCCGGGTACGCCGTTTGTGCCACAGTGCTTCGAATAAGGCGGTACTTCGCGCTGAATATCGGGTATGTGGCCATTAACCCCATGAAAACGGACATGGGTAGGCTTGCTGGCCCGGCCTGGGAAGTGATCGGCGTGATCGACACCGAAGGCGACCGTGCCGAGTGGACCTTTCCCGCGGAGCCGGGAGCCGTCCGCAACGCCCGTGACGCCGTGCGCGACCGGCTGCGCCGCTGGAACCTCGAACCCCTCACCGACCTCACCACTCTGCTGGTCAGCGAGCTGGTCACCAACTCCCTCCGGCACGCGACCGGCCCCATCGGACTCCGTCTCGTGCGCCCCGCGCACCCCGGCGACGTCCTGCGCGTCGAGGTGTCCGACCCGCTTCCCGACCCGCCCCGCGAGCGGGTCGCCCGTCCGGAGGACGAGAGCGGGCGCGGACTCCAACTCGTCGCGCTGTCCTCGCGCAGTTGGGGTACCCGCCCCGGCGACACCGGCAAAACGGTCTGGTTCGAACTGGCCGTACCGGGGTGAACCGGACGCCCCGCCCGCCCGTGGAAGCTGTACGAGGCAGTCCGCTTCGCCCGCCGCCCTGTTCGGCGGAGGTCGGTTGTCGATAGGAGTGGTTCGACGACGTGTTGGCTGGTTAGAAGACTGGAAGTGTTGTCACGGTCCGGACCGAAAACCATCGGGACCGTGCTGTGATCGTGAACACCGTGTTGTGCGGCGCCGTAGTGCTGGATACTGCGGGCAGCCGCTGCCGGTGACCGGTGCCGGACGCGGTGAGCTGGAGGGGACGGTTCGAGTGAGCGAGATACCAGCGAAGGCGGCGGAGTCCAAGGACCCGTCGGGCGGTGCGAGGTCGTACACCGCGGGCGCTGCCGATGCGCCGGCGCCACGCGCGGTGACGGGCGTCGGCGAGCCGCCCGCACCTGGTGACGCCATGTGGCAGAGCAGTCCGCCCGGCTCGATCTACGACTACATCAAGGTCGCCTCCTTCTCCATCGGCCCCGACGGACTCGTCGACCAGTGGAGCCTGCGCGCCGAACAACTCTTCGGCATCACCGCGGAGCAGGCCGTCGGCATGGACCCCATCGAGACGTTCGTCGACCCCGATCTGCGCGAGCAGGGCCAGCGGAAGATGGCCGAGATCCTCGACGGGCGGGAGTGGACCGGCGTGGTCCCCTTCCGGGTGCCCGAGCCGAGAAGCAGGGGCGAGTGCGGGGAGGAGGGCCTCGCCGAGGTCTACGTCATGCCCACGCTCACCGAGGACGGTGAGAAGGCCGCCGTCTGCATCGTCGTCGACGTCCGCACCCTGCGGAACATCGAGACCGACCTCGCCGCCTCACAGTCGATTTTCGGGCAATCCCCTTTCGGCTTCCTGCTCATCGACGCCGACCTGCGGGTCCGCCGCGCCAACCAGCGGTTCGCCTCCCTCTTCGGCGGCACCCCCGACGACCACCGCGGCAAGGGCGTCCACGACTACCTGCCCCGGCCCGAGGCCGACCGCATCACGGCCACCCTGCGCCGGGTCCTCGAGACCGGCAACGCCATCACCGACATGCACGTCACCGGCTTCGTGCCGAACACCGACGAGCGCCGCCACTGGTCCGTCAACCTCTACCGCGTGCACAGCGGGAGCGGCCGGCCCATCGGGGTCGCCTGGCTCGCCACCGACATCACCGCCCGCCGCGCCGCCGCCCGCGAGGCCGCCGCCGCACGGCGCAATCTCGCCCTCCTCAACGAGGCCGGTGCCCGCATCGGCAACTCCCTCGACCTGGAGACCACCGCACGCGAACTCCTCGACGTCGTCGTGCCCGGCTTCTGCGACCTCGCCACCGTCGACCTCTACCAGGGGCTGCTGGCCGGCGACGAGACCCCGCCGGGACTCGCCGACGGCAGCGCCGCGCTGCGCCGGGTCGCCTTCGCCAGCGCCGTCTCCGACGCGCCGTTCGTCGGCGGCGGGACCTCCGTCGAGGTCGGCGCCGTCCACCACTACCCCTTCAACTCGCCCTGCGCCGACGCCCTGCGCACCGCCCGCACCCAGCGGGTGCCGGCCGAGGAGGGCGGGCTCGTGCAGTCCACCCTCGCCGTGCCGATGGTCGCCCACGACACCGTCGTCGGACTCGTCCAGTTCGCCAGGACCAAGGGCAGCGAGCCGTTCGGCGACCGGGACCGCGACCTCGCCGTGGAACTCGCCGCGCGCGCCGCCGTCTGCATCGACAACGCGCGGCTGTACCGGCGCGAGCACGAACGGGCCCTGATACTGCAACGGTCCCTGCTGCCGCCCGGCGACCCGGTCGCCTCCGGACTCGACATCGCCTGCCGCTACCGGCCCGGCAACTCCTCCTCCGACCGCCCCAGCGAGGTCGGCGGCGACTGGTTCGACGTCATCGAACTGCCGGGCCACCGCACCGCGTTGGTCGTTGGCGACGTCATGGGCCGCGGACTGCGGGCCGCCGTCGCCATGGGCGAACTGCGCTCCGCCGTGCGCACCCTGGCCCTGCTCGACCTCGAACCGGCCGAAGTGCTCGGCGCGTTGGACGAGATCGCCCGCGGGCTCGGGGCACCGGGCGGGGTCCAGCAGGCCACCCGCTCCGCCCGCAGGCCCCGCGAGGCCGACCTCTCCGAGGTGTACCTCGCCACCTGCATCTACGCCGTCTACGACTCCGTCACCCGGCGCATCACCTTCGCCAACGCGGGCCACCTCCCGCCGGTCCTCGTCGAACCGGGCGAGGACGCCCTGATGCTCGACGTGCCGCCCGGCATGCCGCTCGGGGTCGGCGGCGAACCCTTCGAGGAGGTCGACGTCGACCTGCCCGAGGGCGCCCTGCTCGCCCTCTACACCGACGGCCTCGTCGAGTCCCGCGACCACCCGCTCGACGAGGGGCTCCAGGCGTTCGTCGGCGCGCTCACCGACCCCGCCCGCCCCCTGGAGGACGTCTGCGACCACGTCCTCAACACCCTCGACACCCACCACGGAGAGGACGACATCGCCCTGCTGATGGCGCGCGTCCAGGGCCTGCCCACCGACTCCGTCGGCGACTGGACGCTGCCGCGCGAACCGCGCAGCGTGGGCCGCGCCCGCGAGCACGCGCGCGGCCAACTGCTGTCCTGGGGCCTGGAACCGCTCGTCGACACGGCGGAACTCCTCGTCAGCGAACTCGTCACCAACGCGCTGCGCTACGGCGAGGGCGAGATCCGGCTGCGGCTCCTGCTGGACCGCACCCTGGTCTGCGAGGTCTGGGACTCGGGACTCGTCCAGCCGCGCCGCCGCCGCGCCCGCGACACCGACGAAGGCGGCCGGGGCCTGCAACTCGTCGGGCTGCTCAGCACGTCCTGGGGCTCACGCCGCACCCCCCGCGGCAAGACGGTCTGGTTCGAACTCCCGCTGCCCGACGGCGAGACGGGCCTGACGGACCCGGCGGAGGCGCTGCTCAGCCTGTTCTGACGAGGGAGGCTCCGCCGGTGCCGGTCGGCCCCGCACGGGGTCCCGTGAGCCGGCTAACCCGGGTCCGCGGCGCGGCGGCGGCCGGTCCTGGGGCCGCCGAAGCTCGGGGGCGGCCCGACGGCGCCCTGCGGATCTCCGTCCGACGGCGGCAGCAGCACGCCGCCGAGGACCGCGCCCGCGAGACCGCTCTCGTGCCCGCTCCCGCCGCTCAACGGGTTGCCGTGGCCGCGCACATCGCGTTCGGCCAGCTCACGGGCGCGGACCGCCAGCGCGTCGGCGGTGAGCGGATCGGCGTCCCGGAGCCGCCTCGCCTCCGAGAGCCGGGTCCTGGCCTCGCTGCCGACGGCACCCCGGTGCGTGCCGATGAACGTGTCGGCGTCGGCCGTGCTGTGCGCGGCGACCAGGGAGGCGGCGAACGGCACCGCGCCCGCCCGGCCCGCGGCCAGCGGCAGCACGGCGGAGGCGACCCGCCGCAGCGCGTCGACCGGATCGGAAGGTCCCGCCGTCGCCTCGGTCCTGACGGCGGCCAGGACGGCGTCGGCGACATCGGCTTGGGCCAGCAACATGTCGGCGGGGAGCAGGGGTTCGGCCGGCCGCGCCCCTGACGCGCCGGGCCTGACGAACCGGTGCCCCCGCGCGGTCACCGGCCGTTCGGCGCCGTCGCCGCGGACGGCCGCCGCGTGGTCCCGCGCCGTCTCCCGCGCCCCCGCGATCTCCGCCTCGGCGCCGCTCAGCGTGGCCGGAAGCAGCCGCTCGGCCGACTCCAGGTCGGCGGCGAGGCGTTCGACGCCGTCCAGGAACGCGGCGGCCTGCGCGATCCCGCCCTCGGCCGCCCGCAGCTGCCTGGCCGCGACGTCGGGTTCGCCCCGGTCCGCCGCCTGCCGGGCCTCGTTGAGCCGGAACGTCGTGAACACCAGCCGGTCCTTGGCCTGTTCGACGGAGCCGGTCACGGAGTCCGTCACCGCGGGCCCGTACCGCTCCCCGAGCCCCGCGACCAGCGTCGCCATCCGGCGGGTACGGGCGCCCAGTTCACGGAACCGGGTCTCGGCGGCCACCAGCGCGTCCACGACCCCGGGCGCCGACCCCCTTTCGAGGCCGCGCAGTTGGTCGAAGGAGTCGGCGTCCGCGTCCAGCCGCCACCCCGCCTCCTCGCACCGCGCGACGATCCCGGCGAGCGACTGCCGCCGCTCGTCGTGGTCGGCCGGTGGCCCTTCGTCGTAGCGCTGCCGCAGCCGGAAGGCGTCCGACAGCTCCGCCGCCGCCTCCCGCACCGCCCGCGCGTACGGCGCGACGGCCGCCGCCCCGAGCCGCGCCTCGGCCGGCCCCAGCTCCTCCCGGGACACCCGCACCCAGTCGTCGGCCGCGACGAGCAGCGCCCGCGCCCGGTCGTCCGCCTCCGGCAGCGAGGGCGGGGCGTCGGCGGCCGGGGCGGTCGCCCAGCCGGGGGTGGTCCTGGTCCTGGCCCGCCGGGTGCGCCGCACATACCCGTACCCGCCGAACGCCAGGGCGGCGACGACCACGACGAGGGGAAGCACCAGGTCGGCGGTGGAGGTCCCGCCGGACGCGGGTGCCGACCGCGCGGTGGCCGCGGGGGCGGCCGCCGCGCTCGGCGGCGGAACCGGCGTGGCGCTGTGGAACGTCACCCCCGGCAGGACCAGCCACACCACACCGGCGAGGCCGCCCAGCACGGTGTGCAGCAGGCGCGCGGGGACGAGGGACGGAGCGCGGCGTCTGGGCCGCCCCCGTATCAGGGAGGACGTCACATTTCGGAGCGTATGAGCAGCACAGCGGGTGCGCGAGCGGGAGACGCCCGGGGTGGGGAGCCGAGAGAGGGGCGGGACACGGCATGACGAACGAGAAACAGGGGAACGGGGGGCGCGCGGCGGGCCGTGCGGACCGGGTGGATCGTGCGGACCGGGTGGATCGTGCGGGCCGGGCGGCGGGGGCGGACCGGGTGGACCGTGCGGATCGTGCGGGCCGGGCGGCGGGGGCGGAGGTGGGGGCAGGGCTGGAGGGCTCGGATGATCCGGCCGAGCCCGCCGGTCCCGCTGAGCCCGCCAGTCTCGCCACGGCCGCCGGTCCCACTGAGCCCACCGGCCTTGCCACGACGGCCGGTGCCGCTGAGCCCGCCAGTCTCGCCACGACGGCCGGTGCCGCTGAGCCCGCCAGTCTCGCCACGACGGCCGGTGCCGCTGAGCCCGCCAGTCTCGCCACGACGGCCGGTGCCGCTGAGCCCGCCAGTCTCGCCACGACCACTGGTCCTGCTGAGCCCACCGGCCTCGCCACGACCACTGGTCCTGCTGAGCCCGCCAGTGCCACCAGCCACACCGGCCCCACCAGCCACACCGGCTCCACCGGCCTTGCCGAGCCCCCCGGCCTCGCCACGACCACTGGTCCCGCTGAGCCCATTGAGCCCGCCGGTCTCACCGGCTCCGTCGAGCCCACCAGCCCCGCCAAGCCCATTGAGCCCACCAGCCCCACCGGCTCCGCCGATCCCACCGGCTCCGCCGATCCCACCGGCCTCGCCGAGCCCATTGAGCCCGCCGGTCTCACCGGCTCCGCCGAGCCCACCAGCCCCGCCAAGCCCATCGAGCCCACCTGCCCCACCGCCCCCACCAAACCCCCCACCCCACCCCGCCCCCGGCGTCTCCTTCGGCGGTTTGTCCTGGGGCTTGTGCTTCTGCTGGTGCTTCCCGTCGCCTCCGCCGCCGTCGCGTTGCGGCTCGCCTACGGTGGGGAGCCCGGGAGCGGGGCCCACAGCAGGGGGCGGGACGCGGTCTGGCTCGGGCACGCCTGGGTCGACGGGCGCAAGGGCGACGCCGACGTCACCGCGCTCGCCCGGCGGCTGCGCTCCACCGGCATCCGGGACCTGTACGTCCACGCGGGCCCCCTGGAGCACGACGGCACGCTGCCCGACTCCGCCTATCCGAAGGCCCGTTGGCTGATCGGCGCGGTGCACGAGGCCGCGCCCGGCGTCCGCGTGCAGGCGTGGCTCGGTGACGAGCTGGCGACCGAGAGCCCGGACGGCATGCGCCTGGAGCGGGCCGCCACGCGGACCGCGATCGTGGCGTCCACCCGGCGCGTCCTGGCCGCCGGATTCGACGGCGTCCACTTCGACCTCGAACCCCTGCACTCGGGCGACGCCCACTACCTCGGCCTGCTGGACGCCCTGCACAGGACCACCGAGGCGGCCGGCGTGCCGCTCTCCGTCGCCGCCCATCAGATCGACCCGCTGCCCGCGCTGCACACCGTCGCGGGCGCCCTCACCGGTCACCCCAAGTGGTGGTCGCGGGAGTACTTCGGGCAGGTCGCCCGGCGCGTCGACCAGATCGCCGTCATGTCGTACGACACCGCCACGCCGCTGCCGAGCCTGTACGGCGGCTATGTCGCCCGGCAGACCGCGCTCGCCCTCGACGCCACCCCGGAGTCGACGGACCTGCTGATGGGGCTGCCGTTCTTCCACGAGACGAAGCCGGGCCACCTGGCCTACGCCGAGACCGTCCCGGCCGCCGTCCGGGGGGTCAGGCTGGGTCTGTCCCGCGCGGACGCGGACCGCGTACGCTTCGGCGTCGCCCTGTACGTGGACTTCGCGGCCACCGAGGCCGACTGGGCGGCCTACCGAGAAGGCTGGGTGACGCCCGGATGACCCGAACCCCGCTCACCGCCACCGACCTCGCGCCCCTGGCCCGTGCCGCGCTCGGACGGACCCCGCTCACCGCGACCCGGCTGCCGGGCGGCACCCGCAAGGGCGTCTACCGGCTCGCCCTCGACGACGGCTCCACCGCCGTCGTCTATGTGTGGTCGGCCGCGGAGGACTTCTGGGACGCCGCTCCACCCGGCCCGCGCGACCCGCTCGCCCCCGGCACCGGCCTCGCCCTGTTCACGACGGCCCACGACCGGCTCACCGCGGCCGGTGTCCGCACCCCACGGCTGCTGTACGCCGACGCCACGCGCACCCTGCTGCCAGCGGACGCGGCCGTCGTCGAGGACCTCACCGGCGGCAGCCTCCAGGAGGCGCTGGCCGGTGACCCCCGGGAGGCGGAGGCGGCGCTCGACCGGTTCGCCGATCTGGTGGCGCGGCTGCACGCGCAGCGCGGGCCGGCCTTCGGCAGCGTCGCCCTGGTCGACAACGGCGGTGTCCCGAAAGGCGGTTCGTGCGAACGGCTGGTCACCGAGGGCGCCCTGCGGGACATCGCCGCGAGCGCGGCGCGGGACCGGCGGATCGCGGCGGCCCGCGACGAACTGGACGACGTCGTCGAGGAGTTGGCGTCCGCCGTCCGACCGCGTTCCCGGTTCTCGCTGGTGCACGGCGAACTGGGGCCCGACCACGTCCTGTTGACCGCCCAGGGGCAGCCCGCCCTGATCGACATCGAGGGGCTCAGGTACTTCGACGTCGAGTGGGAGCACGTCTTCCTGCGGCTGCGCCTCGGGTCCCACTACCCGCGCCTGCGTACCGCCGGTCTCGACGAGGACCGGCTGCGCCTGTACCGGCTGGCGACGCATCTCTCGCTGGTCGCCGGTCCCCTCCGCCTCCTCGAAGGGGACTTTCCCGACCGGGTTGCCCTGCGGGGCATCGTCGAACACCATCTGCGGCGGGCGCTGGAGTTCGTCGGCGGATGACGGCCGCGGACGCCCGCCCTCCCCCGTGACGGCGCTCCTGCGGGCGCCCCCACCGTGACGGACTCCCGCCCGCCGCCCGTGACTTCACTCCCGCCCGCCGTCCCGGTGACCGCTACGCCCGACGCCTGATCTTCGACCCCAGCCAGACCAGCGGGTCGTACTTGCGGTCGGCCGCGCGCTCCTTCAGGGGGATCAGCGCGTTGTCCGTGATCTTGATGCCTTCGGGGCAGACCTCCGTGCAGCACTTGGTGATGTTGCAGTAGCCGAGCCCGTGCTCGTCCTGGGCGGTGCTCTTGCGGTCGAGGCCGGACTCGGCGGCCGCGTCCAGCGGATGCATGTCCAGCTCCGCGACCCGCATCAGGAACCTCGGGCCCGCGAACGCCGGTTTGTTCTCCTCGTGGTCGCGCACCACATGGCAGGTGTCCTGGCAGAGGAAGCACTCGATGCACTTGCGGAACTCCTGCGAGCGGTCCACGTCCTGCTGCGTCATCCGGTACTCGCCCGGGGCCAGTCCGGCCGGCGGCACGAACGCCGGAACCTCCCTCGCCTTCGCGTAGTTGAACCCGACGTCCGTCACCAGATCGCGCACCACGGGGAAGGCGCGCAGCGGTGTGACGGTGATCGTCTCGTCCTTCGTGAACACCGACATGCGGGTCATGCACAGCAGCCGGGGGCGGCCGTTGATCTCCGCCGAGCACGAACCGCACTTGCCCGCCTTGCAGTTCCAGCGGACGGCGAGGTCGGGTGCCTGGGTGGCCTGGAGGCGGTGCACGATGTCGAGGACGACCTCGCCGTCGTTCACCTCGACCGTGAAGTCCTCCAGGCCGCCGCCGCCCACATCGCCCCGCCACACCCTGAAGCGGGCCTCGTAGCTGCTCACTCGTAGAGCTCCTCTTCGGCCAGGTACTTGACCAGCTCGTCCTTCTCGAAGAGGGCGAGCAGGTCGGGGCGGATGGGTTCGGTGTCCTCGCGGGTCAGGGCGATCTGGCCGGGCGCCGGATCGGTGGCGCCCGGATCGGCCAGCGCGCAGAGCAGGTTGACGTGGCGCCAGTGCCGTTCCATCGTCGGGTGGTCCTCGCGGGTGTGGCCGCCGCGCGACTCGGTGCGCTCCAGGGCGGCCCGTGCCACGCACTCGCTGACCAGCAGCATGTTCCGCAGGTCCAGGGCGAGATGCCAGCCGGGGTTGAACTGGCGGTGGCCCTCGACGCCCGCCCGCCTGGCCCGTACCCGCAGTGCGGACAGCCGCTCCAGGGCCTGCTCCATCTCGCCCTCGCGGCGGATGATGCCGACCAGGTCGTTCATGGTCTGCTGGAGCTCCTGGTGGAGGGTGTACGGGTTCTCCGGGGCGCGGGCCGCGGCCGGTTCCCCGTCCGGGGGCGGGCCCTCGGCGGAGAACGGGCGCAGCGCCTCGGCCGCCGCCGCGTCCACCTGGGCGTCGTCCGTCTGTGGTCGTCCTGGCCGTCCTGGCCGTCCCTCCGTCTGCTCCGCCGCGTGCTCGGCCGCGTACCGGCCCGCCCTGCGGCCGAAGACCAGCAGGTCGGAGAGGGAGTTGCCGCCCAGTCTGTTGGAGCCGTGCATGCCGCCCGCCACCTCGCCCGCCGCGTACAGACCCGGCACCCCGCGCGCGGCGGCCGTGTCGGAGTCGACGGCGATGCCGCCCATCACGTAGTGGCAGGTGGGCCCGACCTCCATCGCCTCCGCCGTGATGTCGACGTCGGCCAGCTCCTTGAACTGGTGGTACATGGACGGCAGTCGGCGCCTGATCACCTCGGCGGGCATCCGGGTGGACACGTCGAGGAAGACCCCGCCGTGCGGGGAGCCGCGGCCGGCCTTCACCTCGGAGTTGATGGCGCGGGCGACCTCGTCGCGGGGGAGCAGTTCAGGGGGTCGCCTGTGGTGGTCGGGGTCCTCGTACCAGCCGTCGCCCTCGTCCTCCGACTCGGCGTACTTCTCCTTGAAGACGTCGGGAATGTAGTCGAACATGAACCGCTTGCCCTCGGAGTTGCGCAGCACCCCGCCGTCGCCGCGCACCGACTCGGTGACGAGGATGCCCTTCACGGACGGCGGCCAGACCATGCCGGTCGGGTGGAACTGCACGAACTCCATGTTGAGCAGCGGCGCCCCGGCGAGCAGGGCCAGCGCGTGGCCGTCGCCCGTGTACTCCCACGAGTTCGACGTCACCTTGAAGGACTTGCCGATGCCGCCGGTGGCGATCACCACGGACGGTGCCTCGAGGACCAGGAAGCGGCCCGACTCGCGTTCGTAGCCGAAGACGCCCGATACCCGGCTCCCGTCCTTCAACACCCGGGTGACGGTGCACTCCTGGAAGACCTTGAGCCGGGACTCGTAGTCGCCGGTCTCCTTCTTGTCCTGCTGCTGGAGCGAGACGATCTTCTGCTGGAGGGTGCGGATGAGTTCGAGTCCGGTGCGGTCGCCGACGTGCGCGAGGCGCGGGTACTCGTGGCCGCCGAAGTTGCGCTGCGAGATGCGTCCGTCGGCGGTGCGGTCGAACAGGGCGCCCCAGGTCTCCAACTCCCATACCCGGTCCGGGGCTTCCTTCGCGTGCAGCTCGGCCATCCGCCACTGGTTGAGGAACTTGCCGCCGCGCAGCGTGTCCCGGAAGTGGACCTGCCAGTTGTCGCCCGGGTTGACGTTGCCCATGGCGGCCGCGATGCCGCCCTCGGCCATCACCGTGTGCGCCTTGCCGAACAGCGACTTGCAGATCACCGCCGTACGGGCGCCGCGTTCCCGGGCCTCGATGGCGGCCCGCAGCCCCGCGCCGCCGGCGCCGACCACGACAACGTCCCACTCCTGGCGGTCGACCACGGACATCAGAAGAACCTCGGATCGTCGAAGGCGCCGGACGAGAGCAGGTAGACATAGAAGTCGGTGACCCCCACGCTCACCAACGACGCCCAGGCCAGCAGCATGTGACGGGCATTCAGCTTGCCGACGAACCGCCAGGCCCGGTAGCGCACGGGGTGCCGGGAGAAGTGTTTGAGCTTGCCGCCGACGATGTGCCGGCAGGAGTGGCAGGAGAGGGTGTACGCCCAGATCAGCGCCACGTTGGCGACGAACAGCACGGTGCCGAGGCCCATATGGCCCCAGTGGTGGTGCGCGTCGCGGAACGAGAGCACGGTGTCGTAGGTGAGCACGCCCGCGACCAGGATCGCCGCGTAGAAGAAGTAGCGGTGCAGGTTCTGCAGGATGAGCGGGAAGCGCGTCTCACCCGAGTACGACGCGTGCGGCTCGGCCACCGCGCAGGCCGGCGGGGACGCCCAGAAGCCCCGGTAGTAGGCCTTGCGGTAGTAGTAGCAGGTCATGCGGAAGCCCAGCGGGAAGATCAGGATGATGATCGCGGGGGAGAGCGCCCACCAGCCGCCGAACAGGTCCGCGTTGGGGCCGCTGTGCATGGTCTGGCAGCGCTCGGCGAGGCAGGGCGAGTAGAACGGCGACACATAGGGCGCGGAGTAGTAGTGCGCGTCGGCGAAGGCCCGCCAGGTCGAGTAGACGACGAAGGCGAGCAGCCCCGCGGCGGTGCCCGCGGGGGCCAGCCACCAGCGGTCGGTGCGCAGATGACGGGCGGAGATCGCGGCGCGCGTCGGGGTGTGCACGCCGCGGCTGTCGGGATGGGGTTCCGTACCAGTGGCCAATTCTTGACTCCGGTCGGGTTCAGGGGGCGTGGCGGTCGCGGGCGCCGAGTCCCTCGTCGTCCGAGTCCGTCCACAGGCTGGTGTCGTACGGGGTGTCGGAGATGGGGACGAGATCGGTGCGGCGGGCGGCGGGGGCGGCCGCGGTGTCGCGCAGCAGGGCGAGGCTCTCGCGCAGGTGGTTGGCGTCGTTGCGGACCCGGCGCATCTCGAGGCCGCCGGTGCCGAGCTGCTTCTCCAGCCGCCCGACGGACCTGAGCAGCTCGTCGAGACTGCGCTGGACCGATGTCAGTTCGTCGTGCACGGACATGACGTGACCTCACTTCCGCGGGCTGCACTGCCCTGGGCGGGGACGTTCATGCGCCTGCGAGTGTTGCGCGTCACACCCGGCGGTGGGAAGGCATGTGCACGGATTGGCGGGGGCGCGCGGGTGCGGGCCGGTCCGGCGGAGCCCGGCGGACGGCGGGCGGCACGGGTCACGGGCGGGGCGGGCCGGGAGGCAGCGGGGCCGCGGGGCGGGCCGGGGGGCCGTGGGGCGGGCCGTGGCCCGGGGCGCGGCCGTCGCCGTCCCGCCGATGGCGCAACGGCCGCCGCGCCGGTTGCGCCGCACGGGTGGGGTTCGGCGCGCGTGCCGCCGTGTCGCGCCCGAACGTCTGATCCCGTCCTCTTCAGTGGGCCGCATAGATCTGATCAGCTCCAAATACCGCCAAACGAGTTCGGCGGCGGCCCCCTCCCGGAGGTAGACGACATGTCCCACCACGGCGTCGGACTGCGCGCGGTCATGCGCTCGGTCGCCTTCCTTGCCGCGGGTGCGCTCGCGGTGCCCCTGCTCGCCGGATGCAGCTCCGAGGACGAGGCCGGCCGGCCGCTCGCCGGACAGGACATCGCACCCGCGGCCCGCGACCAGGTGGCCGACGGCGGCACCCTGCGCTGGGCCGTCGACGACATCCCGGAGACCCTGAACGCCTACCAGGCGGACGCGGACGCGGCCACGGGCCGGGTCGCCCAGGCCGTCCTGCCGTCGATGTTCCGGCTGGACGCCCAGGGGCGTCCGCAACGGGACCCGGACTACCTGGAGACCGCCAAGGTCGTCGAGACCGAGCCCAAGCAGGTCGTGCTCTACAAGCTGAACCAGCAGGCGGTGTGGAGCGACGGCCGCGAGATCGGCGCCGCCGACTTCGTCGCCCAGTGGCGCGCGCTGTCCGGCAAGGAGAGCGCCTACTGGACCGCCCGCAACGCCGGGTACGACCGCATCGAGAAGATCGAGCGGGGCGCCAACGACCTGGAGGTCAAGGTCACCTTCGGGCGCCGGTACGCCGACTGGCGCTCGCTGTTCTCGCCGCTGTACCCGAAGGCCGTCATGGGCACCCCCGACGCCTTCAACGACGGCGCGCGCCGCAAGCTGAAGATCACCGCGGGCCCGTTCGCGGTGAAGAAGGTCGACCGCGCGGAGGACGAGATCACCCTCGCCCGCAACCCGCGCTGGTGGGGGCGGCCCGCGAAGCTGTCCGAGATCGACCTGAAGGCCGTACCGCGCGCCAAGCGGGCCGCCGCGCTGGCCGCCGGGAAGATCGACCTGGCCGACATCGACCCGGACGCCGCCTCCCGCATCTCGCAGGCCGGCAGCAACGGCGGCCCCGGCAGCCCGTCGCAGGGCGCCTCTCCGCAGCTGGGCCCCGCCGCGGGCCGGACCGCCGCGAAGGCGCTGCGCTCCTGGGCGCGGGCGCACGGCAGTGACGACGACGTCGCCGACGAGGAGCTGCTCGCCCGCAAGAAGGCGCGCAAGGCCGTCGCGAAGTACGAGCGCCAGCAGGAGGCGCTGCGCGGCTTCGAGGTCCGCAAGTCGCTCGAACCCGCCTACACCCAGCTCGCCCTGAACGGTTCCGAGGGCCCGCTCGCGGACGAGCGGGTGCGCAGGGCGGTGGCCCGCGCCCTCGACCGGGAGGCGCTCGCCCAGGTCGTCCTGAAGCCGCTCGGGCTGCCCGCGGTGCCCGTCGGCAGCCATCTGGCGCTCTCCGGGCAGGCCGCCTACGCCGACAACAGCGGCGCGCTCGGCGGCCAGGACACCGCCGAGGCGCAGGCGCTGCTCGCCGACGCCGGGTGGGTGCCGGGCGCTCCGGTCAAGGACAAGAAGAAGGGCGAGAAGGCGGCGGGCTCCGAGGGCAAGAAGTCCCAGGACGAGTCCGAGGGCGGCAGCGACGGGGCGTACATCGTCGGCGAGGACAACAAGGGCCACGACGACCACGACCACAAGGGCCACGACGACGGCCAGGACAAGAAGGCCCATGAGGGCGGCGAGGGCGGCGAGGGCGGTGCCAGGCACCTCGCGGACGGCAAGCAGTACGGCGGTGAGGCGCACCTCAAGCAGGGCGGCGCGGCCGGCGCGGCGGGTGCCTACGCCCCGAAGGGCACCGCGGCCCCCGCGCCCGCGCCCGGCCCGCTGGCCAAGGACGGCAAGCCGCTGACCCTGCGGTTCGTGCTGCCGTCGGGCGCCGGTTCCGAGTCGCTGCGGGCGGTGGCCGAGCGGATCGGCACGATGCTGGAGCGGGTCGGCATCAGGACCGACATCACCAAGGTCCCGGACAGCAGCTACTTCAAGGACCACATCGCGTCCGGCCAGTACGACCTGGCCCTCTACTCGTGGCCCGCCTCCGCGTACCCGGCCACCGACGCCCGGCCGATCTACGCCAAGCCGGTGCCCGCGGCCGACGGCTCCCTGAACGTCGAGCAGAACTACACCAGGGTCGGCACCGACCAGGTCGATCAACTGTTCGATCGCGCGGCCGCCACCCTCGACGACGACGAGAGCCGCTCCCTGATCCGCAAGGCCGACTCCCGCATCTGGGCCTCCGCCGGATCCATCCCGCTCTACCAGCGCCCCCAGCTCACCGCGGCCCGCAAGGACCTGGCCAACGCCGGCTCCTTCGGCTTCCAGACCCCCGTCTACCAGGACATGGGCTTCCTGAAGAACGGCACCAAGCCGTCCACCGCGCCCAACGGGAACTGACCCTTCCGCCCCCGCGCACGGGCCGCCGCCCCGCACCCGCGGGGCGGCGGCCCGCGCCGCTCGTCCCGGCCCCCGGGACCGGTCCACCGGCCACCGGCGGGCCGGGGCCGCGCCACCGCGCGCGCCGCGGTCTGCCGAGCCACGTAACATGGGGTGAGGCCGTGGCATGTCAAGCCCGGCAGGGCCCGCGTCACACGGACGTACGCGAAGGCCTTCCTCACACTCCGGGAGTACTCCGCAATATGGCCACGCGCCACGACATCCGCAATGTCGCCATCGTCGCCCACGTCGACCACGGCAAGACGACCCTGGTCGACGCCATGCTCAAGCAGGCCGGTGCCTTCGCCGCGCACGCCGCAGAGTCGCTCGACGACCGCATGATGGACTCCAACGACCTGGAACGTGAGAAGGGCATCACGATCCTGGCCAAGAACACGGCCGTCAAGTACCACCCGAAGGATGGCGGCGACGTCATCACCATCAACATCATCGACACCCCCGGCCACGCCGACTTCGGTGGCGAGGTCGAGCGCGGCCTGTCGATGGTGGACGCGGTGGTGCTGCTGGTGGACGCCTCCGAGGGCCCGCTGCCGCAGACCCGTTTCGTGCTGCGCAAGGCGCTGCAGGCCCGCCTGCCCGTCATCCTGTGCATCAACAAGACGGACCGCCCCGACTCGCGCATCGACGAGGTCGTCAACGAGGCCTACGACCTCTTCCTCGACCTCGACGCCGACGAGGACCAGATCGAGTTCCCGATCGTCTACGCGTGCGCGCGCGACGGCGTGGCCTCGCTGACCAAGCCGGAGGACGGCACCGTCCCGGCCGACAGCGACAGCCTGGAGCCGTTCTTCTCCACGATCCTCTCGCACGTCCCCGCCCCCGAGTACGACGAGGAGGCCCCGCTCCAGGCGCACGTCACCAACCTGGACGCGGACAACTTCCTCGGCCGTATCGCGCTGCTCCGCGTCGAGCAGGGCGAGCTGCGCAAGGGCCAGACCGTCACCTGGATCAAGCGTGACGGCACCATGGCCAACGTGCGCATCACCGAGCTGCTGATGACCGAGGCGCTCACCCGCAAGCCCGCCGAGGTGGCGGGCCCCGGTGACATCTGTGCCGTCGCCGGTATCCCGGAGATCATGATCGGTGAGACCCTCGCCGACCCCGAGAACCCGATCGCGCTGCCGCTGATCACCGTCGACGAGCCGGCGATCTCCATGACCATCGGCACCAACACCTCGCCGCTGGTCGGCCGCGGCGGCACCGGCAAGGGCGCCGACAACAAGGCCGCGGTCAAGGACCGCAAGGTCACCGCCCGGCAGGTCAAGGACCGCCTCGACCGCGAACTGGTCGGCAACGTCTCGCTGCGGGTGCTCGACACCGAGCGTCCGGACGCCTGGGAGGTCCAGGGCCGCGGTGAGCTGGCGCTCGCCATCCTGGTCGAGCAGATGCGCCGCGAGGGCTTCGAGCTGACCATCGGCAAGCCCCAGGTCGTCACCCAGATGATCGACGGCAAGGTGCACGAGCCCGTCGAGCGCATGACGATCGACGTGCCCGAGGAGCACATGGGCGCGGTCACGCAGCTCATGGGCGTCCGCAAGGGCCGCATGGACAACATGTCGAACCACGGCTCCGGCTGGGTCCGCCTGGAGTTCGTCGTCCCCTCCCGCGGCCTCATCGGCTTCAGGACCGAGTTCCTGACCGGCACCCGCGGCACCGGTATCGCGCACTCCATCCACGAGGGCCACGAGCCGTGGTTCGGCACCCTGACGACCCGTAACAACGGTTCGCTGGTCGCCGACCGCTCGGGCGCCGTCACCGCCTTCGCGATGACGAACCTCCAGGAGCGCGGTGTGCTCTTCACCGACCCCGGCACCGAGGTCTACGAGGGCATGATCGTCGGTGAGAACTCGCGCTCCGACGACATGGACGTGAACATCACCAAGGAGAAGAAGCTCACGAACATGCGGTCCTCGTCGGCCGACACGTTCGAGGCGATCGTCCCGCCGCGCAAGCTCTCCCTTGAGCAGTCCCTGGAGTTCTGCCGCGACGACGAGTGCGTCGAGGTGACCCCGGAGGCCGTTCGCATCCGCAAGGTCGTGCTCGACCAGAAGGAGCGCGGCCGCTCCGCGAGCCGCGCCAAGCACGGCTGACACAGGGCCGATCAGGCCGAAAACAGCTGAACCGGAGCCCGGGTTCCCCGTCTTGGGGGGTCCGGGCTCTTTGCAACCGGTTTTCCAGAAGATCGCTGTCCGGATTGCGGAGATCGTCGCCCGATACCCATGTAACAAGTCCGTTTCGCGCCTTCTCCTCCCGAACAGTTTGTCCAGATTTTGGAAGATGTACGTGCCAGCTGTGACCGAATTGAGATTTGAAGACAGTGGTCGGTGAATGGCTCATGGCAGATAGTTAGCCGCGTAGCGCTCGGGTCAATGGGTCTCGCACTGTGGGGACAGTGCCGACTCACGAGCACCAAGGGGTGTCTGAGTCTCCGTCAGGGGTGTCGGAGGACGGACGCGAACCCTTTTCAGTGGTGGGTACGTGAAGTCATAGGAGGAACACCCATGCGCGGTGTCACGAGCACCAAGTGGATCCCCTTCGTGAGGTCCGTCCTGCACAGCTGTGAGTGTCTGCCCTACGGCCAACTCTGAAGCGTCCGCCGACCGCTCAGTGCGGCGGCTCGCCTACGCGCGTCCGACTGCGGATTCGCGTGCTCCAGAGCATTCGGACGCCACTCGGCAATCATTTCTGTGAAACGGACCAATAGTGACAAGTCCTATCGACATTGAGGGCAGTGGGACTTCGGTGGTCGTCGACGGCGAACCAGAGCCGAAGGCGAAGTCCGAGGCCAAGCACGAAGGCCGCTCTCCCGGCCAGTTGATGTGGATCCGCTTCAAGCGGGACCGCACGGGTGTCGTGTGCGCCGTGATCGTGATCGGCTACTTCGTCGTCGCGCTGCTCGCCCCGCTGCTGGTCAAGTTGGCCGGCACCGACCCGTACACGCTGTACGGCCAGGACCCGACCTACGCCGACCAGCCGATCCTCGACGACTTCGGCCTTCCCCTCGGCTACCTCGGCGGGGTCTCGGGCGACCACTGGTTCGGTGTCGAACCGCAGTACGGGCGCGACCTGTTCGCCATGCTGATGTACGGCATGCGGACCTCGCTGTACATGGCCCTGGGCATCACGGTGCTCGTCATGGTCACCGGCGTGATCATCGGCCTGATCGGGGGCTACTTCGGCGGCCGCACGGACTACTGGGTCGGCCGCGTCACCGACTTCTTCCTCTCCTTCCCGTCGCAGCTGTTCTTCATCGCCTTCATGCCCGTGGTGACGTCGTTCTTCGTGGATCCCCGCGAGGAGACGCCGACCTACTTCCGCGCCCTGGCCATGCTGATCGTGCTGTGGCTGCTGGGCTGGATGGGCATGGCGCGTCTGGTGCGCTCCACCGTGCTCTCCCTGCGGGAGCGGGAGTTCGTCGAGGCCGCGAAGGTGTCCGGTGCCTCACCGTGGCGGATCGTCCGCAAGGAGATCCTGCCCAACGTCGTGACGCCCATCCTCGTGCAGTTCACGTACCAACTGCCCAGCACCATCCTCACCATCGCCTTCCTCTCCTTCGCCGGAGTCGGCTTCGTCGAACCGACCCCCGACTGGGGACGTCTGTTCGCCGCCGGAGCCCAGTACGCCGAGCAGGACCCGGCGTTCATGTTCTTCCCCGGCGTGGCGCTGGTCCTCTTCGTGCTCGCCTTCAATCTCCTCGGAGACTCCGTACGGGACGCCTTCGACCCCAAGTCCGGTCGATAGCAAGTCCATTGGTGGGGGGTGACTGCCGCCCCCGCTCGGCCCGCCGGCCAGCGACTGGCAGTACTCATGGATAACAACCGACAGGTAGGTGGATCAGCCTCATGATGTCTCAACGCGCACGCACGGCTCGCGCCGTCGTGATCGCCTTCGCGGCGGGCTCTCTCGTTCTCACGGCCTGCTCCAAGAACGAGGGCGGCAAGTCGAACACGAACTCCAAGAAGGACCAGAAGGAGGCGGCGGTCCAGTCCAAGGCGGTCACCTACGGGGACGAGACCGCCTCGGCGGGACCGGCCAAGGAGCTGGCCGGCGCCAAGAGCGGCGGCACGATCACCGTCTACCAGGAGGCGGGCATCTCGCACCTGGACCCGGGCCAGATCTACGTCTCCGACGCCGGCCAGGTCGCCAACCTGCTGTTCCGCCGCCTCACCCAGTTCTCCGAGGACGACAAGGGCAACGTCTCGGTCGTCGGCGACCTCGCCACCGACTCGGGCAAGTCCTCCGACGGCGGCAAGACCTGGACCTACACGCTGAGAGACGGCGTCAAGGACCAGAACGGCAACGCCATCACCTCGGCCGACGTGCGCCACACCATCGAGCGCCTCTACGCGAAGTTCATCTTCGACGGCCCGACCTACCTCCAGTCCTGGCTGAGCGGCCCCGACTACCGCAAGGCGCTGCCCGACGGCGGCTTCGGCTCCAAGCACCTGCCCGACTCGGTCCTCGACACCCCCGACGACAAGACCGTCGTCCTGCACTTCGACAGCCCGCGCCCCGACCTGCCGCAGACGCTCGCCATGGCGGGCTACGCGATCGTGCCGAAGAAGACCGACACCAAGGAGAAGTACGACAAGGCCCCGGTCGCCACCGGGCCCTACAAGATCGCCGAGAACAAGGCGGGCAAGTCCGTCAAGCTGGTCAAGAACACCAACTGGGACGCGAAGACCGACCCGGTCCGCCACCAGTACGTGGACGGCTTCGACTTCCAGTTCGGCGTCACGGAGTCCACCCAGACCAAGCGCCTGATCGCCGACCAGGGCAGCAACAAGACCGCCATCCAGTTCACCGGCGGTGTCGAGGCGACCCAGATCCAGGACGTCGTCAGCAACCCCGAGGTCAACAAGCGCACCGTCAAGGGCTACCAGCCCTACGTCATGCAGCTCAGCTTCAACCTCGACCGGGTCAAGGACAAGAAGATCCGCGAGGCCGTCACCTACGCCGTCAACTCCAAGTCCCTCATCGCCGGTGAGGGAGGCGTCTACGGCGGAGACGTGGCCCCGAACTACTTCGCGCCGACCCTGCCCGGCTACGAGGAGAAGTACGACCCCTACGGCCGGCTGAAGACGCCCCAGGGCAACATCGCCAAGGCCAAGGAGATACTCAAGGACGTCCCTGACTCGGAGAAGACCCTCGTCTTCGCGTACGGCAGCACCGAGGCCGGACAGAAGCGCAAGGTCGCCATCGAGGACGCCCTCTCCAAGGTCGGTCTGAAGGTGGTCGCCAAGGAGATCGACTCCGCCAGCTACTACGAGCAGATCGGCAAGCTCAGCAACCCGTACGACATCTACATCACCGGCTGGGGCCAGGACTGGCCGTCGCCGGGCACCGTCATCACGCCCATCTACGACGGCAGCCAGGTCACCGACGGCGGCTCCAACTACGCCCACGTCAAGGACCCGAAGGTCGACGCCCTGATCAAGAAGGCGCTGACCCAGGAGCCCACCGAGGCGGCGGCGACCTGGAAGGAAGCCCAGCACTACCTGCTGGAGAACGTCATCCCGGCGGCCCCGCTGTGGTACACGAAGTCCTTCCAGCTGTTCGGCTCGCAGGTCGGCGGCGCCCGGTACAGCTCGGTGTCGAGCCTCATCGACATGACCCGCCTGTACGTGAAGCCGTAGCGCTCCCCGGCTGATGGCGGGGGCCCGCACCAGGCGGAGCGGGCCCCCGCGTCGGGATGAAGTCCTTTCACTGTCACCGCAGAGAGCAGCCTGCCCGCCATGCTTCAGTTCATCATCCGGCGCGTACTAGGTGCCGTCGTCACGCTCTTCCTCATCGGAGCGGCCACGTTCTTCCTGTTCGTCGCCGCGCCCTCCGACTACGCCTCGCTCGCGTGCGGCAAGGACTGTTCGCCGCAGCGACTGGCGGACATCCGGGAGGCGCTCGGGCTCAACCTGCCGATCGCCCAGCAGTTCTGGGACTTCATGTCCGGCATCGTGACGGGCCGGGACTTCCCCACCGGCCACTGCCCCGCGCCCTGCCTCGGCCAGTCGTTCTACTCCGGTGACATGGTGTGGGCCACCATCATGGACCGCTTCCCGGTGACCATGACGCTCACCGTCGGCGGAGCGATCGTCTTCCTCCTCGTCGTCGGCGTCGGCGCGGGCATGCTCGCCGCCTACCGGCAGGCGACCATGGTCGACAAGATAGCCACCGGCGCCTCCATGGTCCTCAGCTCCTTCCAGATCTACTTCCTCGGCCCGATCGTGCTGACCGTCCTCGTCTACAGCACCGGCTGGATGGAGGACCCCAAGTACGTCCCGATCAGCGAGGACCCGGTCGGCTGGTTCATCGGCATGTCCATCCCGGTCTGCGTGATGGCGACCATCTTCACCGCGCAGTACACCCGTATGGCGCGCTCGTCGATGATCGAACAGCTCGCGGAGGACCAGGTCCGCACCGCGCGCGCCAAGGGCATGTCCAACCAGTACGTCTTCTTCCGCTACGCCTGGCGCGGTTCGCTGATCCCGATCGTGACGGTCCTCGGCATCGACATCAGCTCCATGCTCGGCGGCGCGGTCGTCACCGAACTGACCTTCTCCCTCCAGGGGATCGGCCAGCTCGCGGTCTCCGGCGCGACGACGAAGGACCTGCCGTTGACGATGGGCGTGATGCTGTTCGGCGCCTTCTTCATCCTCTTCATCAACATCCTCACCGACATCGCGTACGCCTTCATCGACCCGCGTGTCCGGCTCTCCTAGGAAGATCCACCACAGTGACCACACTGACCAAGATCGAGGGCGAGCCCGTCCCGACCGGACCGGAGACCTTCCTCTCGGTCCGCGATCTCCAGGTGACCTTCGCCACCGAGGACGGCCCGGTGAAGGCGGTCGACGGACTCTCCTTCGACGTCCAGCGCGGCTCCACCCTCGGCATCGTCGGCGAATCCGGCTCGGGCAAGTCGGTCACCAACCTGACGATCCTCGGCCTGCACAACCCGCGGACCACCACGGTCGACGGCGAGATCCTGCTCGACGGCAAGGAGCTGATCACCACTCCCGAGAAGGAGTTGGAGCGGCTCCGCGGCAACCGGATGGCGATGATCTTCCAGGATCCGCTGACCGCGCTCTCGCCCTTCTACACCGTGGGCCGGCAGATCGCCGAACCGTTCCAGAAGCACACCGGCGCCTCCAAGAAGGAGGCGTGGCAGCGCGCGGTCGACATGCTGGAGAAGGTCGGCATCCCCAACCCGAAGGAACGGGCGAAGGACTACCCGCACCAGTTCTCCGGCGGTATGCGCCAGCGCGCGATGATCGCCATGGCGCTGGTCTGCGACCCCGACCTGCTGATCGCCGACGAACCCACCACGGCGCTCGACGTCACCGTCCAGGCGCAGATCCTCGACCTGCTCAAGGACCTCCAGCAGGAGTTCGGCTCGGCGATCGTCTTCATCACCCACGACCTCGGTGTCATCGCCGACATGGCCGACGACATCATGGTGATGTACGCCGGGCGCGCGGTGGAGCGCGGCACGGTCGACGAGGTCCTGCGCTCTGCCCAACACCCCTACACCTGGGGCCTGCTGAACTCGATGCCCCGGCTGGACTCCGACCTCAGCCTGCCGCTGGAGCCGATCCCAGGCACCCCGCCGTCGCTGCTGAGCCCGCCGTCCGGCTGCCGTTTCCACCCCCGCTGCACCTTCCAGGACCGGGTCGGCGGCAGCCGCTGCGCCGACGACATCCCGCTCCTTGGCCAGGGCCGCTCCTCCGCCTGCCACTTGACGGCGGATCAGAAACGGACCATCTACGCCGAAGAGATCAAGCCCGGCCTGGGCTAGGAGAAACCGTCATGACAGAGGACCTCGTCCTTCCCGCTCCGCGTGACGACGACGCCCCGGCGCCCGCCGCGGAGCCGCTGCTGACCGTCGCCGGACTGAAGAAGCACTTCCCGGTCAAAGGGGGCTTCCCGATCCGGCGCACGGTCGGCGCGGTCCAGGCCGTCGACGGCCTCGACCTGACCGTGCACGTCGGGGAGAGCTTCGGCCTGGTCGGCGAGTCCGGCTGCGGCAAGTCCACCACCGGACGGCTCATCACCCGCCTCATGGAGCCGACCGCGGGGACCATCTCCTACCGGGGCCAGGACATCACCCACGCGTCCCGCAGGCAGTTGGCGCCGGTCCGCTCCGAGATCCAGATGATCTTCCAGGACCCCTACTCCTCGCTCAACCCGAGGCAGACGGTCGGCAAGATCATCTCCGGTCCGATGGAGATCAACGGGATCAACCCGCCCGGCGGCCGTGAGACGCGGGTGCGGGAACTCCTGGAGATCGTGGGTCTCAACCCCGAGCACTACAACCGGTTCCCGCACGAGTTCTCCGGCGGTCAGCGCCAACGCATCGGTGTCGCGCGGGCGTTGGCCCTCGAACCGAAGCTGATCGTGGCCGACGAACCGGTCTCCGCGCTCGACGTCTCCATCCAGGCGCAGGTCGTCAACCTGCTCCAGAAGGTGCAGCGCGAACTCGGCATCGCCTTCCTCTTCATCGCCCACGACCTCGCGGTGGTACGCCACTTCTCGCAGCGCGTCGCGGTGATGTACCTCGGGAAGATCATCGAGGTCGGCGACCGCGACTCCATCTACACCCGCCCCCGGCACCCGTACACCCACGCCCTGCTCTCCGCGGTCCCCGAGGTCAGCCTCGACGAGAACCGGGCCGGCGGCCGTGAGCGCATCCGGCTGGCCGGTGACGTGCCGTCCCCGATCAACCCGCCCACCGGCTGCCGGTTCCGCACCCGCTGCTGGAAGGCGACGGAGAAGTGCGCCACCGAGGAGCCCCCGCTCGTCCAGATCTCCGGCAACCGCGAGGGCCATCTGACAGCCTGCCACTTCCCGGAGGAGCCGACGATCGAGGGCCGCGCGGAGGACATCGTCCTCGACCCGGCGCTCGCGGCCCTCGAGGACGTGGCGACGGAGCGTCCGGACGACCCCGCGAAGTGAGCGGGACGGGGGAGCGGGGCCGCCTCCGAGGCGCCCCGCCCCGCTGGTCCGCCGTACGAAGAAGGCCCGCGCCTGGGGAGGCGCGGGCCTTCTCGTCCCCGGGAACCGGACGATCGTGGGCTCGGGTCAATGGGCCGTGAAAGTCGGTTCCCCGTGGGGCCGCGGCTGACGGAAAGGGGTGTTGTCAGGCCGCTGCCCCGGGGTCCTTGGCGAGGGCGGTGGCAGGCACCGTGGCCTCGTGCGTCTCAGGATAGTGGCAGGCCGTCAGGTGGCCGGGCTTGTTCCCCTCCACCTGCACCAGCGGGGGAGCCTCCGTCGCGCACTTCTCCGTCGCCTTCCAGCAGCGGGTGCGGAACCGGCAGCCGCTGGGCGGGTTGATCGGGGACGGCACGTCGCCGACCAGCCGGATGCGCTCGCGCGGCGTCTCGTCCACCGTCGCCTCGGGCACCGCGGACAGCAGCGCCCGGGTGTACGGGTGGCGCGGGTTGCCGTACAGCTCGTCGCGGTCGGCGATCTCCACGATCTTGCCGAGGTACATCACGGCGACGCGCTGCGAGAAGTGCCGCACGATCGCGAGGTCGTGGGCGATGAAGAGGAAGGCGATGCCGAGTTCGCGCTGCACCTTCTGGAGCAGGTTGACGACCTGCGCCTGGATGGAGACGTCGAGCGCGGAGACCGGCTCGTCGGCCACGATCAGCTTCGGTTCGAGAGCCAACGCCCGCGCGACACCGATGCGTTGGCGCTGGCCGCCGGAGAACTCGTGCGGGAACCGGTTGTAGTGCTCGGGGTTGAGACCCACGATCTCCAGCAACTCGCGGACCCGTGTCTCGTGGCCGCCGGGCGGGTTGATGCCGTTGATCTCCATCGGGCCCGAGATGATCTTGCCGACCGTCTGGCGGGGGTTCAGGGACGCGTACGGGTCCTGGAAGATCATCTGGATCTCGGAGCGGACCGGCGCCAGCTTGGTGCGCGAGGCGTGGGTGATGTCCTGGCCCCGGTAGGTGATCCGGCCCGCGGTCGGTTCGAGGAGCCGGGTGATGAGCCGTCCGGTGGTGGACTTGCCGCAGCCGGACTCGCCGACCAGGCCCAGGCTCTCGCCCTCGCCGACCTGGAAGTCCAGGCCGTCGACGGCCTGGACCGCGCCGACCGTGCGCCGGATCGCGAAGCCGCCCTTGATCGGGAAGTGTTTGGTCAGCCCGGAGACGTCCAGGAGGGGGGTGGTGGTGCTCATGGGGGTGAAGTCCCGTCTCTTCTGCGTCAGTGGTGCCGGGAGCCGGCGAAGTCGGCGAAGAACTCCTCGCGCTGGGCCAGCGGGAGGTGGCAGGCCGATCCGCGGCCGTCCACCACGTCGAGGGCCGGCCGCTCGGTCGAGCAGAGCCCGTTCGGCACCTTCTCGGCGAAGGCGCAGCGCGGGTGGAAGCGGCAGCCCGACGGCGGGTTGAGCAGCGAGGGCGGCGACCCCGGGATCGGGTTGAGCGGCACGTCCACCGACCCCTCCAGGCTCGGCATCGAGCTGAGCAGCCCCAGCGTGTAGGGGTGCTGCGGGGTGCTCAGCACCTCACGCTTGGTGCCGCGCTCCACGCACCGGCCGCCATACATCACCAGCACGTCGTCCGCGATGTCGGCGATGACACCGAGGTCGTGGGTGATGAAGACGATCGCCGTGCCGAACTCCTGCTGGAGGTCCTTGAGCAGGTCCATGATCTGGGCCTGGACGGTCACGTCGAGCGCGGTGGTCGGCTCGTCGGCGATCAGCAGCTCGGGGTCGCAGACCAGCGCCATGGCGATCATCGCGCGCTGGCGCATACCGCCGGAGAACTGGTGCGGGTACTCGTCCACCCGGGTCTCGGGCTGCGGGATGCCGACCCGCCTGAGCATCTCGATGGCGCGCGCCCTCGACTCCCGCTTCGAGGCGCCGGTGTGCTTGCGGAACACCTCGCTGATCTGAGTGCCGACCGTGTGGTACGGCGACAGCGAGGCCAGGGCGTCCTGGAAGATCATCGCCATCTTGTTGCCGCGGAGCTTCTCCAGCTGCCGCTCCGACGAGGTCAGCAGATCCGTGCCGTCGAGCAGGATCTCCCCGTCGATCGCGGTCCTGTGCCGGTCGTGCAGGCCCAGGATCGTCAGGTTGGTGACGGACTTGCCGGAGCCCGACTCGCCGACGATGCCCAGCGTCTGACCCTTGGCGAGGTCGAAGCTGAGCCCGTCGACGGCCTTGACGATGCCGTCCTCGGTGGAGAAATGGACCTTCAGATCCCTGACGGAGAGGAAGGGCTGCTGCTCGGTGCTCGTCACGGGGACGCTCCTGGGGGTGATGCGAGAGGTAGGGGGCGGGCGGAGGTCAGGCGAGCCGGATCCGCGGGTCGATGAGGGCGTAGACGGCGTCGACGATGATGTTGAAGAAGACGATCGCGCCCGCCGACAGCAGGGTCACGCCCAGCAGCATCGGCAGGTCGCTCTGGTCCACCGACTGGACGGCGAGCCGTCCGATGCCCTGGAGGCTGAAGACCGACTCGGTGATGATCGCGCCGCCGATCAGCGTGCCCAGGTCGATGCCGAACACCGTGACGATGGGGCCCATGGCGCCGCGCCAGGCGAAGCGGAAGAAGACGTTCCACTGGGACAGGCCCTTGGCCCGCGCGGTGCGCACGTAGTCCTCGCTGAGCTGCTCCACCAGTTGGGAACGCGTCATACGGGTGTAGTTGGCGGTGAAGATGATCGACAGCACCAGCCACGGCAGCAGCAGGCCCGAGAACCAGGCGGCCGGGTTGTCGGTGAGCGGCGTGTAGGACGGCTGGCTCAGCAGTCCGATCTTGGCGACCAGGAAGTACATCGCGATGTAGCCGACGAAGTAGATCTGGAGGGAGGAGCCGAGCAGCGAGACCGAGCTGGCGATCTTGTCCAGGGGCTTGCCCTGCTTGACGGCCGCGATCATGCCGGCGCCGATGCCGAAGATCAGGAAGACGATCGCCGCGCCGAACGCCAGCGACAGGGTGAGGGGCAGCCGGTCCATGATCGTGCCGAAGACCGGCTCGCGGTTGGCGAAGGAGTACCCGAGGCACGGCGCGTCGCAGTAGCCGTAGCCCCCGTAGTCGCGGCCCGCGAAGACGCCCACGAGCCAGTGCCAGTACTGGAACGTGATCGGCTCGTCGATGCCCAGGTTGCGGCGGATCTGAGCGAGGTTCTCGGGCGTGCAGTTCTTGCCGCAGGACATCATGGCGGGGTCACGCGGGATGGCGTAGAAGAGCCAGAAGGTGATGGCGCTGATGATCAGCAGGATGACCAGCGCGCCGAGAACGCGGCGAGCGAGGAAGCGGGGCATGGGGCGTGACTTTCGGACGGGGCGCCGTCGCCGGGGTGGAGGGGGTGGGCCGTGGGGGCGGCCACAGGGTGGGTGGCCGCCCCCGTGAGTCCGGCGCCGTTACTTCTTGACGTACACCTTGCAGAGGGCCACGCAGGTGTTGCCGGCGTCGTACACGACGTTGCCGACCTTGGATCCGTACATCCAGTTGCGGATCGAGTGGTAGTCGGGCACGACCGGCGCCAGCTCCATGATCTGGCGGTCGACGGCACCCCAGGCCTTGTTGGCCTTCTCGCTGTCGGTGAGGGTGGCGGCGGTGTTGATCGCCTTGTTGACGCTGGTGTCGTCGAGCTGGGCGTAGTTGCTGCGGCCGTCGCCGATGTTCTCGCCGCTCCAGCAGGGGTAGAAGACGGAGTAGCCGTTCGGCCAGTCCGGGCTCCAGCCCGCCGCGAAGAGGTCGTAGTCGTTGTCGATCTTGCCGATCTGGGTGTAGAAGGTCGACTTGTCGATCTGCTTGTTGACGACCGTGAAGCCGGCCGCCTCAAGGGCGTTCTTGATCGCGACGGCCTGCTTCACCGCGTTGTCCGACTGCTGGTACGCGATGACCAGCTTCTGGCCGACCTTGCCGGCCTCCTTCAGCAGCGCCTTCGCCTTGACGGGGTCGCCGCCGGGCTTCTTGGTGGTGCCGTAGAGGTCGAACTTCTCGTAACCGGGCGTCACCGGGCTGAGGATCGTGGTGGCGATCTCGCTGGTGGAGGCGCCGCCGCGGATCGTCTGGAGCTGCTGGTGCGGCCAGGCCCAGTTGATCGCCTGACGGACCTTGACGTCCGTGATGCGGGTGGTGTTGATCGGCCAGTAGTAGGTGACCGTGTCGACCTGGGTGAGGACGCGCTTCTTCAGCGTCGCGTTGGTGAGCACCTGCGCTATGCGCTCGGCGGCGACCTCGTTGAAGATCGGCACGGCGTACTGGTCGTTGCCCTTGTCCGCGATGTAGCGGTCGGTGGCGGCCAGCGGCTGGAAGCCGAACTCGAAGACGTACTTGTCCGGGTAGTTGTTGCGGATCGAGTCGGTCTTCGGGTCCCAGTGCGCGTTGCGCGAGTAGGTCAGCGACTTGCCGATGGAACGGCTCTCGATCTTGTAAGGACCGCAGGAGAACGGACGCTTGTCGTACTTCTCCTTGGTGTCGTGCTTCTTCGGCACCAGGGCGTAACCACGCATCGCGAGCGTGTAGTTGAAGTCACCGCGGGGCTCGTTCAGACGGAAGGTGACGGTCTTGCCGTCCACCTCGACCGACGAGAGCGACTTGCCGTCGTAGGGGCCCTTGTACTTGTCGCCGCCCACCAGCCACTGCTGGACGTAGCGCGGGCCCTCGGTGATGAAGGACGCGAAGAGCCGCTCGAAGGTGTGGCGGACGTCGTCGATGGTGACGTCCGAGCCGTCCTCCCACTTCAGGCCGTCCTTCAGGGTGAAGGACCAGGTCTTGCCGCCGTCCTTGGAGGTGCCGGCGTCGGTGGCCGCGTCGCCGACCAGGGTGACGCCGCCCTTCTCGTCGATCTTGTAGCCGGTCAGACCGCGCATGATCGGAACGGTGATCGCGCCCTCGGTGGAGACGTAGATCTGCGCCGGGTCCAGGTGGTCCATGTCGAACTGCTCGAGGGAGTAGATCGTCCCGCCCTTGGTGGCGCCCGCGACCTCGGGGGCCGGCCCCGTGGAGTCGGCCTTGGTGCCCACCGGGATGTCCATGGTCTTGGAGCCGGTGACCTTCGGGGCGTCGCCGCCCGACGAGCTGCCGCCGCCACCGCTGCCGCCGCACGCCGTCAGCACGGTGGACGACGCGGCGACGACGCCGGTCGCGATCATGAAGTTTCTGCGGGAAAAGGACATGGAGAGCCTGCCTATTGAGTTCGATCTAGGACCGGGTGAGGTCGATCGGGGCGGACGGGACCAGCCGGGCGTCGTTGGACCGGACCGGGTTCAACTGAGTGGCTAGCGCTTGGACTTCGGGTCGAGGGCGTCTCGTACCGAGTCGCCGAGCAGGTTGAAGGCCAGCACGAAGATCACCATCGCGAGGCCCGGGAAGAGCATGAAGGTGAAGTCCTCGGTGTAGAACTGCGCACCGCGCTGGATCATGACGCCCCAGTCCGGGGTCGGGTCGATGATGCCGACGCCGAGGAAGGCGAGACCCGCCTCGGCCGTCACATAGGCCGGGAGCATCAACGTGGACTGGATGATGATCGGCGTCCACAGGTTGGGCAGCAGCTCCTTGAAGACGATGCGCTTGGGCGAGGCGCCCGTGACCTTGGCCGCCTCGACGAACTCGCGCTCGCGCAGACCCAGCACCTGGCCGCGCAGCAGCCGGGCGATGGAGGCCCAGCCGAAGGCGGAGAGCACGACGATCAGGGCGCCGGCCCGCAGCGAGGTCGGGATGTTGTCGTCGGCGGCGACGAAGAGGCCGTAGATGACCGGCATGAAGGCGATGAAGAACAGCGTGGAGGGGAACGACAGCAGGATGTCGATGACCCGTCCGACGAAGTAGTCCGTCCTGCCGCCCAGGTAGCCGGCGGTCACGCCGACGACCACGCCCAGGAGCGTGGTCAGCAGGGTGGCGGCGACGGCGATGCCCAGCGAGGTGCGGATGCCGTAGAGCAGGAAGGTGAAGACGTCACGGCCGAGCTGCGGCTCGATGCCGAACCAGAACTCCGAGCTCATGCCGCCGTTCGGGCCCGCCGGGTAGGCGAAGGCGTTCAGCAGCTCCGGGCGCTGGCTGGCGTAGGTCGTGTACGGGTCTTTGCCGTACACCTTGGCTATGAGCGGCGCGGCGAGCGCGATCGCGAAGAAGAAGACCACGATGCACGCCGATATGACGCCCGTGCGGTCCCGCTTGAAGCGGTTCCATGCCAGTCGTCCGGGAGACCTGCTCTCGTTGCCCTTCGGAGAGGGAGAAGTGGTCGACTTCTCGACGCTCTCGTCGGTCAGCTCGAGCGGGGCGGCCGCTGATGGAGTTGGGGGGGTCATGATGCTCCTGGCCCAAGGGAGGGACTGATGTGTCCGCAGGGCGCTCCCCTACGGGCTACGCCGGACTTTTTCAACGCAATTCGTTCAAGGTCAATAAAATCTCGGTTCCCTTGGGTTTCTCTTTACTTTCTTTGCGTTTACTTTACTGACTTGTAGCTACGCGCGTAGCGTTTCGTAACTGATCCGTGTCCTTAATCCGGCAAATCACGCGAAACGGGCAACGAGTTCGATATGCGGACTCCAAGGTGTCGAAATGCGTACATCCGGTGGTCGCTCTCCAACGGTTCGGCAACAGATGGTGAAGATCCATTGCGCGGGCTGGACAAGATCTCTCACACCCCTCCGCCGTCCGGGTGTCCGCCCCCCGAATGGGTGGGGCGGGTGTGCGATGCGTTCCTTTTGAGTCGATATTTGCCGGTAACGGATCGGCACTCATGAGGAGGCACTCCATGCGCGGAGCCACGCACGCCAAATGGGCCGCTTGCACCGTTGCGGTCGCACTCGCCGCAACGGCCTGCGGAGGCGGGGGCGGCGGCAACGGCGGCGGTGGCAGCGGAGTCCTCAGCTCGTCCTGGGGCGACCCGCAGAACCCGCTGGAGCCGGCCAACACCAACGAGGTGCAGGGCGGCAAGGTCCTCGACATGATCTTCCGGGGCCTGAAGCGCTACAACCCCAAGACCGGCGCCGCCGAGGACATGCTCGCCCAGAGCATCGACACCTCCGACTCGCAGAACTTCAAGATCACGATCAAGAAGGGCTGGAAGTTCAGCAACGGCGAGCCCGTCACCGCCGCCTCCTTCGTCAACGCCTGGAACTACGGCGCCAGCCTCAAGAACAACCAGAAGAACGCCTACTTCTTCGGGTACATCGACGGCTACGACAAGGTCCACCCCGAGGACGGCGGCAAGCAGAGCGCCGACACCCTCAGCGGCCTCAAGGTCGTCGACGACACGACGTTCACCGTCAAGCTCACTCAGAAGTTCTCGACGTTCCCCGACACCCTCGGCTACGCGGCCTTCGCCCCGCTGCCCAAGGCGTTCTACGACGACCACGCCGGCTGGATCGGGAAGCCGGTCGGCAACGGCCCCTACCAGGTGCAGTCGTACGCCAAGGGCTCCCAGATGTCCCTGCGCGCGTGGGACGGCTACCCCGGCTCGGACAAGGCGCAGAACGGCGGCGTCGACCTCAAGGTCTACACCGACAACAACACCGCCTACACCGACCTCATGGCCGGCAACCTCGACCTGGTCGACGACGTACCGGCCGCCCAGCTCAAGAACGTCAAGAGCGACCTCGGCGACCGCTATCTGAACACCCCCGCGGGCATCATCCAGACGCTCGCCTTCCCGTACTACGACAAGAACTGGAACAAGAGCGGCTCCGACAAGGTCCGCCAGGGCCTGTCCATGGCGATCAACCGCAAGCAGATCACCGACACGATCTTCCAGAAGACCCGCACCCCGGCCACCGACTGGACCTCACCCGTGCTCGGCAAGGAGGGCGGCTTCGACCAGAGCCTGTGCGGCGCCGCCTGCTCCTACGACCCCGGCCAGGCCAAGAAGCTCGTCCAGCAGGGCGGCGGGCTGCCCGGTGGCCAGGTCAAGATCTCCTACAACGCCGACACCGGCTCGCACAAGGAGTGGGTGGACGCCGTGTGCAACTCCATCAACAACGCCCTCGGCAACGACAAGGCGTGCGTCGGCAACCCCATCGGCACCTTCGCCGACTTCCGCAACCAGATCACCCAGAAGAAGATGACCGGCCCGTTCCGGGCGGGGTGGCAGATGGACTACCCCCTCATCCAGAACTTCCTCCAGCCGCTCTACTACACCAACGCCTCGTCCAACGACGGCAAGTGGTCGAACAAGGACTTCGACAAGCTGGTCGACCAGGCCAACCGGGAGACCGACACCGCCAAGGCCGTCGGCCTCTTCCAGGACGCCGAGAAGGTCGTCAGGGACAACATGGCCGCCATCCCGCTCTGGTACCAGAACGGCAGCGCCGGCTGGTCGAACCGGCTCTCGAACGTCGCCCTCAACCCGTTCAGTGTCCCGGTCTACAACGAGATCAAGGTCAGCTGACCCGCCATGGGACGCTACGTCCTGCGGCGGCTGCTCCAGATGATCCCGGTGTTCATCGGAGCCACACTGCTGATCTTCCTGATGGTGAACGTGATGGGCGACCCCATCGCCGGGCTCTGCGGCGACAAGCAGTGCGACCCGGCCACGGCCGCCCAGCTCAAGAGGGAGTTCGGCCTCGACAAGCCCGTCTGGCAGCAGTACCTGACCTACATGGGGAACGTCTTCACCGGCGACTTCGGCACCGCGTTCAACGGGCAGAAGGTCACCGAGCTGATGGCCACCGCGTTCCCCGTCACCATCCGGCTGACCATCGTCGCGATCCTCTTCGAGATCGTCATCGGCATCACCCTGGGCGTGATCACCGGCCTGCGACGCGGCCGGCCCGTCGACACCTCCGTGCTGCTGCTCACCCTCGTCGTCATCTCCGTCCCCACCTTCGTCACCGGCCTGCTGCTGCAACTGCTGCTCGGCGTCGAGTGGGGGTGGATCAAACCCTCGGTCTCACCTGACGCCGAGTTCGGCGAGCTGATCGTGCCCGGACTGGTCCTCGCGTCCGTCTCGCTCGCCTACGTCACCCGCCTCACCCGCACCTCCATCGCCGAGAACCGGCGCTCCGACTACGTCCGCACCGCGACCGCCAAAGGGCTGCCGCGCCGCCGGGTGGTCGTCAGGCACCTGCTGCGCAACTCCCTGATCCCCGTCGTCACCTTCATCGGCACCGACATCGGGGCCCTGATGGGCGGCGCGATCGTCACCGAGCGGATCTTCAACATCCACGGCGTCGGCTACCAGCTCTACCAGGGCATCCTGCGCCAGAACACCCAGACGGTGGTCGGCTTCGTGACCGTCCTCGTTCTCGTCTTCCTGGTGGCCAACCTGCTCGTCGACCTCCTCTACGCCGTACTCGACCCGAGGATCCGCTATGCCTGAGCAGCCGTACGAGCCCGACGGCGCCATCGCGGGCACCGGCGCGGGCGGCGCGATGGACCTCGCGGCCAGCGAGGCGCAGACACTGGAGAAGACCCCGGGCGGCCCACTGGGCACCGGACCGCGCGGCAAGCCGCGCTCGCTCTGGTCGGACGCCTGGCGCGACCTGCGCCGCAACCCCGTCTTCATCATCTCGGCGCTCTTCATCGTCTTCCTCGTGGTGATCTCCCTCTGGCCGTCCCTGATCGCCTCGGGCAACCCCCTCAACTGCGACCTCGCCAAGGCCCAGCAGGGATCCCAGCCAGGCCACCCGTTCGGCTTCGACGGCCAGGGCTGCGACGTCTACACCCGCACCGTCTACGGCGCCCGCACCTCCGTCTCGGTCGGCGTCCTCGCCACCCTCGGGGTGGCGGTCCTCGGCTCGGTGCTAGGCGGGCTCGCCGGGTTCTTCGGCGGCGCGGGCGACTCGGTGCTCTCCCGCATCACCGACGTCTTCTTCGCCATCCCGGTGGTCCTCGGCGGCCTCGTGCTGCTCTCCGTCGTCGTCACCAACACCATCTGGCCGGTCATCGGGTTCATGGTGCTGCTCGGCTGGCCGCAGATCTCCCGGATCGCCCGCGGCTCCGTCATCACCGTCAAACAGAACGACTACGTGCAGGCCGCCCGCGCCCTGGGCGCCTCCAACTCCCGGCTGCTGCTGCGGCACATCGCGCCCAACGCCGTCGCCCCCGTGATCGTCGTGGCGACCATCGCGCTGGGCACCTTCATCTCCCTGGAGGCCACCCTGTCCTACCTCGGCGTCGGTCTGAAACCGCCGACGGTCAGCTGGGGCATCGACATCTCGTCCGCCTCCGCCTACATCCGCAACGCCCCGCACATGCTGCTCTGGCCGGCCGGGGCGCTCGCCGTCACCGTGCTCGCGTTCATCATGCTCGGCGACGCCGTGCGCGACGCCCTCGATCCGAAGCTGAGGTGAGCCGCCGCCATGCTGCTCGAAGTGCGTGACCTGCATGTGGAGTTCAGGACCAGGGACGGTGTCGCGAAGGCCGTCAACGGCGTCAGCTACGGCGTGGACGCGGGCGAGACGCTCGCCGTGCTCGGCGAGTCGGGGTCGGGGAAGTCCGTCACCGCCCAGGCCATCATGGGCATCCTCGACATGCCGCCCGGCCGGATCGCGGCCGGCGAGATCCTCTTCCAGGGCCGGGACCTGCTGAAGCTCAAGGAGGACGAGCGGCGCAAGGTCCGCGGCGCCGAGATGGCGATGATCTTCCAGGACGCCCTCTCCTCCCTCAACCCGGTGCTCTCCGTGGGCGACCAGCTCGGCGAGATGTTCGTCGTGCACCGCGGGATGTCGCGCAAGGACGCCCGCGCCAAGGCCGTCGAGCTGATGGACCGGGTGCGCATCCCGGGCGCGCGGGAGCGGGTCAAGCAGTACCCGCACCAGTTCTCCGGCGGCATGCGCCAGCGCATCATGATCGCGATGGCGCTCGCCCTCGAACCCGCGCTGATCATCGCCGACGAACCGACCACCGCCCTCGACGTCACCGTCCAGGCCCAGGTCATGGACCTGCTCGCGGAGCTGCGGCGCGAGTACGACATGGGGCTCATCCTCATCACCCACGACCTCGGCGTGGTCGCCGACGTCGCCGACCGGATCGCCGTGATGTACGCGGGCCGGATCGTCGAACAGGCGCCGGTCCGCGACATCTACAAGGCGCCCGCCCACCCCTACACCCGGGGCCTGCTCGACTCCATCCCTCGCCTCGACCAGAAGGGCCGGGAGCTCTACGCGATCAAGGGCCTGCCGCCCAACCTCATGGACATCCCGCCCGGCTGCGCCTTCAACCCCCGCTGCCCGATGGCCCAGGACGTGTGCCGCACCGACGTCCCGCCGCTCTACGAGGTCTCGGACGACCGGGTCAGCGCCTGCCACTTCTGGAGGGAGTGCCTGCATGGCTGAGCCGATTCTTGAGGTCAGCGGGCTGGTCAAGCACTACCCGCTCACCCGGGGCATCCTCTTCAAGAAGCAGGTCGGCGCGGTGAAGGCCGTCGACGGCGTCGACTTCACGCTCGACCGCGGCGAGACCCTAGGCATCGTCGGCGAGTCCGGCTGCGGCAAGTCGACGGTGGCCCGGATGCTGGTCAACCTCGAACGCCCGACAGGCGGTTCGATCATCTTCAAGGGCGAGGACATCAGCAGGCTGTCGGGCCGCGCCCTCAAGGCCGTCAGACGCAACATCCAGATGGTCTTCCAGGACCCGTACACCTCCCTCAACCCCCGGATGACGGTGGGCGACATCATCGGGGAGCCGTACGACATCCACCCCGAGGTGGCCCCGAAGGGCGACCGCAGGAGGCGGGTCCAGGACCTTCTCGACGTCGTCGGCCTCAACCCCGAGTACATCAACCGGTATCCGCACCAGTTCTCCGGCGGCCAGCGCCAACGCATCGGCATCGCAAGGGGGTTGGCGCTGCGCCCGGAGATCATCGTGGCCGACGAACCGGTCTCCGCGCTCGACGTCTCCGTGCAGGCCCAGGTGATCAACCTGATGGCCCGGCTGCAGAGCGAGTTCGAGCTGTCGTACATCTTCATCGCCCACGACCTGTCGATCGTGCGGCACATCTCGGACCGGGTCGGGGTGATGTACCTCGGCCGGATCGTGGAGACCGGCCGGGACGCCGAGATCTACGACCACCCCACCCACCCCTACACCCAGGCGCTGCTGTCCGCGGTGCCGGTGCCCGACCCGGAGGCCCGTGAGCGCCGGGAGCGGATCATCCTGGCGGGCGACGTGCCGTCGCCGACCAACGTGCCGTCCGGCTGCCGGTTCCGCACCCGCTGCTGGAAGGCCCAGGAGCGGTGCGCGCTTGAGGTGCCCGAGCTGGCGGTGCCCGCGGAGTTCCGGCTGCTGCCCGGTCCCGCGGCGCACGACTCCGCGTGCCACTTCGCGGAGGAGAAGCGGGTGGTCCCGCCGGAGGAGGGCCAGGAGCCGCCGGCCGGGGGAACGGGCAACGGGCCGGGGTGACATGGCGCACCCCGGCCCGTACACGGCACCCGCACGGCCGTACGTTGTACAGGATCGCGCGTCCGTATATCGGTACGGCTTCCGTGAAGTTGCCTGTGTGTTAACGCCGTTCGGGCGCTTTTGTGACGTTATGCCAGTGACCGCCGCAGGAAGTCCAGCTGGAGCCTGAGCAGGTTCTCCGCGACCTCCTCCTGCGGTGTCATGTGGGTCACGCCGGACAGCGGCAGCACCTCGTGCGGGCGCCCCGCCGCCAGCAGGGCCGAGGAGAGCCTGAGCGAGTGGGCGACCACCACGTTGTCGTCGGCGAGGCCGTGGATGACCATCATCGGGCGGTGCGGCGCGACGGCGTCCACCAGGCCGGCGTCGTCGATCAGCGAGTTGCGCCGGTAGACGTCGGGCTGCTCGCCCGGCAGCCCGAGGTAGCGCTCCTGGTAGTGGGTGTCGTACAGCCGCAGGTCGGTGACCGGGGCGCCGACCACCGCCGCGTGGAAGACGTCGGGGCGGCGCAGCACGGCGAGGGCGGCGAGGTAGCCGCCGAAGGACCAGCCCCTGACGGCCACCCGGGAGAGGTCGAGCGGGAAGTCGCCCGCCAGCGCCTGGAGCGCGTCCACCTGGTCCTGGAGCATCACCGCGGCCAGCTCGTCGCGGACCGCCTTCTCCCAGGCGGGGGAGCGGCCGGGGGTGCCCCTCCCGTCGGCGACGACCACCGCGAAACCCTGGTCCGCGAACCACTGCGAGGTCAGGTGCGCGTTGTGGGCCGAGGTGACCCGCTGGCCGTGCGGGCCGCCGTAGGGGTCCATGAGCACGGGCAGGAGAGTGTCCCCGTCGTAGTCCCGTGGCATAAGCACGGCGCACGGAATTTTCCGTGCGCCCCCCTGTGTGAGGGTCACGCGCGGGGACATACCGGGATCCTCCGCGTCCGACCGGACAACGGCGACCTCCTTGAGACCCTTGCCGTCCGGGTCGTCGCGCAGCACCCGGGCGCGGGAACCCGGGCGGTCGAGGGAGGCGGAGACCAGGACCGTCACCTCCCCGGCCCGCACCGCGCTGTGCACGCCCGGCTCCCGCGAGAGGCGCTCGACCCCCAGCTCGTTGACCCGGTAGACGTGCACCTCGCCGGTCTCCGGCTCCGCCGCCGCCTCGCCCGCCGACGCCGTGACCAGCACTTCCCGTGCCGACACGGCCAGCACCGAACGGATGTGCAACTGCGGTCCGGTCAACGGGCGTTCGCCGACGGTGAGGACCCGGGCGCCGCCCTCGTCGGCGATCCGCACCAGGTGGCCCGACGGGCTCCAGCACGGCACCCCAGGGAAAAGATCAAGCCAAACTGGATCTTCGTCCGCGTGCACGGGGCGGGTCCCGCCGGTCTCCGGGTCGACCGCGAGGAACAGCTGCGACCGCTGGTCGCGCGCCTGCACCAGAATCAGCGGGGCACCCGCCTCCGACCAGTGCACACGCGCCAGATACGGGTAGCGCGCCGCGTCCCAGACCACCTCCGTACGGGTCCCGTCGAGGCCGATCACGGACAGCCGGACGTCCGCGTTGTCGGTTCCCGCCGCCGGGTAGGCGACCCGGTGCGGCTCCCGGTCGGGATGGGCCGGATCGGAGATCCACCAGCGCCGCACCGGCGTCTCGTCCACCCGCGCGACCAGCAGCCGGTCCGATCCGGGCGCCCACCAGAACCCGCGCGAGCGGCCCATCTCCTCGGCCGCGACGAACTCCGCTAGCCCGTACCCGACCTCCTCCGACTCCGGTTCGGCCAGGGCCCGTTCACCCGTGCCGTCGGCGCCCACCACCCGCAGCGCACCCCCGGCCGCGTACGCGACGAACCGTCCGTCGGGGGACGGCCTGGGGTCGATCACCGGTCCCGCGGACGGGAGTTCACGGGTCTCGCCGGTCCTGGTGTCGGTTCGGAAAAGCCGCCCTGACAAGGCGAAAGCCGCTGATTCGACGGCCGCGTCGGTGGCGTAGCCGACGATGCCGGCGCCGCCCTCGCGGCTGCGTTCGCGCCGTGCCCGCTCCTCGCGCGAGAGGTCCTCCGAGGCGCCGCCGAGCAGGGCGCGCGGGTCGGCAAGCACCCGCTCGCCGCCGTCCGCGACATCGAGCACCCGCAGTGAATTCGCCCTGTCCGTACCGGAGTCGGAGCGCAGGAAGACCACACGGGAACCGTCGGGCGAGACCGTGAACGCGCGGGGCGCGCCGAGCGTGAACCGCTGGGTTCCGGCGTACCGGCGGGGGAAGGAGTCTGGACTCGTCGTCATGACTCGACCATATTGGCCATGCGCCCCCTTGTGCGGCTGTGCGCCGATCGATGCGCGCGTGTGGATAGTTATGATCACTACCGCGTAGTGGGTATGAATCTGCTGGTTGCTGTATGGATTTATGTGCCCCCTTAGTCCGACCCCCCGAGCTTCTGGGATCTTTGGAGGTGAGCTGCCGTGGCACTCTCGATTTCGGCGGCGGTGCTGCTGGCGATCATCGTCTTCCTGCTCGTCAAGAAGTCAGGACTGAAAGCCGGGCATGCGGTTGTCTGCATGCTCCTGGGGTTCTATCTCGCCTCGTCCACCATCGCGCCCACGATCAGCAACCTGACCTCGAACATCGCAGGCATGATCGGCAGCATCAAGTTCTGAGCGGGCGGTGGGCCGGACTCCGGGCGTCAGCCCGCCGGGAGTCCGGCCCGCCGGCCGGCCCGTCCCGCCACTCCCTCCGCCCTCCCCGGGCCCGGCCGCGCGCCGGACCGGGGGCGGGCGCGGGGCGTGCGGTCAGCCCTGCCTCGGGAGCCTCGTAGGCTGGGCCCATGACGGAACTGCCCGCCCGGCGTCTGCTCCTCGTGCACGCGCACCCGGACGACGAATCCATCAACAACGGCGCGACCATGGCCAGGTACCGGGCCGAGGGCGCGCGGGTGACGCTGGTCACCTGCACCCTCGGCGAGCGCGGCGAGGTCATCCCGCCCGAGCTGCGGCACCTGACCGGGCCCGCGCTCGGCGCGTACCGGCTGCGCGAGCTGACCGCCGCCATGGCCGCCCTCGGCGTCGACGACTTCCGGCAGCTCGGCGGCGCGGGCCGCTACAGCGACTCCGGGATGATGGGGCTCCCCGACAACGACGACCCGGACTGCTTCTGGCAGGCCGACCTCGACGAGGCCGCCGCCCACCTGGTCGAGGTGATCCTCGAGGTCCGCCCGCAGGTCGTCGTCACCTACGACCCGGACGGCGGCTACGGCCACCCCGACCACATCCAGGCCCACCGGGTCACCACCCGCGCCGTCGAACTGGCCGCGGCGGCGGGCTGGGAGGTCCCCAAGGTCTACTGGAACCGCGCCCCGCGCACCGTCGTCGAGGCCGCCTTCGCCCGCCTGGAGCGGGAACTGCCCGAGCTGCCCTTCGACGCCGCCGCCCGCGTCGACGACCTCCCGGGCGTGGTCGGCGACGAGCTGGTCACCACCGAGATCGACGGCACCGCGCACGCGCGGGACAAGGCGGCGGCCATGGGCGCGCACGCCACCCAACTGAAGCTCACCGGCGCGTACTTCGCGCTGTCGAACGCGCTGGCGCAACCCCTGTTCACCACCGAGTACTACCAACTGGTGCGCGGCGAAAGGGCCCCGGGCGGTCGCGAGAGCGACCTCTTCGCCGGCCTCGCGACGGAGGGGACCCGATGAGCGGCCAGGGGCACGGATCCCCGCTCGCCCAGCCGCTCAGGGCGCCCTCCCCCGGCCGCGCGGCCGCCTACGCGGGCCTCCTCGTGCTCGGCGCGGTCGTCGGGACCGCCGGATCGCTGGTGCAGGCGGGCTGGTTCCCCGGCGGGCTGCTGCTCGCGCTGGCCGGCGAGGCCGGGCTGCTGCTCGGCGGCGCGCGGGCCACCGGGGGCCGGGCCGGGGCGGTCGCGCCCGCCGTCGGCTGGATTGTCGCCGTCGTCCTGCTCACCACCAACCGGCCCGAGGGCGACTTCGTGTTCGCCGCGGGCGGGACCTCGTACCTCTTCCTCCTCGGCGGCATGGCCGTCGCTGTGATCTGTGCCACTTTTGGTTTCGGGCGGCAACCGAGCGGTCGATGACGCCCGACTTGGGAAGTGACGTACCACTTCGCCGCCGCGCGCGCGTGCGAGTCCGGTGTGGGTTTCCCCATCGGTCGTGGGATACGCGTCAGAAGTGGCCAGTATGGTGGTGCGCGCCGCCGAGCTGCCCGCGTGAGGTCGTGTGGGGCGGCGGAGCCAACCGGGAGAACCTGCCTTGAGTCGTGAAACTGACACTCCGTCCTCCGGGCCCAACGGGCGCGGCGGAGCCGCATACCCGTCGGGCACGCCGCCCTACGGGACGCCCGTGGCTCCCGACGCCGGTACCGACGCGGCGCGTTCGGGCTCGCAGCCGGAGGACCGCAAGACCGAGACCACGCTGACCACCCGGATCAGGATCAACATCCCCGGGTCGCGGCCCATCCCGCCGGTCGTCGTGCGGACCACCGTCGCCGACTCGCCGGCCCCCGAGGAGACCGGCGAGACCCCGGCACCGCCGCCCGCCGTCGAGCCGCCCGCCGAGGCGGCGGCGCCGCCCGCGGGCGAGAAGACCAGCGACTGGTTCGCGCCCCGCAAGGGCGGTGCGCCCAAGGGCGGCCAGGGCGCGGGCGCCACCAACGGCGCGGGTCTGGCCGTCGGTCCGGCCGCGGCCGGTGCCGCGCCGCCCGCCCGGCCCGCGCTGCCCGGCCGCCCCAGCGGCGTCACCGGCGCCATGGGCGCGTCGGGCGGCAGCCGTCCCGGCTCCACCAACGGCGCGGGACTGCCGGGCGTGGCGGGCGGACCCGTCGCCCCAGGACACGGCGGCGGCACCGGTTCGTTCGACGTCACCGAGGCCCTGGCCGCGGGCAACGCGCCGCGCCCCGGCCCGGCGGACGCCCCGGCGAACGGCACGAGCCCGTACGGGACGCCCGAGCAGACCCCGGCGGCCCCGGCCGCCCCAGGCGGCCCGAACGCCTCGTACGACTTCACCGACAACTCCAGCAACGCGAGCGCCGCCGGCAACGCGAACAACACACCCCCCTCGGCCCCCGGCGCGGGCGAGCCCCGCCGCGACGAGCTGCCGTACTTCGCCGAGGGCGACCAGGGCGAACGGCCCGGCGGCCAGGGCGGCTACGGCGGTCCCGGCGGCGCGGGCGGCTTCGAGGGACCCGGCGGACCCGGCGGCGGCTTCGGCGCGCGGGGCCCGGCGGGACCGACCGGCGGCCCGGCCACCGGCGAGGGACCGATGACCCCGCCAGGCGCCCCGCGCGCCGCGGGACCCGGACCAGGCGGCGGCCTCAGCGACGACACCGCGATCCTCACCCCGCAGAAGCAGGTCCCCGAGCCGGGCACCCCGGGCTACGGCGGCCGCCCCGCCCCTGTCTCGGGGCACACCGTCACCAGCGGCATCCCGGTCGTGCCGCCCGGCCCGAACACCGGGTTCGCGCCGGGCGTCGGCACCGACGGGCCGCTGCCGCACACCCCCCCGAAGCTGCCCGAGCCGGTCGGGCAGAACGTGCCCGCGTCCTCGGCGCCGAAGGCGAAGAAGAAGGGCCGCAGCAAGCTGGTCCTGCTCGTCGTGGCGGCGTTCGTGCTGGCCGGCGGTGTCTACGGGGCCGGCCTGCTGATGAACCACACCGACGTGCCCAAGGGCACCACCGTCCTCGGCGTCGACATCGGCGGCGGCACCCGCGACGACGCCGTCAAGAAGCTCGACGCGGCCTTCGGCGAACGGGTCGGCAAGCCCCTGAAGCTGAGCGTCGACGGCAAGACGGTCTCCCTCACCCCGGACCAGGCCGGCCTCCAGTTCGACACCCAGCAGACGGTGGCGTCGGCGGCCAGGAGCGACTACAACCCGGTGTCGGTGATCGGCTCCCTGTTCGGCCAGAAGCGGGTCGTGGAGCCGTCGATGCCGGTGGACGAGGAGAAGCTCCAGGCCGCCCTGAAGCTGGCGGGCGGCGGCTCGGGCTCGGTCCGCGAAGGCACCATCAAGTTCGAGTCGGGCAAGGCCGTCGCGGTCTACGGCAAGGCCGGCAAGGGCATCGACGCGGCCAGGTCCACGACCGCGGTCGAGGACGCCTACCGCGGCATGGTGGAGACCGGCGCGGCGCAGACGGTGACGGTGCCGACCACCAGCCAGCAGCCGACCGTCTCCAACGCCGAGGTGGACCGGATGATGAAGGCGTTCGCGGAGCCCGCGATGTCCGCGGTCGTCATCGTGCAGACCGACGCGGCGCACCAGATCCCGCTGGGTCCCGTGTCGCTGCCGAAGATCCTCGGCGTGAAGGCCATCGACGGCAAGCTCGTCGAGACGTACAACCTCGAAGCGCTCAAGGAGGCCTACGGCAGCACCTTCGACGGGGTGAAGGTCGAGGGCGCGAGCGGCAAGCGTGACGTGATCCCGCAGGACGTGGTCGCCGCGCTGCGCAAGGCGCTGCTGGGCAGGACGACGGCGGAGCGCGTCGGCGTCATCGACACCAACCCGAGCTGACCCGAGCCGCTGCCGAGGGCCCGTCCGCGAGGACGGGCCCTCTCGCGTTCCCCGGGGCCGCCGCATGACATCTGTCATCCCGCACCCCGGACGCCCGACACTGCCCCGGGCGCCCGGCCGCCCAGCAGGATGGGGGGCATGACAACGACAGCCGTGACGGCCGCCACCCCGGTGGTCGGATTCGAATCTGTGAGCAAGGTGTACGGGGACGTACGGGCCGTGGACGGCCTGTCGCTCAGCCTGTACCCGGGGGAGACCGTGGCCCTGCTGGGGCCCAACGGGGCGGGCAAGTCGACGACGCTCGATCTGCTGCTCGGGCTCAGGCAGCCCGACGCCGGGCGGGTACGGGTGTTCGGGACCGGGCCGCGGGAGGCGATCGTCGCCGGGCGGGTCGGCGCGATGCTCCAGAGCGGCGGTCTGATGGACGAGGTCACCGTCGCCGAACTGGTCGCGCTCGCCTGCGCCCTGCACCCGAAGTCCTACAAGGTCGGCGACGTGCTCAGCCGGGCCGGCATCAGCCAGATCGCCGACCGCAAGGTCGACAAGCTCTCCGGCGGCCAGGCCCAGCGCGTCCGGTTCGCCCTCGCCACCGCGGGCGACAGCGACCTCATCGTCCTCGACGAACCCACCACCGGCATGGACGTCACCGCCCGCCAGGCGTTCTGGGCCACCATGCGCGAACAGGCCGACCAGGGCCGCACGGTCCTCTTCGCCACCCACTACCTGGAGGAGGCCGACGCCATCGCCGACCGGGTCCTGGTGCTGCACCGGGGCCGGCTGCTCGCCGACGGCACCGCAGCCGAGATCAAGGCCAAGGCCGGCGCCCGCCGCGTCTCCTTCGACCTCGACGGCCCCGTCGACGAGGCCCCGATCCGCGCGCTGCCCTTCCTCACCTCGGTCGACGTGAGCGGCCACACCGTCCGCATCCAGTCGTCCGACGCCGACGCCACCGTCCACGCGCTGTACGGACTCGGCGTCTACCCCCGCAACCTCGAAGTCTCCGGCCTCGGCCTCGAGCAGGCGTTCGTCGCCATCACCCAGGCCGAGGAGGCCAAGCAGTCATGAGCAGCCTGATCAAGCTGGAACTGACCCGCGCCCTGCGCAACCGCAAGTTCCTGTTCTTCTCGGTGATCTACCCCTCGGCCCTGTTCCTGCTGATCGCGGGCAACGCCGACAGCTCCGAGAAGGTCGACGGCACCGGCCTGACCCTGCCGACGTACATGATGGTCTCCATGGCCTCCTTCGGCGCCCTGACCGCCGTCCTGATGGGCAACAGCGAACGCATCGCCAAGGAGCGCGAGAACGGCTGGGTGCGGCAACTGCGGCTGACCACCCTGCCGGGACGCGGCTACGTCCTCGCCAAGACGGCGGGCGCCGCCGTGGTGAGCCTGCCGTCCATCGTGATCGTCTTCGTCGTCGCGGCGCTCGTGAAGGACGTCCGCCTCGACGCCTGGCAGTGGCTCGCCCTCACCGGCGCGATCTGGGCGGGCAGCCTGGTCTTCGCCGCGCTCGGGGTCGCCCTCGGCTACCTCGCCAGCGGCGACGCGGTCCGTCCGATCACCATGCTCACCTACTTCGGGCTCTCCATCCTGGGCGGCCTGTGGATGCCCACGACGACGTTCCCGCAGTGGCTCCAGGACATCGCGAAGTGGCTGCCCACGCACGCGTACGCTGCGATCGGGCGGGCCATCGAGCAGAGCCAGGCCCCGCAGACCCAGGACATCGCCATCCTGGCCGTGTTCTTCGTCCTCTTCGCGGGCGGAGCGGCCTGGCTGTACCGGAAGGACACGCTGAAGGCGTGAACGGCATGGAGGACGCACCGCTCTCCGACGAGGAGACCCGGGTGAATCGGCTGGTGCGCATCGGTGAGGCGCCCCGCAACCGGGGTGAGCTGATGCGCAAGCTGATCTGGGTGGTGCCCTGGCTGGTCTTCCTGGCCTCGCCCTTCCACGACCTGCTGGACGGCGACGACTCCGCGGCGGTCACCGCGGCCGGCGCGGCGGGCCTGCTCGCCTTCGTCGGGATCTACCTGACGATCGTCTTCCGCAACATGGGCACCCCGTTCGCCCCGGCCACCGTCATCTTGCTGGTCGCGGTGCTCGAAGCGCTCGCCGTCGCCCTCTCGCTCGCCCTCGGCAGCGACTGGCTCGGCCTGTTCGTGTACATCTCCGTCTGCTGCGGGATCACCTTCCCGATCCGCCTCGCCTACTGGTGCGTCCCCGCCAACACCGCCGCCCTGGTCCTGGTCGGCCTCGCGGTCGGCCAGCGGGACGCCTGGGGGCTGGTCCTGGTCGTCCTGATGGTCGGCTACTCCATGAGCGGCGTGCGCCAACTGATCCACACCACCGTGGAGTTGCGCAAGGCACGGGCCACCGTCGCCCGACTCGCCGCCAACGAGGAGCGGTTGCGGATGGCCCGGGACCTGCACGACCTGCTCGGCCACTCGCTCTCCCTCATCACGCTCAAGAGCGAACTGGCCGGCCGGATGCTCCCCGGCCACCCCGACCGGGCCGCCCAGCAGGTCGCCGACATCGAACAGGTCAGCCGCCAGGCCCTGGTGGACGTCAGGGAGGCCGTCACCGGCTACCGGCGGGCCCGCCTCGCCGACGAACTCGCCGGCGCCCAGGTCGCCCTGACCGCCGCGGCCATCACCCCGCGCGTCCCCACCGAGCCCGACCTCACCGGCGTCCCCGAGGAGAGCGAGTCGGCGCTCGCCTGGGCGCTGCGCGAGGCGGTCACCAACGTCGTGCGGCACAGCGGCGCCCGCCGCTGCACGGTGGAGCTGCTGCGCCGCCAGACCCTGGACGGCCCGGTCCTCGAACTCTCCGTCGAGGACGACGGCTCCGGCGGCTCCGGCGAGGGCCCCGGCAACGGCCTCGCCGGCCTCACCGAACGCCTGGCGAAGGCCGGCGGGACCCTGGAGGCGGGCCGCACCAAGGGCGGCTTCCGGCTCGTCGCCCGCGTCCCCGCCGACGGCCCCGCGCACGTAGGATCCGAGGCATGAGCCGCACGATCAAGGTCCTGCTCGCCGAGGACCAGTCGATGGTCCGCGAGGCGCTCGCCGCCCTCCTCGGTCTCGAGGACGACATCGAGGTCGTCGCCCAGGTCGCCCGCGGCGACGAGGTGCTGGCCGCGGCCCGCGCCCACGACGTCGACGTCGCCCTCCTCGACATCGAGATGCCCGGCGCCACCGGCATCGAGGCCGCCGGACAGCTGCACCGCGAGCTGCCCGGCGTGAAACTGGTCGTGCTGACCACCTTCGGCCGCCCCGGCTATCTGCGCAGCGCCATGGAGGCGGGCGCCGACGCCTTCCTCGTCAAGGACGCCCCGGCCGCCCAACTCGCCGACGCGGTAAGGAAGGTGCTCGCGGGCGAACGCGTCATCGACCCCACGCTCGCGGCGGCGGCCCTCGCGGAGGGCGCCAACCCGCTCACCGACCGCGAGCGCGAGGTGCTGCGCGCGGCGGCGGACGGCGCCACCAACGCCGAACTGGCCTCCGCCCTGCACCTCTCCCAGGGCACGGTCCGCAACTACCTCTCGACGGCGATCCAGAAACTGGCGGTCCGCAACCGCGCGGAGGCGGTCAGCATCGCCCGGCAGAAGGGCTGGCTGTAGCGGCCACGGCCGACCGGAGCGGCCCGGATAACCGTCCGGACAGCGTCAGTTGAGCATCGCCCGCGCCAACCGGGCCTCCCCGCGCACCCGTTCGGCCGTCGCGTCGTCCACCGCCGCCACCACGTCCGCGTACGCCTCCAACTCGCGTGCCCCGTCCGTGAACTCGCCCCGGCCCACCAGCAACTGGGCGCGCTCGTAGCGCAGTCGGGCCGGATGGGACGGCAGCAGCAGGCCGAGGTCGACGGCCCACAGCCCCACCTCCGACCGTTCGGGCCTGGCCGCCGACCACGCCCGCACGTTGTTGAGGATCCGCGCGACGACCTCGAGCGGCTCGGCCGGAGCGAGCATCGACGGTTCGAGAGGCGCCCCCGCGGCCCCGGCCACCAACGCCCGCGCGTCGCCCCCGGCGAGCACCCGTCCACCGTCGAACGGATCGGCGAGCACCTGCTCGTCGGGCGGGCCGAACCCGACCACGAAGTGACCGGGCAGCGCGACCCCGTACACCGGGGCCCCGGCCCGCCTGGCGACCTCGAGCCACACCACGGAGAGCAGGATCGGCAGCCCGCGCCGCCGCCGCAGCACCTCGTGCAGGAGCGACGACTCGAGGCGCCGGTAGTCGGCGGGGGCGCCGCCGAACCCCTCACCCGCGCCCAGCACCCGGCCCACCGCCCGCGCCCACGCCTCGGGCCCGCCGGGCCGGAACGGCAGCCGCCCGGCCAGCCGGTCCAGCTCCATCTGCGCGGCGTCGATGCCCGTGTCGTCCAGGGCGCCGTCCGCCGCCGCGCCCACCAGCAGGCAGAGCGCGGCCAGGTCGGGCCGCTCGGAGCGCGCCTCCTCGGCGAAGAGCCGCCGCACCTCGGCGGCCCGCTCGGGCGGGGGCGGCTGCGGGGAGCGCGGGGTCCTGCCGCGTCGTCCGTGCGGTGTCACGCCGGTCCTGTCCCGTCGCCGTCCGGTTCCCGGTAGTGGTGGTAGGCGTGGTGCGCGGCGAAGCCCATCCCGGCGTACAGGGCGCGCGCGCCGGCGTTGTCGGTCTCGACCTGGAGCCAGGCGGCCGAGGCGCCCTCGTCCAGGGCCCGCCCGGCCAGCGCCGCCATGACGGCGCCCGCGAGCCCCTGCCTGCGCCGCTCGGGCGCCACCTCGACGGCGGCGAACGAGGCCCACCTGCCGTCCACCACGCACCGCCCGATCGCGGCCGGCGCACCGGGCACGTCCTGGCCGGACGCTTCCTCGCCCGGCACCGTCGCGAACCAGACCGAGGGCCCGCTGCCCAGCACCCTCAGGGCCACCTCGCCGACGCCCTTGCGCTGGTAGCGGGCCAGCCAGGCCGCGTCGGCCGTGCGGGACAGCTCCACCCCGGCGGACCCGGCCCGGTCGGCGACCGGCGCCAGCGCGCCCGTCCACAGCTCGGCGCTCACCTCACGCGCCCAGCCGCGCCGCTCCAGCTCCGCGCAGAGCGCCTCCTGGGTGCCCTCGGCGCCGGTCGCGGTCTGCACGTACGCGGGCAGCCCCCGTCGCGCGTACCACCGCCGTACCGCGGCCAGCGCCTCGTCCAGGGGCAGCCCGGGATCGCCGAGCGGCAGCACCGAGTTGGCCCGGCGGGTGAAGCCGGCGGCGGCGCGCAGCTCCCACCCGCCGAGCCGCTCGCTCTCCACCGGGCGCCACGCGCGCGAGGAGACCCGCGCGAGTTCCCGGTAGGTGGCGGCGGGCCCGCGTCTGCGGGCCGGCGCGGCCGGTACGACCTTCCCGGCGACCAGGGACGGCACCGCGATCCGGACGCTCACACCGCTCTTCTGTGTGATCAGCAGCACGTCGTCGTCCCATGATGTGAGAACGCCCACCGTGTCGGTGAACTTCTCCCGCGCCGCGCCGGGTTCGGTCAGACACCGCACGGAGACGCGTTTTCCCACGTCAGCAGCGGTGATGCGGACCTCGAGACGTCCGGCGGCAGATATTTCCACAGGTCGGTCCACCCCTCCTGTTCGGATCGTGCCCAAGAACGGAGATACTAGAGGTGGGCATCGACGACGCCGCGTTTGTGCGCGCCAGGCGGCGGAGCCTGTGGAGGCCCGCCAGCGCCCTATCGAGGAGGAACGACAGCGTGACCTACGTCATCGCGCAGCCTTGTGTCGACGTCAAGGACAAGGCGTGCATCGAGGAGTGCCCGGTCGACTGCATCTACGAGGGCTCCAGGTCCTTGTACATCCACCCGGACGAATGCGTCGACTGTGGTGCCTGTGAGCCGGTCTGCCCGGTCGAGGCGATCTTCTACGAGGACGACGTGCCGGAGGAGTGGAAGGACTACTACAAGGCGAACGTCGAGTTCTTCGACGAGCTGGGTTCTCCCGGCGGCGCCAGCAAACTGGGTCTGATCGAGCGCGACCACCCCTTCGTGGCGGGTCTCCCGCCGCAGGCCGAGTAGCCTCCGCCCGCACCGTGCGTCGCCTCGGTCCCGTACGCCCGCCGTACGGGACCGAGGCGTTTGCCGTCCCGCCGCGCAGCCGCCGCGAGCCGCTGCGCGAGAAAGTGAGCCAGAGCCGTGTCCGCAGTCTCCGACCGCCTTCCGACCTTCCCCTGGGACAGGCTGGAGCCGTACAAGAAGACGGCGACCGCCCATCCGGACGGCATCGTCGACCTCTCCGTCGGCACCCCGGTCGACCCGGTGCCCGAGCTGATCCAGAAGGCGCTGATCGACGCGGCCGACTCACCCGGCTATCCGACGGTCTGGGGCACCCCGGCGCTGCGCGACGCGCTCACCGGCTGGGTCGAGCGCAGGCTCGGCGCCCGCGGCGTCACCCACCGGCACGTGCTGCCGATCGTCGGCTCCAAGGAACTGGTCGCCTGGCTGCCCACGCAGCTCGGCCTCGGCCCCGGCGACCGGGTCGCGTACCCGCGCCTCGCCTACCCGACCTACGAGGTCGGCGCCCGGCTGGCGCGCGCCGGCCACGAGGTCTACGACGACCCGACCGAGCTCGACCCGGCGGGCCTGAAGCTGCTCTGGCTCAACTCGCCCTCCAACCCGACCGGCAAGGTCCTCGGCAAGGACGAACTGACCCGGATCGTGGCCTGGGCCCGCGCCCACGACGTCCTGGTCTTCTCCGACGAGTGCTACATCGAGCTGGGCTGGGAGGCCGACCCGGTCTCGGTGCTGCACCCGGACGTCAACGGCGGCTCCTTCGACGGTCTCGTCGCGGTCCACTCGCTCTCCAAGCGCTCCAACCTGGCCGGCTACCGCGCCGCGTTCCTGGCGGGCGACCCGGCCGTGCTCGGCCCGCTCCTGGAGATCCGCAAGCACGGCGGCATGATGACCTCCGCGCCGACCCAGGCGGCCGTGGTGGCGGCCCTCGGCGACGACGAGCACGTCCGTGAGCAGCGGGAGCGGTACGCGGCCCGGCGCACGGCGCTGCGCGCGGCGCTCGTGCGGCACGGCTTCCGCATCGAGCACAGCGAGGCCAGCCTCTACCTGTGGGCGACCCGCGGCGAGTCCTGCTGGGAGACCGTGGCGCACCTGGCCGAGCTGGGCATCCTGGTGGCGCCCGGCGACTTCTACGGCACCGCGGGCGAGCGCTTCGTCCGGGTCGCCCTGACGGCGAGCGACGAGCGGGTGGCGGCGGCGGTGGCCCGGCTGTAGCCGCGTCGACGAGCCACGACGACAGGCCGAAGGGGCCCGGGAGACAGCTCCCGGGCCCCTTCGGCGCGTGCGGTGGAGGATCAGCCGCCCAGCGGGAGGCCCTTCAGCGGCAGCGTCTGCGCCGACGGCAGGCCGCCGCCGAGCGCGTCCGTCGGCAGCCCGCCCTTGGTGGCCGTCTTCGCGGTGTCACCGAGGATCTCCCCGGCGGAGCCCGCCGCGCTCCCGGCGGCCTTCTGCGCGGCCGGGGTGGCCTGCTTGGCGACCGCGCCGCCGGTCTTGCCCGCCGCGGGCACGGCCTGCTTGACGGCCTTGCTGCCGGTGTCGGCCGCGACGCCGGTGGCCTTCTGCGACACGCCGTCCACGGTGTTGCCGACGCTCGCGCCGTCCAGCGCGGTCAGGCCGCCGAGGTTCGGGGTGGCGGGCAGCTGGGGGGCAGCGCTGGCGGAGCCGGCCACACCGACCCCGGCAGCCGCTCCCGCTGCGACGAGCAGCGCGGCACGGGCGATCCGGCGGGTCAGGGGGAGGGACATGATGCTCCTTCGACGGGAGAGAACACGGAATCGTCCGGCCGTGCCGGGCAGTTGACCGGTGCGGTCCGGACGGAGTGACTACCGCTCGAAGGCCGCGAAGGTTGCGGCGGCCCGACGTAAAGAGTTGGCAATGCGTCGCATAATCGCCTGCGGATGAAGTCGGGCAAAAGGTGCCCGGTCCGACAGTGTGCCGAATGGCCGCAGCCCTTTGTTCCCAAGGGCTGTGGCCCTCTCGGGGGTGACGGCGCGAAAACCTGCGCACCTCACACGGGGAACGGCACCCGCGGTACCCGTGCGGGTGACACCCCGCACTCCTGCGCAGGTGCCGGGGCGGGGGCTGGGGCGGGGTCGCACTCGCGGGACTGCGGGACTGCGGGTTTGCGGGGCTGAGCGAGTGCGGGTCACGGCCGCGCGGCAACAGCGACGCGCACGGCCACGGCCACGGCTACGGCTACGGACGCGCCGTGACGATCCGGACCGTGTCCGCAGCCCCGGCGGTCCCGCCGGTCCCGCCCGTCCCCGCCCCGCGCACCGTCCGCCACCGCGAGTCGACGTTCCCCGCGGTCCACTCGCGCCCGCCGTAGACGACCCGCTCGATGCGCAGCGCCGAGGCGTTGGCCACTGCCCACTGCGCGAGCTGCCAGCCGCGCTGCCGGTCCGTGCGGCCCTTCGCCGGGCTCGAACCCGCGGTCACCGGCAGGGTGAGGACGCGACTGCCCCCGGTGCTCTGCGAGGGGGCGGCCGACGGCTCCGCCGCCGTGCCCACCTCGGCGCCGACCGGCTGGAGCGCGTCCCGCCCGAAGTCCCGCGCCAGCGCGGCCCGTACCGCGTCGGGGCCCTGCGTCTCGCCGGCCGTCGGGTCCACCGAGGCGACGGGCGCGGGCGTGCCGGTGCAGGAGAGGGTGGCGGCCGCGTTCCCGGTGAGGGCGGCGGCGAGCAGCGCGGCGTCCGGCTCGTGCTTGGCGTACGCCTCGGGGAAACCGCTGCGCTGCACGCGCTGCGCGGCGACCGTCAGCGGCAGCTCGGCGTAGTCGTCGACCTTCGCGAGGTGCCGGTAGAACTCGCCCGCCGCGTACGTCGGGTCCATGATCTCCTTCGCGGTGCCCCAGCCCTGCGACGGCCGCTGCTGGAACAGGCCGAGCGAATCCCGGTCGCCGTGCGCGATGTTGCGCAGCGCCGACTCCTGGAGCGCCGTCGCCAGCGCGATCGTCACCGCGCGCTCGGGCATGCCGCGCCCGGTGCCGACGGCGGCGATCGTCGCCGCGTTCACCGCCTGCTCCGGCGTGAACTCGTACGTCGTCCCGTCGCCCTCGGCGTCGCCCGCGACGACCTCGCAGCCGGGCCCGCCGCGGCCGCCCGTCACGTACTGCACCGCCATGTAGGCGGCGACGGCCAGCAGGACCACGAGGGCGCCCGCGGCCCGCAGAAGGCGGCCACGGCGCTTGGGGGAGTGGGGGGACGGCTCTGACACGCGTACAAGGTAGCGGAGGTCTCTATGGTGTTCGCACCGGGTGCGCACCGAACGTTCACACTCCCGCGCGTTAGGGTCGGCCCCATGGCCGACACCCCACTTGACCTCTCGCTGGACGCCGCCCGGCTGACCGCGCGACTCGTCGACTTCCGCTCCGAGAGCGGCACCGAGAAGCCCCTCGCCGACGCGATCGAGCAGGCCCTGCGGGCGCTGCCGCACCTGACGGTCGACCGGTACGGCAACAACGTGGTCGCCCGCACCCGGCTCGGCCGCGCCGAACGCGTCATCCTGGCCGGCCACATCGACACCGTGCCCATCGCGGACAACGTCCCCTCCCGCCTCGACGAGGACGGCGTCCTCTGGGGCTGCGGCACCTGCGACATGAAGGCGGGCGTCGCCGTCCAGCTGCGGATCGCCGCGACCGTCCCCGCGCCCGCCCGCGACCTCACCTTCGTCTTCTACGACAACGAGGAGGTCGCCGCCCACCTCAACGGCCTGCGGCACATCGCCGAGGCCCACCCGGACTGGCTGGAGGGCGACTTCGCGGTCCTGCTCGAACCGTCCGACGGCGAGGTCGAGGGCGGCTGCCAGGGCACCCTGCGGGTGCTGCTCAGGACGGCGGGCGAACGGGCCCACTCGGCGCGCTCCTGGATGGGCGCCAACGCCATCCACGCCGCCGCGCCGATCCTCGCCAGGCTCGCCGCCTACGAACCCCGCTACCCGGTCATCGACGGCCTGGAGTACCGCGAGGGCCTGAACGCGGTCGGCATCTCAGGCGGCGTCGCCGGGAACGTCATCCCCGACGAGTGCGTCGTCACCGTCAACTTCCGCTACGCGCCCGACCGTACGGAGGCCGAGGCGCTCGCCCACGTCCACGAGGTGTTCGCGGACTGCGGGGTCGAGGAGTTCGTCGTCGACGACCACAGCGGCGGCGCGCTGCCCGGCCTCTCCCACCCGGCCGCGGCCGCCTTCATCGAGGCGGTCGGCGGCACCCCGCGGCCCAAGTACGGCTGGACGGACGTCTCCCGGTTCTCCGCGCTCGGCATCCCGGCCGTCAACTACGGCCCGGGGAACCCGCACTTGGCGCACAAGCGGGACGAACGCGTCGACACCGCGAAGATCCTCGCCGGTGAGGAACGGCTGCGGGCGTGGCTGTCCGCGTGACACCTCTTCGAGGGTGGACATGCGCACGTCCCCCCTCCGTAACCGGCGTGGATCTACGCTGAGGTGAACACCCGCAAGTGGAGGGAGCGCATATGGCTACCGGGAACCCGGAGGGCAAGAAGCAGCCGCCGGAGGAGCAGCGCCTGGGACCAGTCCTCCGGAGGCGGGACCAGGTCACGGCGAGCACGACCGACCAGCGGCTGCTGGACGCCGGCGGCCCGTCGGACTGGGTGCACACCGACCCCTGGCGGGTGCTGCGCATCCAGTCGGAGTTCATCGAGGGCTTCGGCACCCTCGCCGAACTCCCCCCGGCGATCAGCGTGTTCGGCTCCGCGCGGACGGCCGTCGACTCACCGGAGTACGAGGCGGGCGTACGGCTCGGGCGCGGACTCGTCGACGCCGGATGGGCCGTCATCACCGGCGGCGGACCCGGCGCGATGGAGGCCGCCAACAAGGGCGCGCTCGAGGCCAAGGGCGTCTCCGTCGGCCTCGGCATCGAGCTGCCCTTCGAGCAGGGGCTCAACCCGTACGTCGACATCGGCCTCAACTTCCGTTACTTCTTCGTCCGGAAGATGATGTTCGTCAAGTACGCGCAGGGCTTCGTCGTCCTGCCCGGCGGGCTCGGCACCCTCGACGAACTCTTCGAGGCGCTCACCCTGGTGCAGACCCAGAAGGTCACCCGCTTCCCGATCGTGCTGTTCGGCACGGAGTACTGGGGCGGCCTGGTCGACTGGCTGCGCCACACCCTGATCGCCCAGGGCAAGGCGTCGGAGAAGGACCTGCTCCTCTTCCACCTCACCGACGACGTGGACGAGGCGGTCGCCCTGGTCTCGAAGGAGACCGGCCGCTGACCCGCACGGTCAGCTGACCCGCACGGTCTAGGCGAGTCCTCGTCGGGCCACCGCCGGTGGGCGGTGGCCCGCGATCGACGCGACCATGTCCAGCACCTGGCGGGTCTCGGCGACCTCGTGCACCCGGTACACCTGGGCGCCGAGCCACGCCGACACCGCGGTGGTCGCCAGCGTCCCGATCAGCCGCTCCTTCACCGGGCGGTCCAGGGTCTCGCCGACGAAGTCCTTGTTCGACAGCGACACCAGCACCGGCCAGCCGGTCGCCACCATCTCCGGCAGCCGCCGGGTCGCCTCCAGGCTGTGCCGGGTGCTCTTGCCGAAGTCGTGCCCGGGGTCGATCAGGATCGACTCCCGGGGCACGCCGAGCCCGGCCGCCCGCTCCGCGAGCCCCTCCGTCACCCGCAGCACGTCGGCCATCACGTCGTCGTACGCCACCCGGTGCGGCCGGGTGCGCGGCTCGGCGCCGCCCGCGTGCGTGCACACCAGCCCCGCGCCGTACCGCGCGGCGACCTCGGCGAGCCCGGGATCGACGCCGCCCCAGGCGTCGTTCAGCAGATCGGCGCCGGCCGCGCAGACCGCCTCGCCGACCTCGGCCCGCCAGGTGTCCACGCTGATCACGACATCGGGGAAGCGGCGCCGCACCTCGGCCACGAAACCGACCGTGCGCCGCGCCTCCTCCTCGGCGCCGACCTCCTCGCCCGGCCCGGCCTTGACGCCGCCGATGTCGACGATCGCCGCGCCCTCCGCCACCGCCTGCTCCACGCGCGCGAGGGCGGGCTCGTCACGGAAGGTCGCCCCCTGGTCGTAGAAGGAGTCCGGGGTGCGGTTCACGATCGCCATGATCACCGGCTCGTGCGCCTCGAACACCTGCCTGCCCAGCCTGAGCATCCGCTGTGACCTTCCTCGTGGTTCCTCGTCGTCGGCCCCCTTGAGGCCGCCTGCGACCCTAACTGTCCGACCCGCATGGCACGATCGGACCCTGACACATTCAGCTTGCGGACATCGAGCGTGGGGACCACAGCGATGGTTATGTTCTTGTTCCTGGTCGTCGCCCTGGCCGTGGTGGTCGGCGCGGTGACACTGGCCGTGGTGGGCGGGGGCGAGGGCGAAGGACCGCTGCCGGAGGCCGCGCCCGAGCGGCTCCGGGACGCCCTGCCCGAGGACCGTCCGGTCGCCCGCACCGACGTGGACGCCCTCCGCTTCCCGCTCGCCGTCCGCGGCTACCGGATGGAGGACGTCGACGACGCCCTCAACCGCCTCGCCGCCGAACTGGCCGAGCGCGACGCCCGCATCGCCGACCTGGAGACCGCTCTCGCCGGCCCCCGCGCCGCCGGCCCCGCGGCGCCCGAGGACCACCACGGTCACGTCTCGGTTCAGAAGCCGGTCCCCGGGGAGCCCCAGTGACCGAGGGCACCGCGCTCGCCGGGGCGGACGGCGCGCTGCGCTGCCCCTGGGCGCTCTCCACCGCGGACTACGTGACGTACCACGACGAGGAGTGGGGCCGCCCGGTCCACGGCGACGACGCCCTCTTCGAACGCCTCAGCCTGGAGGCCTTCCAGTCGGGCCTGTCCTGGATCACCATCCTGCGCCGCAGAGCCGGCTTCCGCGCCGCCTTCGCCGACTTCACGATCGCCGCGGTGGCCGCCTTCACCGACGACGACCGCGCACGCCTCCTCGCGGACCCCGGCATCATCCGCAACCGCGCCAAGGTCGACGCGACGATGGCCAACGCGCGCGTGCTCGCCGACTGGACGCCGGGCGACCTCGACACCCTGATCTGGTCGCACGCCCCCGACCCCGCGACACGCCCGGCCCCCAGAACCCTCTCCGACGTCCCCGCCGTCACCCCGGAGTCGACGGCGCTCTCCAAGGCCCTCAAGAAGCGCGGCCTGCGGTTCGTCGGACCGACGACGGCGTACGCGCTGATGCAGGCCTGCGGCCTCGTCGACGACCACCTCCAGGACTGCGTGAGCCGCGGCGCCCGCTGACGGGCGCCACCGCCCCGCTCACCTGCCCAGGTAGGCGGGCCGCTCCTTGTTGACGAAGGCGGCCACCGCGATCGCGTGGTCCTCGGACACCCCGGCCAGCGTCTGGAGCTCGTCCTCCTTCTCCAGCGTCTCGGTCAGGGAGTGCGTCAGCCCGTACGCCACCGACTCCTTGAGCGCCCGGTAGGCCACCGTCGGCCCCTCGGCCAGCGCCCGCGCCGCCTTCTCCGCCTCGGCCCGCAGCTCGGCCGCGGGCACCACCCGGTTGGCGATGCCGAGGTCGAGGGCCTCCGCCGCCTTGACGCCGCGCGGGAACAGCAGCAGATCGGTGGCGCGCCCCGGGCCCACCACCCGGGGCAGCGTCCAGGAGACCCCGGAGTCCGCGGTCAGCGCGACCCCGGCGAACGACGTGTTGAACGCGGCCGTGTCCGCCACCACCCGGAAGTCAGCCGCGAGCGCGAACCCGAACCCGGCCCCGGCGGCGACCCCGTTCACGCCCGCCACCACCGGCTTCCCCATCCCCGCGAGCGCCCGCACGATCGGGTTGTAGTGCTCGCGGACGGTGCTCATGGTCCGCCCCGAACCGCTCTCCCGGTCGGCGGCCAGCAGCCCGATGTGCTCCTTCAGGTCCTGCCCCACGCAGAAGGCACGGTCACCGGCCGCGGTGAGCAGCACGGCCCGCACCGCGTCGTCGCCCGCCGCCTCCTCGACCGCCCCGCGCAGCGCCACCTTCGCCTCGGTGTTCAGCGCGTTCATCGCCTCGGGGCGGTTCAGCGTGATCGTCGCGAGAGAGTCGCGCACTTCGTAGAGCACGGTGTCGGCCATGGTGGATCCCCTCGGCGGTCGCGGTCGCGGCGTACCGGCCGGTACGCCCTCGTGGCAGACAGCATGGCGGAGATCACCGCCCGCGGGCCGGACCGGACGTGTGACCTGCGTCAAAGAAAAACGTCGTCCAGAAGCCGCGGCGAGGTCGGTGCGGGCGCGAAGTATCGCAGTCACATCGCCGAATTGAGTGGTTTTGCTCGCGCGCGTTGCGCAAGCGATGCCGACCGATGTTGGTCATCGGGTCCTGCGATGCGGGATAATGGCCTGGAAGCAATGTGTTCGATGCCGGTGTCGCGTGTCCCACGCCTTGGAGCGCGCGTGCCCGCCCATGGGCTTGTCGGCTGTGAGTGAGCTGGTTTCAGGAAGGGGAACGAGCATGGCGGCCATGAAGCCGCGAACGGGCGATGGCCCGCTCGAGGTGACCAAGGAGGGGCGGGGCATCGTCATGCGCGTTCCGCTCGAAGGCGGCGGTCGGCTCGTCGTCGAGCTGACCCCGGACGAGGCTGACGCGCTGGGCGACGCCCTCAAGAAGGTCGTCGGCTGACGCGGGAGCGCGACCGTACCCCTTCAGCGCCCCGGCATCGTCCTCGATGCCGGGGCCGCTGCGTTCACCCCTCGCGGCTGCCCCGCTTGACCGCGCACAGCAGCCCGTCGCCCACCGGCAGCAGCGACGGCAGCAGCTCCGGACTCTCCCGCACCGCCCGCAGCAGCTCCCGCAGCCGCAGCACCTCGGTGGGCTGCGGACCGGAGTCCACCGTGCGGCCGTTGGCGAAGGTGCCCTCGAAGACGACCAGGCCACCGGGGCGCAGCAGCCGCAACGATTCAGCGAGGTACTCCATCACCTCCTGCCGGTCGCCGTCGCAGAAGACGAGGTCGTAGCCGGAGTCCGCGAGGCGGGGCAGGACGTCGAGGGCGCGGCCCGGGATGAAGCGGGCGCGGTTGCTCGCGTACCCGGAGGCCCGGAAGGCCTGGCGGGCGAACTGCTGGTGCTCGGGCTCGGGGTCGACGGTGGTCAGCACGCCGTCGGGGCGCATCCCGTGCAGCAGGTGGATGCCGGAGACGCCGGTGCCGGTGCCGATCTCGGCGACCGCCTTCGCGTCCACCGAGGCGGCCAGCAGTCCCAGCGCGGCGCCCGCGCCGGGCGACACCGAGCGCAGCCCGGCGTCGCGGGCCCGCTCCCGGGCCCAGAGCAGCGCGTCGCCCTCGGCGACATAGGCGTCGGCGAACGCCCAGCTCGTCTGCCGGTTGCCGGTAATGACCCTCTCCTGTCCCCATGGTTGCCTGGGCGTGACTGTATCCGTTGGGGCCGGGAACCCGCAGATGGGACCGGGCGTTTAGAGAGTGGCGGACGACACCGGGGGGACACGGTTGGATCACGACGGCAAGCGGGGGTCCGCACCCCCGCCGACGTGGGGGTTCGACCCCCGGCAGGCCAGATCAAATTCTCGTAAAACCGCTTATCCGGAGCTAACGGGCGAGGTGGCTATGGTAGGGGCTCCACTGGACACCACCAGAGCCGACAGGGGAGGTGCGGCCGCGCCTGTGGATCGGGGAGGAGTGCTGCGGCGCTTTCTCGGATCGGCGGGCAGGCCGAAATCCGTGAACGACACCGCTGCTGACCACAGCCACGCCGCTGACCAGTCCCAGACCGCGACTTTCACCACCGACGCGGACGGGCAGGCGTGGACTCCGCCCACCTGGGAGGAGATCGTCAGCACCCACAGCGGTCGCGTCTACCGCCTCGCGTACCGCCTCACCGGCAACCAGCACGACGCCGAGGACCTCACGCAGGAGGTCTTCGTCCGCGTCTTCCGCTCTCTGTCGACCTACACGCCCGGCACCTTCGAGGGCTGGCTGCACCGCATCACGACGAACCTGTTCCTCGACATGGTCCGCCGCAAGCAGCGCATCCGCTTCGACGCCCTCGGCGAGGACGCGGCCGAGCGGCTGCCCAGCCGCGACCCGTCCCCGCAGCAGGTCTTCAACGACGCCCACTTCGACGCGGACGTCCAGCAGGCCCTCGACACCCTGGCGCCCGAGTTCCGCGCCGCGGTCGTCCTGTGCGACATCGAAGGGCTGTCGTACGAGGAGATCGCCGCGACCCTCGGGGTCAAGCTCGGCACCGTGCGGTCCCGGATCCACCGGGGCCGCTCGCAGCTCCGCAAGGCCCTCGCCCACCGTTCGCCCGAGGCCCGCGCGGCCGAGCGGCGCGGATTCATGGCGCGGGTGCCCGCTCTGGGGGGAGGGGGCGCGACCGCGTGAGTGGAACACGACCCAGCCCCGCCGAGCGGCGCCTGTCCGAGCAGCATCTGGGAGACCGACTCTCCGCCCTGGTGGACGGAGAGCTCGGCCATGAGACGCGCGAGCGTGTCCTCGCCCACCTGGCCACCTGCGCCAGGTGCCGGGTCGAGGCCGACGCCCAGCGCCGTCTGAAGAGTGTCTTCGCGCAGGCGGCACCCCCGCCGCCCTCCGAGAGCTTCCTCGCCCGCCTCCAGGGGCTACCGGGAGGAGGCGACGCGGGAGACGCGCGGTACGCGGTGGACCCGGACGGCGGTGGATCGCCGTTCGGAAGAGGATTCGGCGACGGGCTGACCGCCGCCCAGGAGCCCTTGGCGCCCTCGGGCGTCTTCCCCGCCACGGGCGGGCTCGGGGGCTTCGGCCCCAAGCGCGGTGAGCGGTTCGCCTTCGGCTACCTCCCCGCGCGCCCGCACCCGCCCGAACCCGCCCCGGGGCGCGGCTTCCGCGTCCACGACGTCAGCAGGCACGACGCCGACCGCTCGTCCTCGCGCGGGCTGCGCTTCGCGTTCGTCGCCGCCGGCGCGGTGTCCCTCGCGGCCATCGCCCTCGGCGGTGTCACGACCGGCGCCCCGACCGACACGGACGCGCGCGGCGCGGGCAGCAACGTCACGCCGATGCGCACCCCGGCGACCGGAGCCGCGACCAACCCCGACGGCCAGCGCCGCCGGGGCGTCAACCCGCTGCTCGCCCAGGGCCAGCGGGTCCTCGGTGACATCGCGGTCGCCCCGACCACGGTCTCCGCTCCGCTGCTGCCCGGGGTGCCCGCGCCCGCGCGCCAGCCGCAGGCACCGCACTCGCTGACCACGCCGGTCCTCGCCGGCGCGGCCGTCATGTCCCCGCTGATACGGCCGTTGTCCGCCGTCCCGCCGCTGGCCCTCACCGCGTGGTCCGCGGCGCCCGATGTGCCGGTCGTCCCCGACACGACGTCGTCGCCGACCGCGTCCGAGCTGCCCCGCACCGCCCGCTGAACCTGGTTGAATCCGGGGTGGGCCGCGACCACGGCAGGCAGCCGGGCGCGGAATCGACGTACCGCGACCACCGTCGAGGTGCCGTGTCGCGGTCAGCTGTGGGGAGAACATGAACGAGGGGAAACCCACCGAGCGGGGCGCGACCCGGACGGACGGGGACGCCGTAGGGGCCGGGCCGGACGGATCGGGAGGTCCCGCCACCCCCGCCGTGCCGGAACCGGCCACGGCGGACGGCGACTTCGTCCTGAGACGACCCGAGACACCCCCGACCGCAGAGACCGCCGGCGGCCGGGAGCTGTCGGTCACCGGGGCGTCGGCGGGCTCGGCCATGGCGTCAACAGATTCAGCGGCAGGCCCGGCCTCGGCATCGGCAGGCTCGGCCACCGCGGACACCGTGACCACCCCGGACACAGTGACCACCCCGGACACACTGGCCGCCTCGGCCACAGCGTCCCCGGCCGTCCCCGCCGCCGAGCAGCCCGCCGCCTCCGTCCCGGCCCCGCCCCCACCGGCCCCGCAGGCCCCTCCCGTGGCCTCCTCCGGGCATTCCGCGCCGCTGCACGACCCTGACCCCTACAGCACCCCGCCCTACGGTCAGCCGGGCCCCTGGGCCTCCGCCCCGCCGTTCCAGCACCCGGCGACGGCCCCGCGGCCCCCCGCGGACCCGCCGGCCGGCGTCCCGACGCCCGCCCCGGCCCCGGTCGAGGAAGGCGCCGTCGCCTCCGGGACCCCGTCGCCCGCCCCCGCCTCCGTGTCCCCCGCCGACGGCGCCGACCCCTGGCGCAACTACGACCCCTGGGCACGGGGCGGCGCCTCCGGATCCTCCGGGATGGCGTTCCAGCAGAGCGGTGAGGGCGTCGAGAGCACCGGGCAGCGGCGGCGCCGGGTGCGGCGGGCCCTGGTCGGCGGGGCCGTCGTGCTCGCGCTCGTCTCCGGGCTCGGCGGCGGGATCGTCGGGACCTGGCTGGAGCGCAACGGCGGACTCGGCGACATCGTGCTGCCGCAAGCCGCGAAGGAACCCGCGGGACGCGACCCGGACAGCGTCGCCGGGATCTCAGCCCGCGCCCTGCCCAGCGTCGTCACCCTGCACGTGTCCGGCTCCAAGGAGTCGGGCACCGGCACCGGCTTCGTGCTCGACGACCACGGCCACATCCTCACCAACAGCCACGTCGTGGAACCGGCCGGCTCCTCCGGGCGGATCTCGGTGACGTTCAACAGCGGCGACACCGCCAGGGCCACCGTCGTCGGCCGGGACAGCGGCTACGACCTCGCCGTGGTGAAGGTGAGCGGGGTGCGCGGGATGAAGCCGCTGCCGCTCGGAAACTCCGACAACGTCCAGGTCGGCGACCCGGTGGTGGCCATCGGCGCCCCCTTCGACCTGGCGGGCACGGTCACCTCCGGGATCATCAGCGCCAAGGAGCGGCCCATCACGGCCGGCGCGCAGAGGCAGGCAGGTGACGTCTCGTACGTGGACGCCCTCCAGACCGACGCCCCGATAAACCCGGGCAACTCCGGCGGCCCGCTCCTCGACTCCCGGGCCCGTGTCATCGGCATCAACTCCGCGATCCGCTCGGCGGACAGCGGCGCCGACGCGGAGACCGGGCAGTCCGGTTCCATCGGGCTCGGCTTCGCCATACCGGTCAACCAGGCCAAGCGGGTCGCCGAGGAACTGATCAACAACGGCCGCGCCACCCACCCGGTCATCGGCGTCACCCTCGACATGAACTACAGCGGTGACGGCGCCCGGGTGGCCGCCCACGGCAACGACGGCGACGCGGCCGTGACCAGGGAAGGACCGGGTGCCGAGGCCGGCATCGAGCCGGGCGACGTGATCACCGAGGTCGACGGCCGCGCCGTCCACACCGGCGAGGAACTCATCGTCAAGACCCGTGCCCACCGTCCGGGCGACCGCCTCGTGCTGACCGTCGTCCGCGACGGCGAGGAACGCACCGTCACGCTGGTGCTCGGTTCCTCGCACGGCGGCTGACACCGCGGCGGCCGGAACCGCGGCGGCCGGCACCGCGGCGGCCGGCACCGCGGGGAGGGACAGAAACCTCACAGGGAGACGTCCGGCACCCGCCCCCCGCGGGCGCGCACCGCGGAAAGGCCGCCGGACGGCCGCATTCCGCCCCCTCGGGGCGGTACCGGTCGCACCGCATCGCCGGGTACCGTGGATCCGGCCCGGACCACGGAAGACCCGCACGACCACAGAGGGCCGAGGACCGAGGACATCGCAAGGAGCTTCAGGTGTTCAATGACATAGGACCGCTCGAGCTGGTGACGCTTGTCGTCCTCGCCGTGCTCATCTTCGGTCCGGACAAGCTCCCGAAGGTCATTCAGGACGTCACGCGGACCATCCGCAAGATCCGCGAGTTCTCCGAGAGCGCGAAGCAGGACATACGGTCCGAACTGGGGCCGGAGTTCAAGGACTTCGAGTTCGAGGACCTCAACCCCAAGACGTTCATCCGCAAGCAGCTGGACAACGACGAGCTGGGGCTCAAGGAGATCCGCAACGGCTTCGACCTGAAGAAGGAGATGGCCGAGGTCACGGACGCGGTGCACAGCCGCGACACCGACACGCCGTCACCCTCGCCGTCGTCGCCCTCCGGGTCCGCCGGCGGGCGCGTCGACATGACCAAGAAGCCCGAGGGCGACGAGCGCCCGCCCTTCGACATGGACGCCACCTGATCCGGACGTCCCCATGGGTCTGACGCGTCGCACGTGACGCGTTTCATACGCAGGGACGCCCGCCATACGGCCTGAACATGCCGTCCGCGCGAGGCACGCGCCGGGCGGCTTCCCTGCTGTCCGCAGCGGGGTGGCTATGCTGCCGAGTTGTTGTGCGGACCGGACGAGTGCGCCCGAAGGGGGGCGGGCCGCCCCGGTCCGACGAGAGCGAGGAGGCGTCCGGGCATGGAGACGACGAGTAGTGCAGTCGCGCAGGCGTCGGCCGCGGAGGGCAGACAGGGGGGACGTCCGTCCCCCTCCGCCCGGCGCACGGTCGACGGTTATCTGGAGGCGCCCTTCTCCTGGTACGGCCTCGACGAGGCGTTCAGCGGGCCGCGCTGGCTGATGCAGGTCGGCGCGGGAGCCGACGGGGCCGTCGAGCACGGGTCCCTCGGGCACGGCGACGAGCCGTCCGTGAAGAACGAGTTCGCGGCCCAGGGCGGCGACTCCAAGGAGAAGTTCGCGGTCGTCGTGACGATCGCCGCCCACCCGTCCCGGCGCAGCGCCGACGGCACCGGGCTGCTGGAGGCCACCTCGGTCTCGTCGGCCGCCTGGCTGGCCGGGGTGGGGCTGCTGTCCTTCACCTGGCCGGGGCAGATGGACCACAGCCTGCGCGACGACTGGCTCGACCAGCAGACCGAGACGGCGTGGGCGCTGGCCGACGACCTCGAAGGCGCCGACTGGTCCTCGCTCTCCCTGCCGGTGGACGGCGTGCCGACGCCGTTCCACTACCGGGAGTCCGAGTTCGGCTGGGTGCTCGCCGGGTCCACCGAGGCGGGCGTCCACCTGGGCGCGTACGGGCGCGGGATGAGCGTGTACGGGCTCGGCTTCGCCGCGGTCAAGGACCTCGGCGCCTACACGTAGCGAGACGACCGCACCCCGGGGCGCCGCTCGACGGCGCCCCGGACGCGCGTGCCGTTCGCCGTCAGAACTTGTTGCGGGGGGTGATCCCCAGCGACAGCCCCGCGAGCCCCCGCTGCCTGCCGCCGAGCTTGCCCGCGATGCCGCGCAGGGCCGCGCCCGCCGGGGAGTCGGGGGCCGCCAGGACGACCGGGGTGCCGTCGTCGCCGCCCTCGCGCAGCCGCAGGTCGATCGGGATGGAGCCGAGCACCGGGACCGAGGTGCCGGTGGTGCGGGTGAGCCCGTCGGCGACCAGCTGGCCGCCGCCGGTGCCGAAGACGTCGACCATCTCGTCGCAGTGCGGGCAGGGCAGGCCCGACATGTTCTCGACCACGCCGACGATCTTCTGATGGGTCTGGACGGCGATCGAGCCGGCCCGCTCGGCGACCTCGGCGGCGGCCTGCTGGGGCGTCGTCACGACCAGGATCTCTGCGTTCGGGACCAGCTGGGCGACCGAGATGGCGATGTCACCCGTGCCGGGCGGCAGGTCGAGCAGGAGGACGTCGAGGTCGCCCCAGTACACGTCCGCCAGGAACTGCTGGAGCGCCCGGTGCAGCATCGGGCCGCGCCAGACGACCGGTGCGTTGCCCGGCGTGAACATGCCGATCGAGATGACCTTCACGCCGTGCGCGGACGGCGGCATGATCATGTTCTCGACCTGGGTGGGACTGCCGTCGGCGCCCAGCATGCGCGGCACGCTGTGGCCGTAGATGTCTGCGTCGACCACGCCCACCTTGAGGCCGTCGGCCGCCATCGCCGCCGCCAGGTTCACCGTCACCGAGGACTTGCCGACGCCGCCCTTGCCCGAGGCGACCGCGTAGACGCGGGTCAGGCTGCCCGGTTTGGCGAACGGCACCTCGCGCTCGGCCTGCCCGCCGCGCAGCGCGTTCGCCAGCTCCTTGCGCTGCTCGTCGCTCATCACGTCCAGCTCGACGTCGACCCGGGTGACCCCCTCGACCCGGGCGACCGCGTCCGTCACGCGCTGGGTGATGGTGTCCCGCATCGGGCAGCCGGAGACCGTCAGGTACACGGCGACCGCGACCGCTCCGTCCGCACCGATCTCCACCGATTTGACCATCCCGAGGTCGGTGATGGGACGGTTGATCTCGGGGTCGTTCACCGTCGCCAGCGCTTCGCGCACCGCGTCTTCCGTAGCCATAAGGACGATGGTACGGCGCCGGGGGGCACCCGAGGGCAGTCGGTCAGCGGTCGTCTGTGTCACGCCCGCGCGACCGGTCCGCCGGGAATACGACGGGTTCCCGCTCGCCGCCGCGCGCTTCCTCCAGCTCCCTCACCAGGTCCTGGAGCTCGGAGCGGATCCAGTCCCTGGTGGCCACCTCGCCCAGGCCGATGCGCAGGGCGGCGATCTCCCGGGTCAGGTACTCGGTGTCGGCGATCGAGCGCTCGTTCTGCTTGCGGTCCTGCTCCAGGTTGACCCGGTCGCGGTCGTCCTGCCTGTTCTGCGCGAGCAGGATCAGCGGGGCCGCGTAGGACGCCTGGAGGGAGAGCATCAGCGTCAGGAAGATGAACGGGTACTGGTCGAACCGCAGGTCGCGCGGTGCGGCGATGTTCCACACCACCCACACCACGATCGCGACCGTCATCCAGACGATGAACCGCCCGGTGCCCAGGAACCGCGCGATCCGCTCCGACATGATGCCGAACGCCTCGGGGTCCCACTCGGGCAGCAGCCGGCGGCGGGGCGGGCGCGGCTGGTCGAGGCGGGCGCGCGGGCGCGCGGTGGCGGTGGCCCCGGTCGGGGTGCGCTCGCGGCCGCTGTCACGCTCGGGAGCCATGGCCGTCCGCCCCCTCGCCGTGGTCCCGGTCCTCGTGGCCGTCCCGCTCCCGGTCCTTGATCAGTTCCTCGTCCTCGTCCCCGCGACGGCCGTCGTCGGTGTCAGCGCTGTCGGCGCGGTCAGCTGTGTCAGTGGCGTCGGCGATGTCGACGGGGTCGTCCTCGTCGAGGTGGAACTCGGTCTCCCGCCAGTCGTCGGGCAGCATGTGGTCGAGGACGTCGTCCACGGTCACCGCGCCGAGCAGCGCCCCCGCCTCGTCCACGACGGGTGCCGCGACCATGTCGTAGGTGGCGAAGAACCCGGCGACGGCGGGCAGCGCCGCGTCCGGCGCCAGGGGCTTGAGGTCCTGGTCGAGGATCGAGCTGACCAGCGTGTACGGGGGGTCGCGCAGCAGCCGCTGGAAGTGCACGGTGCCCAGGTACTTGCCGGTCGGGGTGTCGTCGGGCGGCCGGCAGACGTAGACCTGGGCGGCGAGCGCGGGGGAGAGGTCGGCGTTGCGGACCCGGGCCAGGGCGTCGGCGACGGTGGCGTCGGGGCGCAGCACGATCGGCTCGGTCGTCATCAGACCGCCCGCCGTGCGCTCCTCGTACGACATCAGCCGCCGCATGTCGGCCGCGTCGGAGGGCTGCATCAGGCTCAGCAGCCGCTCCTTGTCCACCTCGGGCAGCTCCCGCAGCAGGTCGGCCGCGTCGTCCGGGTCCATGGCCTCCAGGACGTCCGCGGCCCGCTCCTCCTTGAGCTTGCCGAGGATCTCGATCTGGTCGTCCTCGGGCAGCTCCTCCAGGACGTCCGCCAGCCGGTCGTCGTCGAGGGCGGCGGCGACCTCCGCGCGGCGCTTGGGGGAGAGGTGGTGCAGCACGTTGGCGAGGTCGGCGGGGCGCAGCTTCTCGAAGGTGGCGAGGAGGTTCTCGGCGCCCTGTCCCTGCTCGTCGAGGGAGAAGCCGCTGACGGCTGACCACTCGACGGTCAGCGTCTCGCCCTTGGCCCGCCGGAAGGCGCCGCCCTTGCGGCCCTTGCGGACGAAGACCCGGTCGACCTCCCAGTCCCTGCGGGCGGGCAGTTGCCGCACCGACAGGTCGAGGACGGTGACCTCCTCGCCGCTCTCGGCGAGCACGACCCGCCGGTCGAGGAGTTCCCCGAAGACCAGCCGCTCGGTGGGCCGCTGCTCGAACCGGCGGACGTTGAGCACCCCGGTGGAGATGACCTGGCCCGACTCGACGCCGGTGACCCGGGTCATGGGCAGGAAGATCCGGCGCCTGCTGGTCAGTTCGACGACCAGGCCGAGCACCCGGGGCGGCCGGTTGCCGACGCGCAGCACGACGACCACGTCCCGCACCCGGCCGACCGCGTCGCCGTTCGGGTCGAAGACGGCGATGTCGGAGAGGTGCGAGACGAAGACCCGGGAAGGGGCGCCCGTTGCCATGCCCGCGCCTCCTCCCACGACGGTGTTGCGCGCTGCGCTTCTTTTCCGAATTGCCCGCTCGGATGGGCTTCAGGCTAGCCCGTCCCGATCGGATCCGCGCAGGTGGGGCTCGGCGAGGACTGGGTCCGCCGGGAGCGTGCGCCCCCGGTACGCTGCCGTACGCCGCTTGGGTCATTCGACGGAAAGGCAGCACCACCTGTGTCTGCGATCTCCCTGGGCCGTACGCGCCGGACCGCGCTCGCGGGCGCGGTCTGCGCCCTGGTCGTGACGGCGACGGGGCTGCTCTCCGGGTGCGGCGAGGACCCCGACGCGGGTACCAACGGGGTGGGGAAGCTGCCCGCCGAGCAGATCCAGCGCAAGACGCGGGCCGCGGCCGACGCCGCGGACACCGTGCGGCTGGCCGGGGACGTCGTCACCAACGGGCGCACCTACCGGCTCGACATGCGCCTGTCGGCGGACGGCGCGAGCGGCTCGGTCACCTCGAAGGGCGTCGCGTTCGGGCTGCTGCGGGTCGGCGAGCACCTCTATGTGAAGGCCGACGCCGACTTCTGGAGGCACGCGGAGGACGGCAAGGGCGGGGACGCCGACGCGGCGGGCAAGCTCGAAGGCAAGTACGTCAAGGTCCCGCAGGGCGACCCGGCGTACAAGAAGTTCAGCGGCTTCACCGAGAAGGACGTCCTGCTCGACGGGCTGCTCACGCTGCACGGCTCGCTGGCGACCGACGGCCACCACCAGCAGTCGGGCACCCGCACCATCCGCGTCACCGGCGACAAGGGCTCGGGCGGCACCCTCGACGTCTCCCTCGAGGGCAGCCCGTACCCGCTGCGGCTGGAGCGCGCGGGCGGCGCGGGCACCCTCACCTTCTCGGCCTGGGGCAAGTCCGTCGCCCTCGAGGAACCGGACGAGAGCGAGACCGTGGACTACGGCAAGCAACTGCCGACGTCCTGACGGCCGCTCCGGCGGCTATCCGCGCCGGCCCTTCCGCTTCCGTCCGCGCTTCAGCAGCAGCCGCGGCAGCCCGGCGGGGACCGGCTCCCTGGTGGTCGCGGGCGACGGCAGCGGCGGCCCGGCCAGTGATCCGTCGGGCAGCGGCGCCGTCGCGCCCGTCGGTTCGAGGCGCAGCACCCGGCACTCGCGCGCCCAGCGGGCCGGCATCGCCTCGCCGTCCGGCGCGTTGAGGCGCTTGCCCTTCAGCTCGGCGACCGTCGTCTCCCAGACCTCGGTGCCGGGCGCCACTTCGACGACGGTCGCCGCCCACGTCACCAGCCGGCCGCCCTTGTCCTTGCTGCGCGCGGTCACCAGGGCCCGGCCGCCGTCGGTCAGGGCGGGCAGCGGCTGTTCGCCCGGTCCGTCGCCGACCAGGCAGAGCGCGCCCTCGTGCCAGACGTGCCACAGCGGCCTCGCCGGGCCCGCGGAGCCCTCGACCCAGACGAGGCCGGACTTCTTCGTGGCCTCCTCGACCAGGGCCCGGTCCAGCAGCTCGCCAGTCAGCGCAGGTGTCATGAGGGGCAGCCTACTCAGGCGCCGTCACAGCCAGCCGTTGCGCTTGAGGGTGCGGTGGATGCCGAGGCAGATGCAGACCGTCACGCCCATGACCATCGGGTAGCCGAAACGCCACTCCAGCTCGGGCATGTGCTTGAAGTTCATGCCGTACACCCCGCACACCATCGTCGGGACGGCGACGATCGCGGCCCAGGAGGTGATCTTCCGCATGTCCTCGTTCTGCGCGACGGACGCCTGGGCGAGGTTGGCCTGGAGGATGGAGTTGAGCAGCTCGTCGAAGCCGATGACCTGCTCCTGGACCCGGGCGAGGTGGTCGGCGACGTCCCGGAAGTACTTCTGGATGTCCGGGTCGACCAGCCGCATCGGCCGCTCGGACAGCAGCTGCATCGGCCGCAGCAGCGGCGACACCGCCCGCTTGAACTCCAGCACCTCACGCTTGAGCTGGTAGATCCGCGCCGAGTCGACACCGCGCGACACCCCGCCCCTGCGGCCGGGCGAGAACACCTCGGTCTCCACCTCGTCGATGTCGTCCTGGACGGCGTCGGCGACCGCGATGTAACCGTCGACGACATGGTCGGCGATGGCGTGCAGCACGGCCGACGGGCCCTTGGCGAGCAGCTCGGGGTCGTCCTGGAGGCGGTGGCGCAGGGCGCGCAGGGAGCCCTGGCCGCCGTGCCTGACGGTGATGAAGAAGTCCCGTCCGGTGAAGCACATGACCTCGCCGGTCTCGACGACCTCGCTGTTGGCGGTGAGGCGGTCGTGCTCGACGTAGTGGATGGTCTTGAAGACGGTGAACAGGGAGTCGTCGTAGCGTTCGAGCTTGGGCCGCTGGTGGGCCTGGACGGCGTCCTCGACGGCCAGCGGGTGCAGCCCGAACTCGCCCGCGATACCGGAGAATTCGGCCTCGGTGGGCTCGTGCAGGCCGATCCACACGAACCCGCCGTCCCGGCGCACCTGGCGCATCGCCTCGTGCGGGGTGAGCGGAGCGGCCGTCGCGACGCGGGAGCCGTCGCGGTAGACGGCGCAGTCGACGACCGCCGACGGCGTCCCGGGGTCGCGGGTGGTGTCGTAGGAGGCGGTGTCCTTGCGCAGGGAGGCGCGGGACGGTCGGACCGCGGCGCGCAGGTCACGGATCATCGACATGGCGGGCTCCTTCGTGAAGCGAGCGACAAGCGACGAACGCCGGGTACGACGGCTGGAACTGCCCGGAATGGGGACGTCCTGACTGCGGAGGTTCGGCACGTCCACAAAGCGGGGAGCACCGCACCGTCGCGGTGGCGCGCTTCGTCACTGATACGGATCGGACGGATCAGACGGATCAGGCAAAACGAAACGAAGGGATCTTCCGAAGGAAGAACGCGGGATGACGCGAACCCGAGAGGTGGCGGCCGATCGAGTGGGAGCGGCTACGTCAGCGGGCGGAAGATCGGGTGGTACTGCACGGTCGACTTCGGTCCACCGCAGCCCCACCTCCTCCGGCCGGTCCCCCGTAGGGGAGTTCCATCGGCGTCGGAGCTTGATGGCGACGCTTCTGCGTGCTGCCCCGAACCACCGGGCAAGAGTAACAGTCGCCAGGAGTGTCAAGGCGCCGCTTTACCCGCTACTGGCGAGTTCTATGCTCACCGCATGGTTGATGTTCTCCCCCTGGTCGAGGCGAGGCTGCGCACCGCGCTGGGCGAACCGGACGCGCGCGCGGCGGTCACCTTCCTCGGCACCGACCGCGTCGAGGTGCTGCGCTTCCAGGAGCGTGACGTCGTCCGCTACGCCACCCTCGGCATGTCCGCCCACCCCATGACCGACCCGACCGCGATGCTCGCCGACCCGGTCGCCGGGCCGCGCGCCGAGCTGGTCCTGTCGGTGCGCGCCGGGGTCGCCGACACCGACAAGGCGCTCAGGCCGCTCGCCGTACTGGCCGCCTCCCCGCAGGTCGAGGGTCTGGTGGTGGCGCCCGGCGCCTCCCTCGACGTCGGCGAACCGCTGTGGCCCGGCGCCCCGTTCACCTCGGTCCTGGTGGCCGAGCCGGGCGGTCTCGTCGAGGATCTGGAGCTGGACGCGCCCCTCGACCCGGTCCGCTTCCTGCCGCTGCTGCCGATGACACCGAACGAGGCCGCCTGGAAACGGGTGCACGGCGCCCAGGCGCTCCAGGAACGCTGGCTGACCAGCGGGACGGACCTCAGGGACCCGGCCAGGAGATCCGTCCCGCTGGACTGACCCGGGCGTGAGCAACCTCACCAACGGGCCTCTGCCGCAGCTCAGTTGGCGAAGACCGTGACGCCGTCCTCGGTGGCGTGCCGGGTCTCCAGCTCCTGCGCCCGGTGGGTGAGCGAGCGCCGCCGCACGACGACCACGGCCGCGCCGAGCACCGCGGTGACGGCGGCGACCGTGAACGGCATGTGGATGTCGCTCCACTCCTCGATCTTCGGCGCGAAGAAGGGGGCAGCGGCGGCGGCGAACCAGCGCACGAAGTTGTAGCCGGCGCTCGCCACCGGGCGCGGCGCGTCCGAGACGCCGAGCGCCAGCTCGGTGTACACGGTGTTGTTCACGCCGATGAACGCGCCGGACAGGATCGTGCAGACGATCGCCGCGGTGTGACCGCCGTAGCCGAGCACCAGGACGTCGGCCGCGAGCAGCAGCAGCGAGCCGCCGAGCACCTTCAGCGAACCGAACCTCGCCTGGAGCCTGGGCGCCACGAACACCGAGAAGACGGCGAGCAGCACACCCCACGCGAAGAACACCGCACCCGACTTGTACGGCGTCATGTTCAGGACGAACGGGGTGAAGGCCAGCACCGTGAAGAACGTGTAGTTGTAGAAGAACGACGAGGCGGCGGCGGAGGCGAGCCCGCCGTGGCCGAGCGCCCTGATCGGGTCGAGCAGGGCCGTCTTCCGCGCGGGCCTCGGCTGCTCCTTGAGGAACACCGTGATGCACAGGAAGCCGACGGCCATCAGGAACGCGGTGCCGAAGAAGGGGTAGCGCCAGCTCGCGTCGCCGAGCAGCGCGCCGAGCAGCGGTCCGCAGGCCATGCCGAGGCCGAGCGCGGACTCGTAGAGCAGGATGGCCGCGGCGCTGCCGCCGGCCGCCGCGCCGACGATCACCGCGAGGGCGGTCGACACGAACAGGGCGTTGCCCAGGCCCCAGCCCGCGCGGAACCCGACGAGTTCGCCGACCGAGCCCGAGGTGCCGGCCAGACCGGCGAAGACCACGACCAGGGCGAGGCCGAGCAGCAGGGTCTTGCGGCCGCCGACGCGGCTGGAGACGAAGCCGGTGACCAGCATCGCGATGGCGGTGATCAGGAAGTAGGAGGTGAACAGGAGGGAGACCTGGCTCGCGGTGGCGTCCAGGCCCTTGGCGATGGACGGCAGGATCGGGTCGACGAGCCCGATGCCCATGAAGGCGACGACGGACGCGCCGGCCGTCGCCCACACCGCCTTCGGCTGCCGCAGGATGCCGCCCGCCCCGGCGTCGAAGGGGTCCTGCGCGCCGTCTCCCGTCCGCATGGTGCTGTCTCCTGTCGTCACTGCTGGCTCCGATCCCGACGAAGAGATGGTTGGTATTTACACAGACTAGATTAGGTTGGCTAACTAATGCAAGATACATCTAGTTCTTGAGGGGTCGGTTCCGGTCGGTGACCCGGCGATCCGGACGGGTGATCGTCCTTGACGTGGCGGTTCGAGGGTAGGACCGTGGGGCTCTATGAGGGGCGAACCCAGTTGCCCGAAGTGCGGTGGCCGGGTCAGGGCTCCCGGACTCTTCGCCGATTCCTGGCAGTGTGCCGTGCACGGGACGGTGCATCCGCTCCAGCCCGTGATCCCGCCCAGCGTCGAGGCCCTCGAAGTCGTGGTGCGTCGCACGCAGGTACCCGTGTGGATGCCCTGGCCGCTGCCGGTCGGCTGGCTGTTCACCGGCGTGGGCTGCGCGGGCGACGACCGCAGCGGCGGCCGCGCCACCGCGGTGGCCTGCTCGGGCCCCGGGCCGCTCGGCGGCGCCGGTGAGCTGATCCTCGTCGCCGAGGAACTGGGCGTCGGACTCGGCGCGCGGTACGCGGGCATCGAGGGACCCGACCCCGGCACCGGCATGGACGTGGGGAAACCCCCGCAGGCCAAGGTGCTCGCGGCCGGCCGGCCCACCCCGCTCTGGCACGTCACCGGGGCGCCCGAGGACCGCGCCGTCTTCGCGGGCGAGGCGCTCGGGCTCTGGGTCTGGGCCGTCGTCTGGCCCGAGCAGTCCGGGCTGCTGATGTACGACGAACTCGTCCTGACCGACCTGCGGGACGCCGGCGCGGAGATCGACCTGGTGCCCTGCGGGGCCCTGTCCCCGCGCCTGCTCACGCCGTAGCGGCCCGGCGCGGCCGGGGGTTCCGGCTGCCGGGCCCGGTCGCCGGGGGGCGGGGTGCCGCTCGGCGACCGGGCGGCGGAGCGTCTGGGAGACGCGGCGGAGCGTCGGAGAGACGCGGCGGAGTGTCGGGGAGAGTTGCTCAGGTCCGCGCGCCGGGGTCGCCGGGGAGTGTCGCCCGGGTCCCCGCGCCGGAGGGCCGGGAGGGCGGGGTGTCGCTCAGGTCCGCGCGCTGGGGTCGCCGGGGCGCCGGGAGCGCGGGATGCCGCCCGGGTCCGCGCGCCGGGGCGCCGGGAGGGCGGGGTGCCGCCCAGGTCAGCGCGCAGGGATCGCCGGGGAGTGTCGCCCGGGTCCGCACGCCCAGGTGCCGGGCGCCGGCGGCGGTCCGTGGGTGCCGGGGCGGTCGGTATGCTGAGGCGTCCCCTTTCGTTCCGTCCGTCCTGGAGTTTCGTCGTGCGTATCGACCTGCACACCCACTCCACGGCGTCCGACGGGACCGACACCCCCGCCGCACTGGTGCGCAACGCCGCCGCCGCGGGGCTCGACGTCGTCGCGCTGACCGACCACGACACCACCAGGGGGCACGCCGAGGCCGTCGCCGCGCTGCCCGAGGGGCTCACCCTCGTCACCGGCGCCGAACTGTCCTGCCGGGTCGGCGGGATCTCGCTGCACATGCTCGCCTACCTCTTCGACCCCGCCGAACCCGCGCTGCTCGCCGAGCGCGAGCTGGTGCGCGACGACCGGGTGCCGCGCGCCCAGGGCATGGTCGCCAAGCTGAACGCCCTCGGCGTGCCGGTCACCTGGGAGCAGGTGCGGCGGATCGCGGGGGAGGGCTCCGTCGGGCGCCCGCACGTCGCCACCGCCCTCGTCGAGCTGGGCGTCGTGCCGACCGTGGACGCCGCGTTCACGGCGGAGTGGCTCGCCGACGGCGGCCGGGCCCACATGGCGAAGCACGAGACCGACCCCTTCGAGGCGATCCGCCTGGTCAAGGCCGCGGGCGGGGTCACCGTCTTCGCCCACCCGGGCGCCAGCAAGCGCGGACGCACGGTGCCCGAGCCGGTGATCGCCGAACTGGCCGCCGCGGGGCTCGACGGCATCGAGGTCGACCACATGGACCACGACCCGGCCACCCGCGCCCGACTGCGCGGCCTCGCCAGGGAGCTGGGGCTGCTGGCCACCGGGTCGAGCGACTACCACGGCAGCCGCAAGACGTGCCTGCTCGGCGAGAACGTCACCGACCCCGAGGTCTACGGCGAGATCACCCGCCGGGCCACCGGGGCCTTCCCGGTGCCGGGGACCGGCGGAGCCTGACCCGCACCGCCGCCCGCCCGAACCACCCTCTCTCCCGCAAGGCCCTTCACCGATGTTCGACGTCGCCGTCTTCGGCTCGCTCTTCCTGACCCTCTTCGTGATCATGGATCCCCCCGGGATCACGCCGATCTTCCTCGCCCTGACCGCCGGACGCCCCGGCAAGGTGCAGAAGCGGATGGCCTTCCAGGCCGTCTGCGTGGCCGGCGGTGTGATCACCGTCTTCGGGCTGCTCGGCCACCAGATCCTGGACTACCTGCATGTCTCCGTGCCCGCGCTGATGATCGCGGGCGGGCTGCTGCTCCTGCTCATCGCCCTCGACCTGCTCACCGGCAAGACGGACGAACCCCAGCAGACCAAGGACGTCAACGTCGCCCTGGTCCCGCTGGGCATGCCGCTGCTGGCCGGGCCTGGAGCCATCGTCTCCGTCATCCTGGCCGTGCAGAAGGCGCACAGCGTAGCCACCCAGGTGTCGGTGTGGGCGGCGATCCTCGCGATCCATGTCGTGCTGTGGCTGGTGATGCGGTACTCGCTGCTGATCATCCGGGTCATCAAGGACGGCGGGGTGGTCCTGGTGACGCGGCTCGCGGGCATGATGCTCTCCGCCATCGCCGTGCAGCAGATCATCAACGGGGTGACGCAGGTGATCAAGGGCGCCTGAGGGGTGGCCGCGGGGCGCGCCTGATGGGGCTAAAGGGGTACGCCTGAGGGGCCCAAGGGGCGCGCCAGGGGTGGAGCGCTCGCGGGGCGGGTGCCCGTACGGGGCTCGCGCGCGGGGCGCCGGACGCACGGAGGCCCCGCACGGTCCTGCCGTGCGGGGCCTCGAAGCTCTGGTCTTCGTCGTCTGTCGTTACGGTGTCGTCGGTCGTCTTCGGGCGTCGTCGGTGTTCTGGCCGCGGTGGTTCGGCATGGTCTGTTACGCGGCCGGGGTCTGTGCCGGTCGGATCCAGAGGCGCTGTCCTACGGCGGCGGCCTGCTGCACGATCCGGTTGACGGAGGCGGCGTCCACGACGGTGCTGTCCACGGGCGTGCCGTCGACCTCGTCGAGTCGCATGATTTCGAAGCGCATGGCCTCTCCCTTCGTCTCGTTGTCTCTGTAGCAGTCAACGACTTGCATGTTACAAACATTCCCTACGCTAAAGAAAATTTTCGAACAACTAATTACTGACCGGTAAGACACTGGCGTGAGACTGACCGGGACCGGTTGTGTTCGCAGCGTGACCGCCGGGACAATGGGGGCGATGAACGACGACGAACTCGCGGCTCTGAACGCCCGCATCGACCGCACGAACGAGCTGCTCCAGCGCATGCTCGCCGAGGTGGCGAAGACGCCCTCGACCCATGCGATCTTCGTCGACGCGGGATACCTGTACGCCGCCGCGGGACGTCTCGTCGCCGGCACCGAGGACCGCCGCGCCTTCGACCTCGACGCCGAGGGGCTGATCGAGGCGCTGATCGACAAGGCCCGCACGATCTTCGCGGACAGCAGGCTGCTGCGGGTCTACTGGTACGACGGCGCCCGGCGCCGCATCCACACCGCCGAACAGCAGTCGATCGCCGAACTCCCCGACGTCAAGGTCAGGTTGGGCAACCTCAACGCCAACAACCAGCAGAAGGGCGTCGATTCGCTGATCCGCAGCGATCTGGAGTCACTGGCCAGGCACCGCGCGATCAGCGACGCCACCCTCCTCGGCGGCGACGAGGACCTGGTGTCGGCGGTCGAGGCCGCGCAGGGGTACGGCGCCCGCGTCCACCTCTGGGGCATCGAGGCACCCGAGGGCCGCAACCAGGCGGAGCCGCTGCTCTGGGAGGTCGACAGCCAGCGCACCCTGGATCTCGACTTCTTCAAGCCGTACGTCTCCCGCCGCGCCGCCGCCCCCGCCTACGAGCCGACGGCGTCCCGCCCCACCCGCGAGAACGTCCGCTTCGTCGGCGCCCAGATCGCGGCGAAGTGGCTCGCGGCGCGCGGCCGGGAGGCCTTGGTGGAACTGCTGCCGGGACACCCGTACCTGCCGGGCTCGGTCGACCAGGACCTGCTGGTCGAGGCGGAGGGCCTCCTCCAGTACTCGCTGCGCGGCCAGGCCGACTTGAGACGGGCCCTGCGGGACGGCTTCTGGGACCACCTCCAGACGCAGTACTGATCCGCGGACCGTCGGCACTGGTGTCACCCGCGCCGGGAGGTCAACGGGCCGCGCTGTCCCAGAAGTCGGCGACCGCGCGGGCCGTCTCGGCGGGGCGGTCGGTGTTGGGGGAGTGCTCCGCGCCCGCGACGACCGTGCGGTGCGCGCCGAGCCCGCGGGCCATGTCGTCGAGCAGCGGCACCGGCCAGGTGTCGTCCCGCGCCCCCGACAGCACGTGCAACGGCAGCCCTGTCGCGGCGAGTTCGGCGACCCGGTCCGGCTCGACGCACAACTGCCGTCCGGTGGCGATGAGTTGGGCGGGCTTGTTGGCGAGCCAGCGCCGCCGCAGGTCCTCCTGGTCGTCGAGTCCCGAGTCCAGGCCCGCGTCCTCGCCGGTCTCCGTCTCCTCCGGCGCCTCCATGCTCCGGATGGCGTCCCACACCTCGGCCAGGGTCATCACCGCGAGGGCGTCCCTGAGCAGCTTCACGCGCTGCCGCTGGGACTCCGAGATCTCCGCGGGGCCTGACGACATGAGGGTGAGCGACCGGAACGGCGCGGGGTCAAGCAGCACGGCCGCGCGCGCGATCTGGCCGCCGAGCGAGTGCCCGACGAGATGGACGCCCGGGGCGCCGAGCGCGGCGGCCTGCGCGAGCACGTCCCGCGCCAACTCGCCCTGTGCGTAAGCCGATTCGTCGTGCTCGGGGCCGTCGGACTCGTACTGTCCGCGCCCGTCGACGGCGACCGTGCGGTAGCCGCGCGCGGCGAGCGACTCGTGCAGCGGGTTGAAGTCCTCCTTGCTGCCGGTGAACCCGGGCAGCAGCAGCGCGACTCCCCGCTCCCGCACGTCGGCGGCCACGGGCGACTCGATGGCGGCGAACTCACCGCGCGCGGTGCGCAGTACGCGCGCGCGGGCACCGGGGGGCGGGGCGAAGCTGGGCGGCCTGCTCATGGGGTGAGGCTATCCGGCGGGTGCGCCGGCCGCCCGGGGAGGGGTGGCGGCCCACGGCGGGCGAACGCGAAGGGCCCGGCCCACACGGGGTGGACCGGGCCCTTGGCGTTCACGCGCGGGCGATCAGCTCTCCGCGGCCTCCACGGGCACGGCGGCCTTGCGCGGCCGGCGGACCTTCGGCTTCTCCTCGGCGACGGCCTCCGGTGCGGTGGCGGCGGCCTTGCGGGTCCGCCGGGGCTTGGCCTCGGTCGGCTCCTCGGCGGCCTGCGCCGGGATCTCGGCGGTCGCGGCCGTCTTCCGGGTGCGCCGCGCCTTGGGCTTGGCCTCGGCGGCCTCCACCGTGTCGGCGACGGCTTCCGGTGCGGCAGCGGCCGTCTTGCGGGTGCGGCGCGGCTTGGCCTCTGTCACCTCGGTGGTGTCCGGGGTGGCGGTGGCGGCGGTTTTGCGGGTGCGCCGGGGCTTGGTCTCCGTGCCTTCGGCCGTGTCGACGGCGGTCTCGGCGGCGGTGGCCTTGCGGGTGCGGCGCGGCTTCGCTTCGGCGGCGGGCGCCTCGGCGGCCGTCTCGACGGCTTCCGGAGCGGCAGCGGCCGTCTTGCGGGTGCGGCGCGGCTTGGCCTCTGTCACCTCGGTGGTGTCCGGGGTGGCGGTGGCGGCGGTTTTGCGGGTGCGCCGGGGCTTGGTCTCCGTGCCTTCGGCCGTGTCGACGGCGGTCTCGGCGGCGGTGGCCTTGCGGGTGCGGCGCGGCTTCGCTTCGGCGGCGGGCGCCTCGACGGCCGTCTCGACGGCTTCCGGAGCGGCAGCCGCGGTCTTGCGGGTGCGACGCGCCTTGGGCTTGGCCTCGGCGGCCTCCACCATGTCGACGACGGTCTCCGCGACCGTGGCCGCGGCCTTGCGGGTGCGGCGCGGCGTGGCCTCCGCGACCTCGGCCTCCGCCGTGACGACGGCCTCGGCCGGCTCGGCGGCCTTGCGGGTGCGCCGACGGGGCTTCGCCTCGACGGCCTCGGCCGTGTCGACCGCCGTCTCGGCGGGAACCGCGGCCTTGCGGGTGCGGCGACGCGGCGCGACCGCGACCTCGGGCTCCGGCACCTCGACGGCGACCGGCGCTTCGACGGCGACGGGGGCCGCCACGGCGACCGGTGCTTCGGCGGCGACCGGCGCCTCCGTCACGACCGGCTGCTGCGGCAGCGTCGTCGTGGCCGGCTCGGCCGACCTGCGGGTGCGGCGACGGCGCGACCTGCCCGGCGTCTCGACGCTCTCCGCGGTGTCGAGCGCGGGGCTCTCCACCGCGGCGACCACGGTCTCGGCGGCGGCCACCGGGGTGGCCACCGGCTCCCCGCCGCCACCACGGGTGCGGCGGCGGCGGCGCGGGGTACGGCCGCCGGGCTGCTCCTCGGTCACCGGTGCCGGCGTGCTGTCGACGGCGACGCCGTCCGCCTCGGCCCCGCCGCGGGTGCGACGGCGACGGCGCGGGGTGCGGGCCGGACGCTCCTGCTCGGCGGGACGGGACTCGGCGCCCCGGCCGGAACGGCCGCGCGGACCGCGCCCACCGGTCTCGCCGAGATCCTCGACCTCCTCGGCCGCGAGCCCGGCGCGGGTGCGCTCGGTACGCGGCAGGACACCCTTGGTGCCCGCGGGGATGCGGAGTTCCTCGAAGAGGTGCGGGGACGTGGAGTACGTCTCCGGCGGGTCGTTGAAGGTCAGCTCCAGCGCCTTGTTGATGAGCTGCCAGCGCGGGATGTCGTCCCAGTCGACGAGGGTGATCGCCGTACCCGAGTTGCCCGCGCGGCCGGTGCGGCCGATGCGGTGCAGGTACGTCTTCTCCTCCTCGGGGCACTGGTAGTTGATGACGTGCGTGACGCCCTCGACGTCGATGCCGCGCGCGGCGACGTCGGTGCAGACGAGGACGTCCACCTTGCCGTTGCGGAAGGCGCGCAGCGCCTGCTCGCGGGCGCCCTGGCCGAGGTCGCCGTGGACCGCGCCGGACGCGAAACCGCGCCGCTGGAGCTGCTCGGCGATGTCGGCGGCGGTCCGCTTGGTGCGACAGAAGATCATCGCGAGACCGCGGCCGTCGGCCTGGAGGATCCGGGAGACCATCTCCGGCTTGTCCATGGAGTGCGCGCGGAAGACGTGCTGCGCGATGTTCGCGACGGTCGCGCCGGTGTCGTCGGGCGTGGTGGCGCTGATGTGCGTGGGCTGCGACATGTAGCGGCGGGCGAGACCGATGACCGCGCCCGGCATCGTGGCCGAGAACAGCATCGTCTGCCGCTTCGCGGGCAGCAGGTTGATGATCTTCTCGACGTCGGGCAGGAAGCCCAGGTCGAGCATCTCGTCGGCCTCGTCGAGGACGAGCGACTTCACGTGCTTGAGGTCGAGCTTCTTCTGCCCGGCGAGGTCGAGCAGCCGGCCCGGGGTGCCGACCACGACGTCGACGCCCTTGCGGAGCGTCTCGACCTGGGGCTCGTAGGCCCGGCCGCCGTAGATGGCCGTCACCCGGACGTTGCGGACCTTGCCCGCGGTCTGGAGGTCGTTGGTGACCTGCTGGCACAGCTCGCGCGTCGGGACGACGACGAGGGCCTGCGGGGCGTCGGTGAGCGCCTCGGGGCGGGCGCGTCCGGCCTCCACGTCGGCGGGGACGGTCACGCGCTCGAGGAGCGGGAGGCCGAAGCCCAGCGTCTTGCCGGTGCCGGTCTTGGCCTGGCCGATGACGTCACTGCCCGAGAGGGCGACCGGGAGCGTCATCTCCTGGATGGGGAACGGGGTGATGATGCCGACGGCTTCGAGGGCCTCGGCGGTCTCGGGAAGGATTCCGAGATCTCTGAACGTCGTAGTCAGGGTTTTGCCTCTTCTGTGTACGCGGCGCGAGGCGAGCGCGGGGGTCGTCTACAGACCGTGCTGGGGACGTCGGCTGCCTTACGGGCGTGCCGTAAAGCACGGGACCACTACCAACGCTCTAGCGCTCGTACCGCTGAGGGTGTCCCTCCGGTCGTCGTACGCGAGGTGCCGTACGGCCACGGAGGGCTGTCGGGTCGGAGCCGATCGGGCCACCGACCGGGCATCCTCAAACGTGCGGCCCGTCGAGACGCTTCGACTTCGCGAGCCGAAGGTACTCAGCAGGGCGCATTACCACCATACCCCGGATTCGCGCACATGCGTTGGCCGATTCCGTCACGTCATCGTCGTCACAGTGACTGACCAGGGCCTTCCGCGGCCCGGGAGGCGGGCTATTGTGCGCTGCATGACCACCTCTGACACGCCTGACAACGCCTCCGGCGAAGCCGTCGCCCACACCGGAGTCGCCGCCCAGGACTGGACGACCGCCGCCGCAGACCCGCAGTACCGTGCCGCGGTCGTCGATCTGCTGGGGGCGCTCGCGTACGGGGAGCTGGCCGCGTTCGAGCGGCTCGCCGAGGACGCCAAACTGGCGCCGACGCTGGCGGACAAGGCGGAGCTGGCGAAGATGGCGTCGGCGGAGTTCCACCACTTCGAGAGGTTGCGGGACCGGCTGACGGAGATCGGCGAGGAGCCGACGGGCGCGATGGAGCCGTTCGTCGCCGCCCTCGACGGCTTCCACCGCCAGACCGCGCCGTCGGACTGGCTCGAGGGCCTGGTCAAGGCGTACGTCGGCGACTCGATCGCCAGCGACTTCTACCGCGAGGTCGCCGCCCGCCTCGACACCGACTCCCGTGAGCTGGTGCTGGCCGTGCTGGACGACACCGGGCACGCGGAGTTCGCCGTCGGGAAGGTGCGGGCCGCGATCGACGCCGAACCCCGGGTGGGCGGCCGGCTCGCGCTGTGGGCGCGGCGGCTGATGGGCGAGGCCCTGTCGCAGTCGCAGCGGGTCGTCGCCGACCGGGACGCGCTGTCGACGATGCTCGTCGGAGGCGTCGCGGACGGCTTCGACCTGGCCGAGGTCGGCCGGATGTTCTCCCGGATCACCGAGGCGCACACCAAGCGGATGGCGGCGCTGGGGCTGGCGGCCTAACCGATCGGCTGCGCGGGCGCCGAGCCGTGCCCGAGCCGGCCGGCCGGGCGCAGCAGCAGGGAGAGCGAGGCCGCCGAGACGACGGCCGCGCCGATCAGATCGACGAGGACCCCGCCGGGGCCGAGCGCGCTGTGGGTGACGAACGCGCCGAAGAGGGCTCCGGCGATCCCGGTGGCGAGCACCAGGGAGACGGCGGGCAGCCGGTGCGCCAGACGGCGGACCGCCACTCCCGCGAGCACCAGGCCGAGCACAGCGGAGCCGAGTGCGTCCAACAGCAACATGAGGTCCCTCCCACACGGCCACAGTTCGTGTCACGGTCGTAGCCGGTCATACCCGTGACCTGCGGATTGCAATCCTTCTCCGGGTGCGCGGTGTGCGCCAGACGTGGAGGGCCGAGCGGGGGGTCCGGTGGCACGGACGCGAGAGGGCCCGGCGACTGTCCGTCGCCGGGCCCTCTCGCGTTGCGAGTGTCTACAGCGCGCCGAAGCCCACCTTGCGCGGGGCCGCCTCGCCCAGCTCGACGTAGGCGAGACGCTCGGCAGGAACGAGGACCTTGCGGCCGTGCTCGTCCACGAGGGTCAGCAGCTGTGACTTCCCGGCGAGTGCGTCGGCCACGATCCGCTCGACCTCCTCGGCACTCTGACCGCTCTCCAGAACGATCTCGCGGGGCGCGTGCTGCACGCCGATCTTGACCTCCACGGCTAAGTCCCTCCGACGGTCAGTGAAGTGCGCGACCAGGCCGCGCCGTACCCGCACACATTAGCCCGGTGAGGGGACGTACACGCTCCCCGCGTGCACGCCAGGAGCGAACAGCCGTCGCCGGGCCTTCAGTGCTGCTGGTCGGTGCCGTGCAGCGGGAAGCCGGCGATGCCGCGCCAGGCCAGCGAGGTGAGCAGCTGCACCGCCTGGTCGCGCGGGACGCTGCGGTCGCTGTGCAGCCAGGAGCGGGCCACCACCTGGGCGAGGCCGCCGAGTCCGGAGGCGAGCAGCATCGATTCGGCCCGGGACAGGCCGGTGTCCTCCGCGATGACCTCGCAGATCGCCTCGGCGCACTCGGTGGTGACCTTGTCGACGCGCTCGCGGACCGCGGGCTCGTTGGTCAGATCCGACTCGAACACCAGTCGGAAGGCGCCGCCGTCGTCCTCGACGTACGCGAAATACGCGTCCATCGTGGCCCGCACCCGCTGCTTGTTGTCGGTCGTCGACGCCAGGGCCGCGCGCACCGCCTGGATCAGCGACTCGCAGTGCTGGTCGAGGAGGGCCAGGTACAGGTCGAGCTTGCCCGGGAAGTGCTGGTAGAGGACCGGCTTGCTGACACCGGCGCGCTCGGCGATGTCGTCCATCGCCGCCGCGTGGTACCCCTGGGCCACGAAGACCTCCTGGGCGGCGCCCAGCAGCTGGTTGCGCCGGGCACGGCGCGGCAGGCGTGTGCCGCGCGGGCGTGCCGCCTCTGTCTGCTCGATGGCTGTCACGCCGCCTCCCAATGTCGTCCGCGTGCGGTGTGCGCCGCCCGGCCATCGTACTTTTCGGTAACCGTGCTGTGCGCGGTGCGCGCGCACAATTTCACGGACCGGACGGCGGCGAAAGCGGCGTAGAAGGTTTCGAATCGGGGTGGAGCGGGCAGCATGGGGCCTCTTCCCGGCTCGACGGTGCGCGGCGCCTCGACGGTGCGGGACGCCTCGGTGGAGCGTGGCGCGGTCTCCGCGCTGTCCCTCGTCAGCGGTAGTCGTCCTCGTCGAGGGAGACGACCCGCGCCTGTTCGGCGAGATCGCCCTCGTCGGCCCGGTCCCGGTCCGCGCCCTCAGGGCCTTCAGCGCCCTCGGCGGCGTCGTGCTCCGGTGCGACGGCCGTCCGCTGCTCGGCGGCGTCGTCCTCCGGGACCTCGACGTCGCGCTCGGACGGATCCGGGGTGTCGGTGTCCTCGAAGGTGGTGGGATCGCTCGGGTCGACGGCCATGATGGGCTCCCTTCCTCTGGGTGTCCCCGGGAGAGCGGGGGCGGTAAGCGGGTGCCCTCCTCCAGAGCCTAGGAGACACGGGGTCCTGACGCTATGCGATGAGCGCACGATCTGTGATGGCGAACACATGAGCCAGTGCGTGATCGTCTCGTAACATTGCCGCATGTCTTCGACCGAGCTGCCGGCAGAGTCGGCGTCCGTGTCCAACGTGCTCCCCAGGGTGACGCCCGTCCGGGTCGCCGAGGGCGAGCGTCTCCGGTCGGTCGAGCTGCCCGGATTCACCCTGACGGTCCGGACGAGACCCGCCACGCGCGCGGGGCTGCCGCCCGCCCTGTTCGTGCACGGCCTCGGCGGCTCCTCGCAGAACTGGTCGGCGCTGATGCGGGAGCTGGAGGACGTCGTCGACGGCGAGGCCCTCGACCTGCCGGGGTTCGGCGACTCCCCGCCGCCCGACGACGGCGACTACACCGTCGGCGGCCACGCGCGCGCGGTCGTGCGCCATCTGGACGCGTCCGGACGCGGTCCCGTCCATCTCTTCGGCAACTCGCTCGGCGGCGCGGTCGCCACCCGGGTCGCCGCGCTGCGCCCCGACCTCGTGCGCACCCTCACGCTGGTGTCGCCCGCGCTGCCCGAACTGCGCGTCCAGCGCTCCGCGGTGCCCACGGCCCTGGTCGCGGTGCCGGGAGTGGCCCGCCTCTTCACCCGGTTCACCCGGGAGTGGTCGGCCGAGCAGCGGGTGCGCGGGGTCACGGCGCTCTGCTACGGCGACCCGGGCCGGGTCTCGCCCGACGGGTTCCGCGACGCGGTGCGGGAGATGGAACGACGGCTCCAACTCCCGTATTTCTGGGACGCGATGACGCGCTCCACGCGCGGCATCGTCAACGCGTACACGCTGGGCGGGCAGCACGGCCTCTGGCGCCAGGCCGAACGCGTCCTCGCGCCGACCCTGCTCGTCTACGGGGGCCGCGACCAGCTCGTCGCCTTCCGCATGGCCCGCAAGGCGGCCCGCGCCTTCCGCGACTCCCGGCTGCTCACCCTTCCGGACGCGGGGCACGTGGCGATGATGGAGTACCCGCAGGAAGTGGCCCGCGCCTTCAAGGGGCTGCTTTCGGACACGGCGGGTGAGGCAGGCGCGTTCGCCGATTCGCGCACCGCCGCCCTTGTGTCCGAGACTGACGGCGGAGACGGGAACGCCGTCGAGAGTGCGGGGAGCTGAGGGGCTGAGTGGGACGCCACAGCCGACGCGGCGCCGAGAAGGCCGTCGCCAAGGAGGAGACCGCGGGTGCCGCGGCGGGCCTAGACAGCGGGGCCACGGGTTCCGACGGACCGCCACGTCCGGTGCCGGGCGGGCGCCCTGACGGGACGCCACGCCGGGCGGTCGACCCGCTGCCCACCCGACCGGTGACCCGAACGGCTGAGGCCGCGTCACATCCCGGCGGCCAAAGGCCGTCGGACGGCCCGTCCGCCCACCGCGGCGGCCCCGGGCGCACGGACACCGCCCCGCCCCCCGACGCCACCCCGGCGCACGGCGCGCCGCACCTCCAGGACGGCACGCCCGCGCGCGGAGTACCGCGCTTCCAGGACGGCACCCCCGCGCGCGGGGTGCCCAGGTCCACGGACGGCGGTGTCCCCGCCCGCGGAGTTCCGCGCGGAGTGGACGGTGCTCCGGTGGGCGGTGCTGCGGTGGGCGGTGCGCCCCGAGCGGCCGACGGCGGGTCGGCGCGCGGCGCGCCACTCCTCGCCGACGGCACACCGGCGCGCGGCGTCCCGCGTTTCACGGAGGGCGGCTCCCCCGCGCGCGGCGTGTCGCAGACGCAGGACGGCGCGCCCGGCCGCGCCGGACGCCCCGGCGGTACGCCTCCGCACGGCACCCCGCGGGTCCGCGGCGGCCACCCCGAGCAGCGTGAACCGGGCGGCGGCTGGGGCGAGAACGCCGGTCGTGCGGGCACGGCGGGGCCCGCCATACCGGGGCAGCGGCACGTCTCCGCGCACGGACCGCGGCAGGAGTACGTCGACGCCTTCGAAGCCGACGCCGACACCCCCGGCACCACCGACACCGCCGTCGGCGGCGAGTCTTCGGCGCCCAGGACCGCCACCACCCGCGGCGACCGCTTCGGTGCCGGTCCCGCCGCCGGGAAGGGCGACGGCAAGCCACCGGCCGGCCTCCCGCTCACGTCCGCCGGGGGCGGCAAGGGGCGCGCCTTCACCGGCATCGCCGCCGCGGCCGTCACCACCGTGCTCGCCGTCGTCGTCGCGGGGCAGGTCGCCGACGGGCAGGAGAACGGCGGGGTCCGCTCGGCCGCGGGCAAGGGGCAGGGCGCGCAGCGCGGGGACGGGCGGCCGACGCCGTCCGTGGCGCCGCGTGCGGTGGCGCTGACGTACGCGCAGAAGATGGCCGAGAAGTATCCGCTGAGCGCCACCCTCGAAGGGCCGGGGGAGTTCACCGTGATGCCCGGGGGCGCCGAGGCGCCGGGCAAGGGCGAGAAGTTCACGTACCGGGTGGACGTCGAGCGCGGGCTCGGTCTCGACGGTGAGCTGTTCGCCGAGGCGGTGCAGAAGACCCTCAACGACGACCGGAGCTGGGCGCACGACGGCGACCGCACCTTCGAGCGCGTCGCCTCCGACGACCCGGACTTCGTCGTCACCCTCGCCAGCCCCGGCACCACCGACGCGTGGTGCGAGAAGTCGGGCCTCGACATCACCCTGGACAACGTCTCGTGTGACTCGGCCCTCACCGAGCGCGTGATGATCAACGCCTACCGGTGGGCCCAGGGCTCGACGACCTACGGTGATCAAATTCACGCCTACCGGCAGATGCTGATCAACCACGAGGTCGGTCACCGGCTCGGCCACACCCATGTGAGCTGCGAGAACGACGGCGATCTGGCACCGGTCATGCAGCAGCAGACCAAGTTCCTCGACCACGACGGAATCCACTGCCTGCCCAACCCGTGGCCCTATCCCAGGAGTTGACGGAGGCCACCGGGGTCACATTGACATGCGCAGAAAGTTCCTTCATATTTCTGGGCATGTCGCCCCGTCCCGCCTCCGTCCGCGCAGCTTTCGAGCTGGCGCTGATCGGCGTGACCCCACTCTGCGTGGCGGACATTCTCTGTAGCTGACGCGCGCCCCTGGCGTCCGCGTCGCGAACCTCTCTCTCCCTGCCATGACCCTGTCGTGGCCTTCGACGACCTGACGCACGGGCAGACGTCTGTTCACTTTCGTCTCACTCCTCGTCCAACTGTCTCAGCATTCGGTCCATTCGGTCCGAACCCCCACGAGAGGTCGTCCTTCCGATGCGTCAACCGTCCCCCAGAGCGCGCCGCGTGGCCGTGGCGACCGTCAGCCTGGTCATGGCAGCGGGCGTCGCCGCCTGCGGGCCCGAGGACTCCGAGGGCAAGGACGCCAAGGCATCCACCGGCGGCTCCACGCCCCACAAGGGCGGCACGCTGTCGGTCCTGAACGCCAACGCGCAGCAGGATTTCGACCCCGCCCGCCTCTACACCTCCGGCGGCGGAAACGTCCCCTCCCTGGTCTTCCGCACCCTCACCACCCGCAACCGCGAGAACGGCGCCGCGGGCGCCAAGGTCGTGCCCGACCTCGCCACCGACACCGGACGCGCCAACAAGGACGCGACGGTGTGGACGTACACCTTGAAGAAGGGCCTCACGTACGAGGACGGCACGCCCATCACCTCCGCCGACATCAAGTACGGCATCGAGCGGTCCTTCGCGCCCGAGCTGTCCGGCGGCGCCCCCTACCTGCGGGACTGGCTGGTCGGCGCCGCCGACTACCAGGGCCCCTACAAGGACAAGAAGGGGCTCTCGGCGATCGAGACGCCCGACGACCTGACCATCGTCTTCCACCTGAACAAGCCCGAGGGCGAGTTCCCCTACCTGGCCACCCAGACGCAGTTCACGCCCGTCCCGAAGGCCAAGGACACCGGAACCAAGTACGAGGAGCACCCGGTCTCCTCCGGCCCCTACAAGGTCGTCAAGAACGAGAACGACGGTGAGCACCTCGTCCTCGAACGGAACCCGCACTGGTCCGCCGCCACCGACGACCAGCGCAAGGCCTACCCGGACCGCATCGACGTCACCTCGGGGCTCGACTCCTCCGTGATCAACCAGCGGCTGTCCGCGTCCCAGGGCGCCGACGCGGCCGCCGTCACCACCGACACCAACCTCGGCCCGGCCGAACTCGCCAAGGTCACGGGCGACAAGGCGCTGGCCGCGCGGGTCGGCACCGGGCACTTCGGCTACACCAACTACATCGCCTTCAACCCGAAGGTGAAGCCGTTCGACGACCCCAAGGTGCGCCAGGCGATCTCGTACGCCGTCGACCGCTCCTCGGTGGTCAACGCGGCCGGCGGGTCCGCGCTCGCCGAGGCCGCGACCACCTTCCTGCCCGACCAGAAGTCCTTCGGGTACACGCCCTACGACCTCTTCCCGGCGGGTGCCTCGGGCAACGCGGCCAAGGCGAAGGAGCTGCTGAAGGAGGCCGGTCACCCCGACGGGATCACCGTCACCCTGACCCACTCCAACAGCAAGGACTTCGAGACCAGCCCCGAGATCGCGACCGCCCTCCAGGACGCGTTGAAGAAGGCGGGCATCACCGTCAAGCTCCAGGGCCTTGAGGAGAACGACTACGGCGACAAGATCCGCAACGTGAAGACCGAGCCCGGCTTCTTCCTCGCCCACTGGGGTGCCGACTGGCCCTCCGGCGGCCCGTTCCTCGCCCCGATCTTCGACGGCCGGCAGATCGTCAAGGACGGCGCGAACTTCAACACGGGCCTCCTCAACGATGAGTCCGTCAATGACGAGATTGACTCGATCAACAAGTTGACCGACCTTGACGAGGCCGCCAAGAGGTGGGGTGCACTGGACAAGAAGATCGCCGAACAGGCGCTGACCGTCCCGCTGTTCCACCCCGTCTACAAGCGGCTGTACGGCAAGGACGTCAAGAACATCGTGATCAGCGACTGGACCGGCGTCCTCGACATCTCCCAGGTCGCGGTGAAGTAGCGCCGTGAGCGAGGCACTTGTCGCCGCCGAGGCCGCCGGCACGGGCGTGGAGCCCGTCCCGGCGGCCTCGGGGGCCCGTCAGTTCTGGCGGCGGCTGCGGACGCAGCGCGCCGCCCTCGTCGCGGCCGCCGTCGTCGCCCTGCTGCTCCTGGTCGCGCTCGCCGCGCCGCTGCTCACCGCCCTGGAGGGCCAGGACCCGACCAGCTACCACCCCGCGCTGATCGACTCCGCGCGCGGGGGCGTGCCGACCGGTTCGCTCGGAGGCGTCTCCGCCGACCACTGGCTCGGCGTCGAACCGCAGACCGGCCGCGACCTGTTCGCGCGGCTGGTCCACGGGGCGCGGGTCTCCCTCGGGGTCGCGTTCGCGGCGACCGCCGTCCAGGTCGCGATCGGCGTCACCATCGGAGTGGCGTCCGCGCTCGGCTCTCGATGGGTTGATCAACTGTTGAGCCGGCTCACCGACATCATCGTGGCGATGCCGTTGATGATCATGTCGTTGGCGCTGCTCGCGATCGTCCCGTCGAGCTTCCCGCGGCCGGTCCTGGTCGCCCTGGTCATCGGCCTGATCGCCTGGGGCAACATCGCCAAGATCGTGCGCGCCCAGACGCTCACCCTGAAGGGCCTCGACTACGTGTCCGCCGCCCGGCTCAGCGGCTGGGGCACCCTGCGCATCGCCCGCCGCGAACTGCTGCCGGGACTCGCCGCGCCCGTCATCACCTACGCGGCGCTCCTGGTCCCGATGAACATCACCGTCGAGGCGGCCCTCTCCTTCCTCGGCGTCGGCGTCAAGCCGCCGACCCCGTCCTGGGGACAGATGCTCACCGCCGCCGACGTCTGGTACCAGGCGGCCCCGCAGTACCTGCTCCTGCCGGCCGGCGCCCTGTTCGTCACCGTGCTCGCCCTGACCGTCCTCGGCGACGGCGTCCGCACCGCCCTCGACCCCCGCGCGGCCTCCCGGCTGCGGGTGGGCACGGGCCGCAGGCGCGAGAAGAAGGCGACGGCGACCGGCGAACGGGCCGGCGGCACCTCCGTCGGCCAGGACGGCGGCACGTCCGCCGCGGACACGACCACCGGAGGTACCGCGTCATGAACGGCTTCGGCGGCTTTCTGCTGCGCCGCGCCGTCGGCACCGTCATCACCCTGCTCGCCATCTCGGTGATCGTCTACGTCGTCTTCTACGTCACCCCGGGCAACGTCGCCCAGATCACCTGCGGCCCGCGCTGCTCCCCGGCCCAGGTGCACCAGGTCGCCGAACAGCTCCGCCTCGACGATCCGCTGTACGCGCGCTACGCGGACTTCCTCCAGGGCCTGTTCGTCGGCCACGACTACTCGACCGGCACCTCCGTCGAGCACTGCTCGGCCCCCTGCCTCGGCCTGTCGTACCAGACCGACCAGCAGGTCACCGCGCTGATCCTGACGAAGCTGCCGGTCAGCCTCTCCCTGGTGCTCGGCGCGATGGTGCTCTGGCTGCTGCTCGGCGTCGGCACCGGAGTGCTCTCCGCCTGGCGCCGCGGCCGCCTCTCGGAGCGGGTGCTGACCGCCGTCACCCTCGCGGGAACGGCCACGCCCGTCTTCGTCATCGGCCTGGTCCTCATGATCGTCGTCTGCGGGGAGCTGCGGCTGCTGCCGTTCCCGCAGTACGTGAACCTCACCGACGACCCCGAGCAGTGGGCGTGGAACCTGCTGCTGCCCTGGCTGTCGCTCGCCCTCATCGAGGCCGCCACGTTCGCCCGGCTGACCCGCGCGTCGATGCTGGAGACACTGGCCGAGGACCACATCCGCACCTTCCGCGCGTACGGCGTCGGCGAGCGCTCCGTCATCGGACGGCACGCCCTGCGCGGGGCGTTCGCGCCGGTCATCGCCCTCAACGCGAACAACGTCGGCTCCGCGGTCGGCGGCGCGGTCCTCACCGAGACCCTCTTCGGACTGCCCGGCATCGGACAGGAACTGGTCCACGCCGTCAACGTCGTCGACCTGCCGGTGGTCGTCGGCATGGTCCTGGTCATCGGCTTCTTCGTGGTCCTCGCCAACGCCGTCGCGGACGTGCTGTACGCGGTGGCCGACCGACGGGTGGTACTGGCATGAGTCTCGTCCGCGTCACGGATCTGACCGTCGACTTCGGCGACCTGCGGGCCGTCGACGGGCTCTCCTTCACCCTGCGGCCCGGCGCGGCGCTCGCCCTGGTCGGCGAGTCGGGCTCGGGCAAGTCCACCGTCGCCTCCGCGCTGCTCGGCCTGCACCGGGGCACCGGCGCGCGGGTGGGCGGCGCGATCGAGGTCGCGGGCGTCGACGTCCAGGAGGCAGGCGAGGAGGAACTGCGGCGGCTGCGCGGCGGGAAGGCCGCCATGGTCTTCCAGGACCCGCTCTCCTCCCTCGATCCCTACTACGCGATCGGCGACCAGATAGCCGAGGTGTACCGGACCCACACCCGGGTCTCCCGGCGGGCGGCACGCGCGCGTGCCGTCGAGGTGCTCGACCGGGTCGGCATCCCGGACGCGCCACGCCGCTCCCGCGCACGCCCGCACGAGTTCAGCGGCGGCATGCGCCAGCGCGCGCTGATCGCCATGGCGCTCGCCTGCGAGCCCGACCTGCTGATCGCCGACGAGCCGACCACCGCGCTCGACGTCACCGTCCAGGCCCAGATCCTCGACCTGCTGCACGCCCTGCGCGAGGAGACCGGGACCGGGCTGCTGCTCGTCACGCACGACGTGGGCGTGGCCGCCGAGAGCGTCGACGAGGTGCTCGTCATGCGGCACGGCCGGGTCGTCGAACACGGTCAGGTGGCCGATGTCCTGGGGGCGCCCGCCGAGCCGTACACCCGCACCCTGCTGGCCGCCGTCCCGCGCGTGGAGGCCGCCCGCGCGCCCTCGGGGGAGGCCGGCGACGTCGTCCTCGAGGCCACCGGGCTGCGCCGCGAGTTCGGGCGCGGCAAGGGCGCGTTCGCGGCCGTCGACGACGTGTCGCTCACCGTCCGCAGGGGCGAGACCCTCGGGATCGTCGGCGAGAGCGGCAGCGGCAAGACCACGCTCGGCCGGATGCTGGTCGGGCTCCTCGATCCGACCGCGGGGGAGGTGCGGCACGACGGGCGGGCCCGCACGGGCGTGCGCCCCGACGTGCAGATGGTGTTCCAGGACCCCGTCTCCTCGCTCAACCCCCGCCGCAGCGTGGGCGAGTCCATCGCCGACCCGCTGCGCGCGCGGGGCGAGCGCGACGAGGGGCGGATCCGGGAGCGCGTGGGTGAACTGCTGGAGCGCGTGGGGCTCGAAAGGGCGCACCACGACCGCTATCCGCACGAGTTCAGCGGCGGACAGCGCCAGCGCGTGGGCATCGCGCGGGCGCTCGCGGCCGACCCGCGCGTCATCGTCTGCGACGAGCCCGTCTCCGCGCTCGACGTGACCACCCAGGCCCAGGTGGTGGCCCTGCTCGGCGAACTCCAGCGCGAACTCGGGCTCGCGCTCGTCTTCGTCGCCCACGACCTCGCGGTGGTCCGCCAGGTCAGCGACCGGGTCGCCGTGATGCGGCGCGGCCGGATCGTCGAGTCGGGCCCCGCCGACCAGGTGTACGACGCGCCGCGCGACCCGTACACGCGCAGCCTCCTGGCCGCCGTACCGGCCCTGGACCCGCGGATCGCGGCCACCCGCAGGGCGGCCCGCCGGGAGCTGGCGAAGGTCTGACCGGGGGGCGCCCTGCCGGGCCGACGAGTGCCGCGAGCGGCGGTACGTCGGTCCGGTGGGGGGCGGGGTCCGCTGGTCCGTCGGTCCGGTGGGGGGGAGGGGGGCGGCGTCCGCTGGTCCGCTGGTCGGCTGTCCGCTGCTCGACTGGGCCGTCGCCTTGTAGCCCTCTATAGCCCTGTCGCCCCGCCGATTGGCCGATCTGTTGGTCCGTCGGGGTGCGGAGTGACCGTCCGCGGTCCGGCGGAGGATCGATACGCCGGGCTGCGGGGTGCGGAGTGTGGACTGCCGAGTGCCGAGTGCTGATCCCCGGTGCCCGTCGGGAGCCCCCCGGCTGGGGCCGGTCCGGTGGCGGCCGTCGAGTACCTCCGGGGCCGTTCGGAGCCTGCGGGCGCCGTCCGGGCGGTGTTCGGGCGGTGTTCGGGACACCGTCCGGGCGGTGTTCGGGGCGTGGTCCTGGACGCCGACAAGCCTGGGCCCTGGCCTGACGTGGCGTGATCGGTTGATCTCCTAGCGCCATCGAACGCGACCCGCACGGGAAAGTTACGACCGTTCACCCCTTTTGGTGGCGCGACGGACAACCGTCCGTCGCGCCACCACCTTGTCCGCATACGTTCGTCCCGCTGCGAGCCGCTGGACCAACGGCGGCTCCCCATACGGGAGATCGGGGGTGCACACGTGCGCATAGGACTGCTTACGGAGGGTGGCTATCCGTATCTGAGCGGTGAGACAAGGCTCTGGTGCGACCGGCTCGTGCGCGGGCTCGGGCAGCACGAGTTCGAGATCTACGCGCTCAGCCGCACCGAACGCCAGGAGGACGAGGGCTGGCTCCCGCTGCCGCCCCAGGTCGACCGCGTGCGCACCGCCCCGCTGTGGACCACCGAGGCCGCCACCGACGGCCGCACCCCCTACGGCCGCCGCGCGCGCCGCCGGTTCGCCGACTGCTACGGCGACCTGGCCGCCACCCTGTGCGCGGGCGGTGTCGGCGACCCGGCCACCACTTCGACGGAGGGCTCCGCCCTTGAGGCGGACCGTTTCGGCAACGCTCTGTACGCGCTCGCCGAACTCGCCCGCGTCGAAGGCGGCCTGCCGACCGCCCTCCGCTCCGAGACCGCCGTACGCGCCCTGGAACGCGCCTGTCGTGCGCCCGGCGCCCGGCGCGCGGCCCGCGAGGCCCGCGTCCCCGACCTCCTCGCCGTCGCCGCCCACCTCGAACGCGCCCTGCGCCCCCTCTCCCTCGACTGGTACGAGGACGACGCCCTCGGCGCCGTAGACCTGTGCCACGCGGCCTCCGGCGGCGCCGCCGCCCTGCCGGGACTCCTCGCCCGGCACTTCTTCGGCGTGCCCCTGCTGGTCACCGAGTACGGGGTCAGGCTGCGCGCCCACTACCTCGCCGCCCCCGACGCCCCGCCCGCCGTACGGGCGCTGCTCGCCGCCTTCCACGGCCGCCTCGCCGCCGAGACCTACGGCAGGGCCGCCGCCGTCACGCCCGGCAACGCGCACGCCCGCCGCTGGCAGGAACGCTGCGGCGCCGACCGTGCCAAGCTGCGCACCGTCCACCCCGGCATGGACGCCGCGCCCTTCACCGAGATCGGCGAGGCCCCGGAGTGCGCCGACCCCGGCACCGTCGTCTGGGTCGGCCGCGTCGAGCCCGCCAAGGACCTCGTCTGTCTGCTGCACGCCTTCGCCGAGGTGCGCGCGGCGGAGCCCGGCACCCGGCTGCGGATCGTCGGCACGCCGGCCGGCGCGGAGGGCGCCGCCTACCTCGGCCACTGCCGGGCACTCGCCGCGCAGCTCTTTCCCGACGAGGCCGAGGGGCCGCACACCGTCGGCGACAACCCCGTCTCCTTCGAGGAGGTCGGCGGCCCGGAGCTCCCGACGCTCGCCGACGCCTACGGCTCGGGCGCGGTCACCGTCCTCTCCAGCGTGGTCGAGGGCTTCCCCGCCGGTCTCGTGGAGGCCATGTTCTGCGCGCGGGCGACCGTCTCCACGGACGTCGGCGCGGTCGTCGAGGTCATCGGCGGGACCGGTCTCGTCGTACCGCCGCGCAACCCCAGGGCGCTCGCGGAGGCGTGCGTGGCGCTGCTGCGCGACCCCGCGCGCCGTGCGCGACTCGGCGCCGCCGCGCGCGCCCGAGCGCTCGAACTGTTCACCGTCGAGCAGAACACCACCGCGTTCCACGACCTCTATCTGGAGATCGTCTCGCACACGCCGGTGCGGCGGCTCGTCCTCGACGGCGCCGGTGAGCCCGTGCCGTTCGCGGCTCCCGCCGAGTCCCACATCCCCGGCCGCTGGGCGGGGCCGGCACCTCGCGCGGTGCCGCGCGGCGGGCCCAGCTGGGCGACGGGCACGACACGTACGGCCGGCGGCTTTCCGGCCGCGGAGGGGGCGTGATGAACGGCTTCGGCGGCAGCCGCCTCGACGGCGCGGAGCCGGACGGCCCCAGTGATCTGGACCGACCCGGAACACCGGCCAGCCCCGGGGCCTGGGACGAGCGGTCACGGGGGTGGCTGGACGCTGAGCGGGCTGTCGACCCGGCTGGGGAGCGGATGGTTGCTTCGGCGGGGGAGTGGACGGCTGCTCCGGCTGGGGAGCGGACGGTTGCATCGGCGGCGGAGCGCGCGGTTGCGTCTGCCGGGGAGTGGGCGGTTGCCCCGGCGGGGGAGCCGTGGGCCTCTCCGGCCGACGAGCCTCGGATTTCGTCGTCCGGTGAGCGGGCCACCGCGGCTGGAGTGAACGGTCCTGCTGAGGGGACGGGGGGTGCGGCGTGGGGCGCTGAGGCGCCTGGGGGCGTCGGGGTGCCTGTGCGTGGGGTCCGCGGGGCTGATGTGCTGCCTGGGGACGCTCAGGCGCTTGGGGGCGCCGACGCTCTCGATCATGACCATGACCATGACCATGACCATGGCCGTGACCATGATCCCGGTGCCTACCTTGGTGCGGCTGCCGGCGCCGGTCCTGGTTCCGGTGCGGCTCCTGATCCCGGTCCCGGTCCCGTCGGCGTGCCCGGTGCCGGCGCACCCGGTGCCGGCGTCCCCGGTGTCGGGGTGCGGCTCGGGCGGGAGACGGGGGTCGGTGCGCGCCGGGGACGTCCCGACGCCCCGCCCGTCCGGCGCCGTCCCGCGCCCCGCCGCGCCGCCGACCCCGTCAAGGCGCTGATGCACCGCCACCGCCGCCTGTGCGAACGCGCCGTCGACCCCCTGGAGATCGCGGCCGGCCTGGAGGCGCACGGCGTCACCGACCGCACCGCCACCCGCTTCCGGCACCGGGACGTCTTCTCCCTCGCCGAGGAGATGTACGCCCGCGCCCCACGGGAGACCTGGACGCCCCCGCCCCCGAAGCCCCCGCCGCCCACCCCGGCCCGCACCGGCTGGGCCCTGCGCTCCCTCCTCCCCGGCCTGCTCTGTGCGGCGACCGTCACCGGCCTGCGCCTCACCGACGGCCACGCCCGCCTCGCCATCGCCGCCGGCGGCGTCCTCGCCGTCACCCTCGGCCTGCGCGCGGCCCTCGCGCACGGCCCCCTCGCCCCGGACCCCCGCGCCACGGCACTCCCGCGCCAACCCGGCGTCCATGCCTGGACGTTGTGGCTCCTCGCCTACGCCCTCCTCGGCGACGGACTCCTCGACACGGTCGTCTCCGGCGGCCCCGACACCCTCCCCGACGGCACCACCGACGGTCCCTGGCCCCTCGCCGCCGCCCCCGTCCTGGCGCTCGCCCTGTCCTGCGCACCGGCCGCCTGGTGCGCCCACCTCCTCTCCGCCCGCGCCCGGCGCCGCCTCACCACGAGCCGCGGCCTCGCCGAGTTCACCACCTCCGTACGCCCCCTGCTGTTCGCCTCCCTCGCCCTGTACCTGGGCGCCCTCGCCGCCCTGGTGACCGTCTCCGGCGCCGTCCTCGGTGAACCCGCGCACCTCGCGCAGGCCCTCACCCTCGGCTCCCTCCTCTTCCTCGCCCGCCTCCTCGTCGTCCACGGCGCCACCCGCGCCCCCACGCTCGCCCTCACCTGCGCCGCGACGGCCCAGGCAGGCGCCCTGGCCGCGCTGTTCGGCGGCCGGCTGCCCGGCTGCGCCTTCCTCGCCACCCCCGTGGAGACGGTCTTCACCGCCTGGGGACCGGGCAGCGTGCCGTCCGTCGTCTGCGCGGCGGCGGCCCTGCCCCTGCTGCTCCTCGCGACCCGCACGCTCACCCGGGCCTCGGCCCACGCCCCCGCGGACCCGCCGTGCTGACGCGGCGCCCCCACCCCACCCCGTCGCCGGCCCCTGGCACCCGCGCCTTCGGCGGCCGCACCGCTCTCTTCGAAGGAGAACCCCAGATGATCACCTCCCGACCCGAGCACTCGGCCCCGGGAGTCGCGCGATGAGAGTCCTGCTGATCGGAGCCAACGGCTACCTCGGCCGTTTCGTCGCCGACCGCCTGCTCGCCGACCCGGCCGTCCAGCTCACCGCACTCGGCCGCGGCGACGACGCCGACGTCCGCTTCGACCTCGCCTCCGGCAGCCCAGGCGCCCTCACCCGGTTCCTGGACGCCGTCCACCCGGGCGTCGTCGTCAACTGCGCCGGCGCCACCCGGGGCGGCGCCCGCGACCTCACCCGCCACAACACCGTCGCCGTCGCCACCGTCTGCGAGGCGCTGCGGCGCAGCGGCTGCGGCGCCCGGCTCGTGCAGATCGGCTGCGGCGCCGAGTACGGGCCGAGCCAGCCGGGCTCCTCCACCGCCGAGGACGCCGTGCCGCGCCCCGGCGGCCCGTACGGCGTCAGCAAACTCGCCGCCACCGAACTCGTCCTCGGCTCCGGGCTCGACGCCGTCGTCCTGCGGGTCTTCTCCCCGGCCGGACCCGGCACCCCCGCCGGCTCACCGCTCGGCCGGCTCGCCGAGGCGATGCGGCGCGCGATGCAGTCGGGCGACGGCGAACTGAAACTCGCCGGCCTCGGCGTCCAGCGCGACTTCGTCGACGTCCGCGACGTCGCCCGCGCGGTGCACGCCGCCTCGCTCTCCGCCGCCCAGGGCGTCATCAACATCGGCTCAGGGCGGGCCGTCCGGCTGCGCGACGCCGCCGCCATGCTCGCCCGCGTCGCCGGATACGGCGGCGCCCTCCATGAACTCGACGGCCCGCCGGGACCGCTGCGCGCCTCCATCGGACACCCGCGCGGCGAGGGCGAGCACGGTCTCGCGCCGGTCGCGTACCCGTACCCCGACGGCTGCGGCACTTGGCAGCAGGCCGACGTCCGCACCGCCCGCGACCGGCTCGGCTGGCGCCCCCGGATCAACCTGGAGGAGTCCCTCGCCGACATCTGGATGGAGGCGGCATGCCGCATCTGACCAGCGCCCGCACCGGCCTCCGCACCGGCATCGGCGTGCCCGGCTACGCGCACCCCCTGGTCGCCCCCACCGAATGGGGCGAACTCACCCGCCCAGGCACCCCCTTGCACTGGGTCGTCCTCAACGTCGCCGACGGCCCCGGCGCCCGCCCCGACCCGCACTGCCTGGCGGCGGCCGGGCGGCTGCGCAACGCGGGCGTGCGGGTCCTCGGCCACCTCGACACCGTCCACGGCGCCCGCACCTTCGGCGAGCTGATCTCCGAGGCCCACCGGTACGCCGACTGGTACCGGGTCGACGGCTTCCTCCTGGACCGCTGCCCGACCGACCGGGCGTGGCTCCCGGAGATCCGCCGCACGGTCGCCGCGCTGCGCACGCTGGGCGACGGCGCGCACATCGTCCTCGGCCACGGCAGCCACCCCTACCCCGGCTACGCCGAGAACGCCGACCAACTGGTCACCTTCGTCGGCCCGTGGAGCGACTACCGCTGGTCGCAGGCCGACGAGTGGACGGCCGACCATCCGCCCGAGCGCTTCTGCCACTTCGTCCACGGGGTGCCCCGCGGCCACCTCGACGAGGCGCTGCGCATCGCCCGCTGGCAGGGCGCGGCCACCCTCTACTTCACCGACCGGACCGCGCGCGAAGGGCACCTCGACCCCTGGGAGACCATGCCCGGCCACTGGGACGAGTTCGTCTCGCGGATCGGAACAGGTGTCTCGGAATGACGCGGGGCGTGGCAGTGTTACACGGAGAACAACTGTAGTGATTGACCGATCAACGGAGTCCCCGTGTCGCTGCCACCCCTGGTCGAGCCGGCTGCCGAGCTCACCGTAGACGAGGTCCGCAGGTACTCCCGCCACCTGATCATCCCCGACGTCGGGATGGACGGGCAGAAGCGGCTGAAGAACGCCAAGGTGCTCTGTGTGGGCGCCGGCGGTCTCGGTTCGCCCGCGCTGATGTACCTGGCCGCCGCGGGTGTCGGCACGCTCGGCATCGTCGAGTTCGACGAGGTCGACGAGTCGAACCTCCAGCGGCAGATCATCCACAGCCAGTCCGACATCGGCCGCTCCAAGGCCGAGTCCGCGCGGGACAGCGTCAAGGGCATCAACCCGTACGTGAACGTGATCCTTCACGAGGAACGGCTCGAGGCCGAGAACGTGATGGACATCTTCAGCCAGTACGACCTGATCGTCGACGGCACGGACAACTTCGCGACCCGCTACCTGGTCAACGACGCGGCCGTGCTGCTCAACAAGCCGTACGTGTGGGGCTCGATCTACCGCTTCGACGGCCAGGCCTCGGTCTTCTGGTCCGAGCACGGCCCCTGCTACCGCTGCCTCTACCCCGAGCCCCCGCCCCCCGGCATGGTCCCCTCCTGCGCCGAGGGCGGCGTCCTGGGCGTGCTGTGCGCGTCCATCGGCTCCATCCAGGTCACCGAGGCGATCAAGGTCCTCACCGGCGTCGGTGACCCGCTGGTCGGCCGGCTGATGATCTACGACGCCCTGGAGATGCAGTACCGCCAGGTCAAGGTCCGCAAGGACCCGAACTGCGCGGTCTGCGGCGACAACCCGACCGTCACCGAGCTGATCGACTACGAGGCCTTCTGCGGTGTCGTCTCCGAGGAGGCCCAGGAGGCGGCGGCTGGTTCGACGATCACTCCCAAGCAGCTCAAGGAGTGGATCGACGACGGCGAGAACATCGAGATCATCGATGTCCGCGAGGTCAACGAGTACGAGATCGTCTCGATCCCCGGCGCCAAGCTGATCCCGAAGAACGAGTTCCTCATGGGCACCGCCCTCGAGAGCCTTCCGCAGGACAAGAAGATCGTCCTGCACTGCAAGACGGGTGTCCGCAGTGCGGAAGTCCTCGCGGTCCTGAAGTCCGCGGGCTTCTCCGACGCCGTGCACGTCGGCGGCGGCGTGATCGGCTGGGTCAACCAGATCGAGCCGGACAAGCCGGTCTACTGACCGCCCGCCTTCCTGGCTGACGTCCTTGCCGTGACGGGGGCTTCGCGCACCACGGGTGCGGGGAGCCCCCGCCGCCGTCAGGAGCAGACCTTGCCGTCCTTCGGCACGGTGCCCTTGATCAGATAGGCGTCGACCGCCGAGTCGACACAGCCGCTCCCGCTGCCGTACGCGCCGTGCCCCTCGCCCTTCCAGGTCAGCATCACCCCGACCCCCTTGCCCAGTGCGTCGGCCATCTTGCGGGCGCCCTCGTAGGGGGTGGCGGGGTCCCCGGTGTTGCCCACCACGAGGATCGGCGCCGCGCCCGGCGCGCTCACCTCCGGGGTGTCGTACTGGCCCGCCACCGGCCAGTCGTGGCACCAGCCGGCCGCGTCCCAGGCGAGGAACGCCCCGAAGACGGGCGAGATCTTCTCGAAGTCCGGCAGCACCTCGGTCACCTGCGCGGCCGTCGGCCGCTGCCGGTCGTCCAGGCACGATATGACCCGTTGGGAGTGGGTCGCCGTGCCGTAGTGCCCCGACGCGTCACGGTCGTTGTAGCCGTCGGCCAGCTCCAGCAGCCCGGTACCGTCGCCCCGCTGGGCCGCGGTGAGCGCGCTGGTCAGCGTCGGCCAGCCGGACTTGCTGTACAGCGGCAGCACGATCCCGGTGATCGCCAGGCTCTGGGTCAGCTCCCGCCCGGACGAGGTGGACAGCGGGGCGGCGTCGATCCGCTTCAGCAGCGCCGCGATCTTCCGGGTCCCCTCGGCGGGGTCCTGGCCGGTCGACGCGAGGTAGTCGTCCAGCGCCCGCTGGAATCCCCTGGCCTGGTTCTCCGCGTGGCCGATCGTGTCCGCCGTCGGGTCGACGACCGCGTCCAGGACCAGCCGCCCCACCCGCCGCGGGAACAAGTGGGCGTACACCCCGCCCAGTTCGGTGCCGTAGGAAATGCCGAAGTAGTGTGTCCGCGCGTCGCCGAGCACCTGCCGCATCAGGTCCAGGTCGCGGGCGCTGTCGGTCGTCGACACGTGCGCCATCAGCTCGCCTGCCGCCTTCGCGCAGCCCTTGCCGAAGGCGGTCGCGTCCCCGAAGTACGCCTTCTCCTCGGCCGGGGTGTCCGGAGTGACGTCGATGTCCTCCGCCGCCTCGATCTCCCGGTCGGCGCGGCAGCGCACCCCCTCGCTGCCGCCGACGCCGCGCGGGTCCCAGCTCACCAGGTCGTAGTGCTCGCGGAGCGCGGAGACCGTCGTCGCGTAGGACGGCATCGTCGAGACCCCCGAGCCGCCGGGGCCGCCGAAGTTGAACAGCAGGGAGCCGATCCGCTTCTTCCCGGTGGCCTCGGCGCGGATCAGGGCCAGGTCGATCGTCCGGCCCCGCGGCTTCGACCAGTCCAGCGGCGCCTTCAGCGTGGCGCACCGCCATTCGCCGCCCGGGGCGTCCGCCTCCGCGGTGGCCCCGCACGCGCCCCACCGGAGCCGCTGCCCGGTCAGCGCCGCGGGCAGCGCGGCCGTCGAGTCGGCCGAGCCGCTCGATGACGGCGCCTGCGACCCCGTCCTCCCGCCGTGGTCGCGGCCGTCGTCACCCGGGCCGGACGAACCGCTGCCGCACCCCGCGACCAGCAGCACGGCGGTGGCGGCGAGCGCGGCCCAGCGCACGAATCCCCTCACGTCTGTCCCCCCTCACAAGCCGTCCGCGTCGAGCGGCGCACGGCGGTCAGGCCATGGTATGCGGACCGCGCCGAACCCGTGCGAGCCTGTGGATAACCTTCTGACCTGGGGATTTATCCGGTCCGTTGACGGGTCTCAGGAGCAGACGGTGCCCGCCGCCGGCACCTTCCCGTCCAGCAGGTAGCCGTCCACCGCGGACTGCACGCACGGGTTCTTGCTGTCGTACGCGCCGTGCCCCTGACCCTTGTACGTCAGCTCCACGCCGACCCCCTTGCCCAGCGCGTCCACCATCTTGCGGGCGCCCTCGTACGGCGTCGCCGGGTCGCCGGTGTTGCCCACCACCAGGATCGGCGCCGATCCGGCCGCGCTCACGTCCGGGTGCTCGGCGGCGCCCGGCACGGCCCAGTCGGTGCAGCTGACCATGGACCAGGCGAGGAAGTCCCCGAACACCGGCGAGGCGGCCCGGAACTCGGGCAGCTTCCCCCGCACGTAGTCGGCCGTGTACCGGGGCTTGTCGTCGGCGCAGTTGATCGCGACGTTCGCCGCCGTGGTGTTGCTGTACTGGCCGTTCTCGTTGCGCCCGTTCATCGAGTCCGACAGCAGCATCAGGATCCTGCCGTCCCCGTCGTAGGCCTGTTCGAGGCCCTCGGTGAGGTACTCCCAGAAGTCCTTCGAGTACAGCGACTGCGCGATCCCGTTGGTCGCCGCGGTCTGGGTCAGCTGCCGCGGGAAGATGCCGGGCAGCGGCTTGTGGTCGAGGCCCTTCAGCAGCTTGGCGATCCGGTCCTTGACGTCCTGGGCGGTGTCGCCGACCGGGCAGTCCCGCACCTTCGAGGTGCAGTCCCGGGCGAAGTTGTCGAGCGCCAGCTGGAACCCCTTGGCCTGCCCGAGGGAGCCCTGTTCGACGTCCTGCGTCGGGTCGACGACCCCGTCGAAGATCGCCCGCCCCACGTTCTTCGGGAACAAGTGGGCGTAGACGCCGCCGAGTTCGGTGCCGTACGAGATGCCGAAGTAGTGCAGCTTGTCGTCGCCGAGCACCTGGCGCATCAGGTCCATGTCCCGGGCCGCGTCGGTGGTGCGCACATGCGGCAGCATCTTCTTGGAGTTCTTCTCGCAGGCCGCGTTGAACTTCCTGGTGTTGTCGATCAGCTTGGCGCGTTCGGCCGCGTCGTCGGGTGTCGCGTCCTGCTGGAAGTACGTGTCGAGCTGCTGGTCGTTCTCGCACCGCACGGGCGCGCTGCGGCCGACCCCGCGCGGGTCGAAGCTCACCAGGTCGTAGCGGGTGCGCAGTTTCGTGTAGTCGGAGCCGAAGGCGGGCAGCGTGGTGACGCCCGAGCCGCCGGGCCCGCCGAAGTTGAAGACGAGCGAGCCGATCCGCCGGCTCAGGTCGCCGCTGGCCTTCGCCCGGATCAGCGCGATGCCGATCGTGTCGCCCTGGGGGTTGCCCCAGTCGAGCGGCGCCCTCATGGTGGCGCACTGCCACTGCTCGCCGCCCGGCAGCGGGGAGGGCGCGCTGCCGCCGCCCTCCGCCTCGGACGGCGCCGGGCACTCCTTCCAGCTCAGCTTCTGGGCCGAGACGTCCTCGTCCGTCGAGCCGTCGCCGCACCCCGCCAGCACGGAGGAGAGCAGCACGGCGGTGGCGGACAGGGCGGCGGCGCGCAGGCGAGGAGGGTTCGGCATGCCCCCATCCTGCGTGCGGGCGCCACCGGGCGCTCGGGGCGCGGTCCGTCCGGGCTACGGCGGCACGCGCGCGTGCGGGGCGCCGGGCGCGTCCCGGCGGGCCCGGACGTCACCGGCCGGCACGCGCGCGTACCGGCCGACCGACGTCTTTCGGTGTCCTACAGGGAGCCCTTGCGGGAGAGGTGGTTGAAGGCGAGCCAGCCCGGCAGCACCGGCAGCCACAGCGTCAGCAGCCGGAACAGCAGCACGGACGGCGCCGCGACCTCCTTGGGGAGGCCGATGGCGATCAGACCGACCGTCAGGGTCGCCTCCACCGCGCCCACCCCGCCCGGGGTCGGGGCGGCGGAGCCGAGGGCGTTGCCCGCGAGGAAGACGACCGCGACGCTCGCGATGCTCAGCGACGTCGACTCGTCGCCGAACGCGCGGATCGAGGCGTCGAGGCACATCACGAAGCAGGCGGTCAGCAGCAGCATGCCGCCGATGCCGGTGACGAGCTTCTGCGGCCGCTGGAGCACGTCCAGCATGCGCGGCACGACGCCCGCGAAGAGCGACCGCACGCGCGTGACGACGAATTTCCGCAGGAACGGCACCGAGGTGACGACCAGCACCAGCACCGCGACCGTCAGCAGACCGGCGATGACCGTACGGGAAGGCGACAGCGACGGCGTCTTCTCGGTGCCGGTCAGATAGCCGAAGGACAGCAGCATCAGGATGTGGCAGCCGAGGCCGAACAGCTGCGAGGCGCCGACACTCGCCACCGCGAGCCCAGGCCGCACCCCCGAGCGTTGCAGGAAGCGCGTGTTGAGGGCGACCCCGCCCACCGCGGCCGGCGCGACGATCTTGACGAACGACCCGGCGACCTGCGCCGCCACCGTCCGCAGGAACGGCACCCGCTCGGGCACGAACCCCAGCAGCGACATCGCCGCTGCGAAGTAGCTGCACGCCGAGAACAGCACCGCCGCCGCCACCCAGCCCCACTGCGCGTTCGCCACCAGCGGCCCGAACTCGATGTGGGTGAGCTGCGTCAGCAGGAAGTACGCGCCGATCGCGCCGGCGATGAAACTCATCAGGGTGCGCGGCCTGATCCGCTCCAGACGGGCGGGCTCGACCGGCGCCTGCGGTCTGATCCGCAGCACCACGTGCCGGATCTGGGTGAGCAGATCCTCCTCGCGGGCCTCCTCGAGAGCGTCGTCGATGGCCCGTTTCTCGGCCCGCTGCTCGGCCCGCACCGCCTTCTTGTCGGGCTTGTCGGGCTTGTTGAGGGCCGGCGCACCGGTGTCGTCCCCGGCCGCCTCCAGCCGTGCCTGCTTGGCCGCGCTCCCCGCCTCAAGGACCGCGTCCCGCTCCCGCTCGGCCCGCTCCCGCGCCAGCCTGCGCAGGGTCGCCCGCGAGGTGCGGGAGAGCGCGATGGGCTGGAGCATCGGCAGGCAGTCGGCGACGGCGTCGGGCCCGAGGACGCTCAGCGCGGACGCCACCGATCGCTCGGCGCCCACCCGCAGACCCAGGGTCACCAGGAGCTGCGAGACGTCCATGCGCAGCAGCAGATCACCGGCGGCGATCTCGCCGACCCGCAGGTCGGTGAGGATCACCGTGCCGGAACGATCCACCAGGATCGCGTCACCCACCAGCCTGCGATGGGCGATCCGCCGTGACTGAAGGGCGCGCACCTGGTGCCAGGTGTCGCGCAGCAGATCGTCGGTGATCTCCTCGTCCGCGAGCGTGTCCAGGGTGCGCCCGCCGGTGTGCTCGTAGATGAGCATCACGGCGTCGGGACCCAGCTCGGAGGTGGCGATCAGCTTGGGGGCGTTGGCGCCCGCCGCGATGGCCGCGTACGCGAGCAGCGCCTCCTGCTCCAGGGCCTGGCGCAGCGACTGCAGGCTCCTGCGGGTGGCGAAACCGCGCAGCGTCAGATTGCGCCACACGCGGTAGAAGAAGCCCTGCGCCTGCTGTTCGCGGTCGACGACCGTCACGTCCAGCGGGAGGCCGTCCTCCAGGGTGACGAAGTAGCGCCGGCCGCGGTCGCCGGTCTCCGGGGTCTCGTGCACCTCCTGGCGCGCGGCGCTCACCGGGTGGAAACCGACGTGCCGCAGGCCCGCCATCAGGGTCTGGCCGGTCGGCCTGACGTTGGGCGAGCCCACCGCGTAGAGCGTCCCGTAGGCGACCGTCCAGCCGATCAGCACCGTCAGGATGATCGAGAACGGGGTGGTGTAGCCGGTGACGAGCATCGAGAACGCGTCGAGGAGCAGCACGATCCACAGCACCGCGCGCCAGCGGGGTCTGCGGGACATGCCGACGGCCGTCATGTACGCGATGACCGGGGCGAGATAGCCGTGCACCGGGTCGGTCAGGGCGTGGATGTCGCTGGGGGAGGGCTGGGTGAGCGCTTCCTGGATCGAGCCGGGAGCGGCCTTGGCGACCCACAGGTCGGTCGCCAGCGTCACCCCGTGCGCGAGGACCGCCGCGAGCACGCCGTCGGCGATCCGCAGTCCGTCCCGTTTGATCAGCCGCTCGATCGCGAACGCGACCGGCACCAGCAGGATCGCGATGCTCGACGCCAGGCCGGCGATCTTGATGAGCAGGTCGGGCGCCTGCCCGGTGCCCTTGTTGATGTCCTGTTCGAGCCCCGAGGTGGTGCCGTGCGCGAACGCGGCGATGCCGAGCACCACGGCGACCGCGAGCACACCCACCACGAAGCGCATCAGGTCCGAGGGACGGTGCACGCGCGCGGGGAGCAGCGGTTCGTCGCCGTCGACGGCGTCGACGTGCGCCCCCTCCAGCAGATCGTCGTCCGGATCGGACGGGCGACCGCCCGAAGGGGCGAGGTCCCCGCCGGTGTCCTCGGAGGGTTCGGCGCCGGTGTTCCGCGCGGCCGGGCGCGACGGAGCGTCAGAGTCGCTGTCCGCGTCCTCCGGCTGCGCGTCCTGCTGCTTCATCGTCTCTTCTTGGTCTCGTATCACCAGTCACCGCCCGCACGATGGTGGCATGCCCCACCGACACACAGGGGCATCAGGGTGCAAATGCGGGGGCGCACAGTCTGCCCGACGCGCCGCCCGGGGGCGAGGGATACGCAGGGTCGCGGGCCCGTCACATTGTCGGTGCGGTGGGGCAGGATGGGCTGGATGAGCGAGCAGAACCATTCCCCGGGCGCCCGCGCGGAGCACGCCGACGCGCTTCCCGACTACGCCGAGCGGGTACTGGAGGTCGCCGAACTGGTACCGCCCGGCCGCGTCATGACGTACGGGGACATCGCCGAGTGGATCGAGGAGGGCGGACCCCGGCAGGTCGGCCGGGTGATGGCGCTCTACGGGAGCCCCGTCCCGTGGTGGCGGGTGGTCCGCGCCGACGGCCGCCTGCTGCCCGGCCACGAACTCGACGCCCTCGCCCACTACCGCGCCGAGGGCACGCCCCTGAAGGACGCGAGCAGGGCCGCCGAGGGCCATCTGCCGCGCCTCGACATGCGGCGGGCCCGATGGGACGGCGGCGAACACGCGGAAGGTCACAGCTGACAGCCTCCGCCATCCGGCGCCCCCACGGGCCGCTCGTACCTCGTACGGGTGACCGGAGGCACGCTCGCGGCATGCCGTACGTTCGAGGGGCGAGGGACCCGCGTGGCACCCGGGCGGCCACGGCCGCACGCTCCGAGGGGGACGTACGCTCCGCACGCTCCGAAGGGGACGTACGGTCCGCACGGTCAGAGGGGGACGCCCGGTCCGCACGGGTCGCGTGGGAAGGAGGGGAAGCCGCGCTTCCACGACATCCGTCGGCGTAGCGTCGCCGGCACGCGTCCCTCTCACCCCGCGATCACCGCCGCGCACCCGCGGTGATCCGACCACCAGCACACCCACCAGGACCGGCGAACCACGTGAGCTCCTCTTCCTCCACCAGGCACCCGACGCACCCCCAGGTGCGCCGGGGGAGCCGTGGCGCCTACCGACTGGTGCGTACCCCGCCGGCCCGACCGGATCCCCCTGATCTGGACGCGTCCCAGCGCTCCGTGGTTGAGCACACCACCGGACCGCTGCTCGTCCTCGCCGGTCCTGGCACCGGCAAGACCACCACGCTCGTCGAGTCCGTGGCCGCGCGGATCGCCCGCGGCGGCGACCCCGAACGCATCCTGGTGCTGACGTTCAGCCGCAAGGCCGCCGTCGAACTGCGCGACCGCATGGCGCTGCGCATCGGGACGGCCCGCGCGCCCCGCGCGACCACCTTCCACTCGTTCTGCTACGCCCTGGTCCGCGCCGAACAGGACAGCGACCTGTTCGTGGAGCCGCTGCGGCTGCTGTCGGGACCCGAGCAGGACGTCACCGTCCGCGAACTGCTCGCGGGCCAGAGCTACCTGGAGCGCCGGGGTCTCGCGCATGTGCGCTGGCCGGACGAACTGCGCGCCTGCCTCACCACCCGGGGCTTCGCCGACGAGGTCCGCGCGGTCCTCGCCCGCAGCCGCGAACTGGGCCTCGGCCCCGGCGCCCTCGACGCCTTCGCGCGCCGCATCGGCCGCCCCGACTGGGGCGCGGCGGCCGCCTTCCTCGCCGAGTACCTCGACGTGCTCGACCTCCAGGGCGTCCTCGACTACGCCGAACTCGTCCACCGCGCGGTGCTCCTCGCCGACCGCCCCGAGGTCGCCCTGCGGCTCGCCGCCCAGTACGACGCCGTCTACGTCGACGAGTACCAGGACACCGACCCGGCCCAGGTGCGGCTGCTGAAGGCCCTCGCGGGCGGTGGCCGCACCCTGGTCGCGCTCGGCGACCCCGACCAGTCGATCTACGCGTTCCGGGGCGCCGACGTCAACGGCATCCTGGAGTTCCCGGCCGCCTTCCCGCGCGCGGACGGACGCCCCGCGCCCGTGCAGGTGCTGCGCACCTCCCGGCGCTCCGGCGCCGTCGTCCTCGACGCGACCAGGCGGCTCACCCAGCGGATGCCGCTCACCCGGCTGCCGGCCGAGAAGGTGCGCGCCCACCGCGAGCTGGCCCCGGTGCGGCCGGGCGGCCAGGTCGAGGTCCACACGTACCCGACGCCCGGCACCGAACTCGACAACATCGCGGACATCCTCCGCAGGGCCCACCTGGAGGACGGCGTCCCCTGGCGCGACATGGCCGTCCTGGTGCGCGCGGGCGCCCGCACCATCCCGGTGCTCCGCCGCGCCCTCACCTCCGCGGGCGTCCCCCTGGACATCGACGGCGACGACCTCCCCCTGCGCCACGAACCGTCGGTGGCCCCCCTGCTGACGGCCCTGCGGGCGGTCGCGGAGGCGTCGGGGCGGGGAGAGGACAACGGGAGCGACACGGACGACACGGACGGCAGGGACGGCACGGACGGCAGACGCGACGGCGACGGAGGCGATGCCGAGGCCGACGCGGAGAGTGGCGACGGCGCCCCTGAAAGCGGTGACGACGGGGGCGACCCGCCCGCCGCGGAAGCCGACGCTCCGGAAACCGCCGTCCCCGAAGCCGCCACCGCGGAAACCACCGCGGAAACCACCGCACCCGAAGCCGCCGCCTCCTCGGAAACCGCCTCCTCGGAAGCCGCCGCCGCCGACCCGCCCTGCTGGCTCGGTACCGAGACCGCGCTCACCCTGCTCGCCTCCCCCCTCGCCGGCATGGACACCGCCGATCTGCGGCGGCTCGGACGGGCGTTGCGGGACGAGGAGCGGGCCGCGGGCAACCCGTTGCCGCCGCCGTCCGACGAACTCCTCGCGCGGGCGCTGGCCGAGCCGGAGCGGCTGGTCGCGCACGATCCCGCGTACGCGCGCGGTGCCCAGCGCCTGGGCGCGCTGCTGCGCAAGGCCCGCGAGCGCCTCGCGGGCGGCGGCTCCGCCGAGGAGGCGCTCTGGGACCTCTGGCAGGGCACCCCGTGGCCGGCCCGTCTGGAGCGGTCGGCCCGGCGCGGCGGCGCCGCGGGACGCAACGCCGACCGCGACCTCGACGCCGTCTGCGCGCTGTTCGCGACCGCCGCGCGCGCGGAGGAGCGCACCGGCGGCCGCGGCGCCCTGAACTTCCTGGCGGAGATCGACGCCGAGGACATCGCCGCCGACACCCTCACCCGCCGCGCCGTGCGCCCCGACGCCGTCCGGCTGATGACCGCGCACCGCTCCAAGGGCCTGGAGTGGCGCCTGGTCGTCGTCGCCGGGGTGCAGGAGGGCCTCTGGCCCGACCTGCGCCGCCGCGGCTCCCTCCTGGAGGCCGACCGCATCGGCCGCGACGGTCTCGCCGAACCGCTCACCCCGGGCGCCCTGCTCGCCGAGGAGCGCCGCCTGTTCTACGTGGCCGCCACCCGCGCGCGCGAGCGCCTCGTCGTCACCGCCGTGAAGGCCCCGGCGGACGACGGCGACCAGCCCTCCCGCTTCCTCACCGAACTCGGCGTCGAACCCAAGGACGTCACCGGCCGCCCCCGCCGCCCGCTGGCCGTCGCCGCGCTCGTCGCCGAACTGCGCGCCACCACCGTCGACCCGCAGGCGTCCCCGGCGCTCAGGGAGGCCGCCGCGCACCGGCTGGCCCGGCTCGCCGCCCTCGCCGACGACGACGGCCGCCCGCTCGTCCCCGCAGCCCACCCCTACCGGTGGTGGGGCATGGACGACCCGACCGAGAGCAAGGTCCCGCTGCGCGACCGCGACCAGCCCGTGGTGCTCTCCGGGAGCGCGCTCGACCAGCTCGCCAACACCTGCGCCCTGCAGTGGTTCCTGGGCCGCGAGGTGAAGGCCGACGCGCCCGCGACCACCGCGCAGGGCTTCGGCAACGTCGTGCACGTCCTCGCCGACGAGGTCGCCTCCGGGCACTCCCCGGCCGACCTCGCCGTCCTCATGGAGCGCCTCGACTCCGTGTGGAACGCGCTCGCCTTCGACGCCCCGTGGAAGTCCGAGCAGGAGAAGGGCAACGCGCGCGTGGCGCTCGAACGCTTCCTCAAGTGGCACGTCATGGACCGCGCCGGACGCACCTCCGTGGCCAGCGAGCACGACTTCGACGTCACCCTCGAAGCGGGCGACTACCAGGTGCGCATCCGCGGCTCCATGGACCGCGTCGAGGCCGACGCCGACGGCCGCGCCTACGTCGTCGACTTCAAGACCGGCAAACAGTCACCGACCTCGGGCGAGGTGGCCCGCCACCCGCAGCTCGCCGTCTACCAGCTCGCCGTCCGCGAAGGCGCCGTCGACGACGCCTTCGGCGGCGAGCGCCCCGAGCCCGGCGGCGCCGAACTGGTGCAGCTGCGCCAGGGCGCGGCCAAGCGCGACGGCGGCGACACCCTGCCCAAGGTGCAGGCCCAGCAGGCGCTGGAGGGCGAGTGGGTCGGCGACCTGCTGGCCGGGGCCGCGGGCAAGGTCCTCGACGAACGGTTCACGCCGAGCGCGGGACAGCACTGCACGCACTGCGCGTTCCGCGCCTCCTGCACCGCGAGGCCCGAGGGACGGCAGATCATCGAATGACCCGGGCGGCACCACGTCAGGCCCCGACTGTCAGTGCCCACGGTTAGCCTCTGTGACGTGCCCTCCCGTATCACCGACCCCGAGCAGCTCAAAGAGCTCCTCGGCATCCCCTTCACCCCGGAGCAGACGGCCTGCATCACCGCGCCGCCCGCCCCGCAGGTGATCGTGGCCGGAGCCGGTTCGGGCAAGACGACGGTGATGGCGGCGCGCGTGGTGTGGCTGGTCGGCACCGGCCAGGTCGCCCCCGAGCAGGTCCTCGGCCTCACCTTCACCAACAAGGCCGCGGGCGAACTCGCCGAGCGGGTCCGCAAGGCGCTGGTCCGCGCGGGCGTCACCGACCCGGACGCCATCGACCCCGACAACCCGCCGGGCGAACCCGTCATCTCCACCTACCACGCCTTCGCGGGCCGCCTGCTGACCGACCACGGCCTGCGCATCGGCCTGGAACCGACGTCCCGGCTGCTCGCCGACGCGACCCGGTTCCAGCTCGCCGCGCGCGTGCTGCGCGAAGCCCCCGGCCCCTACCCGGCGCTCAGCCGCTCCTTCGCCGACCTGGTCGGAGACCTGCTCGCCCTCGACGCCGAACTCTCCGAACACCTGGTGCGCCCCGAGGAGCTGCGCGCCCACGACGCCGAGCTGCTGCGCGCCCTGGAGAGCGCCAGGCTCACCAACGCCGACCTGCGCAGGATCCCGGAGGCCGCCGCCGCCCGCCGCGAACTGGCCGACCTGGTGACCCGCTACCGCGCCGCCAAACGGGACCGCGACCTCCTCGACTTCGGCGACCAGATCGCCCTGTCCGCGCGCCTCGCCGGCATCCCCGAGGTGGGCCGCGTGCTGCGCGACGAGTTCCGGGTCGTCCTCCTCGACGAGTACCAGGACACCTCGGTGGCCCAGCGCATCCTGCTGGCCGGCCTGTTCGGCGACGGCACCGGCCACCCCGTCACCGCCGTCGGCGACCCCTGCCAGGCGATCTACGGCTGGCGCGGCGCCTCCGTCGCCAACCTGGACGACTTCCCCGCCCACTTCGCCCACGCCGACGGCCGCCCGGCCACCCGCCAGTCGCTCAGCGAGAACCGCCGCAGCGGCGGCCGGCTCCTCGACCTCGCCAACGGCCTCGCCGAACCGCTGCGCGCCCTGCACGCGGGCGTGGAGGCGCTGCGCCCCGCCCCGGGCGCCGAGCGCGACGGCCGGGTGCGGTGCGCGCTGCTGCCCACCCACGCCGAGGAACTCGACTGGCTCGCCGACTCCCTCGCCCACCTCGTCAGGACCGGGACGGCACCCGGCGAGATCGCCGTCCTGTGCCGCACCGCGGCCGACTTCGCCGAGATCCAGGGCGCCCTCGTCGCCCGGGACGTCCCCGTCGAGGTCGTCGGCCTCTCCGGGCTGCTGCACCTTCCCGAGATCGCCGACCTGGTCGCCGTCTGCGAGGTGCTCCAGGACCCCGGCGCCAACGCCGCCCTGGTCCGCCTGCTGACCGGCCCGCGCTGGCGCATCGGCCCCCGCGACCTCGCCCTCCTGGGCCGCCGCGCCCGGCATCTCGTCGCCCACGCGCGCGTGGACGCCGGTGACGACCCGGACCGACGGCTCGCCGGAGCCGTCGAGGGCGTCGACCCCGCCGAGGTGATATCGCTCGCGGACGCCCTGGACACCTTCCTCGAACTGCCCCTCGACGCCGGGCACCAGGACGACAGGCTGCCCTTCTCGCCGGACGCGCGCGTGCGCTTCGCCCGCCTCGCCGCCGAACTGCGTGACCTGCGCCGCTCGCTCGCCGACCCGCTGATGGACGTCCTGCACCGCGTCCTCGCCGTCACCGGCCTCGAGGTGGAGCTGTCCGCGTCCCCGCACGCGCTGGCCGCCCGCCGCCGCGAGACCCTCTCCAACTTCCTCGACATCGCCGCCTCCTTCGCCGCGGGCGACGGCGAGGCCACGCTCCTCGCCTTCCTCGGCTTCCTGCGCACCGCCGCCCAGTACGAGAAGGGCCTCGACAACGCGCTGCCGGGCGGCGAGAACACCGTCAAGGTGCTCACCGCGCACCGCTCCAAGGGCCTGGAGTGGGACGTCGTCGCCGTCCCCGGCCTGGTCACCGGAACCTTCCCCAGCACCCAGGGCCGCGAGAAATGGACCGCCCAGGGCAGGGTCCTGCCGCACGCCCTGCGCGGCGACGCCGACACCCTCCCCGACCTCGCGTCCTGGGACTCCCGCGGCCTGAAGTCCTTCCAGGAGGCCATGAAGGAGCACCAGCACACCGAGGAACTCCGCCTCGGCTACGTCACCTTCACCCGCCCCCGCTCCCTGCTCCTCGGCTCGGGCCACTGGTGGGGACCCCACCAGAAGAAGCGCCGCGGCCCGTCCGATTTCCTGGAAGCCCTGTACGAGCACTGCGCGCGCGGCTTCGGCGAGATCGAGGTCTGGGCGGACCAGCCCGCCGAGGACGCCGAGAACCCCGCCCTGCACCGCGCGGACGCCGACCAGGTGTGGCCGCTGCCCCTCGACGAGACGGCACTCGCCCACCGCAGGCGGGCCGCGGCCACCGTCCTCGACCACCTCAAGGCCCTCGCCTCCGCCGACGGCGACCACCAGCACGACCACGGGCACGGTCAGGGCGGCGGGCCCGGCCACCCGCACCCGGTGGCCGTCCACGACCCGGACAGCCACGACGACCCCGACTGGCCCCCGCCCCCCGACGACGAGACCTTCGACGACGGCCCCTACCCCGACGACGAGCCGTACCCGGGGGACGAGCCGTACACCGGGGAGGAGCCCTACCCGGACGAGGACGAGGACGCGGCCGGCTGGGACGCCTGGCCCACCGACCGCCCGGCCGTCCCGCACCAGGCGGCGCCCACCGGACCCGGCCACGCGCGCGTACGCCCGACGCGAGAGCCCCCGCGCGCGCGGCGACAGGAGCACGAACGCCCGCGCACCACCCCCGAGGAGGCCCGCGCCATCGCCTCCTGGGACCGCGACCTCGACGCCCTCACCGGCGAGCTGCTGCGCGCGCGGGAGGCCGTCACCGACGTCCCGCTGCCCGCCTCGCTCACCGTCTCGCAGGTGCTGCGGATGGCCGCCGACCCGGACGGATTCGCCCAGGAACTCGCCCGCCCCATGCCCCGCCCGCCGCAGCCCGCCGCCCGCCGTGGCACCCGCTTCCACGCCTGGATCGAGGCCCGCTTCGAAGCGCTGACCCTGCCCGTCCTCGAACCCGACGAGCTGCCGGGCGCCGAGGCCGAGATCGCCGACGAACAGGACCTCGAACACCTCAAGGACGCCTTCGAACGCACCGAGTACGCCCACCGCACCCCGCACCGCGTCGAGGCCCCCTTCCAGATCGCCATAGCGGGACGCGTCATCAGGGGCCGCATCGACGCCGTCTACCGGGACGGCGAGGGCGACGAGGCGCGGTACGAGATCGTCGACTGGAAGACCGCGAGGACCCACAGCGCCGATCCGCTCCAGCTCGCCCTCTACCGGCTCGCCTGGGCCGAGCAGCACGGCATCGAGGCCGAGTCGGTCGCCGCCGCCTTCGTCTACGTCCGCGACGGCGAGGTCGTCAGACCCGAGAACCTGCCCGGACGGGCCGGACTGGAAAGGCTCCTCCTGGCGGAAGCCAAGTGTGACGAACCGCCCCCCGAGGATGTCCGTGCGGGCCGATAGGCTCGTGACCATGAGCCCGACCCCGGACAGCGCCGTCCGTTCGTACATCGAACAGCACCGCGCCGCCTTCCTCGACGACCTCGCCGAGTGGCTGCGCATCCCGTCGGTGTCGGCCCAGCCCGACCACGCGCCCGACGTGCGCCGCAGCGCCGACTGGCTCGCCGCCACGCTCACGGACACCGGCTTCCCGACCGTCGAGGTCTGGGAGACGCCCGGCGCCCCCGCCGTCTTCGCCTCCTGGCCCGCCGAGGACCCGGCCGCGCCCACCGTCCTCGTCTACGGCCACCACGACGTCCAGCCCGCCGCCCGCGAGGACGGCTGGCACAGCGACCCCTTCGAACCCGTCGTACGGGACGGCCGCCTCTACGCGCGCGGGGCCGCCGACGACAAGGGGCAGGTGTTCTTCCACACACTCGGCGTCCGCGCCCACCTCGCCGCCACCGGCCGCACCGCCCCCGCCGTCCACCTCAAGCTGCTCGTCGAGGGCGAGGAGGAGTCCGGCTCCCCGCACTTCCGGGCCCTCGTCGAGGACCGCGCCGAGCGGCTCACCGCCGACGCCGTGATCGTCTCCGACACCGGCATGTGGGCCGAGGACACCCCCACGGTCTGCACCGGCATGCGCGGCCTCGCCGAGTGCGAGATCACCCTCCACGGACCCGACCAGGACATCCACTCCGGATCCTTCGGCGGCGCCGTCCCCAACCCGGCCACCGAGATCGCCCGGCTGGTCGCCGCCCTGCACGACGACCACGCGCGCGTGGCGGTGCCCGGCTTCTACGACGGCGTCGTCGACCTCACCGACCGCGAGCGCGCCCTCTTCGCGGAACTGCCCTTCGACGAGGCGCGCTGGCTGCGCACGGCCTCCTCGCACGCGACCCGCGGCGAAGCGGGACACACCACCCTGGAGCGGGTCTGGGCCCGCCCGACCGCCGAGGTCAACGGCATCGGCGGCGGCTACCAGGGCCCCGGCAGCAAGACGATCGTCCCGTCGTCGGCCATGGTGAAGCTCTCCTTCCGCCTGGTCGCGGGGCAGGACCCCGACCACATCGAGAAGGCCGTCCGCGCCTGGGCCGCCGACCGGGTGCCCGCCGGGATCAGGTGCGAGATCACCTTCGGCCCCGCCACCCGCCCCTGCCTGACCCCGCTCGACCACCCCGCCCTCACCTCCGTGGCCCGCGCCATGGGCCGCGCCTTCGAGTCCCCGGTCCTCTTCACCCGCGAGGGCGGCTCGGGACCCGCCGCCGATCTCCAGGAGGTGCTGGGGGCGCCCGTCCTCTTCCTGGGCATCTCGGTGCCCTCCGACGGCTGGCACGCACCCGACGAGAAGGTCGAACTCGACCTCCTCCTGAAGGGCGTCGAGACCACCGCGTACCTCTGGGGCGACCTCGCGGAGAGTTGGCGCCGTGCGCCCTGACCACCCCGCGCGGTCCGGAGCGGCACCGGCGCGGGGGCACACTGGGAGAGCCACCCCGCACCGCCCAGCCCCGCCGGACGCGGTCGCCCGCCCTACGTCCCGCCGAAACAATCCGTTCCACCGGGGGAGTTGGAAGTACCCGTGACCACCTGGACCGACCACACCGCCGACCGCCCCATCTCGCTCACCGCCCCCAGCGGCATCGACCGCGCCGCGCACCACCGCCTCGACGAGGCCTGGCTCGCGGCGGCATGGAGCCACCCCACGACCCGCTGCTTCGTGGTCTCAGGCGGTCAGGTCCTCCTCGACGAGACGCCCGACGGCCGCACCGAACTCGTCATGACGCCCTCCTTCGAGGCGCCCCTCACCGAGGCGCACCGCTACTTCCTCGGCACCGACGAGGACGGCGTCAGCTACTTCGCCCTCCAGAAGGACTCGCTGCCCGGCCGCATCGACCAGTCCGCGCGCCCGGCGGGCCTGCGCGAGGCAGGACTGCTGCTGTCGGCGCGCGACGCGGGCCTCATGGTGCACGCCGTCGGCCTGGAGAACTGGCAGCGCACCCACCGCTTCTGCTCCCGCTGCGGGGAGCGCACCAACATCGCCGCGGCCGGCCACATCCGCCGCTGCTCCGCCTGCGGCGCCGAGCACTACCCGCGCACCGACCCCGCGGTGATCATGGCGGTCACCGACGACGAGGACCGCATCCTCCTCGGCCGCCAGGTGCACTGGCCCGAGGGGCGCTTCTCCACGCTCGCCGGGTTCGTGGAGCCCGGCGAGTCCATCGAGCAGACGGTCCGCCGCGAGGTCTTCGAGGAGGCCGGGATCACCGTCGGCCGCGCCGACTACGTCGCCAGCCAGCCCTGGCCGTTCCCGTCCAGCCTGATGCTCGGCTTCATGGCCCGCGCCACCTCCACGGAGATCAACGTCGACGGTGACGAGATCCACGAGGCCCGCTGGTTCTCCCGCGACGAACTGGGCGCCGCCTTCGAGTCGGGCGAGGTCCTGCCGCCCTACGGCATCTCCATCGCGGCCCGCCTGATCGAGCTGTGGTACGGCAAGCCGCTGCCCACACGGAGCGTGTGACCGACCGGTCCGTGACACGAGAAGGCGGCCCCTGAAGACCTCTCAGGAGCCGCCTTCCGGCCTGGTGCGGCCGATCACGCGCCGATCTTCTGCTTCACCTGCGCGAGCGACGGGTTGGTCAGCGTCGAACCGTCGGGGAACAGCACGGTCGGCACGGTCTGGTTGCCGCCGTTCGCCTTCTCCACGAACGCCGCGGACTCCGGGTCGTGCTCGATGTTGATCTCGTCGTACGTGATGCCCTCACGGTCCATCTGGCTCTTGAGCCGGCGGCAGTAGCCGCACCACGTGGTGCTGTACATCGTCACAGTGCCCGGCATGTCTTTCGCGCTCCTCGGCTGATCGGGGATGAGTGCTCGCGTGGAGGGAACGTACGGCACCCCTCCGCCATTCCCCCACGCGCGCCCGCGACGGAAGCGCGGCCGGCCGGAGTGACGCACGCCGGGCCGGCCGGGGTGACGCATGCAGGGTCGGGGGTCACGCACGCCGGGCCCGCCGGGGTGACGCACGCCGCATTAATACGACTGTCGGGGCGTGCCTGTGGACAACCGACTCGTCCGTCACGGGCGACCTGGCAGCATGGCCGTGTGACAGCAGCAACGCACTCCTCGCTCTTCCCTCAGGTACCGGACTCGGCCGACGCGGTGCTCGACGGGCTCGACCCCGAGCAGCGCGCGGTCGCCACCGCCCTGCACGGTCCGGTGTGCGTACTGGCGGGCGCCGGTACCGGCAAGACCCGGGCGATCACCCACCGCATCGCCTACGGGGTGCGCGCGGGCATCCTCCAGCCCTCCACCGTGCTCGCCGTCACCTTCACCAACCGGGCCGCGGGCGAGATGCGTGGCCGGCTGCGCCAGCTCGGCGCCGCCGGTGTCCAGGCCCGCACCTTCCACTCGGCGGCCCTGCGCCAGCTCCAGTACTTCTGGCCCAAGGCGATCGGCGGCTCCATGCCCCGGCTCGTCGACCGCAAGATCCAGCTCGTCGCGGACGCCGCCGCGGCCTGCCGGATCCGGCTCGACCGGGGTGAGCTGCGGGACGTCACCGGGGAGATCGAGTGGTCCAAGGTCACCCAGACCGTCCCCGCCGACTACGCCCTCGCCGCCGCCAAGGCCGGCCGCGACGCCCCCCGCGACCCGGCCGAGATCGCCCAGCTCTACTCCGTCTACGAGGACCTCAAGCGGGACCGCTCCGTCATCGACTTCGAGGACGTCCTGCTGCTCACCGTCGCCGTCCTCCAGGACCGGCAGGACGTCGCCGAGCAGGTCCGCTCCCAGTACCAGCACTTCGTGGTCGACGAGTACCAGGACGTCAGCCCCCTCCAGCAGCGCCTCCTCGAACTGTGGCTCGGCGAGCGGGACAGCCTCTGCGTGGTCGGCGACGCCAGCCAGACCATCTACTCGTTCACCGGCGCCACCCCCGACCACCTCCTCGACTTCCGCAACCGCCACCCCGGCGCCACCGTCGTCAAGCTGGTCCGCGACTACCGCTCCACCCCCCAGGTCGTCCACCTCGCCAACGGCCTCCTCTCCCAGGCCCGCGGCCGGGCCGCCGACCACCGCCTCGAACTGGTCTCGCAGCGCTCCGCGGGCCCCGAACCCGGCTACACCGAGTACCCGGACGAGCCCGCCGAGGCCGAGGGCGCCGCCCGCCGCATCCGCGAACTCGTCGACGCGGGCGTCCGGGCGAGCGAGATCGCGATCCTGTTCCGCACGAACTCCCAGTCCGAAACGTACGAACAGGCCCTCGCGGACGCGGGCGTCTCCTACCAGCTGCGCGGCGCCGAGCGCTTCTTCGACCGGCCCGAGGTGCGCAAGGCGGGCGTCGCGCTGCGCGGCGCGGCCCGCTTCGGCGGCAACGACTCCCTGCTGGACGAGGCCGTCGACCTGCCCTCCCAGGTGCGCGCCGTGCTGTCGGGGGAGGGGTGGACCCCGCAGCCACCGGCCGGCTCCGGTGCCGTGCGGGAGCGGTGGGAGTCCCTGGCCGCGCTGGTGAACCTGGCGCACGACTTCGCCGCCGCCAAGCCCGGCGCCACCCTCGGCGACCTGGTCGCCGAGCTGGACGAGCGGGCCGGGGCCCAGCACGCCCCGACCGTGCAGGGCGTCACCCTGGCCTCCCTGCACTCGGCCAAGGGCCTGGAATGGGACGTCGTCTTCCTGGTCGGCGTCGCCGAGGGCATGATGCCCATCACCTACGCGAAGACCGACGAGCAGATCGAGGAGGAGCGCAGGCTCCTCTATGTCGGGGTCACCCGAGCCCGGGAGCGCCTGCATGTCTCCTGGGCGCTGTCCCGCTCGCCGGGCGGCCGGGCGAGCCGCAGGCCCAGCCGCTTCCTCGACGGACTGCGCCCCGGTTCCACCGGCGCCGCCGGGCGGGCCGCGTCGGGCGGCGTCGCGGGCGTCGAGCGCGGCTTCACCACCCGGGCGGAGGCGGCGCCCCGGCGCGTGCAGCGCACGGTGGCCCGCTGCCGGGTGTGCGGGCGCACGCTCACCGACGCGGGTGAGATGAAGCTGATGCGCTGCGAGGAGTGCCCGTCCGACATGGACGAGGGGCTGTACGAGCGGCTGCGGGACTGGCGGGCCGTCCAGGCGCGTCGCAGCGGCCAGCCGGCCTTCTGCGTCTTCACCGACAAGACGCTGATGGCGATCGCCGAGGCGGTGCCCGACGCCGACGGCGAGCTGGCCCGGATCCCCGGGGTCGGCGTGCGCAAGCTGCACCGCTACGGAGCCGATGTCCTGGCCATCTGCGCAGGCCAGGAGGTCGAGGAGGGGGACGGCGAGGGGTGAGCGAAAATCGTCGAGAAAATAGTTTGCGCATGCCCCGGCAATCCCCATAGGTTCTTATCCACGGGGATGGAGGCCTTCTGGGAGGCCCCGGAACCGTGTTCTACTTACATACCCGTGGGTTGGTTCGTCCCAGCCCCTTGAGACGCCGAGAGGAGGCGAGTCCAGTGATCACCATCAACGAGATTTCCAGCAGTGTCGTCAAACTGACCGATCACTCGGCTGTCGCTTCCCCGCGCGTTCTCGGTACCCCGAACAACGGCACCGGTCTGTCCGGCATTCGTGCCGTCCTGCCGGTCTGCGCTCTGTCCGTGGCGGATCTTCCCGTCCGCGACCGGGGCGAGCGCAATGAGCGAGCGACCAAGGCACTGGAAGCAGTAGCGGCAGAGGCACAGGCCTATGCCTTTACGGCGGCCGGTGCCGGAGGCCGCAAGCAGACGACGCACCACCACCAGATGTGGGCCTTCCGCGGGCCAGAACCCTGGAGTGATCCAGCCTGATCGTCGATCAGGTCGGCGCCTTCAGGGCCGCGGAACCCCATCCGGGATCCGCGGCCCTTTTGTTTGTCCCCGACCAGGGACGGCAGAACGAAGGAGCCTCGGGCAAGAGCACCACTCGGTACCAGCCGCCAACCGGTCGACCCGACCGGCACGACCAGACGAGGAAAACCAGCCGTGCAACTCGAGACGCACGCCCCGTCCGTACCGCCTTCCGACACGATCTCCCCGCCCGGTTCCACGGAGGACCCCACCTTGACCCCGCTCACGGCGCTCACCGCGCTCGACGACGCCATCGAGAACCTCGGCGTGCCCGTCCCCTGCCGTTCCTACGACCCGGAGGTCTTCTTCGCCGAGTCGCCGGCCGATGTCGAGTACGCCAAGTCCCTCTGCCGTACCTGCCCGCTGGTCGAGGCCTGCCTCGCCGGGGCCAAGGAGCGGCGTGAGCCGTGGGGCGTCTGGGGTGGCGAGCTGTTCGTCCAGGGCGTCGTCGTCGCCCGGAAGCGGCCGCGTGGCCGCCCGCGCAAGAACCCGGTCACGGCATGAACACCCTCGGAACGATCGACCGCCCCTTCACGCACGACCCCAAGAAACAGGCCCCGATGATGCCGTCCACCCACGAGCCCACCGGCTCCGCGATCGAAGATTTCACCACCACAGGCGCGACCGGTTCGCGTCAGAACAGGACCCGCGAGATGCAACTCATCCCAGAAGCCCTGGCTCGTGCGCATATGCACGACCGCCTGGCGGAGGCGCAACGGGAGCGCCGGGCCATGAGCCTGGCCACCGCGCGCCGGATGCAGCGCCGGGCGGAGCGCGCGTCGATGCGCGCCCGCCGTGCGCTCGCCATCGCCGTGATGCAGTAGGCGATCCCCGCCCCAGGCGGTGGCCTCCCGGTCCCGGGAGGAGATGACCCCACGGGGGCCGGTCCGCGCCGACGGACCGGCCCCCGACGTGTGTCGGGGCGGCGGCCGGCCGTGCGGAGCGCGGTGGCTCAGGCCCCCGCCGCGGCCTGCTCCCCTCCGTCCGTCCCGTCTGTTCCGTCCATGCCGTCCATCCCGTCTGTTCCGTGCGTGCCGTCCATCGGGTCCTCCTCCGGTACGTAGCCCGGCAGCCACGCCTCCAGTTCGTCGCGCAGTCTGACCGTCGCCCCCAACTGGCACAGCACACCGATGGTGCTGAGGGTGACCCGGTGGATGAGGAGGTAGGAGGGCGGGAGGTTCAGCTGCCGCCCCAACTGGTGGGCGGGGGAGCGGGGATCGGCGATGCTGGCCGCCTGACCGCGCATCCAGCCCCGGGTGAAGGTGAACGCGTCCACCCGTGCCGGTTCGATGATCGGCAGCAGATAGTCGAGGACCGCGACGGGGTCGAGCTCTATCGACTCCCTGACGAAGCCCTCCGCGCGGAGGTGGTCGTAGACCGCCTCCGCGTCGCCGTCCAGCGTCATCCGCAGGGACTCGCCGATCGAGGCGGGCAGCCCCTCCGGCAGCCGGTCGACCGTGCCGAAGTCGAGGACGCCGAGCCGCCAGTCGCCGTCCCCGTCCCCGTCCGGGCCGCCCGGCAGCAGCCGGAAGTTGCCGGGGTGCGGGTCGGCGTGCAGCAGGCCGGTGCGGGCCGGGCCGGAGAAGAGGAAACGGGCCAGGAGCTGTCCGGCCCGGTCGCGCTGCTCCTGGGTGCCGTCCGCGATGATCTCCGACAGCGGGATGCCGTCGATCCACTCGGTGATCAGCACCTGCTCGCACTGGTGGACCACCTCGGGCACCAGGACATCGGGATCGCCCGCGAACTCCTCGGCGTGCGCCTGCTGGGCCGCCGCCTCCAGGCTGTAGTCCAGCTCCTCGGAGACCCGGTCCCGCAACTCGGTGATCAGGGGCTTGATGTCCATGCCGGGGATGAGCGGCCCGAGCAGCCGGGCGAAGCGGCTGAGCTGGGTCAGGTCCGACAGCAGGGCCTCGCCCGCCCCCGGGTACTGCACCTTGACCGCCACCTCACGGCCGTCGTGCCACACCCCGCGGTGGACCTGGCCGATCGAGGCCGCCGCCGACGGCTTCTCCTCGAACTCCAGGAACAGCTGCTGCCAGTCCTCGCCGAGCCGCTCCTCGAGCACCGCGTGCACGGTGCGCGTCGGCATCGGAGGGGCCGCCTCCTGGAGCTTCGTCAGGGCCGCCCGGTAGGGGCCCGCGACCTCCTCGGGCAGCGCCGACTCGAACACGGACAGGGCCTGGCCGAACTTCATGGCACCGCCCTTGAGCTCGCCGAGCACCTTGAACAACTGCTCCGCCGTGCGCTGTTGCAGCTCACGGCCGACGATCTCCGCTGACTCGCCGACGATCCGCTTGCCCAGTCCCCAGGTCGCCCGCCCGGCGAAGCCGAGCGGGAGCGCGGCGAGCTTGGCGGTCCGGGTGACCGCCTTGCGGGGAAGATCAGACATGCGCCCTCCAAGTCCCAGCCGGCCGCGCCGCGTCCGCCGTGCGGCTTGACTCCTTCGACGGCCCTTGCACCGCCATTGTCGCGCGCCGCTCCTCCTCATCGGAGGTGTGCCCGTCCTCGGTTCTCACCGCGGCCCCGCACCGGCAGGCCGGATGCGCCGTGACCGGTCGCGCGTGCCAGTGCAGCGCGGGCAGCGAGGTCTCCCAGCGGGCGCCGGCGCTGGTCGGCACCCGGCCGTCCAGGAACGTGAGCGCGTGCGCGGCGGTCAGCCCGGCGACGGTCGTGGCCAGCGCCAGATCGCAGGCCCGTGCCGGACGCGGCGCACCCGAGCGCCACTGCGCGATCAGCCGCGGCCAGGTCGGGTCCCGGTCGGTGCGCGTCTCCTGGAGGCAGCCCGCGCAGCCGGTGTCGCCCGGCAGCACCAGCGGGCCGACCACGCCGGTCGCCTCCACCACGCCCGCGTACAGATGCGGGGTGCCCGAGGCGAGCAGCGCGGCGGCGGTGGCGGGGTCGGGCGCGTGGACGGCGACGTCGTCGCGCGGGGTCAGGATCACCAGGGACAGAGCTGTGCTCCCGGTCCCGGGGGAGGCATCCGGGACAGTGGAGGGGGCGGGAGCGGCGGCGGTGGCCGTCCGCGCGCTCCTCGGGCCGCTCCGCGGTGGCCGGTCGGGGGCGTGGCAGCGGGCCGCGCGGCGGGCGGAGTCGGCCCTGCGCTCGCCCACCGACTCCGCGGGCAGGCCACCGGGAGCCACGTCCCCCGGCTCGACCCGGCCGCTGTCGCACACATCGACCGCGCCGACGCCGGCCGCCGCCAGCAGGGAGGCGACGAGCGCGCCCACCCGGCCGGCGCCGCGCACCTGCACGCGCAGCGAGCGGCGGGCCGCCAGCCGTCCGATCGCCTCGCCCGGCTCGGTGGCGAGCAGCGACAGGGAGGCGAGGTCGGGGCGCAGCCGGTCGAGGACCGCCTTCCTGGCGCGCAGTTCATCGGCTGCCGGGCCGCCGCCCCGGGCGTCGTCGAGCAGACCCGCTCTGGCCAGCCGGGTCACCAGCCGGTCGACATGGCCGTCCGGGAGGTCCATCCGGCGGCCCTCCTCGCGCAGCAGCGGCAGCCCCCGGGTGCCGTTGAGCAGGTCGAGGAAGCTGCCCGTGGCCGTGTCCACCGGGCCCAGGGTCAGCGCGTGCGCCGGGGCCATCCCGAACTGCACGGTGTTGAGGTCGCGCCAGCCGCGCCTGAGCGCGGTCTTCATCTGCGGAACCATCCGCTCCAGAGCATCCGTGCCAGCGTCCATCCCAGGCCCCCGTAACCGCTCGCGTCCGTCGCCGGACTCCCCGTCGGCCCGCGGAGCCGGTCGAGGCCCCGCGGCGACTGCCAGCATGCACGGACCCCGCCGGTCCGTGCCGAGAGTTGTCCACAGGCGGTGGATATTCGTCGTACTAATCAAGCGCTTGGCGGGGCGGCGACACCGAACCGTCCCGGGGTCGGGACTTCCCGCGTGTGCAGCGGGTAACGTCGGGGCGTGTCCGCCGACCCACTGCACCGCGCCGGAGCACCACAGCGCAGTACCAAGAGCCAGCCGCCGAGCGGGGCCAGCGCGATCGAGGTGCGCAGGAGCGACCGTCGACGCCGGACGGTCTCCGCGTACCGCGACGGCGATCGCACCGTCGTGCTCATCCCCGCCCGGATGTCCGAGGCGGAGGAGCAGCGCTGGGTGAGCGTCATGCTCGACAAACTCGCCGCGCAGGAGAGCAAACGGGTCCTCGGCGACGACGAGCTGGCGGAGCGCGCTGGGCGGCTGTCCGAGCAGTACTTCCAGGGCCGTGCCAGGCCCGCCTCGGTGCGCTGGGTCACCAACCAGAACACCCGCTGGGGCTCCTGCACCCCCTCCGAGGGCAGCATCCGCCTGTCGCACCGCCTCCAGGGCATGCCCGAGTACGTCGTCGACTACGTGCTGCTGCACGAACTCGCCCATCTGCTGGTGCCCGGCCACGGCCCCCGGTTCTGGCGGCTGCTGGACGGATACCCGCGCACCGAGCGGGCGCGCGGGTATCTGGAGGGGGTCGTCGCCGCCGACCGGCTGCCGCACGCGCCGGGCGCTCGCGACGAGTGAGCGGCGCCGCACGGCGCGTGGGCGTTGTGTACCGGGTCTGTACCGACCCCTCGCGGTGTCGGACTTTGCCGTTAGCCTGACGCGACGCACTCGTATCGGGATGGGGGACGGTCGTTACGCATGGCCAGGCAATTCCAACGCGGCCACAAGGCCAGGATCAGTGATCTCACCGCGGGCACCGATCTGTACGTAGGCGTGCAGATCAGCGGTCCGGGGCTGACCTTCGACATCAGCTGCTTCGGGCTCGACGCCGACGAACGGCTCTCCGACGACGCCTACTTCGTCTTCTTCAACCAGCCGAAGTCCCCCGAGGAGTCCATCCAGCTGCTGGGCGCGCAGGCGGGCGACACGGAGTCCTTCCGGATCACGCTCGACCGCGTCCCCGCGCGGATCCGGAAACTGTCGTTCACGGCGACCCTCGACGGCGCCGGGCAGATGTCGCAGATCGGCCCCGGGTACCTCAGGATCGTCGCCGGCGGCGAGGAGGTGGCCAGGTACGCGTTCGACGGCTCGGAGTTCTCCACCGAGCGCGCCGTGATGCTGGGCGACTTCTACCTGAAGGACGTGTGGCGGTTCGCGGCCGTCGGACAGGGCTTCGACGGCGGCCTCGACGCGCTGCTGAAGAACTTCGGCGGCGAGGTGCTGGAGGAGGAGACTCCCCAGGTGCCGCAGCAGGCGCAGCAGCCGCAGACCGGCGCGGTCCCGGGCTTCGCCCCGCCCGCCTTCGCGCCCCCGTCGGCTCCCGCGCCTGCCCCCGCCCAGGCACCCGCGCCTGCCCCCGCCCCGCAGGGATACGCCCCGCCGCCCCCGGGACCCACCCCGCCCCCGCTGGCCGACGTGCACGCCGCGCCGACGATCATCGCGCCCCTGACCGGGCCGGGCGGCGCCCCCGTACCGCCCCCGGGCCCCGCGCCCGCGCCCTACGGACAGCACCAGGCGCCGAGCGCCCCCCTGCCGCCCGGCTACGGCCAGACCCAGCCGCCGGGCGCCCCGCCCGCCCCGGGTCCGCCGCCCGGCTACGGCCAGCAGGGCCCACCGCCCGGCTACGGACAGCAGCCGCCCTTCGGGCAGATGCAGGTACCGGGACAGCAGGCCCCCCAGTTCGGGGGCGCCCCCTACGGGGCCACGCCCACCCAGTACGGGGTGCCGCAGGGCGCTCCCCAGGGCGGCTCCGGGGTCTCCGCCGCGCTCCAGAAGTACAAGGAGACGCCGACCGGACAGCGCTGGACGCAGCAGAACAAGAAGCTCGTCCGCGTCGACCTCGGCATCGGCGGCCAGCCCGTGCTGGCCCGGCAGGGCAGCATGGTGCTCTACCAGGGCAAGGTCGACTTCAGCTACAAGGGCGCCGGTTTCGCCGGCCGCGTCGTCGGCAACGCCACCGGCCAGGAGATGCAGCTGATGCGCTGCACCGGGCAGGGCCAGGTGTTCCTCGCCGACTCCGCCACCTATCTGCACCCGGTCGAGCTCCAGGGCGACGCGATCTGCGTCTCCTCGGAGAACGTCCTCGCCTTCGACGAGAGCCTCCAGTACGAGGTGCGCCGCATCGAGGGCCACGGCATCCCCGGGGGCGCGCTGTTCACGATGCAGTTCCAGGGCACCGGCACGATCATCGTGCAGACCCACGGCACGCCCGTCGTCCTGCCGGTCACGCCCACCACGTTCGCCGACTGCAACGCGGTCGTCGCCTGGTCGGCCGCCTCCCAGGTGATCGTCTCCAGCCAGGTGCGGATGCGCCGCAACGCCTACGCGGGCGACACCGGGGAGAGCGTCAACCTCCAGTTCCGGGGCGCTCCCGGCAACTTCATCGTCGTCCAGCCGTACGAGGTCTGAGGGAGCCCGTCATGAACCAGCCGCTCGCGGGCTACGCGCCCGCACCCGTCACCGCCCGTATGGAGAACCACGGCAACCACATGCTGAAGGTCGCCCTCCAGAGCGGGAGCGACCTCCTCGCGCGCGTGGGCTCGATGGTCGCCTACGAAGGCTTCATCCAGTACGAGCCCAACCCGCCCGCCGTGCGCCAGATCGCCCGCGACTGGGCCACGGGCGAGGGCGCTCCCCTGATGAAGTGCTCGGGCGACGGACTGCTCTACCTCGCCGACTACGGCGCCGACGTCGTCGTCATCCACCTCGACGGCGACGGCATCTCCGTCAACGCCACCAACCTGCTCGCCTTCGACGCCCAGCTGACGTGGGGGGTCGAGCGGGTCAAGGGGCTCGCGAAGTTCGCCGGCCAGGGCCTGTGGAACACCAGGATCTCCGGCCAGGGCTGGGTCGCGCTGACCTCCCGCGGCACCCCCGTCGTCGTCGACTGCGGGGGCGGCGAGGACGAGACGTACGTCGACCCGGACGCGCTCGTCGCCTGGTCGCCGAACCTGAAGGTGAAGGGGAAGCGCAGCTTCAAGGCGCAGTCGCTGATCGGCCGCGGCAGCGGTGAGGCCTACCAGATGGCCTTCTCCGGTCAGGGGATCGTCGTCGTCCAGCCCAGCGAGGACAGCACCGACCGCCTTCGGGTGCGGGGCTGAGGGGGAGCCGGAACAGTCATGCAGAGCTCGCTTTTCGCCTACAACGACCTCCAGAGCCAGGACCGCTGGAGTCTGCAGAACCAGCAGATGCTGCGCGTCACCCTGGAGGGCCACGACGACCTTCTCGCCCGCAAGGGCTCGATGGTCGCCTACCAGGGGCTCGTCGAGTTCGACGCCGAGTTCCAGAGCAACCAGCAGGGACGCGCGCGTGCGTACACCGGCGAGGGGCTCGACCTGATGCGCTGCCACGGGCAGGGCACGGTCTACCTCGCCAACCTCGCCCAGCACGTCCATGTGATGGACGTGGAGCAGGAGGGGCTGACCGTCGACAGCGCCTATGTGCTGGCGATGGACTCCACGCTGCACCACGAGGTCATCGCCGTCGACAGCCTCTACGGCATCTCCGGTTCGGGGAAGTACCAGCTCAACATCACGGGACACGGCCGGGTCGCCCTCATGACGTCGGGTGCGCCGCTGCTCATGCAGGTGACGCCCGACAAGTACGTCAACTGCGACGCCGACGCGATCGTCGCCTGGTCGACCGGGCTGCGGGTGCAGATGCAGGCCCAGACGCACTCCTCCGGGGTGTGGCGGCGCCGGGGCAACACCGGTGAGGGCTGGGAGCTGAGCTTCATGGGCAGCGGCTACGCGCTCGTCCAGCCCAGCGAGCTGCTGCCGCCGCAGAACGCCCAGATCGGCGGCGGGATCGCCGCGCAGTTCGGCATGGGGCAGCAGGGCGCCCACGGACAGAACCAGGGCAACGTCTGGAGCTGAGCCGCGAAGGCCCGCCCGCCCGAGCGCGGGTAAGGGGCGCCCGCCATGGCAGGCGCCCCTTACCCGGCCGGGCTGACCACGCGGGTCGCACGGTCCGCGCGGGGCGCCCGCCGCGGAGGCGGCCAGCACGGCTGGTGCGGCTGATGCGGAGCATCGCGCGGGGGCGGACGGGTCGCACCCCGCGGTCGCCACCCGCCGCGCGGGCGGCGGACGGGTCGTACCCTGCGGTCGCCACCTGGCCCGCGCCCGCCGCGCCGGCCCGCGCACCGCCTCAGAGGCGGGCGCGCGCCGCCTCCAGCAGGTTCACCACCGAGGCGTCCGCCACCCCGGCCACCTCGTCGTAGCGGAACCAGCGCAGATCGAGTGACTCGTCGCTGATCGCCTCGACCGCGCCGGGCGGCGCGAGGACGGCGTACTGGACGTCCAGGTGCCAGTGGCACGGCGCCGGGATCGCGTGCCGGTCGAGCCGCACCGGGCCGCCCGGCAGCAGCGTCAGCCCCGCGACCCCCGACTCCTCGGTGGCCTCGCGCAGCGCCGCCGCCGCCACGGACGGGTCCTGCGGCTCGCAGTGGCCGCCCATCTGGAGCCACATCCGCAGCTTCCTGTGCAGGGTGAGCAGGACCCGCCCCCGCGCCGGGTCGATCACCAGGGCGCTGGCCGTGAGGTGTCCGGCCTCGCACGCCTTCCACATGGCGTCGGGGTGCGCCGACAGATGGTCGAGGTAGGTCTGCCGCAGCGCCTCCTGGGCTGATCGGTCCCGCTCGTCCCCGCCGGTCCGATCGGCCTGGTCAGGCCCCTGCGTCCGGCTCCCGTACCCCTTCAGGACGAGGATCGCGTCGTCGTGCAGGCTCACTCGCCGTCGTCGCCCTTGCTGTCGCCCTTGCTGTCGCCCTTGCCGTCGCGGGGGGTGCCGTCGGTGGGGTCGTCGCCCTCGGCAGCGTCCTTCTTGCGCAGGTCGGGCCTGTCCGCCGCCTCGCCGAGCATCTTGTCCAGCTCGGAGAAGTCCAGCTGCTCGCGGTGGACGAAGCCGTCCGGGTCGTCGAGGTCGGAGGCGGTCGGCAGCATGTCCGGGTGGGCCCACAGGTTGTCCCGGCCGTCGACCCCGCGCGCGTCCGTGAGCGACGCCCAGAGCCGGGAGGCGTCCCGCAGCCGGCGCGGACGCAGTTCGAGGCCGATCAGCGTCGCGAACGTCTGCTCCGCGGGGCCGCCGCTCGCCCGGCGCCTGCGCAGGGTCTCGCGCAGCGCGTCGGCGGACGACAGACGCGGCTTCGCCGCCGCGTGCACCACCGCGTCCACCCAGCCCTCGACGAGCGCGAGCGCCGTCTCCAGACGGGCCAGGGCCGCCTTCTGCTGCGGGGTGTCCTCCGGCTGGAACATGCCCTGCTGAAGGGCGTCCTGGAGCTGCTCCGGGTTCTGCGGGTCGAACTGGCCGACCACGTCCTCCAGCTTGGCGGTGTCGACCTTGATGCCGCGCGCGTAGCCGTCGACCGCGCCGAACAGGTGCGAGCGCAGCCACGGCACATGCGCGAAGAGACGCTGGTGGGCCGCCTCGCGCAGGGCGAGGTACAGCCGCACCTCCTCCTTGGGCACGCCCAGGTCCTTGCCGAACGCCTCGACGTTCACCGGCAGCAGCGCGGCCTTCCCGGCCGGGGTGAGCGGCAGGCCGATGTCGGTGGAGCCGACGACCTCGCCCGCGAGCACGCCGACGGCCTGCCCGATCTGGGTGCCGAACATGGCGCCGCCCATGGAGCGCATCATGCCGATCAGCGGGCCCGCCATGGCCTGCATCTCCTCCGGCAGGACATCGCCCATCGCCGCGCCGACCCGCTCGGCGACCGGGTCGACCAGCTCCTGCCAGGCCGGGAGGGTCGCCTCGACCCACTCCGCGCGCGACCAGGCCACCGCGGAGCCCGCGCCCGACGGCAGGGACGTCGCGTCGTCGAGCCAGAGGTCGGCCAGGCGCACGGCCTCCTCGACGGCGGTGCGCTCGGCGGGGCCGACGCTCGCGTCCTTGGTGCCGTCCGACGTGCCCTGCGCGACCGTCTGGCGGGCGATCTGCTTGGCCATGTCCCAGTTCACCGGGCCGCCCTCGTAGGAGAGCATCTGGCCCAGCTGCTGGAACGCGGCGCCCAGGTCGGTGGGGTTCAGGGAGCCGAACATCGCGGCGAGCGGGTTGTCGCCGCCCCCGGCGCCGGCCGGCCCGAATCCGAACGGATTGGCCGGTCCCTGACCACCACCGCCCTGCTGGTCCTTCTTCTTGCCCTCGTCGCCGTCTTCCGGCTCCTCCGGCGGAAGGCCGAATCCGAATGGGGTGTCACTCACGGGATTCCTCGGCTCCTAGGGCCGCCGGTTGGCTCCGACGGCACGACTGCCCGATAACACCACCCAGCGTAGACACCGCGCGCGGTTCGGGCCTCGGTGCTCCGCCGACTCGTGGCCTGCGGCAGGATGGATGCCACCTGGTACGGACGCGTCACTCGGGTCCGTACTGAAGACAACCGCTGGAGACGCCCGGTGAGTTCCCCAGATCCTCAGGTTCGCGCAGCGCGAAACGAGTCAACCCGTCCCGCCTCGCGCGGGCCCGTCGTCGCGGTCACGGGCGCCGCGTCCGGAGTCGGAGCACTGCTCACCGAGCGGCTCGCCGCCTCGGACGAGGTCAAGCAGGTCATCGCGATCGACGAGCGGCGCGGCGACTGCGCGGCCGCCCAGTGGCACATCCTCGACGTCCGCGATCCGGCCATCGCGGAGAAGCTGCGTGGCGCCGACGTGGTCGTGCACCTCGCGCTCGACCTCGACCTGGAGACCGACTCCGCCGCCCGGACGGCCTACAACGTCCGGGGGACGCAGACCGTGCTGACGGCCGCCGCGGCGGCCGGCGTCCACCGGGTCGTGCTGTGCACGTCCGCGATGGTCTACGGGGCGCTCCCGGACAACGAGCTGCCGCTGTCGGAGGACGCGGAGCTGCGCGCCACGGCCGAGGCCACCGGCGTCGGCGACCTCCTGGAGATCGAACGGCTGGCCCGGCGTGCCCCTCGGGCGCACCCCGGGCTCAATGTGACGGTGGTCCGCCCCGCCGTCCTCGTCGGCGGCACCGACACCGCGCTGACCAGGTACTTCGAGTCGCCCCGGCTGCTGGTGGTCGCCGGTTCGCGGCCCGCGTGGCAGTTCTGCCACGTCGAGGACCTGTGCGGCGCCCTGGAGTACGCCGTCCTGGAGAAGGTCGACGGCGAACTGGCCGTCGGCTGCGAGGGCTGGCTCGAACAGGAGCAGGTCGAGGAGCTGAGCGGCATCCGGCGCATGGAGCTGCCGTCGGCGGTCGCCCTCGGGGCCGCGGCCCGGCTGCACCGGATCGGTCTGACGCCGTCCCCCGCCGGTGACCTCGCCTACACGATGTACCCCTGGGTGATCAGCGGGAGCAGGCTGCACGACGCGGGCTGGCGGCCCCGGTGGACCAACGAGGAGGTGCTCGCGGAGCTGCTCGCGGAGGTCTCGGGGCGGCACACGGTCGTGGGACGCCGGCTCGGCCGCAAGGACGCGACGGCGGCGGGCGCGGCCGGTGCGACGGTGGCGCTGCTGGGCGCAGCGGCCGTGGTGCGGCGGGCCCGCAAGGCCCGGCGCCGGATCTGAACCCGCGCGCGCGGGCGGGGCCGCTCCTGTAGGAGGCTCCAAGCGCGCACGCGCGCGTGCCGGGCGAACGTCGTATTCCGGGGTGTCGGACCGGTGAGGCACGATGGAGCCATGGCACCCACCGACCATCCCGGCGAGCAGGCCGCCGACGACCCCGTCAAGCTGATCGCCGTCCGCGAGAGCCCGCTCTCCGTCGACGAGGTGTTCCGGGCCGTCGGGGACGCCGCCGCGGGCGGGACCGCGCTGTTCGTGGGCACCGTGCGCAACCACGACGGCGGCGCGGGTGTGGACCGGCTCGGCTACTCCTGCCACCCCGCCGCCGAGGCCGAGATGCGGCGGATCGCCGAGAAGGTCGTCGCCGAGTACCCGGTGCGCGCCCTGGCCGCCGTCCACCGGGTCGGTGACCTCGTCGTCGGGGACCTCGCGGTGGTCGTCGCCGTCTCCTGCCCGCACCGGGGCGAGGCGTTCGAGGCGTGCCGGAAGCTGATCGACGACCTCAAGCGCGAGGTGCCCATCTGGAAGCACCAGACGTTCTCCGACGGCACGGAGGAGTGGGTCGGCGCCTGCTGATGCGGTTCCCCCCTCCGGTTGCGTAACCGCACCCCGGGTCGGAGCGTTGTCAGTGCGGATGGTTAATCTGCTGATCAGTCAGTTGTCTGTGATGATCCGCACGCACCTGTCCGCGCTCGCCCGTCCGCGCCCTCGGTGGCTCCCGGGCGAGCCTGTCCGCACACAGGTGTCCGCGTTCGTCTGGGTCGGGAGGTCGGCATGGCGGCACTCGTCTGGTTGTTGATCCCACTGGTCGCCGCGGTCGGTGCCGGTCTGTGGGGGAGCTGGGCCAACCGCACCCGCAGGGCCCGCAGCGACGGCCCCGAGCTGGACGGCTACGCCCGCTTCCGGGCGGCCATGGAGAAGTCCCACACCGGCACCTGACGGACGTGGGGCTGACGGTGCGCCGACAGCTCCGTCCCGTACTGTCTTCGCATGCCACGCCGCACCGCGACGATGCTCGCCTCCACCCTGATGCTGATCGCGCTCCTGTGCGCGGGTGTGCTCACCCCCGTGCCGTACTCGGAGATGTCACCCGGGCCGACGGTGAACACCCTCGGGGACCACGACGGCGAACCGGTGCTCCAGATCTCCGGGCACAAGACGTACCCGACCAGCGGTCACCTGAACATGACGACCGTGCGGGTCACCAGTGCCGACTACCGCATGAACCTCGTCGAGGCGGTCTACGGCTGGCTCGCCCACGACAACAAGGTCGTGCCGCACGACACGCTCTACCCGGACGGCAAGACCGAGGAGCAGTCCACCCAGGAGAACGCCGAGGAGTTCAGCCAGTCCCAGGAGAGCGCCAAGGTCGCCGCCCTGAAGGAGCTGGACGTCCCGGTGCGGTCCTGGGTGATCGTCTCCACCGTCGTCAAGGGATCGCCCGCCGAGGGCAAGCTGCACGCCGGTGACGTCATCAAGGACGTCGACGGGACGGCCGTCAAGGAGCCCGCCGACGTCGCCAAGCTGGTGACCAAGCACAAGCCGGGCGAGAACGTCGTCTTCACGATCGTGCCGGCCAAGGAGCAGGCCGACGCCGAGAAGGAACAGCGCGAGACGGCCAGGACCGAGGAGATCACCGTCAGGACGGCGGCCTCCGACGACGGCGGCACCGAGCGGGCCGTCGTCGGGATCTCCGCCGGGACCGACCACACGTTCCCGTTCACCATCGACATCAAGCTCGCCGACGTCGGCGGCCCGAGCGCGGGACTGATGTTCGCGCTCGGCATCTACGACAAGCTCACCCCCGGCAGCCTCACCGGTGGCGCGTTCGTGGCCGGCACCGGCACGATCGACGACGACGGCAAGGTCGGGCCGATCGGCGGCATCGAGATGAAGACGGTCGGCGCGCGCGACAAGGGCGCCCAGTACTTCCTGACGCCCGCCGACAACTGCGCCGCCGCGGCCGAGGACACCCCGCACGGCCTCACCCTGGTCAAGGTGAAGACCATCGGCGACGCCCTCGGCGCCCTGAAGGACATCCGCGCCGGGGACACCGCCGACCTGCCGAAGTGCGGCACGTAGCCGGCCGGGCGAGGCCCTAGTCCTCGAACGTCGCCGCCAGCGCCTGCGCCAGACCCGGTACCAGGTCCGCGCCCGTGAGCACCTCCGTCGGGGTGTCCTTCTCGCGCAGCCGGACCGCGGAGTCGCGGCCGCCGTCGCGCAGCGCCGCGACCGTCATCCTGACCTCCTGCCGCTCCGGGTGCGCGGCCACCCACTTCGCCAGCTTCGCCTCGTTCAGACCCTGGGGGACCTGCGCCTCGGCGGACGGCGGCAGCATCAGCCGCTCCACCGTGAGCGCGCAGCCGACCACCGCGTCGGGCCAGGCGATGGTGGCGAGGAACTCGTCGAGCGGCTTGCCCGCGGGGATCTCCTCCTGCTCGATCGGGGTGAGGGCGGCGGCCTCCCGCTCCTCGTCGGCCAGACCGAGCTGGGCCGCGAGGCCGGGTTCCTGGACCCGCAGCCGTGCGGTGTCGACGAGGGCGAAGAGGCGGGCGGGCTGGTCCCAGCCGAGGCCGGAGGCGTACTCGTCGATCTCGAGTACCGCCCGGGTGAGCGGGTTCGCCGCCATGGGAGTGTTGGACATGGTCACAATCCTGCCTCGTTCCCGCCCGGAATCGGGAACCGAGTAAGCGGTGAGTAAGTTGCATAGGTGTGGGCCCACGATGACGGGGGGCCACGGGAGGTCCTCGAAAACGCGGGCCTGACGGATCGACAGCGAACCACGAGGTGCCACCTTGGCTTTCCAGATGCCGGACCGCGGCGGAGGCCCGACGGGGCCACGGATCAGAGTCGGCCGCCCGTCCCGGCGGGCCCGGACCCTGCTCATGACACTGGGCGTCCTTGCCGTGCTCGGCATGGCGTTCACCATGTTCGCGGGCTTCTGGACGGACTGGCTCTGGTACCGGTCGGTGAACTACTCCTCGGTCTTCACCACCACGCTCTGGACCAAGATCGGCCTGTTCTTCGTCTTCGGCCTGCTGATGGCCGTCGCGGTCGGCTTCAACGTCTGGCTCGCGCACCGGCTGCGTCCGCCGCTGAGCGCCATGTCCATGGAGCAGCAGAGTCTGGACCGCTACCGGATGGGCGTCGCGCCCTACAAGAAGTGGCTGCTCCTCGGGATCACCGCGCTGGTGGGCCTGATCGCGGGTGCCTCGGCCGCCGGTCAGTGGCGGACCTGGCTGATGTGGGTCAACGGCGTGCCCTTCGGACAGAAGGACCCGCAGTTCCGGCTCGACGTCTCGTTCTACGCGTTCGACCTGCCCTGGTACCGGTTCCTGCTGGGCTTCGGGTTCGCCGCCGCGATCCTCTCGCTGATCGCCGCCGCGCTCACCCACTACCTGTACGGCGGGCTGCGCGTGACGTCCCCGGGCGCGCGCGCCACGGCCGCCGCCACCGGCCATCTGTCGGTGCTGCTCGGCATCTTCGTCGCCCTCAAGGCGGTCGCGTACTGGCTCGACCGGTACGGACTCGCCGTGAAGTCCAGTGACTTCAAGGCGACGGACAACTGGACCGGTCTGCGGTACGTCGACGCCAACGCCTATCTGCCGGCCAAGACGATCCTGTTCTGCATCGCCGTGATCTGCGCGGCGCTGTTCTTCGCCACCCTCTGGCGGCGCACCTGGCAGCTGCCGGTGATCGGCTTCGGCCTGATGGTCCTCTCGGCGATCCTGATCGGCGGGCTCTACCCGGCGATCGTCCAGAAGTTCCAGGTCCAGCCGAACGAGCAGGCCAAGGAAGCCCCGTACGTCAACAAGAACCTGAAGGCGACGCGCGAGGCCTACGGCATCGACGACGCGCAGGTCACCGAGTACTCGGGCACCGGCAGCACCAAGGACAAGACCAAGCTGCGCGACGACGTGGACTCCACGGCGAGCATCCGCATCCTGGACCCGAACATCGTCTCGCCGACGTTCCAGCAGCTCCAGCAGATCAGGAACTACTACGCGTTCCCGACCAACCTGGACGTGGACCGGTACAGCAAGGACGGCAAGGACCAGGACACCGTCATCGGTCTGCGCGAGCTGAACCTGAACGGCATCCCGAAGAACAACTGGATCAACGACCACTTCCGCTACACCCACGGATACGGCGTGGTCGCCGCCAAGGGCACCACGGCCGACGCCGAGGGCCGGCCCGTCTTCACCGAGTCCGACCTGCCGTCCAAGGGTGACCTGGGCGACTACCAGCAGCGGGTCTACTACGGCGAGAAGACCACCACGTACTCGATCGTCGGCGGTCCCCAGAAGGAGATCGACTACTCCGACGACAGTGGTGAGAAGACCACGAGCTACCAGGGCAAGAGCGGCGTCAGCCTGTCGAGCCCGGTCAACCGGGCCGCGTACGCGCTGGCGTTCAGCGAGCCGCAGATCCTGTACTCCGGTGCCATCGGCGAGGGTTCGCGGATCCTCTACAACCGCACCCCCAAGGAGCGCGTGGAGGCGGTCGCCCCCTGGCTGACCATCGACGGCGACGCCTATCCCGCCGTCGTCGGCAACAAGATCCAGTGGATCGTCGACGCCTACACGACGACCAACGGGTACCCGTACGCCTCGCGGACCACGCTCGGTGACACCACGGCCGACTCGCTGACCGCGACGAACAACTCCCGTGCGGTGGTGGCCCAGCAGAACCAGGTCAACTACATCCGCAACTCGGTGAAGGCGACCATCGACGCGTACACCGGCGAGGTCAAGCTCTACCAGTGGGACACCAAGGACCCCGTCCTGAAGACGTGGATGAAGGCCTTCCCCGGCACGGTGCAGTCCAAGAGCGCCATCTCCCCCGGCCTGATGGACCATCTGCGCTACCCGCAGGACCTGTTCAAGGTGCAGCGCGAACTCCTCACCCGCTACCACGTCAAGGACGCGCAGACGTTCCTGTCCGGCAGCGAGGTGTGGCAGGTGCCGGACGACCCGACCAACAAGTCGGGCAACGCGGTGCCGCCGTACTACCTGAGCATGAAGATGCCGGACCAGAAGGCGCAGGCGTTCTCGCTCACGACGACGTTCACGCCCAACGGCCGTGACAACCTGAGCGCGTTCATGTCGGTCGACGCGGAGGCGGGCACCAGCGACTACGGCAAGATCAGAATCCTGAAACTGCCGACCAGCACCACGGTCAACGGTCCCAAGCAGGTCCAGAGCCAGTTCAACTCCGAACAGGACATCGCCGAATCGATCAAGCTGCTCAAGGGCGGCGACTCCGACATCGAGTACGGCAACCTGCTCACCGTCCCGCTGGACGGCGGACTGCTCTACGTCGAACCGGTCTATGTGCGCGGTGGCGGGCTCAAGTACCCGCTGCTGAGAAAGGTGCTGGTGACCTACGGAGGCAACACCGCCTTCGAGGACACCCTGGACCAGGCGCTCGACAAGGTCTTCGGCACCCAGGACACCGGGACGTCGCCTCCTGACGACGACACCACCACCAACCCGCCGCCGACGTCCGAGAACCCGACGGTCCAGGGCGCGCTCGAAGACGCCCAGAAGGCGTTCGACGCGGGCCAGGACGCCCTGAAGAAGAACGACTGGGAGGCGTACGGCAAGGCCCAGAAGGACCTTGAGGACGCGCTCAGGCGGGCCGAGGACGCGCAGAACGCCGCCGACAAGAAGAAGCCGAGCGGCGGCGGCGAGGCGAGTCCGAGCCCCAGCGGCTCACCGAGCGCCAGCAGAAGTCCGAGCAGCGCCTGACGGCCGCCGGTCGGGCGGCCCCTGACCGGGACGCTGATCAACTGCCCCCCCCGCGCCGTGGTACGGTTGCAACACAACGGCGCGGGGTGGAGCAGCTCGGTAGCTCGCTGGGCTCATAACCCAGAGGTCGCAGGTTCAAATCCTGTCCCCGCTACTGAAGTCGAAGGCCCGGATCCTTAAAGGATCCGGGCCTTCGACATGTGCGAACGCATGTCCCGAGATGGGGAGACGGCCGCGCCGACGTGGGGAGTTGGCGAAGACGTGTTTGACTTGTCGTTCTGTGGGCATGTCGACAAAACGCTGTAGTGACCCTACTGGCTGCGGTATACCAGGTGTACCCGGGTTGCAGGTGGTGCGACGATGGACGTTATGGGGGACAAGGCAACTCTGTTCGAGAGCGGGCGATTTGTGCAGCCCTCCGGGCGGGACGATGCCGTGGAAGCCGCGGAGGAGGCCGCCGAGGAACTTCGTCAGCGACTCGCCGCGGAAGCGGGTGACGTCGACGCGATGAGCGTCCTCGGCGCCATGCTGCTGCGCCGCGGCGACCTCGACGGAGCCGAGCCGCAGCTCCGGGCCGCCACCGCGGCCGGCGACCGGGCCGCGGCCAACAACCTCGGAGTCCTCCTCCACCAGCGCGGATACCCCGACGAAGCCGCCGGCTGGTGGCGGATCGCGGCCGTCGCCGGATCGGCCGCCGCCGCCCACGCCCTCGGCCGCCACCACCGCGAGCGCGGCGACGAACCCGCCGCCGAGTACTGGCTGCGCCAGTCCGCCGAACAGGGCCACGCGCTGGGCGCCTACGCCCTCGCCGACCTCCTCGAACACCGCGGTGACCCGGGCGCCGAGACATGGCTGCGCGCCTCCGCCGAACGCGGCCACCGGGAAGCCGCCTACCGGCTGGCCCGCGCCCTCGACCGCAAGTCCGCCCTCGCGCAGGGCGCCGGCCGGGAGATCATGACCAGGGGCGCCCGCGCCGACCGCGGCACCGGCGCACCCCGCGCGAAGGCGACCGCGCGCGCGGTCCGCCCGGCCGACGAGGCAGAGCAGTGGTACCGGCAGGCCGCCGCGCGCGGACACCAGCGGGCCGCGCTGCACCTCGGCGCGATCCTGGAGAAGCGCGGCGAACTCAAGGAGGCCGGGCGCTGGTACCTGACCTCCGCCAAGGACGGCGACGCGCGCGCCGCCTGCGCCCTCGGCTTCCTGCTGCGCGACGCGGGCGACTCCGAGAGCGCCGCCGTCTGGTGGCTGCGGGCCGCCCAGGAGGGCGACGGCAACGCCGCGAACGCGCTCGGCGCGCTGCACGCCGAACGCGGCCAGAACCAGACCGCCGAACGCTGGTACCGGGCCGCGATGGACGCGGGCGACGACAACGGCGCCTACAACCTCGGGCTCCTCTGCGCCGAGCAGGGCCGCACCGCGCAGGCCGAACAGTGGTACCGGCGCGCCGCCTACGCCGGCCACCGGGAGGCGGCCAACGCGCTGGCCATCCTGCTTCTGCAGGGCGGTGACGCGACGGGCGCCGAGCCGTGGTTCTCGAAGGCGGCCGAGGCCGGCAGCGTCGACGCGGCCTTCAACCTCGGCATCCTCTTCGCCGGGCGCGGCGAGGAGGCGTCCGCGCTGCGCTGGTACGAGCGGGCCGCCGTTGCCGGGCACACCGAGGCGGCGTTGCAGGTCGGCATCGCGCGGCTGCGGGCCGGTGACGAGTCCGACGCCGAGCGGTATCTGCGATGGGCGGCGGGAGGCGGCAACGCGGAGGCCGCGTACCGGCTCGCCACCGTCCTCGACGCGCGGCGCCCGCCGGAGTCCGCGCACGAGCTGGGGGAGATCGTCCACCAGAAGACCGAGTGCGAGGAGTGGTACGAGCGGGCCGCCTCCCAGGGGCACCGGCGTTCCCAGGTGCGGGTCGGGATGCTGGCCGCCGCCCGCGGTGACGTCGTCGAGGCCGCCCGGTGGTACCGGGAGGCCGCCGAGGCCGGGTCGCGCAACGGCGCGTTCAACCTGGGGCTGCTGCTGGCCCGGGAGGGGAGCGAGCCCGAGGCGGCCGTGTGGTGGACCAAGGCGGCCGACGCGGGCCACGGCCGGGCGGCGCTGCGGCTCGCGCTCGTGTACGCGCGCCGCGGAGAACTGGCGGAGGGCCAGCGCTGGGCCTCGCGCGCCGTCGCGCTCGGCCCGCCCGAGGTGGGCGAACGCGCGGGCCGCCTGCGCGACGCACTCCGAGAGGAACTCTCGGCCTGACGGGACACGGCCCGCGAGGGCGGGCGCGGGCCGGGGGCTGATCCGGAGGCCGGGATCGGGACCGTTCGCTGATGTCCCGCCCCGCCCCCCGTCGTCCGATCCCGGCCACGGCCCAGGTCGCTCGTCGGCGCTGGGGCCGGGATCGCCCGCCGGGTCGGGGGTCGGACCGGTTCCGCGTCCGGCTGTCGCCTACGGTCGGCGGGCCCGGACGGCCCGCAGCGGCCGGCCGCACGGCAGACGGGCCCGAGGCCGCTCGCCGGGCCGACTCGCGTTCCGTTGCCCGATCCTGGCGGCCGGCCCGAACCCGTCCACCAGTCTCCCGCCCCGCCCCCCGTCGTCCGATCCCGGCCACAGTCCAGGTCGCTCGTCGAAGTCGGGTGTGGGTCCGGCAGGATGGGCTCATGAGCGTAGTCAAGATCAACGTGCTGACCGTTCCCGCCGAGCAGCGGGAGACCCTGGAGAAGCGCTTCGCGTCGCGCGCCGGTGCCGTCGAGAACTCGGACGGGTTCGAGTGGTTCGAGCTGCTCCGGCCCGTCGAGGGGACCGACGACTACCTGGTGTACACGCGGTGGCGTGACGAGGAGTCGTTCCAGGCGTGGATGGAAGGACCGATGAAGGCGGCCCACCAGGGCGGCGGCGACCGTCCGAAGCCCGCGGCCGCCGGCTCCACGGTCTGGTCCTTCGAGGTGGTCCAGCAGGCGGCGCCCAAGGGCGCGTAGCCGGTACGGGCCCCCTCTCCGACCTCGTTCGCAGGGTCCGCCCCGAAGCGATTTGCCTCCTGCCTCACCCATCACGTAACGTTCAGTTCATCGACGCGGGGTGGAGCAGCTCGGTAGCTCGCTGGGCTCATAACCCAGAGGTCGCAGGTTCAAATCCTGTCCCCGCTACTGAAGGCCGAGGGCCGGAACACGGATCACATCCGTGTTCCGGCCCTCGGTGTTGTCAGGGGCGGTGGCCCACCGCCTCCGCGTAGTAGCTGCGGTCCACCGTTCTCGACTCCGGCAGCGGGCGGGCCCGGCCCGTCGCCCCCTGTGCCGCGTACGCCTCCTGGAGCCGCCCGGTCGTCCCGGCCCTGATCTCCCAGTCCACGCGCAGCGACGGCGTCGCCCTGAGCGTCCGTTCGTCGATCTTCGTGAGGCGGGAGAGGTACGTCACGAACGCCGGGTCGGACTTGTAGTCGGCCCCGAAGTACGTGTCGACGGTGCGCAGGTAGGCCCGCATCAGGGCGACGCCCGCGTCCACGTCGTCGCGCAGCAGCGACCGCCCGTACAGCAGGCCGCCCAGCGGTTCCCCCAGGGGCTGGCCGCCGAGGAACGCGTAGCCGGGGTCGCCGTCCACCGTGCGCCAGACCGGGTCGAGGAGCCACGCCGAGTCGACGCCGCCGTTGCGCAGGGCCGTCAGGACGTCCGCCGAGCCCAACTGGTGGTACCGGATCCGGTCGAGGCCGCCCCCGTGCCTCTTGAGCGCCCGTTCCATCGGGTACGCGATCACCGACCCCTTGCCGATCATCGTGCCCAGTGAGCGTCCCGCCAGCCGGACCCCCGCCGCCGTCTCGCCGTCCCGCAGCCGTGCCCACAGGCCGCTCCTGGACTCCGGGTCGGGGGAGAAGTTGCCCGCCACCCACCTGATGTTGAAGCCGCCCCTGATCCCGTTCATGACCGCCGCCTCGGGGGCCGCCCAGAGCGCGTCGATGTCGCCGCCCGCCAGCAGCGGCAGCGCGTCGGGAGTCGGCAGCACCTTCAGTGTCACCTTCAGCCCCTCCTTCTCGAACTCGCCCTTGTCGAGGGCCACTTCGAGGGGCGCCACATATTCGGCGCTCAGGGTGCCGGTCGCGATGGTCAGCTTCCTCCGGGTCGTCAGGCGGTGCGGCGCGGGGGTGCCGGGCGCGCAGCGGGCCGGTGCGCGGGTCGGCGACCGGTCGGCGGGGTCCGTCCACGACCTCGCCGCGCACCCCCGTACCGGGGTGACGGTCCGGCCGGCCGCGCCCGGGGCGGCCCCGTCGTCGCGCGGGGCGGAGCAGGCGGCCGCGGTGAGGAGGGTCACGGCGAGCGCGAGCGCGGGGGTGACGCGCGGGCGGCTTCTCATGTCCGGGTCCTCCCGCTGTCCCTCGGCGACCAGGGCGTCAGCAACCGGCCCAGCAGCCGGACCAGTTCGGAGAAGACGACGCCCAGGAGCGCCACGCAGACGATGCCCGTGAACATCACGTCGTTCTCGAACAGGGCGCGCGAGTCGAAGATCAGATGGCCCAGGCCGTCCGTCGCGGCGATCTGCTCCGACGCGACGATCACCAGGACCGCGACCCCGGCCGCGATCCGCGCCCCGACCAGAACCTCGGGCAGCGACGCGGGCAGCAGGACATGGCGGAACATCTGCCACGGGGAGGCGCCGAAGACCCGGCCGGCGTCCCGGTGGCCGGCCGGGACGGCCAGCACCGCGGACATCGTCGAGATCCACACGAAGAAGAAGACGGTCGCCGCCACCAGCGCCACCTGCGGGCCCTCGCCCAGCCCGAACATGTTGAGGAAGACCGGCAGCAGCGCCAGCTTCGGGACCACGTACAGGGCGTCGAGGAGCGGTTCGAGGGCCGCCCTGACCAGCGGGAGCGATCCCATCAGCAGGCCGAGCGCGTAGCCCGCGGCGGTGCCGATCGCGTAGCCCGACAGGACCCGGCCGAGCGTCGCCCGCACGTCGGGCCACAGCTCGCCCGCGACGGCCCGGTCCCAGCCGTCGGCCGCGATCGTGGACGGCGCGGGGTAGACGCGGTCGTCGATCCAGCCCCGCGCGGCGGCCAGTTGCCACAGCAGCACCAGCGCCAGCGGCACCGCGAGGGCCAGCGAAAGCTCTACGGTCCTGCGACGGCGGTGGGCGCGCGCCGGGTCCAGTTCGGCCGGGCCCGGCCGGCGGACCAGGACCGATTCGGGCCGGTCGGTCAGCAGCGCGCTCATGCCGGGACCGCCTCCTCGCGCAGCAGATCCCACAGTTCGCCCTTGAGCGCGGTGAACTCGGGGGCGGTGCGGACGGCGCCGGTGCGGGGGCGCGGGAACGGCGGGCGGCGCTCGGCGATGATCCGGCCGGGGCGCGCCGACATCACCAGGACGCGGTCGCCGAGGAGCAGCGCCTCCTCCAGGCTGTGCGTGATGAAGAGGGTGGTGGTGCGGGTGGTCTGGGTGAGGTCGAGCAGCTCGTCCTGGAGGATCGTGCGCAGTTGGGCGTCGAGGGCCGCGAACGGCTCGTCCATCAGCAGGAGTTCGGGCTCCACCGCGAGGGCTCGGGCGATCGCCACCCGCTGCCGCATGCCGCCGGAGAGGGTCGCCGGGTAGGCGTCCGCGAACCCGGTCAGCTCCATGCGGGCCAGCCAGGCGGCGGCGCGCGCGTCGGCCTCCCGGCGCGGGACCCGCTGCACGTCCAGGCCGAAGCGGACGTTGGCGCGGACGGTCTTCCAGTCGTAGATGCCGTAGTCCTGGAAGATCATGGCGGCCGGGCGCGGGCTCGTGGTGCGGATGCGCAGGGCGCCCGTGCTGGGGCGCAGCAGCCCGGCGGCGATCCGCAGCAACGTGGACTTCCCGCAGCCCGAAGGGCCCACGACACACACGAACTCACCTGTGGCGACGGTGAGTTCGAGCGGGCCGAGGGCGTCGACGGCGTGCGGTGCGCGGCCGAAGGTCCGGGTCAGACCGGTGGCTTCGAGTGCGGGGCGGGGCTCTCCCACGGGGGCTCCTCGCGGAGTGCGGAAGGTGCGGAAGGTGCGGACGGTCGTGCGGAGGGGGTGCGGGCAGTCGTGCGGATGGGGCGGACGGCCGTGTGAAAGGTGCGGGTAGTCGTTCGGGAGGTGCGGACAACCGTGTGCAAGGTGCGGGCAGTCGTGCGGGAGGTGCGGGCAGGGTCCGCACGGGCGTGCGGACAGGAGTGCGGGTGGAGCGGTGAGCGGTGGGTGGCGTCGACGATATGACGGTGCGTCAGATTCGGGAAGGCCGCGCGCAGCACGAAACCCCGGCCGCCCTCGCGGGCCGACCGGGGTCTCGGGAAGGAAGGGTTACGCCGTCGCGCAGTTCGGGCAGACGCCCCGGTAGGTCACCTCGACGTCCGAGACGGTGAAGCCGAAGCGCTCCGAGTCGGGGAGGTCGGCCATCGGGTTGCCGACCGGGTGGACGTCCTTGATGGCTCCGCAGCGCGCGCAGACCAGGTGGTGGTGGGGCTGATGGGCGTTCGGGTCGTAGCGCTTGGCGCGCCGGTCGGTGCTGACCTCGAGCACCTCGCCGAGCGAGACCAGCTCGCCCAGCGTGTTGTAGACCGTGGCCCGGGAGATCTCGGGGAGCTTGGCGACGGCGCGGGAGTGCACCTCGTCGGCCGTCAGGTGGACGTGCTCGCCGTCGAGTACCTCGGCCACGACGCGCCGCTGCGCGGTCATGCGCCATCCGCGTCCGCGCAGCCGCTCCAGAAGGTCGCTCATACCGCCCACCATAACAGAGGACGACCAGAATCCGAATGGGTGTGACTTTAGAGCGGATACTGTTCTGGACTATGTCCAGAGAGCGACGGTCTAGAAGGCCAGCGCCCTGACCGGTGCCCAGCAGCGGATGATGTCGCGGACCGAGACGATCCCGGCGGGCTCGCCGCCGTCCAGGACCACCAGGTGGCGGAAGCCGCCGTGCGCCATCGTGCGGGCCGCCTCCTCCAGCGTCCAGGTCGGCGACGCGAAGACGACGTTGTTGGTGGTGTGGGCGTGGGTGGGTTCCGCGTCCGGGTTCTGGCCCCGGCCGACGGAGTTCAGGACGTCCCGTTCGGTGAGGATCCCGATGCCTCCGGCGTCGGGGTCGAGGACGAGGGCGGCGCCCACCCGGCGCGAGGACATCAGGGTGGCCGCCTGGCGGAGGGTGTGGGCGGGGCCGATGGTGAGGACCACCGTGCTCATGGCGTCGCGGACGAGCATGGTCTGAAGCCACCTCCTACGAACCGCCGAGACCACTCGGGGTTCACAAGTTCACAAGTGGGGGTCGGCTTCAGAGTGGCAGGCAAAGCGGGGGTCAACAAGGGGGCGCGTGGCGCCAATTGAGGGCGCACGCGCTCATTTGTGAGGCTCAGGAGCGCTCGTTGAGGTACCCGAGCAGATCGTCGTGGAGCAGCCCGTTCGACGCGGCCGCGTTGCCGCTGTGCGGGCCCGGACGGCCGTCGAGGCCGGTGAACGCGCCGCCCGACTCGGTGACGATGATCGCGTTGGCGGCCATGTCCCAGAGCGACAGCTCCGGTTCGGCGCAGAGGTCGACGGCGCCCTCGGCGACCAGCATGTACGGCCAGAAGTCACCGTACGCGCGGGTGCGCCACACCTCGCGGGTCAGGTCGAGGAAGCCGTTGAGCCGGCCCTGCTCCTCCCAGCCGGTCAGCGACGAGTACGCGAACGAGGCGTCGGTGAGCTTGCCGACGCTGGAGACCCGCAGCCGGCTCGCGGAGGTCAGGCTGCGCCCGGTGAACGCGCCGTGGCCCTTGGCGGCCCACCAGCGGCGGCCGAGCGCGGGCGCGGAGACGAGCCCGACGACGGGCTGGTAGCCGCCCTCGGCCGCCTCCATCAGGGAGATGAGGGTGGCCCAGACCGGGACGCCCCGCACGTAGTTCTTGGTGCCGTCGATCGGGTCGATCACCCAGCGGCGCGGCCCCGTGCCCTCCACCCCGAACTCCTCCCCGAGGATCGCGTCACGGGGGCGGGCCCGGTGGAGGTGGCCGCGGATGATCTCCTCGGCCGCGCGGTCGGCCTCGGTGACCGGGGTCATGTCCGGTTTCGTCTCCACCTTGAGGTCGAGGGCCTTGAAACGGTCCATGGTGGCGGCGTCGGCGGCGTCCGCGAGGACGTGGGCGAGACGCAGGTCGTCGAGATAGTCCGGCATGGGGGGAACGCTATCCGGCGGATGGATGACGGGGCCACCAGGTGCCCTTCCGTGGCCTGTCGCCCCCGGCGGGCGCGCGGTTGGCCGAAGGCCGACCCCTCGTGCGGTGCCTGACTCTTGACAGTGCCTCCGCGCCCGTCAAATCTGGGCGCAGTCCGTTCCCCTGGGAGGCGATGGTGCCTGGAGCGCGGGAGTCCCTGCTCGATGCCGCCTGTTCGGCGCTGGCCCGGCGGCCGTGGGCCACCGTGCGGATGGTGGACGTCGCCGCCGCGGCCGGCGTGTCCCGGCAGACCCTCTACAACGAGTTCGGCAGCAAGGACGGTCTCGCGCGGGCCCTCGTCAGACGGGAGGCCGACGGCTACCTCGCCGGCGTCGAACACGCGCTCGCCACCCACAGCGACGCCCGTGAGCGGCTCGCCGCGACCGCCGAGTGGACGGCCGTCAGCGCCCGCGACAACGACCTGGTGCGGGCGATGCTCACCGGCTGCTGGAGCGAGCGGCTGCCCGCGCCGACGCTCTCCGCGGTGCCGTCGTCCTCCGCCGTGCCGGCGCAGCGGCGGGCCGACGGGCCGCTGCCCTCGCCCGGCGACCTGGTGGCGATCGTCCGCGACCGGGCCGTGGCGGTCCTCGCGGGCCCCGGCCGGCACCGCGCCGACACCCACGAACTCGCCCGCTCCTGCGAACTGGTCGTGCGCCTCGCGCTGTCCTGCGTCGCGGCTCCGCCGGGCGGCGGGGACGCGGGCGTGGCGGAACTGGTGCGCGGGGCCCTGCACCGCCAGGGCGTGTGAGCGCCAGGACGCCCGCCCCGGCGCGAGCCGCGAGGGACGCCCGGGGCGCCCGCCCTGGTGCGCCGAACCGGAGATCTGGTGCGCGGAACCGGAGATCTGGTGCGCCCAACCGGAGATCTAGTGCGCCGAACCGGAGATCTGCAGTCCGATCACGCCCACGATGACGAAGCTGATCGAGACGAGTTTCAGGGTCGACACCAGGTCGCCGAGGAAGACCATGCCGTAGATCGCGGTGCCGGCCGCGCCGATGCCGGTCCACACCGCGTAGGCCGGGCCGACGTCCAGCTTCTTCAGGGAGAGCGTCAGCAGGCCGAAGCTGCCCAGGGCGAACACGCAGAACGCGACCGTCGGCCAGAGCCGCGTGAAGCCGTGCGACAGCTTCAGGCAGACGGCGAAACCGGTTTCGAGAATCCCGGCCACGATGACCAGCAGCCACGCCATGTGCGGTCCTCCCGTATGTCCGGCTCGGTGCGATTATGCACTTGCCACTCCCGTGCCGAGCCAAACAACCCGGGCGACACCGGGGGTCAGTCGCCTTCCTTGCGCTCCCGGGTGGCCAGCAGCCGGCGCAGCGAGTAGAGCCGGGCCGGGTCGGAGTGGCCCTCGGCCACCCAGGCGTCCAGCGCGCAGTCCGGCTCGTCGTGGCTGCACGCGCGCGGACAGTTCTCGGTGCCGGGCACCAGGTCGGGGAAGGCGTTGATGACCCGGGACGGATCGATGTGCGCGAGCCCGAACGACCGTACGCCCGGGGTGTCCACCACCCAGCCGTCGTCGTCACCGAGGGGCAGCGCGAGGGCCGAGGTGGTGGTGTGCCTGCCGCGGCCGGTGACCGCGTTGACATGGCCGGTCGACCGCCGTCTGTCCAGCGGCACCAGTGCGTTGACCAGGGTCGTCTTGCCGACGCCCGAGTGGCCGACGAACGCGGTGATCTTGCCGTGCAGATGCTCGCGGACCCGGTCGGCGGCGCCGCCGGTCTCCAGCTCCTCGCGGCTCGTGACGACGTAGGGGATGTCCAGGTCGCCGTAGAGTTCGAGGAGTTCGTCCGGTGCCGCCAGGTCCGACTTGGTCAGCACCAGGAGCGGGGTCAGACCGCCGTCGAACGCGGCGACCAGGCAGCGGTCGATCAGCCGGGGGCGCGGTTCGGGGTCGGCGAGAGCGGTGACGATGGCCAACTGGTCGGCGTTGGCGACGACCACCCGCTCGAAGGGGTCGTCGTCGTCGGCCGTGCGGCGCAGCACCGACGAGCGCTCCTCGATGCGGACGATCCGCGCGAGGGTGTCCTTGTCGCCGGTCAGATCGCCGACGATGGCCACCGTGTCCCCGACCACCGCCGCCTTCCGGCCGAGTTCGCGGGCCTTCATGGCCATCACCACCCGGTCCTCGACCAGGCACGTCAGCCGGCCCCGGTCCACGGTGAGGACCATGCCCTCGACCGCGTCCTCGTGCTTGGGCCTGGTGTGGGTGCGGGGCCTGGTGCCCTTGCGGTGGGGACGGCTGCGGATGTCGTCCTCGTCGGTGTGCTTGCCGTAGCGGCGCATGGCGGTGGTTCCTAGGCCCCGAGCATCCCGGTCCACAGCTCGGGGAAGTCCGGGAGGGTCTTCGCCGTCGTCGCGACGTTCTCGATCCTGACGCCGTCGACGGCCAGGCCGAGGATCGCGCCCGCCGTCGCCATCCGGTGGTCCTCGTAGGTGTGGAAGACGCCGCCGTGCAGCGGGCGCGGCCGGATGTGCAGACCGTCCGCGGTCTCGGTGACGTCACCGCCCAGCTCGTTGATCTCCTTGGTGAGCGCGGCCAGCCGGTCCGTCTCGTGCAGCCGCAGATGCGCCACCCCCCGCAGGGTCGAGGGGGAGTCCGCGAGGGCGGCGACCGCCGCGATGCCCGGGGTCAGCTCACCCACCTCGCCGAGGTCCACGTCGATCCCATGGACGCGACCCGAACCGGTGAACTCGAGCCCGTACTCGGTGAGTTCGCAGGAACCACCCATCTCGGTGAAGATCTCCCGCAGCCGGTCGCCCGGCTGGGTGGTGCGCGCGGGCCAGTCGGGCACCACGACCTTGCCGCCGGTCACCAGGGCCGCCGCCAGGAACGGCTGCGCGTTCGACAGGTCGGGCTCGATCGTCAGGTCGCGGCCGAGCAGCGCGCCGGGCGTCACCCGCCACACGTTCGGCTCGCCGCCCGACTCCGGGGTGTCCACCTGGGCGCCGACCGCGCGCAGCATGTCGACCGTCATCCGGATGTGCGGCATCGACGGCAGCGCCGACCCGGTGTGCCTGACCTCGACGCCCTGGTTGAACCGGGGGGCGGAGAGCAGCAGCGCCGACACGAACTGGGACGAGGACGACGCGTCGATCGCGACCGGACCGCCGTCCAGCGCGCCCCCGCCGTGCACGGTGAGCGGCAGCGCGCCGCGGCCGTCGTCGTCGATCCGGGCGCCCAGCGCGCGCAGCGCGTCGATCACCCCGTGCAGCGGACGCTCGTAGGACCGCGGGTCGCCGTCGAAGCGGACCGGGCCGTCGGCGAGCGCCGCGACCGGCGGCAGGAACCGCATGACCGTGCCCGCGTTGCCGACGTCGACGGTGGCGGGACCGTGCAGGCCCGTCGGCAGCACCCGCCAGAACTCGCCCGAACCGTCGGGGCCGACGCCCTCCTCGATGCCGACGCCCATCGCGCGCAGGGCGCCCGCCATCAGCAGGGTGTCCCGGGAGCGCAGCGGGCGGCGCAGCCAGCCGGGCTCGGAGGCCAGCGAGGCCAGCACCAGGGCACGGTTGGTGACCGACTTGGACCCCGGCACGTGGACCGTCGCGTCGACGGCTCCGCTCGCGTGCGGGGCGGGCCAGAGGGCGGTGTCTGCGGGGTTCGGGGCCATGACCCCACTTTATAAGCAGGCCGCCGGTGGCGTGCCCCCGCGTGCGGGCCGCCGGCGCGCGCCCCGCGCGCCCCCGACGCCGCTGGTCACCACCGCAGCAGCCACCTGCCGCCGCCTATCAGCGCGCACAGGCTCACCGCGTGGAAGAGGAACAGCCAGAGCCCGGCCGGCACGTGCGTCAGCCGCGACAACTGGTCCGCGTCCGAGTCGCCCGCACCGCCCCGGCGCCGCTTCGCCTGCAGTTCGAACGCCGGCCGCACCCCGCCCACCAGCAGGAACCAGACCACCGCGTACGCGAACGCCGCCTGCACCTGCGGTCCCGCCAGCCACGACACCAGCAGGAAGGCGGAGCCGGTGAGGACGACGGTCAGCGCGCCGTACGCGTTGCGGATCATCACCAGCATCGCCAGCAGCAGGAGCGTCGCCAGCCACAGCAGCAGCGTGATGCGCCCGGTGCCGAGCAGCGCGGCCCCGCCGAGGCCGAGCAGCGGGGGAGCGGTGTAGCCGGCCGCCGCCGTGAGGATCATGCCGATCCCGTGCGGCTTGCCCCGGCTGACGGTCAGCCCGCTGGTGTCCGAGTGCAGCCGGATGCCCGTCAACTGCCGTCCGGTGAGCAGCGCGACCAGACCGTGGCCGCCCTCGTGGGCGATGGTGACGGCGTTGCGCGATATCCGCCACAGCCCGTGCGGGACGGTCACCGCGAGCGCCGCGACCAGCGTCGCGATCACCACCCACAGATCCGGGTCGGGCTGGGTGCCGACCACCTCGTCCCAGAGCGAGGAGAGCGAGGATGCGGTGCTTTCCATACGGCGAGGGCTCCCGTGGGTGTCGGCGAATCTGGCAGTGTGGCACGTATGTGCGGACGGTATGCAGCGAGTCGTGGGCCCGAGGATCTCGCGGGAACCTTTGAGGTCGAGCGGTGGGACGCCGAGGACACCCTCGCGCCCGACTACAACGTGGCCCCCACCAAAGAGGTCTACGTGGTCCTCGACCGTCCCCTCAAGGACGCCGCCGACCCGCGGCCGGTTCGCCAGCTGCGGAAGCTGAGGTGGGGACTGGTCCCGTCCTGGTCGAAGACCCCCGAGGGCGCCGCCCGGATGATCAACGCCCGCGCCGAGACCGTCCACGAGAAGCCGTCGTACCGGCGCGCCTTCGCCGGCCGCCGCTGCCTCGTCCCGGCCGACGGCTACTACGAGTGGGTCACCGGACAGCAGGAGCGGGACCTCGAGGTCGAGGGCCGCAGGAAGCGCCCGCGCAAACAGCCCTACTTCGTGCTGCCCGCCGACGGCTCGGTCTTCGCGATGGCCGGGCTCTACGAGTTCTGGCGCGACCGCACCCTGCCCGACGACCACCCGGCCGCCTGGTGGGCGACCTGCTCCGTGATCACCACCGAGGCCGAGACCACCCCGCTCGCCGTCGCCCCCGCCGACGGCCCGCACGCCCTCGCCGACATCCACCCCCGGATGCCCCTCATGCTCACCCCGGACCGCTGGGACAGCTGGCTCGACCCCGGCCGTACCGACGTCGAGGACCTCCGCGCGCTGCTCGCCCCGCCGCCCGCGGGGCTGATGCGCGCCTACCCCGTCGCGACGGCCGTCAGCAACGTCCGCAACAACGGCCCGGAGCTGCTGAAGGAGCTGGAGGGCCCCGAAGAGGGCACACTCTTCTGACGTGAGCACCGAGACCGTGACGACGGACGCGGGCGACGCCCGCATCACCTGGCACCCGGCGGGCGCCCCCCGGCTGCTGCTCGCCGTCAGCCATGGCGCCGGCGGCGGCATCGACGCCCGCGACCTGCGCGCCCTCGCCGCCGTCCTGCCGGGACACGGCGTGAGCGTCGCCCTCGTCGAGCAGCCCTGGCGGGTCGCGGGCAAGAAGGTGGCGCCCGCGCCGAAGACCCTGGACCTCGGCTGGCGCGGCCTGTGGCCCGCGCTGGCCGCCACCGGGCTCCCGGTGATCGCCGGTGGCCGCAGCGCGGGCGCCAGGGTGGCCTGCCGCACCGCCGCCGAGCTGGGCGCGCACGCCGTGCTCGCGCTCAGCTTCCCGCTGCACCCGCCCGGCAGGCCCGAGAAGTCCCGCGCCGCCGAACTGCTCGGCGCGGGCGTCCCCACCCTCGTCGTCCAGGGCGGCAACGACCCGTTCGGCCGCCCCGAGGAGTTCCCGCCGGGCGACGGCGCCCCCTACCGACTGGTCGAGGTGCCGTCGGCCGACCACGGGTTCGCCGTGCCCAAGCGGGCCGCCCTCGGCCAGGACGAAGCCGTGACGATCGTCACGGACGCCGTCACCACGTGGACCGCGTCACTCACCTGACGCCCGGGAATGTTGCGCGGGCGACGGCTGTTGTGGCGAACAGCGTGCCGATCACCGGCACCGCCGCCACCGGAGTCCACGGAGAGGAAGTCCGCCGCATGGGTTCGACCATCTGCCCGAGCCGTCACAGCAGCGCTGACCTGGAGTGGACGGTGCTGCACGCGGCGAAGACCACGCCTGTTCGGGCGGCGGGCGGACCGGATCGTCGTCTATCCTCCGAATCTGGTGGAACCGGTCTCGGTTCCGCCCGGAATCTTGAGGAGGTGGGTCCGGTCACTGGGATCGACGCAGGGACCGACAACGGCCAGGCGGAGCAGCCCGAGGGCCAGGGCACCGGCGCGGAGAGCACCGCGGAGCGCACCGCGCGCTTCGAACGGGACGCGCTCGCGTTCCTCGACCAGATGTACTCGGCCGCCCTGCGCATGACGCGCAACCCGGCCGACGCCGAAGACCTGGTGCAGGAGACCTACGCCAAGGCGTACGCGTCCTTCCACCAGTTCCGCGAGGGCACCAACCTCAAAGCGTGGCTGTACCGCATCCTCACCAACACCTTCATCAACTCGTACCGCAAGAAGCAGCGCGAACCCCAGCGCTCGGCGGCCGAGGAGATCGAGGACTGGCAGCTCGCCCGCGCCGAGTCGCACATGTCGACGGGTCTGCGCTCCGCCGAGTCGCAGGCGCTCGACCACCTGCCCGACTCGGACGTGAAGGCGGCGCTCCAGGCGATCCCCGAGGAGTTCCGCATCGCCGTGTATCTCGCCGATGTCGAGGGCTTTGCCTACAAGGAGATCGCCGACATCATGGGGACACCCATCGGAACGGTGATGTCCAGGCTGCACCGGGGCCGCCGCCAGCTGCGCGGCATGCTGGAGGACTACGCCCGTGAGCGCGGGCTCGTCCCGGCCGGTGCCGGAGAGTCGAACGAAGCGAAAGGCTCGGCGTCATGAGCTGCGGAGAGCCGCACGAGACGGACTGCGGTGAGGTCCTCGACCACCTCTACGAGTTCCTCGACAGCGAGATGCCGGATCTCGACCGGGACAAGTTCAAGCAGCACTTCCAGGAGTGCTCGCCGTGCCTGGAGAAGTACGGGCTCGAAGAGGCCGTGAAGAAGCTGGTCAAGCGGTGCTGCGGACACGACGACGTCCCCACCGACCTGCGCGCCAAGGTCCTCGGCAGGCTCGACCTGATCCGCTCGGGGCAGGCGGTGCCCGACCACGACGTCACGGCCGCGGCGCCCGCCGCCCCGCAGGAGTCGCAGGGCCTGTCGTAGCCGACCCTGAAAACCTCCGCGCACCTCCGCACACCTCCGAACACCTCCGCGTCACCCGAACGTGCTAATCGACGGGTGATAAGCCCACATCGTCCCCCCGGGCCGCCCTAGGCTCCTCACTCCGAGCAGGAGCGGCCGGGGAGGGGCGTGATGGAGGCGGTTCCGGCGGGGGCCCGCGCGTACATCGGCTGCGTGACCCTCGCCGCCCTGTACTGCCTGATCCCGCTCCCCTCCCTGGACACGCCCTGGTGGGCCGTGCTGCTGACGGCCGTCGTCTACGCCGGCTGCGAGCAGGCCGCCGCCCGCTGGCACGTCGCCGGCACCTTCTTCCCCGTGCTGCTCGCCGGGGCCTTCCTGCTGCCGCCGCCCGCCGCCGCGCTCGTCCCGGTGCCCGGCGCCCTCTTCCTCCCGGCCCGCCGCGGCCCCCGCACCGAGCGGCGCGCCTCCGCGACCCGCAGGCTCTGGCGGGCCGCCCAGCTCGCCGTCGCGGTCTGGGCGGCGAGCCGCACCCACTGGGCGCTCGGCGGCCGGGACGCCGTCGTCTCCTCCGACTTCCCGTACGCGCTCGTCCCCGCCGGGGCCGCCGTCCTCGCCTTCTGCCTGGCGCTGACCGCCCTCGACGGCGGGATCAGGGCCCTCGCCGAACGGGTGCCCGCCCGCCGCGCCTGGCGCGGCCTGCTCGCGCGCTCCCTCGCCCCGATCGGCGTGCACGGGCTCGCCGGGCTGATGATGGCCGTCCTGTGGCGCAGCCCCTACGGGCCGGTCGCCGCGCTCCTCGTGCTGCTGCCGATGTGCGTGTCCTGGTGGGCGTTCGCCCAGTACCACCGCGAACGCGCCGCCCACCAGGCGACCATCAGGGCCCTGGTGCAGGCCGTCGACATCAAGGACGGCTACACCCGCGGCCACAGCGAACGCGTCGGCCAGGCGTCCATGATGATCGCCCGCGAGCTGGGCATGGACGACGCCCGCGTCGAGGTGCTCCGCTTCGCCGGCATCCTGCACGACGTGGGCAAGCTCGGCGTCCCCACCCGGCTGCTGCGCAAGGACGGACCGCTGACCCCCGAGGAGCGCCGGGTCATCGAACTGCACCCCGAGTACGGCCACGAGATGGTGCGCGGCATCGCCTTCCTCGGCGAGGCCCGCGCCGCCGTCCTGCACCACCACGAACGCCTCGACGGCAGCGGCTACCCCTACGGCCTGCTGGGCGGCCAGATCCCGGAGTCCGCCCGGGTCGTCGCCGTCGCCGACGCCTTCGACGCGATGACCTCCACCCGCTCCTACCGCCGCGCCAGGCCCGTCCCCGCCGCACTGGAGGAGCTGAAGCGCTGCGCGGGCGCCCAGTTCGACCCGCACATGGTCACCGCCCTGGCCCGCGCCCTCGCCCGGCAGGGCTGGCACCCCGCCGTCACCGCGGAGGAACAGCCGGCCCCGGACCCCGCCACCGCGCCCCTCACCAGCGGCCCGAGGGCGGCCCGATGAGACGGCGCGCGGCCGGGAGGCGGCTGGTGATGCCCCGGCCGGCCGTCCTCATCCACGGCAGCGCCGCCCTGCTCGCCGGCTGCTCGCTCGGGGTCGTCCTGTGGACCGGACTCGACGAACGGCCCACCGCGCTCGCCTTCGGCGTGCTCGTCGCCGTCGGCGAGGCCGGCCGCTGGACCGGCGCCCGGGTCCGCGAGGCCGCGCCCCTCGGCGCGGCGGGCGCCCTGTCCTACGCCCTGCTCGGCGCCGACGCGGGACGCCCCACCCAGCACGGGGTCCTCCAGGTCGTCGCCGTCGTGCTCGCCGCCTCGCTGCTCGGCGCCGTCCCGCACCTGGCCCGCGGCCACGGACCCGTCCTCGACCACCTCGCGCGCCGGACACTCACCGTCGCGTTCACCGCCGTCTGCTTCCAACCCCTCTACAACCGGGACCTGTTCGGCGCCTGGGGCGGCGGCCCCGGCTACCCGCTGCTGCTGCTCGCGCTGCTCGCCCTCACCGCGCTCTGCGACGCCGTGCTCGCCGCCGCCCTCGCCCACTCCCGCACCGGCTGGCCCTTCGGACCGCTGCTCCGCGACGAACTGCGTGCCCTGCTCGGCATCGGCTCCGCGGTCTGCGCCACCGGCGCGGTGATGGCGCTCGCCGTCGCCGTCGTCGGACTGTGGGCGTTGCCCGTGTTCTCGGTGCCGCTGCTGCTCACCCAGCTCTCCTTCCGCCGGTACGCGGCGGTGCGCGCCACCTACCGGCAGACCATCGCCTCCCTCGCCCGCGCCACCGAGATAGCCGGCTGCACCCCCGCGGGGCACGCCCGCCGGGTCGCCGAGCTGAGCCGGGCCGTCGGCCGGGACCTGGGACTGACCCGGGCGGAGCTGCTGGTGCTCGAGTACGCGGCCCTGATGCACGACATCGGCCAGCTGAGCCTCGTCGACCCGGTGCCGGACGGCGCCACCGCCGAACTGCCCGCGGCCGAGCAGCGCCGCATCGCGCTGCTCGGCGGGGCCGTCGTCCGGCAGACCGGGGTCGACGCGGCGGTCGCCGTGGTCGTCGAGCGGCAGGCCGACCGCTGCCGGGAGCAGCCCGTCGCCGCCCGGATCGTGCGGGCCGTCAACGCCTACGAGGAGAAAGCGCGCGGCGCCGGGCCCGGCGGACCCCTCACCGCGCTGGAGGAACTGCGCCTGGCGAGCGCCGGGGAGTACGCGCCGGAGGTCGTCGAAGCGCTGGCCCGGGTCCTGTCGAGGGACTGTCTGACCGTGCCGTCGGCTGGGTAACCCATGGGTAAGGAGCGCCCTTCCAGCCGTACGTGGTTGGATGCGAAAGAGACATGAGAAGGGGCGAGGGTGTCCGGGGGCAGCACTGGCCAGCCCACTCCAAGGAACTGGCAGGCGGGAATCGTGAGGATCTTCGGCAAGGGACGGCACCGGCCCTCCGCCTCCTGGCGGCAGGCCACGGACCGCGCGTTCACCCTGATCGGCGACGGTCGCTACGAGGACGCGGGGGCGCTGCTGACCCGTGCCGCCGACCTGGAGCCGTGGCTGTCCGAGTCCTGGTTCAACCTCGCCCTGCTGCACAAGTTCCGGCACGACTGGGAGCAGGCGCGCGCCGCGGGGCTTCGGGCCGTCGCCCTGCTCGACCGGGAGGCCGGGGCGCCCGACTGGTGGAACGTGGGCATCGCGGCCACCGCGCTCCAGGACTGGTCGCTGGCCAGGCGGGCCTGGCAGGCGTACGGGCTGCGGGTGCCGGGCGGCGCCACCGAGGCCGCCGAGCCGGTCGGCATGGACCTGGGCAGCGCGGCCGTGCGGCTCTCGCCCGAGGGCGAGGCCGAGGTGGTCTGGGGCAGGCGGCTCGACCCGGCGCGGATCGAGGTGCTGTCCATTCCGCTGCCGTCCTCGGGGCGCCGCTGGGGCGAGGTGGTGCTGCACGACGGCGTCCCGCACGGCGAGCGCACCACCGGCGCCGGGCACGCCTACCCGGTCTTCGACGAGATCGAGCTGTGGGCGCCCTCGCCGGTGCCGACCTGGGTGGTGCTCCTGGAGGCGGCGACGGAGGCCGACCGGGACGCGCTGGAGCAACTGGCCGCGGACGCCGGGTTCGCCGCCGAGGACTGGTCGTCGTCGGTACGGCTGCTGTGCCGGATGTGCTCGGAGTCGCGGATGCCGGCCGACGAGGGCGACGGCGAGCACCTGGACCCGCACGACCACAGCGAGCCGGGGCATCCGGGACCGCTCGGCCACCGCACCGACGGGCAGCTGTGGGTGCCGGAGCGGGAGTGCGGGGTGGCCGCGCCGGCGTCACTCGTGCGGGGACTCCTCGACGGCTGGGTCGCCGACAGCCCCGATTCCCGCGACTGGCGGGACCTGGAAGAGGTCTGCTGAGGCCGCCGCCGGGGCCGCTGGGCCCCGCTGAGGTGGGTCTACCCTGTATCAGCGACGCACCCCTTTGTTTCTCGACGCACCCTTAGTTTGTCTAGGAAGGCTCACCGCGGTCATGGCCCAGCAGGACACCGATCAGCAGCACATGGACGTGCTCCCCGTGGACGACGAGGGTTTCGTCATCGACACCGAGGACACGGACGAGCGCGAGAGCGCCTGGCGTGAGCGGGGGACCTCACGGCCGATCACGGTCGTCGGCAACCCGGTGCTGCACAAGGAGTGCAAGGACGTCACCGCGTTCGACGCCGACCTCGACCAGCTGGTCGCGGACATGTTCGCGAGCCAGCGCACCGCCGAGGGCGTGGGCCTGGCCGCCAACCAGATCGGCGTCGACCTGAAGGTCTTCGTCTACGACTGCATGGACGACGAGGGTGTCCGGCACGTCGGTGTCCTCTGCAACCCGAAGCCGGTCGACCTGCCGGCCGAGCGGCGCCGCCTCGACGACAGCAACGAGGGCTGCCTCTCGGTGCCGACCGCGTACGCGTCGCTCGCCCGCCCCGACTACGCCGAGGTGACCGGGCAGGACGAGAAGGGCAACCCGGTCAAGGTGCGCGGCACCGGCTACTTCGCACGGTGTTTGCAGCACGAGACCGACCACCTCTACGGGTACCTCTACATCGACCGGCTCTCCAAGCGCGAGCGCAAGGACGCCCTGAAGCAGATGGCCGAGAACGAGCCGCGCTACCCCGTGGTGGCCAACGACTGACGTCCCGCACGTCCCACGCGCACGGCGCCCGGTCGGGTTCACCTTCCCGACCAGGCGCCGTTCGTATGTAGGTCGTACATTCGATCTGATGTGCGCACCCGTTGATCCATATTCAGTCACACAAGGGGAGGATCTAGGCGCCGTGGGGTAGTGAATGGAGCAAATCCGTTCCCAGAACGGTCAGTTGTAGTGCTGAATGGGAACTGCGGGGATGCGCAACGGCGTGCGCCGGGTACAGCGGGAGGGGCGTACGCCAACTGGCGGCTGAGAGGGGTTTGTTCGTGCCTGCTTTCCCATACAGCACCACATCGACAGTGACCGCGGTGCCACCCTCACTCTGTCTTCCGGTGATCGAGGCCGCGTTTCCCCGTCAACTGCACCCGTATTGGCCTCGGCTCCAGGAGAGGACCAGGGCCTGGCTGCTGGAAATGCGGCTCATGTCCGCCGACAAGGTCGCGGAATATGCCGACAGCCTGTGCTACACGGACTTGATGGCCGGCTACTACCTGGGCGCCCCCGACGCGGTCCTCCAGGCGATCGCCGACTACAGCGCGTGGTTCTTCGTCTGGGACGACCGCCACGACCGCGACATCGTGCACCGCAGGCCCGCCGCCTGGAAGCGGCTCAGAGAACGGCTGCACACGGCCCTGGACGCCCCGCGCGACCACCTGCGCCACGAGGACCCCCTGATCGCGGGGTTCGCCGACGCCATGGTGCGGCTGTACTCGTTCCTGCCCGACAGCTGGAACGACCGCTTCGCACGGCACTTCCACGCGGTGATCGACGCCTATGACCAGGAATTCCACAACCGCACCGAAGGCGTCATTCCCACCGTCGACGACTATCTCGAACTGCGGCGGCTCACTTTCGCGCACGCGATCTGGATCGACCTGCTGGAACCGAGCGCCGGATGTGAGCTTCCGGACACCGTGCGGAAACATCCCGAATTCCAGCGGGCGGCCCTGCTGAGCCAGGAATTCGCCGCCTGGTACAACGACCTCTGCTCGCTTCCCAAAGAAATCGCGGGCGATGAGGTCCATAACCTCGGCATCAGCCTCATAAAACATGAGGAGCTGACTCTCGAAGAAGCGGTCGCCGAACTGAGGCGGCGGATCGAGCAGTGCATCCAGGAATTCCTGGCCGCCGAACGCGGAGCCTTACGTGTCGCCGACGAGATCGACGACGGCACGGTACGCGGAAAAGAGATCGCCGACGCGGTGAGAGCCTGCGTCGCGAACATGCGGAACTGGTTCAGTTCCGTCTACTGGTTCCACCACGAGTCCGGCCGCTACATGGTCGACAGCTGGGACGACCGGTCCACGCCCCCGTACGTCAACAACGAAGCGGCAGGTGAGAAATGACCGTCGAGTCCGCACAGCCCGAGTCCGGCACGCCGGCCTCCCCCGAACTGCGTGAACCACCCCTCGCGGGCGGCCGGGTCCCGCTGCTCGGCCACGGCCTGAGACTGGCCCGCGACCCGCTGGCCTTCCTGACCGGTCTGCGCCCGCACGGCGACATCGTCCGGCTGAAGCTCGGCCCCAAGACGGTGTACGCCCCCACCACCCCGGCACTCACCGGAGCGCTCGCCCTCAGCCCCGACTTCATCATCGCGGGACCGCTCTGGGAGTCCCTCGAAGGACTCCTCGGCAAGGAGGGCGTGGCCACCTCGAACGGCCCGCTCCACCGCCGCCAGCGGCGCACCATCCAGCCCGCGTTCCGGCTCGACGCGATCCCCGCCTACGGGCCGGTCATGGAGGCCGAGGCGCACGCGCTGACCAGGCGCTGGGAGTCGGGCGAGACCATCGACTGCACCGCCGAGTCCTTCCGGCTGGCCGTCCGGGTCGCCGCCCGCTGCCTGCTGCGCGGCCCGTACATGGACCAGTGCGCCGAACGGCTGTGCGACGCCCTCGCGACCGTCTTCCGCGGCATGTACCGGCGCATGGTGGTGCCGCTCGGGCCGCTCTACCGGCTGCCGTTCCCGGCCAACCGCGAATTCAACCGGGCGCTGGCCGATTTGCATCTCCTCATCGACGAGATCATCGCCGAGCGCCGGGCATCAGGTCAAAAGCCGGACGATTTGCTGACGGCATTGCTGGACGCGAAGGACGACAATGGCGACCCCATCGGGGAACAGGAGATCCACGACCAGGTCATCGCGATACTCACCCCGGGCGGCGAAACCATCGCCGCGACGATCATGTGGCTGCTCCAGGCACTCGCGGAACACCCGGAACACGCGGACCGCATCCGCGACGAAGTCGAATCCGTCACCGGCGGCCGACCGGTCGCATTCGAGGACGTCCGCAGGCTCACCCACACCAACAATGTCGTCGTCGAGGGGATGCGGCTCGGTCCCGCCGTGTGGATATTGACCCGGCGGGCGGTGGCCGACACCGAACTCGGTGGCTATCGCATTCCGGCCGGGGCCGACATCCTCTACAGCCCGTATGCGATCCAGCGCGACCCCAGGTCGTACCCGGACCACCTGGAGTTCGACCCCGACAGGTGGCTTCCCGAGCGCGCCAAGGACGTGCCCAAATACGCCATGAGCCCGTTCAGCGTCGGCAATCGGAAGTGCCCGGGAAGCGACTTCTCGATGGCTCTGCTGACGCTCGTCACGGCCGCGGTGGCCACCAGGTACCGGCTCGAGACCGCGCCGGGCTCCGACGGCACCCCGCACGTGGGGGTCACGCTGCGCCCGCACCGGCTGCTGCTGAAGGCGATCCCGCGGTGACGCGCCCGCCGGGCCCGGCTCAGGCGATCTCAGGGCACCTGAACGTCCGCCGGTAGGCGTTCGGGGTCGTGCCCAGGACGCGGACGAACTGGTGGCGCAGCGCGGCCGCGGTGCCGAACCCGGCACGGTCCGCGATCGTGTCCACCGTCTCGTCCGTCGCCTCCAGCAGCCGCTGGGCCAGCAGCACCCGCTGCCGCAGCAGCCAGCGGTAGGGGGTGGTGCCGGTCTCCTGCTGGAAGCGGCGGGCGAAGGTGCGCGGCGACATGTGGGCGCGGGCGGCGAGCTGTTCGACGGTCACCTCCCGGTCGAGGTGCCGGTCCATCCACACCAGCACCTCGGCGACGGTGTCGCCCTGCGAGCGCGGCAGCGGGCGCTCGATGTACTGGGCCTGGCCGCCGTCCCGGTGCGGCGGCACCACCATCCGCCGGGCGATCTTGTTGGCGACCTCGGGGCCCTGTTCCTTGCGCACCAGGTGCAGACAGGCGTCGATGCCCGCGGCGGTGCCCGCCGAGGTGATCACCGGGTCCGCGTCGACGTAGAGGACGTCGGGCTCGACCGTCAGCCGCGGGTAGGCGCGCGCGAGTTCGTCGGCGTGCCGCCAGTGCGCCGCGCACCGCCTGCCGTCCAGCAGCCCGGCGGCGGCCAGCACGAAGACGCCGGTGCAGACGCTGAGCACCCGCGCCCCGCGCGCCACCCCGCGCCGCAGCGCGTCGAGGAGTTCGGGCGGGAACGCGCGGCTCTCGTAGCGGGAGCCGGCCGGCACGGCGATCAGGTCCGCCGTCTCCAGGCGTTCGAGACCGTGCTCGACGTGCAGGGCGAAGCCCGCCCGGGAGGTGAGCCGGGGGCCCTCGCCCGAGGCCACCGCGAAGTCGTACACCGGCAGTCCGTCGTCGCTGCGGTCGGTGCCGAAGACCTCGCACACCACCCCCAGCTCGAAGGGGTTCACACCGTCCAGGACGACGGCCGTCACGTTCCTGAGCATGGAGGCAGTATGCCCCCGCGCTGGCAGTAATTCGAGGGTCTACGGCAGTCCTGCCACTGACGGTAAGGAGCGTCCGGCACGACAGTGGTGTCCATGGATACCGCACACATCGAAGGACTCATCGGCATGCTGACCGTTCTCGCGATCCTCGCCCTGCTGATCCTGCCGTCCGTGATCGGCGTCGTGCACGAGCGCCGCATCGACCGGCAGCTCCGCCGGGCGGCCCGGTGCTACCGGACCACCACCGTCAGCGACCACTCCTGAAGCCCCGCGCACGAGACCTCGCCCGCTCCGGTCGGGCAGAGCGGACGGGCCGACGCCAGCCGGGCCGTCCCGGCGGCGACCGCACGGTAGGCGCCCGTCGCGTCGCCCCGCCCGAGCACGAGACCGCTGTTGGTGGCCCGCAGCCCGGCGCCGCTCACGGCGAGCGGCTTCCAGGGCCGCGCCTCGCTGCCGTCCAGGTCCACCCTGACCACCCCGCCCACCGCCACGCACACCGTGCGCCCGCTGTCCCCGGCGCCGAGTTCGGCCGGGGGCGCGCAGCCGCGCGAGGGCGAGGCGGCGCTCGGGCTTCCGCCGACGCTCCCGCTCCCGGTCGCGGTTCCGGGGCCGCAGCCCGCGAGCAGCAGGCTCAGCGCGGTCAGCGCGAGGGCGGTGCGGGCGGCTGCCGGGCGGCGGAACGTGGGACGCGTGGGTCGCACAGGGGCCTCCTCGCCCCTTGGACGTACCCGGACCCACTCCGGATCCACCCCCTGACGCCTCCCGCGGCGCGGGCGGACGCGCGGACGGCCCGGGGACACTCCCCGGGCCGCCGGTGATCCACGCGTGGACCGGTCAGAACTCCTCGTCGAAGTCGACCGTGCCCTCCACGGCGACCTGGTACGCCGACGGACGGCGCTCGAAGAAGTTGGTCAGCTCCTGCACACCCTGCAACTCCATGAAGGAGAACGGGTTCTCCGAGCCGTACACCGGCGCGAACCCGAGCCGGGTGAGGCGCTGGTCGGCGACGCACTCCAGGTACTGGCGCATCGACTCGGTGTTCATGCCCGGCAGACCCTCACCGCACAGGTCGCGGCCGAACTGGAGCTCCGCCTCCACGGCCTCCCGCATCATGTCCGTGATCTGCTGCTGGAGCTGGTCGTCGAACAGCTCCGGCTCCTCCTTGCGGACGGTGTCGACCACGTCGAACGCGAAGCTCATGTGCATCGTCTCGTCGCGGAAGACCCAGTTGGTGCCGGTGGCGAGACCGTGCAGCAGGCCCCGGCTGCGGAACCAGTAGACGTACGCGAAGGCACCGTAGAAGAACAGGCCCTCGATGCACGCGGCGAAGCAGATCAGGTTCAGCAGGAAGCGGCGCCGGTCGGCCTGCGTCTGCAGGCTGTCCAGCTTCTCCACCTCGTTGATCCACTTGAAGCAGAACTCCGCCTTCTCGCGGATCGAGGGGATGTTCTCCACCGCCGCGAAGGCCGCCGTGCGGTCCTCGGGGTCGGGCAGGTACGTGTCGAGCAGCGTCAGATAGAACTGGACGTGCACGGCCTCCTCGAACAGCTGACGGCTCAGGTACAGCCGCGCCTCGGGGGAGTTGATGTGCTTGTACAGCGTCAGCACCAGGTTGTTCGCCACGATCGAGTCACCGGTCGCGAAGAACGCCACGAGGCGGCCGATCAGGTGCTGCTCCTCCGGGGACAGCTTCGCCAGGTCGGCGACGTCCGAGTGGAGGTCGACCTCCTCGACGGTCCAGGTGTTCTTGATGGCGTCCCGGTACCGCTCGTAGAAGTCCGGGTAGCGCATCGGACGCAGGGTCAGCTCGAAGCCGGGATCGAGCAGGTTCTTGGCTTCGCTGGTCATTACTGGCATGCCTCGCAGGACTCGGGGTTTTCCAGGGAGCAGGCGACGGCGTCGGGCTCTGCGGCCTGCTGGACGGGGACGGTGGCCTGCGCCTGGGCCTGGGCGGCCCGCGCGATCCGGGTCGCCGGACGCGAACGCAGGTAGTAGGTGGTCTTCAGGCCCGACTTCCAGGCGTACGCGTACATCGAGGAGAGCTTGCCGATGGTCGGCGTCTCCAGGAACAGGTTCAGCGACTGGGCCTGGTCGAGGTACGGGGTGCGGGCGGCGGCCATGTCGATCAGACCGCGCTGCGGGATCTCCCACGCCGTGCGGTACAGCGCCCGCACGTCCGCCGGGATCCACGCGAAGTCCTGCACCGAGCCGTTGGCCTCGCGCAGCGCCTCCCGGCTGCGGGCGTCCCAGACGCCCAGCTTCTTCAACTCCTCCACCAGGTAGGAGTTGACCTGGAGGAACTCGCCTGACAGCGTCTCGCGCTTGAACAGGTTGGACACCTGCGGCTCGATGCACTCGTACACGCCCGCGATGGACGCGATCGTCGCCGTCGGGGCGATGGCGAGCAGCAGCGAGTTGCGCATGCCGGTGGTGGCGATCCGGGCGCGCAGCGCGGCCCACCGCTCGGGCCAGGTCGGCTCGACGCCGTAGTGGTCGGGGTGCAGCACACCGCGCGCGGTGCGGGTCTTCTCCCAGGCGGGCAGCGGGCCGTTGCGCTCGGCGAGGTCGGCGGACGCCTCGTAGGCGGCCAGCATGATCCGCTCGGAGATCCGGGTGGAGAGGGCCTTCGCGCCGTCCGAGTCGAAGGGCAGCCGCAGCTTGAAGAAGACGTCCTGGAGGCCCATGGCGCCCAGGCCCACGGGCCGCCACTTGGAGTTGGAGCGGCCCGCCTCCTCGGTCGGGTAGAAGTTGATGTCGACGACCCGGTCGAGGAACGTCACGGCGGTGCGGACGGCCTCGTCGAGGCGCTCCCAGTCGATGTCGCCGTCGGCCACGAACGCGCCGACGTTGATCGAGCCCAGGTTGCAGACCGCGGTCTCGCCGTCGTCGGTGACCTCCAGGATCTCCGTGCAGAGGTTCGAGGAGTGCACGACGTGGCCCGGCTCGGCCGTCTGGTTCGCGGTCCGGTTGGCGGCGTCCTTGAAGGTCAGCCAGCCGTTGCCGGTCTGCGCGAGGGTGCGCATCATGCGGCCGTACAGCTCACGGGCCGGCATGGTCTTCTTCGCCAGGCCCGCCGCCTCGGCCTCGCGGTACACGGCGTCGAACTCGTCGCCCCACAGGTCGACCAGGTCGGGCACGTCCGAGGGGGAGAACAGCGACCACTGCCCGTCGGCGTTGACCCGGCGCATGAACTCGTCCGGGATCCAGTGCGCGAGGTTCAGGTTGTGCGTACGCCGGGCGTCCTCACCGGTGTTGTCGCGCAGCTCCAGGAACTCCTCGATGTCGGAGTGCCAGGTCTCCAGGTAGACCGCGGCCGCGCCCTTGCGCCGGCCGCCCTGGTTGACGGCGGCCACCGAGGCGTCCAGCGTCTTCAGGAACGGCACGATGCCGTTGGAGTGCCCGTTGGTGCCGCGGATCAGCGAACCGCGGGAGCGGATGCGGGAGTAGGAGAGGCCGATGCCGCCGGCGTGCTTGGAGAGGCGGGCCACCTGGTGGTAGCGCCCGTAGATGGAGTCCAGCTCGTCCAGCGGCGAGTCCAGCAGGTAGCAGGACGACATCTGGGGGTGGCGGGTACCGGAGTTGAAGAGGGTGGGCGAGGACGGCAGGTAGTCCAGGCGGCTCATGAGCCCGTAGAGCGCCGAGACCTCGTCGACCGAGCGGGCGGTGTCGTCCTCGGCGAGGCCGGAGGCGACCCGCAGCAGGAAGTGCTGGGGCGTCTCGACGACCTTGCGGGTGATCGGGTGGCGCAGCAGGTAGCGGCTGTAGAGGGTGCGCAGGCCGAAGTAGCCGAAGCGGTCGTCGCCGCGCGGGTCGATCAGCGCGTCCAGGCGGGACGCGTGCACCCGGGCGAACTCCGCGGTGCGGTCGGCGATCAGGCCCTCGCGGTGGCCGACGGCGATGGACTCGGTGAAGGTCGTGACGCCCTGGGTGGCGGCCTCGACGGCGATGCTGATGGTCAGCAGCCGGGCGGCGAGCCGCGAGTAGGCGGGGTCCTCCGAGATGAGTCCGGCCGCCGCCTCGGTGGCCAGCTCGCGCAGCTCCGCCTCGTCGGCCCGCGCGGACCGGCCGCGCAGCGCGGAGGCGGCGACCCGGCCGGGGTCGGCGTCGGGGAGGTCGGCGGTCAGCTCGGTCAGGGTCCGCAGCAGCGCGGCACCGGGGCCGTCGTTCTCCACCGGGGTGACTGAAGCCGGGTCGACTGGCGCGATGGTCACGTGGGGGCTCTCCCTCGCTCGGCACGGGGGCCTCGAAGAGGGCAGGGGTCGGCCGCGGGCGCACACACGCCGCGTCCAACCGCCCATTCCGCGAGGCCCGGACGTCTCAGGGCACCCGGACCGGGAGGCCGGGCGCACTGTCGGCAGGTCCTCGGACTGGACGTGCGTACGGCACGCGGGTACGCGAATGTACGCAAGTACACCGTTGCGGGACAGTTCCGGATTCGCACCGGATTCCCCTGCGGCGACAGCGAGCATGAGCATACATCTAGTGCCGGGCTGCGGTAGCACCCCCAGATGTTGTGTCGTGCCGGTCTCGGAGCGTCAACTCGTAGGTGAGCACAGTGATCTGGCGGGGCCCCCGGAAGCCGCGCGTCCGGGGGTCGGATGTGCGGGCCGCCGGGTGTCTCGGGAACGCCCCGTGAAGGGCCCTGTGCGCTCGACGCGGGCCCGTCGGGACATCCGTCCGAGGGCGGCGGCGGGGGCTTCGCGGACGACGGCGAGGGTGCCGGTGCAGCGGCTCGCGGGTGACGGTTCCGGAGCGTGACAGCGGGCCGCCGTCCTCCCGGATCGGCGGCCCGCTGTCGGTGGTGCGCGGTGCTGGGGGTGTCTCAGTGGGTGGAACCCGCCGTCGCCGGGGGCAGTTCGACCTGGACGCCCGGGTCGCCGGCGTCCGCCGTGTAGTCCTGCGGGCGGGTCTCGTCGACGCCCTCGGGGGCCTTCAGGGCCCGCAGGACGAAGGTGGCGACCACCACGACCAAGGCGTTGAGGGCGAACGCGGTCATGCCGATGTAACCGATCTCACCGATGCCGGGGATCTCGTCGGAGGAGCCGCCGAAGTGCTTCTGGGTCGGCGACGCCACCCCGTACGCGGCGACCGTGCCGTAGACCATGCCGACCGCCCACCCGGCGAGCAGCGCCCAGCGGTGGCACCAGCGGGTGAAGAGGCCGCCGACCAGGGCCGGGAAGGTCTGAAGGATCCAGATCCCGCCCAGGAGCTGGAAGTTGATGGCGACCGTCTTGTCCATGGTGAGGACGAACACCAGCGCGCCCACCTTCACCAGCAGCGAGACCAGCTTGGAGACCCGGGTCTCCTGCTCGGGCGTGGCGTCCGGCTTGATGAAGTCCTTGTAGATGTTGCGGGTGAAGAGGTTCGCCGCCGCGATCGACATGATGGCCGCGGGCACCAGCGCCCCGATCCCGATCGCCGCGAAGGCCACGCCCGCGAACCAGTCGGGGAACATGTCCTCGAACAGCTGCGGGATCGCCAGCTGTCCGTTGTCCACCTTCACCCCGGCCGCGATCGCCATGAAGCCGAGCAGCGCCAGCAGGCCGAGCATCAGGGAGTACAGGGGCAGGATCGTGGTGTTGCGGCGGATCACGTCACGGCTCCTGGAGGAGAGCGTCGCGGTGATCGAGTGCGGGTACATGAACAGCGCCAGCGCGGAGCCGAGCGCCAGCGTGGCGTAGGTCCACTGGCCGGCCGCGGGGGGCGCGAGTCCGCCCACGCCCGTCGCGGTGAACTTCGCGTCGGCCTTGGCGAAGATCTCGTCGAAGCCGCCGAGCTTGATCGGGATGTAGATGATCGCCACCGCGATGACGATGTAGATCAGCGTGTCCTTCACGAAGGCGATCAGCGCGGGCGCCCGCAGCCCCGAGGAGTAGGTGTACGCGGCCAGCACGCCGAAGGCGATCAGCAGCGGCAGGTCCTTCACGAACCAGTTGGTGCCGTCGTCGCCGCCCACGCCCATCACGTCGAGCACCGCCTGGATGCCGACGAGTTGGAGCGCGATGTACGGCATCGTCGCGAGGATGCCGGTGACGGCGACCGCGAGCGAGAGGCCCTTGGAGCCGAAGCGGCCCCGCACGAAGTCCGACGTCGTCACATAGCCGTGCCGGTGCGAGACCGACCAGAGGCGGGGCAGGAAGGTGAAGATCAGCGGGTAGACCAGGATCGTGTACGGCACCGCGAAGAAGCCGGCCGCGCCCGCCGCGTAGACGGCCGCGGGCACGGCGACGAAGGTGTACGCGGTGTAGAGGTCGCCGCCCAGCAGGAACCAGGTGACCCAGGTGCCGAACGACCGTCCGCCCAGGCCCCATTCGTCGAGGCTGTGCTCGTTCTCGGCCTTGCGCCAGCGCGCGGCCAGGAAGCCGACGACCGTGACGGCCAGGAAGAAGAAGATGAAGACGCCGAGCGCGACGCCGTTCACGCCGTCCTTCATTCCGCCGCACCCCCCTGCGCGGCGGCGCGGGCGCGCTGCTCACGCTGCCAGAGCCGGTACGCGGTCATGGTGAGCGCGGTGGAGATCAGCACCCAGGCCATCTGGTACCAGTAGAAGAAGGGGACGCCGATGAACGTCGGGTCCGTCTTCGCGTACGACCCGACCCACAGCATCGCCACGAAGGGCGCCACCAGGCAGACCGCGATCACCACCCGGACCGGTGTCACCACCGGTGGTTGCGTCTCCCGAACATCCGACATACCGCGGCTCCGTCCCCTGGCTGCGAATAGCTGCGAACCCGCACTTCACGTGCGCAATGCGCAGGCAATCTAGGTCACGGTGTCAGAGCTGCGGAAGACCCCGTCGGCATATCGGTATGCCGATTCGGTGAAGGAACGGACGGTCGTGCGAAATGTGAACTCTGTTAGTCCTGCGGCCGCTTGAGGCGGGCGACGAACTTGTAGCGGTCGCCGCGGTACACCGAGCGCACCCATTCGACCGGCTGCTGGGTCAGGTCGAGGGAGTGCCGGGAGAGCATCAGCATCGGCAGGCCGACGTCGGTGCCGAGCAGGCCGGCCTCGCGCGGGGTGGCGAGCGAGGTCTCGATGGTCTCCTCGGCCTCGGCGAGCCGGACGTCGTACACCTCGGCGAGCGCGGTGTAGAGGGACGTGTACTTGACCAGCGACCGGCGCAGCGCCGGGAAGCGCTTGGCGCTCAGGTGGGTGGTCTCGATGGCCATCGGTTCGGCGTTGGCCATGCGCAGCCGCTCGATGCGCAGCACCCGGCCGCCGGCCGTGATGTCGAGCAGGTCGGCGAGCCGGTCGTCGGCGGTGATGTAGCCGATGTCCAGGAGCTGCGAGGTGGGTTCGAGGCCCTGGGCGCGCATGTCCTCGGTGTAGGAGGTGAGTTGGAGCGCCTGGGAGACCTTGGGCTTGGCGACGAAGGTGCCCTTGCCCTGGATGCGTTCCAGGCGGCCCTCGACCACCAGTTCCTGGAGGGCCTGGCGGACGGTGGTGCGCGAGGTGTCGAACTCGGCGGCCAGGGTCCGCTCCGGGGGGACCGGGGTGCCGGGCGTCTGGGTCTCCGTCATGTCCAGCAGGTGCTTCTTGAGACGGTAGTACTTGGGCACGCGCGCGGTACGGACGGTTGCCCCACCCTCGTTCTCCGCACTGCCGACGTCGGTGCTCATGCTCTGCCTTCCCGGCTCCTGGTGCCGATGCGGCCGGCGCCCCGTCGGCCACGGCTCACATCGTGGCACGGTCGCGGGCGGGGGCGGCCCCGCGCGCTTCGTGATCCCCTCTGTATACCGTCGCACCCGGTGTTGGTCTAGTCCACCACCTCAAGTGGTCTACCGGGAGCGCCCCCGGAAGCGGCCGGATTTTCGAGGGCTTCTTACTTAAAGGTTCCTGCATATGTAGGTCCCATAACGGCTGGTCGGAGCCTATTCGGCCACCCTTGACACGCTTCTTGGTCTGGGCCAAGCTCCCCCTACTGGTCTACACCATTGGTCCAGGTCCCGGCTCCACGGGCGGTACGTATGTCGACGACGGACACCGCGGGGAGGCAGGGGGGTTTGTGGCATCCCTGAGGAGGATGGCGTGAAGCGCAAGCTGATAGCCGCGATCGGTATCGCGGGCATGATGGTCTCCATCGCGGCATGCGGGGACAGTGACAAGGGCTCGGACAAGCAGGGCGCGGACGCCAAGGAGCTGACCGTCTGGCTCACCGTCGACGCTCAGAACAACTGGCCCGACCTGGTGAAGGCCGCCGACGCGGCGATCACCAAGAAGCACCCCGGCATCAAGATCAACCACGAGTACTACGGCTGGCCGGACAAGAACACCAAGCTCGACGCGGTCCTCGCCACCGACAAGGCGCCGGACGTCGTCGAGATGGGCAACACCGAGATGCTCGGCTACATGGTCAAGGGCGCCTTCGCGCCCCTCGACACGGCCAAGTTCGACAACTCGTCCGCCTGGCTCGACGGCCTCAAGGCCTCGGTGACCTACGAGGACAAGACCTACGGCGTCCCGTACTACGCCGGCGGCCGGGTCGCCAACTGGCGCAAGGACGTGTTCGCCGCGGCGGGCGTCAAGACGCCCCCGAAGACGTACGCGGAGCTGACCGCCGCCCTGGACAAGGTCCAGAAGAAGGAGGGCGACAAGTTCTCCGCCTGGTACCAGCCCACCCGTGACTGGTACGCGGCCATGTCCTTCGTCTACGACGCCGGCGGCGCCATCGCCAAGGAGGAGGGCGGTCAGTGGAAGGGCAGCCTCTCCTCGCCCGAGTCCCTCAAGGGCCTCGGTGAGTTCAAGAACGTCGTCGACAAGTACATGCACGGCGACAAGACCAAGGACGAGTCCGACCGCTACATCGTGTACGGCCAGGGCAAGTCGGGCATGATCTTCGGTGCGGCCTGGGAGGGCGCGACCTCCGCCGACCCGAAGAACGACAAGACCGGCAAGCTCAAGGACAACCTCGAGAACTTCGTGATGCCCGGCCCCTCCGGCAAGAACATGCCGGTCTTCCTGGGCGGTTCGGACCTCGCGGTGCCGGTCAAGTCCAAGGCGCAGGAAGTCGCCGCCGAGTGGATCAACGCCTTCACCGGTCCCGCCGGACAGAAGGCCCTGATCGCCAAGGGCAACCTGCCCAACAACAAGACCGACCTCGCGACCCTCAAGAGCGACCCGGCGACGGCGGTCCCGGCCACCGCGGCCGAGTCCAACTGGTTCGTCCCGATGGCGCCCGGCTGGGGCCAGGTCGAGAAGGCCCAGGTCCTCCAGACGATGCTCCAGAACATCGGCACCGGCAAGAAGTCGGTCGAGGACGCCGCGAAGGAAGCGGACGCCGCGATCGACAAGGTCATCAACACCAAGTGACGCGAGGCGGGACCCCGTCCACCGACGGGGTCCCGCCTTCCGTGGGACCTGTACGACCGCCAGGGCGGGAGGTACGGGGCTCGTGGGACCCGTACGACCTGATGAGGGACCGCTGAGGAGCGCGCGATGAGTGCCGCAGACACCACCACCCCCGCCAAGGTGCCGCCACCGCGGCAGGCACCGCCACCGCCCGCCGCCGGGAAGCCGCGGCGCGCGAGGACCCCGGGCGGCGCGACGACCACTCCGTGGCTGCTGCTCGCCCCCTGCCTGCTGATCCTGGCGCTGGTCCTCGGCTATCCGCTGTTCCGCCTGCTCAGCCTCTCCTTCCAGAAGTTCGGGCAGTCCCAGCTCTGGGGCTTCCAGCCCGCCGAGTGGGTCGGCTTCGACAACTTCACCAAGGTGCTCGGGGACGGCGAGTTCTGGCAGGTCGTGCTGCGCACGATCGTCTTCGCGGCCGGCTCGGTCGTCTTCACCATGGTGATCGGCATGCTGGTCGCGCTGCTCCTGCAGCGGGTCTCCGGCTGGGTCAAGACCCTGATCAACATCGTGCTCGTGGCCAGCTGGGGCATGCCGATCATCGTCGCCACCACCGTCTTCAAGTGGCTGTTCGACGCCGACTACGGCATCCTCAACGCGCTGCTCAGCAAGCTCCCCGGCGTCGAGATGATCGGCCACAACTGGTTCGCCAGCGGGCCCCAGGGCCTGGCCGTGATCATGCTGCTGGTGATCTGGGGCGCCGTCCCGTTCGTGGTGATCACCCTCAGCGCCGGCCTCACCCAGGTACCGGCCGAACTGGAGGAGGCCGCCCGGCTCGACGGCGCGGGCGCCTGGGGCGTCTTCCGGTACGTCACCCTGCCCATCCTCAAGCCGATCATCGTGATGCTCACGACCCTGTCGGTCATCTGGGACATGGGCGTCTTCCCGCAGGTCTTCGTGATGCGCAACGGCCATCCGGAGGCGGAGTTCCAACTCCTCACCACGTACTCGTACGACCGTGCCTTCGTGGTCAACGACTACGCGCAGGGCTCGGCGATCGCCCTCATCACCGTGCTGCTGCTGCTCGGTGTCGTCGCCGTCTACATGCGTCAGATGCTGAAGATCGGAGACGTCGAATGAGTGCCGTGACCGCCCCGGGCGCCGCACGCGCGCCCCGGAAGTCGAAGCTCGGCTGGAACGTCCTCGGGCTGCTGGTCTTCGTCGTCGCAGGATTCCCGGTCTACTGGATGCTGAACACGGCGTTCAAGCCGGCCAAGGACGCCATCGACCCCGACCCGAGCCTGCTGCCGTCGTCCCTGACGCTCTCCAACTTCAGCCGCGCGCTGGACATCGCGGACTTCTGGGGCCCGGTCGGACGGAGCCTGATCGTCTCCCTCTCGGTGGTCGCGATCGGCGTCTTCGTCGGGCTGCTGGCCGCGCTCGCCATCTCCCGGTTCGCCTTCCGCGGCCGGAAGATCGTGATCGTCGGCATCCTGGCGGTGCAGATGATCCCGCTGGTCGCCATGATCATCCCGGTCTTCCTGCTCCTCAACGACCTGGGCCAGTACGACAAGCTCACCGGCCTGATCATCACCTATCTGACCTTCATCCTGCCCTTCACGGTGTGGACGCTGCGCGGCTTCATCGTCAACATCCCGAAGGAGCTGGAGGAGGCGGCCATGGTCGACGGCTGCAGCCGCACCGGCGCGTTCATCCGGGTGGTCTTCCCGCTCCTCGCCCCCGGAATGGTCGCCACCTCGGTGTACGGCTTCATCCAGGCGTGGAACGAGTACCTGTACGCCCTCATGCTGCTCAGCCAGAAGAACCAGACGGCGACCGTCTGGCTCGGCAACTTCACCACCAAGCACGGCACCGAGTACGCCCCGATGATGGCGGGCGCCACCATGATGGCCCTGCCGATCGTCGTCCTCTTCCTCCTCGTCCAGCGCAAGATGGCCGCGGGCCTCACCGCGGGCGCCGTGAAGGGATAACGCCCCCCGATGACGACATTCGCCAGCGGCACCGACACCCTGACGCGGGACGCGCTCACCGTTCTCCAGCCCGGCTTCACCGGCACCACCGCCCCCGACTGGCTGCTGCGCCGGCTCGGTGAGGGCCTCGCCTCCGTCGGACTCTTCGGCCGCAACATCGCATCACCCGAGCAACTGGCCGCGCTGACCGCCCAGTTGCGCGCCGAACGGGACGACGTCCTGGTCGCCATCGACGAGGAGGGCGGCGACGTCACCCGCCTCGAAGTGCGCGCCGGGTCCTCCTACCCGGGCAACCACGCCCTCGGTGCGGTGGACGACCCCGAGCTGACCCGCGAGGTCGCCCACGACCTCGGCCGACGGCTCGCCGCCTGCGGGGTCAACCTCAACTGGGCGCCCTCCGCCGACGTCAACTCCAACCCCGACAACCCGGTGATCGGGGTCCGCTCCTTCGGCGCCGACCCCGCCCTGGTCGCCCGGCACACCGCCGCCTACGTCACCGGGCTCCAGGCCGCGGGCGTCGCCGCCTGCACCAAGCACTTCCCCGGCCACGGCGACACCGCCACCGACTCGCACCACGCGCTGCCCCGCATCGACGTGGGCCCGCGGGAACTCGCGGAGCGCGAACTCGAGCCGTTCCGCGCGGCCATCGCGGCCGGCACCCGCGCGGTGATGAGCGCGCACATCCTGGTCCCGGCGCTCGACCCGGACCTCCCGGCGACCCTCTCCCGCCGCATCCTCACCGGCCTGCTGCGCGAGGAACTCGGCTACGACGGCCTGATCGTCACCGACGGCATGGAGATGCAGGCCATCTCCGCGACCTACGGCATCGAACGCGGCAGCGTTCTCGCCATCGCCGCGGGCGCCGACGCGATCTGCGTGGGCGGCGGCCTCGCCGACGACGACACGGTCCGCAGGCTGCGCGACGCCCTGGTCACCGCCGTCCGCACCGGCGAACTCGCCGAGGAACGCCTCGCCGAGGCGGCGGCCCGGGTACGGACGCTCGCCACCTGGACGACGGCCGAGGCACCCCGGGGCGCGACTCCGGGCGGGCCGGTCTCCGACGTCGGCCTGCGGGCGGCCCGGCGGGCGCTGCGGATCACGGCGGCGGACGCGGGACCGGACGCCACCCCCTTCACCCCGCTCACCGCACCGCCCTACGTCGCCGCCCTCACCCCCGTCGCCAACATCGCCGTCGGCGACGAGACCCCGTGGGGCGTGGCCGCGGAACTGCTCCGGCTGCTCCCCGGCACCGGGACCGGCAGCTTCTCCGGCGACGACGCCGGCCGCGACGCCCTGGAGGCGGCCGGCCCCCGTCGCGTCGTCGCCGTCGTCCGCGACGAACACCGGCATCCGTGGATGGCGTCGGCCCTCGACACCCTGCTCGCGGCCCGCCCGGACACCGTGGTGGTCGAGATGGGCATCCCGCAGGCTCCGCCCCGAGGCGCCCTGCACATCGCCACCCACGGAGCGGCCCGGGTCTGCGGCCGCGCGGCGGCGGAGATCATCGCGGGCGCGGAGCAGGCGTGACAACGTAGTCGACCGCAGGACGACGGAAGGCGACCGCCCGGCGGTCGCCTCCCCCCTGACGACGGGCGCGCACCGCCGCCGTCACACCCCCTGAACGCGGAAGGCGCCGGCCCCCCTCACCGGGACCGGCGCCTTCCGCGCGTGCTCAGATGCCCTGCCACTCCGGCTTGTTGACGTAGGTGTGGCGGAAGTAGTCCGCGAGCTTGAGCTTGGACGCGGCGGCCTCGTCGACGACGACCGTGGCGTGCCCGTGCAACTGGAGCGCGGAGGCCGGGCAGACGGCGGCCACCGGACCCTCGACGGTCGCCGCGACCGCGTCGGCCTTGCCCTCACCGGTCGCGAGCAGCACCAGGTGCCTGGCCTCCAGGATGGTGCCGATGCCCTGGGTGATGACGTGGTGCGGGACCTGCGCCAGATCGCCGTCGAAGAAGCGCGCGTTGTCGATCCGGGTCTGCTCGGTCAGCGTCTTGATGCGGGTGCGGGAGACGAGGGAGGAGCACGGCTCGTTGAAGCCGATGTGCCCGTCCGTGCCGATCCCGAGGATCTGGAGGTCGACGCCGCCCGCCTCGGCCAGCGCCCGGTCGTACTCCTCGCAGGCGGCCCGCACGTCCTCGGCGGCGCCGTCCGGGCCCAGGAAGGCGTCCATGCCGATGGACAGCCGGTCCAGCACCTCGCGGCGCAGTACCGAACGGTAGGACTCGGGGTGGTCGGCCGGCAGCCCGACGTACTCGTCGAGCTGCGCGATCCGCGCCCGCGTGGTGTCCACGGCACCGGAGCGCACCTTCGCCGCCAGCGCCTGGTAGACGGGCAGCGGCGTCGAACCGGTGGCCACCCCGAGCAGGGCGTCGGGCTTGCGCCGCAGCAGCTGCGCCAGGGCGTCGGCGATCAGCTCGCCGCCCGCCGCGGCGTCCGGGACGATGACAACTTCCACGCTGGTCCTGCCGATCTGAGGGGACGGTCCACGCGGACGGTCCGGAGAGGGCTATGTGGTTTAGACCAATCTAACAGAATTGACTCCGACGGCCCAGGTGCGAGCGGGTGGGAGAAGGGGAGGGGCGAGCCGTGCCCGGCCGGTGTCGGCCGTCGAGATCGGCCGCTCCGACCGGTCCCACGGGCGAGGCGCACGGGTTAGGCTGCGGGAAGGATGCTAGGGCGTCCACGTAGTTGCGGCGCGGGCGTCCGGGTATGCCCCACGGTGTCCTGGCGGCGGCGGAGCGCCCGCGGTGATCCGCTCGCACCGGGGCGGGCGCGGCGGCGACGGAGCGCCGAAAGCGCCAACAACAAACACAGTCCCACGCATGGACACGCGTAGTGGTCTAGTCCACAATCGTAGAAGTGGCCTCGCAACGGCCACAGACGCACAGCTTCCGCCTTCCCCGCACAGGAGGGCGGACCGAGGACCCGGAGCTCTCTGCCCTGACTGCCCCGGATCCTCATCCTTCGGCCGACCGGGACCGCACACCCCACGGCCGATGCTGCTCCGGGCTGCGGTGCCGGGAGGGTTGAGGGTCCCTCCCAGGCGCCGCGGCCCGCGGGTGTCCCGAGGGGCCCCGCAAACCGGGAGGTACGCTCCCTTCCGTGCCCTCCATGAACGAACTGGTCCGCCAGCACACCGCCCTAGACGACTCCGACCTGGAGTGGCTGCATCTGCTGGTCTCGGAGTGGCAGTTGCTCTCCGACCTCTCCTTCGCCGACCTGGTCCTGTGGGTCCCCACCCGCGACGGCACCCGGTACGTCTCGGTCGCCCAGATGCGCCCGAACACCGGGCCGACCTCCTACCAGGACGACATGGTCGGCCATCTCGTCCCGCGCGGCCGGCGCCCCATGCTCGACGCCGCCCACGACGAGGGCCGGATCGTGCGCGAGGGCGACCCCGAATGGCGCGAGGAAGTCCCGGTCCGGGTCGAGTCGATCCCGGTACGGCGCGAGGGCCGGGTCCTCGGGGTCATCGCCCGCAACACCAACCTGCTCACCGTGCGCACCCCGAGCCGTCTGGAACTGACGTATCTGCAGAGCGCGTCCGACCTCGCGCAGATGATCGCGGCCGGCTCGTTCCCGTTCCCGAACCAGCAGATGGACATGGACGCGGCCCCCCGGGTCGGCGACGGCCTGCTCAGGCTCGACGCGGACGGCGTCGTCCAGTACGCCTCCCCGAACGCGCTCTCCGCCTACCACCGGATGGGCCTCGCCTCCGACCTGGTCGGCCAGCACCTGGGTGTCACGACCGCCGAACTCGCCCCGACCCGGGGGCCGGTGGACGAGGCCCTGGCCAAGCTCGCCAGCGGCTGGGCGCCCCGCGAGTTCGAGATCGAGGCGCACGACGGGGTGATCCAGTTCCGGGCGATCCCGCTCAAGCCGAAGGGCACCCGGATCGGTTCGCTCGTGCTGCTCCGGGACGTCACCGAACTGCGGCGCCGCGAACGCGAGTTGATCACCAAGGACGCGACCATCCGGGAGATCCACCACCGGGTCAAGAACAACCTCCAGACGGTCGCAGCCCTGCTGCGGCTCCAGGCCCGCCGTATCGAGTCCGACCGCGGCCGTGAGGCGCTGGAGGAGGCGGTACGGCGGGTCGGCTCGATCGCCATCGTCCACGAGACGCTGTCTCAGAACCTGGACGAGCGGGTGGAGTTCGACGAGATCGCCGACCGGGTGCTCGCGATGGTCGCCGAGATCTCGCCCGGCAAGGTCACCGGCCGGCGTACCGGGCGGTTCGGCATCCTGGACGCCGAGGTCGCCACCCCGCTCTCCATGGTGCTGACCGAGATCCTCCAGAACGCGCTGGAGCACGGCTTCGGCGAGGGCGAGACCGGGACCGTCGAGGTGTCGGCGGTCCGTGGCGGCACCTCGAAGGAGGCCCGCCTGCTGGTCACCGTCCAGGACGACGGCGTCGGCCTGCCCGAGGGGTTCGACCCGCACACCGCGGGCAACCTCGGCCTCCAGATCGTACGGACGCTGGTGGAGGGCGAGTTGGGCGGGACGTTCGACATGGTGCCCGCGCCCGGCCGGGGGACCCGGGTGATCCTGGACGTACCGGTGCGGGCCAACAAGTAGGACGCGGAAAGCGTCGACTCACCGACGGCGGCAACTCCCCGACAACGTCAACTCACCGACAGTGTCAACTCCCCGAAAACGAAAGGCCCCGGACCTCTTGGAGGTCCGGGGCCTTTCGCTCGTTGCTGCTTTTTCGCTAAGCGTAAGCGCATCGGGGTACTGCGCGCTGCGGCTCGGGGGCGGGAGATGCGTACTCGCTGTACGCGCCGCCAAGCTCAGGCTGTGTACGGGGTGGATGTGGTCAGGCGGAAGCCTGACGAGCCCTGTTGCGGGCGGCGCGGCGCTTCATGGCACGGCGCTCGTCCTCGCTGAGACCACCCCAGACGCCGGAGTCCTGGCCGGACTCAAGCGCCCACTGCAGACACTGCTCGATAACCGGGCAGCGACGGCAGACGGCCTTGGCTTCCTCGATCTGCAGCAGCGCAGGACCGGTGTTGCCGATGGGGAAGAAGAGCTCGGGGTCTTCCTCGCGGCAAACGGCGTTGTGACGCCAGTCCATGGCTGCTACCTCTCCTTGGTATTACGTGCAAGTTGCTTGTGAATGTGAACGCTTTCACGAATCCCTCAACAAGTGAAGGGCCTACCGCCAGGTTCCCTGGTGTGGTCCTGTGTTTCGAAGAGGGGTTCCGGTGATCTGTGGAGGCTGGTGTTGCGGGCCGTCCCGATCGCCACGTAGAGACTCGCAAACCTCAGCGGCGGATACAACCCCTTCTGGAAAGTTTTTTTTGATTCCTCGGTGTCGACTAGGTCACAGCCGTACTTCCATGGGGTGGACCCTGGCCTAAACGTTCGAGTGAAAGGACTTTGGCCTTTTCTGCTCACACAATCACACGCAGTGCACGGCGTACGCCTGTGAACGTCACGCTTCTGCGCAGTCCGAGGTGGTCGCCGTCCATCTGGAGGGGGAGGGGGGCCTTCGAATGCAAGGTGAACTGGTCCAGGTCGTGCAGGGCCACCGCATGCCTGCCATGGGGTCCCCGGTCGGGGGACGAAGTGAGCAATTGTGTGGCATACCGGGCAACCGCCACGGTCGACATGCGGCTGAGACCCACTACGTCGAGCCCGGTATCGAACGAAGCCTTAGGCGCGGCGTACACCGGACGATTGCCCAGATACGTCCACGGCGAGGTGTTGCAGATTATGGAGAGCACCAGATCGGTCACGGGATCGGCCCCCGGACGCTCCAAAGTGATAGTCCCCTGGCGGCGGTTGGGCTCCTGGAGGAACTGGCGCATGACCTGACGGAGATAGAGCGCGTGCGTGGATTTCTTGCCGCGCTCGCGCTGTTGTTCCACTCGCCCGACCACACCCGCGTCGAATCCGAGACCCGCGCAGAAAGTGAACCAACGGGCGGGCGCCGCCTCGTCGTCGGTACCCGGGGTGCCTTCGGCCCGCCCCATTCCCACCGTGCGTTCGCTGTTCTCACGCAGCGCGTCCAGCAGGGCGCCGGTCGCCTCGACCGCGTCGTTCGGCAGGCCGAGCGCGCGGGCGAAGACGTTCGTGGAGCCGCCGGGCACCACCGCGAGGCGCGGCAGCCGCTCGGGGTCGGGGCCCGCGTGCAGCAGACCGTTGACCACCTCGTTGACCGTGCCGTCGCCGCCGAGGGCCACCACCAGGTCGATGTCGTCGCTGTCCGCGGCGTGCCGGGCGAGGTCGCGCGCGTGCCCCCGGTACTCGGTGGTGATCGCCTCCAGCTTCATCTCGCTGGCGAGCGCGTGGATCAGGACATCGCGCGTACGTGCGCTTGTGGTGGTTGCCGCCGGATTGACCACGAGGAGTGCACGCATGCGTTGCAGGTTACCTACTGGGTGGTACCCGGCACAGGCCGAGGTAGGGATCGGGTAAGAGGTGACGGCGTGAGCCTCGCCACGGACGGCCCCGGGCGCCGCGCCGCCGACGGCTACCCTGCTCAGGTGACCAGTGAGCCGAACCCCGCCACCGAGGACCCCGCCGTCCGCTCCGCCGACCGCCGCCCGCGCCGGCTGACGTACGCCGCCGCGCTCGCCGCGCTGGAAGGGGTCGCGCTCGTCGTCGGCGGCGCGTGGATGCTCGTCGGGGGCCTCACCGGGGAACCGGACGACCGCCGCTCCGCCGTCACCGGCGGGATCACCCTGCTCGCGCTCGCGCTGCTGCCGCTGCTGGCCGCCCGCGGGCTGCTGGGGCTGCGCGGCTGGAGCCGGGGGCCCGCGGTGATCACCCAGATCATGGCGCTGCCGGTCGCCTACACCCTGCTCCAGGCCGACAGCGTGGCCATCCCCGCCGGGATCGTCCTCGGGATCGTCGCCGTCGTGGCGCTGGCGCTGCTGCTGCACCCGGAGACGAACCGGGCCCTCGGCATCCGAGGGCCCGGGGCCGCGAGCGACGACGCGAAGCGCGGCGAGGAGCAGCGCGGCGCCGGGAAGTAGACCGCCGCGGCGGGCGCGGGGCTACTCCTCGACGAGGAGCTTCTCCCGCAGCTGCGCCAGGGTCCGCGCGAGCAGGCGCGACACATGCATCTGCGAGATGCCGACCTCCTGGGCGATCTGCGACTGCGTCATGTTGCCGAAGAAGCGCAGCAGCAGGATCCGCTTCTCCCGGGGCGGCAGATCCTCCAGGAGCGGCTTGAGGGACTCGCGGTACTCGACGCCTTCGAGCGCCTCGTCCTCCGCGCCCAGGGTGTCCGCGACGGCCGGGGACTCGTCGTCGGTGTCCGGCACGTCGAGGGAGAGCGTCGAGTAGGCGTTGGCCGACTCCAGGCCCTCGAGGACCTCCTCCTCCGAGATCGCCAGCTTCTCGGCGAGTTCGTGGACGGTGGGGGAGCGGCCGTGCTGCTGGGAGAGTTCCGCCGTCGCCGTGGTGAGCGCCAGCCGCAGCTCCTGGAGCCGGCGCGGCACCCGCACCGCCCAGCCCTTGTCCCGGAAGTGCCGCTTGATCTCGCCGACGACCGTCGGTGTCGCGTACGTCGAGAACTCGACCCCGCGGTCCGGGTCGAAGCGGTCCACCGACTTGATCAGACCGATGGTGGCGACCTGGGTGAGGTCGTCCAGCGGCTCGCCGCGGTTGCGGAAGCGGCGGGCGAGGTGCTCGACGAGCGGCAGATGCATCCGCACCAGCCGGTTGCGCAGCTCCGCGTACTCCGGGCTGCCGTCCCGCAGGCCCCGCAGCTCGATGAACAGCGCCCGCGCCCCACTGCGGTCGTGCACGTCGTGATGGGTGGCCGGCGGCGCGGCCGGTGGAGCCTGCTGCTCGTCTCGCTGGTGCTCGCTCATCGTCCCGCCCGTTGTCCTTCGCTGAGCTCTCGCCTCCGGGCGGACCGGTGAGACTCCGTTCCGCCCGTCCGGGGGCGCGCTCAGCGAGGCGCCTTCCCCCTCCCGTCCCCCGTCGTCCTGCGGGTGCGGGCGGGCCTGCTCGGGGATGCCGGTCACGCCGTCGACGGCGTCCCCCGTGCGCCGGGAACCGTCTGTGCCGTCGGCCGGTGGTTCCCGGGTGCCGCGTTCTTCGTCACGCACCGGCCCTTCCCCTGTCCTCACGCCGGCCCGGGTCCCGCGCCGCGCTGTTTGTAGAGGCTGATCGAAACGGTCTTGTCGTCGTCCACCGCGGAGGAGACCTTGCCTGCCAGGGCGGACAGGACCGTCCAGGCGAAGGTGTCGCGGGACGGGGCGTGGCCGTCGGTGGTCGGCGCCGAGACGGTGACCTCCAGCGAATCGTCGACCAGTCGGAAGACACAACTGAGCACCGAGCCGGGCACGGCCTGCTGGAGCAGGATCGCGCAGGCCTCGTCCACCGCGATGCGGAGGTCCTCGATCTCGTCGAGGGTGAAGTCCAAACGGGCCGCGAGGCCGGCCGTGGCCGTACGCAGCACCGACAGGTAGGCACCCGCGGCCGGCAGCCGGACTTCCACGAAGTCCTGGGTCGCGGGCTCGCCTGCGATCTGGGACACCCTCACCTCCAAGGTGGTACAAGCTTTTCGGGGCCGGGGGTCGCCCCCCGGGGTTGACGCGATGAGTGGTTCAGCGGTGACGCTATCGCGCTCCGAACTGTCCTGTCCCCAGGACCCCATCCCCTTGCCGTCACTCATAGTAAACCTATGAATACGCTCCGTGGCTAGGGGGTCTGCGGGCCCAATTGGGAAGAGCGCGCGCCGGGTTGACGTACCCAGCCGTCGGACGGTCGAACCGTCCTGAAGCGGAGTCGCCCCGGCTCACACCAGGACGTGGTCCACGAAGCACCAACGCCAGCTCTCGCCCGGCTCGAACGTCCGCATCACGGGGTGACCGGAATCCTTGTGGTGGCCGGTGGCGTGCTGTCCTGGCGAGGAGTCGCAGCAGCCGACGTGACCGCAGGTGAGGCACAGCCGCAGCTGGACCGGGTGGGTGCCCTGCGCCAGACACTCGGGGCACGTCTCGTTCAGCGGGACGGGTTCCGGGTGCGGCAGCGCGTCGGCGTGCGTGCACTGTTTCATGATTGCCAGATTACGACCCCCGCGGGGACGACCGCGCGGAAAGACGAGGGCGGGCGAGGACGATGGACGTGATGCCACTGCTGCTGCTGGTGGCGGGGAGCGCGGCGGTGGCCGCGGCGGCCCGGCGCACACCGGTGCCCGCACCCCTGCTGCTGGTCGCGATCGGCCTGATCGTGTCGTACATCCCCGGGGTGCCCGACTACACCCTCGACCCGGAGATCGTGCTGCCCCTGGTGCTGCCGCCGCTGCTGTACACGGCGGCCACCGACAGCTCCTACCTCGACCTCAGAGCCCAGCTGCGGCCCGTCGCGCTGCTCTCCGTCGGGTACGTGCTGTTCGCGACCCTCGTGGTCGGCTGGGCCGCCTACCGGATCGTGCCCGGCCTGTCGCTGACGGCGGCCCTGGTGCTCGGCGCCGTGGTCGCGCCGCCCGACGCCGTCGCCGCCACCGCGATCGCCCGCCGGGTCGGCCTGCCCTCCCGGGTCACCACGATCCTCCAGGGCGAGTCCCTGGTGAACGACGCCACCGCGATCACCGCCTACCGGGTCGCGGTCGCGGCGGCCGTCGGCGAGGGCGCCACCTGGGCCGGCGGCATCGGCGAGTTCCTGCTCGCGGCGTTCGGCGGTGTCGGCATCGGACTGGTGCTGATGGTGCCGCTGCACTGGCTGCGCACCCGCCTCAAGGAGGCGCTGCTCCAGAACACCCTCTCCCTGCTCATCCCGTTCGTCGCCTACGCCGCCGCCGAGCAGGTGCACGCCTCCGGTGTCCTCGCCGTCGTCGTCGTCGCGCTCTGGCTCGGCCACCGCGCGTGGGAGGTCGACTTCGCGACCCGCCTCCAGGAGGAAGCCGTCTGGAAGATGGTCGCGTTCGTCCTGGAGTCCGCGGTCTTCGCCCTGATCGGCCTGCAACTGCCGATCGTCCTCAAGGGCCTCGGCGCCTACCAGGGGCTCAGCGCGGCCTGGTACGCCGTCGCCGTCTTCCTGGTTGTCGTCGCGGCCCGCTTCGTCTGGGTCTACCCGGCGACCTTCCTGCCCCGGCTGCTGTCGGCCCGCATCCGCAGGCGCGAGGAGAGCCCAGGCTGGAAGGGCCCCTTCGTCATCGGCTGGGCCGGCATGCGCGGCGTGGTCTCGCTCGCCATCGCCTTCTCGATCCCGGTCGAACTCCACGACGGCGCCCCCTTCGACGGCCGCAACCTGATCCTCTTCCTGACGTTCACCACCGTCATCGGCACCCTCGTCGTCCAGGGCGTCACCCTGCCCACCCTGATCCGGCTCCTGAAGCTGCCCGGCCGCGACACCCGGGCCGAGACGCTCGCCGAGGCCAACGCCCAGGCGCAGGCGTCCCGGGCCGCCGAACAGCGGCTCGACGCACTCCTCGCGGACGAACGCAACGCCCTCCCGCCCCCGCTCGCCGACCGGCTGCGCACCGTACTCGAACGCCGCCGCAACGCCGTCTGGGAACGCCTCGGGCAGGTCAACCCGGTCACGGGCGAGACCGCCGACGACGTCTACCGCAGGCTGTCGCGCGAGATGATCAGCTCCGAACGCGCCGTCTTCGTGAAACTCCGCGACGCCCGCTACATCGACGACGAGATGCTGCGCACCCTCCTCAGACGCCTCGACCTGGAGGAGGCGGCGGCGTACCGGGAGACCATGTGAGTCCGGCTCCTCCCCCTCCATCCCGCCGGCCGTCTCTGCTCGTGACAGAAGCGCGGTTCGGGCCTCCTGCCCCGTCGATCAGGGGCTCGGGCGCGGGGAATCCGCAGGCGGCTGCGGGACCGCGGGAGATACCTCGCCGACCTGTTGGCCGAGGCCGACGGGCTGCTGCGCGAGGCCGTTGGGCTGCTGCCCGAGGCCGGTGGGCTGCCGGTCGGCCACTGGGAGACGGTCGGCTACTGGGAGTCGGTCGGCCACTAGGAGGCGGACGCACACCGGGAGACGGTCGTCGTCGGCCGGGAGCTGTCCGTCGAGCATGCCGACCGGCCGCGTCCACGCTGACTGGCCGGCTCGCTGCTCGAACTGGCGCCGACGCACGATCCCGACGGGTCCCCGGCCCGGGTGCTGACCACGCAGCCGCCGCGCACCTGTGTGGCCGCGTGCGCGGCGCACGCTCGGGCGGACGGGCTGTCCCCGGGCGCCGATCGTGGGGACGATTCGGCCGAAAACCCTCCATCCGACGACCCGTACGGAAGGCGGTGTACGGACGCTCTTTCCGGAGGCGTTTCGCCTGCCGAGACGCTTCCGGCGGCCCGCCTGCGGACGGCCCGGTCGGCGGAGACCCTCCCGAACTCCTGGTGGAGGAAGCGGAAGCCGCCCCGCGTTGCGTCAGCCGGCACCGCCTGGTCAGTCTGTTCGGCGACGCCGACGAGCGCGGCGTGCGGGTGCGTGCTCTCGGCCAGCGCGTCACCGGGGAGTCCTGGAACTCGAACTGCGCGCCGGGAGGGCCTACTTCACCGGAACCGCGCGCTGCTCGAAGGGTGGCTGAGGTCGGTCGACCTCGCGACGGCCCCGATCACCCGCACGGCCCGGATTCGGGGGCGCGGAACACCCCGAGACGCCCGTCACCCGGCACAACCTCGCCCAGTTCCGCGCGGACGCGGGGCCGCACGGAACGCGCCGCGGCCGAGTTCGAGGCGCCGCTCGCCGACCGGCGGCGCGTTCTCGGCGACGACCACCCGAAGACCGACAACACCCGGCGGGCGTCGGCCGAACCGCGGGAGCAGGGCATCACTCCGCGAACGGCGCCCCGGTGATCACCGCGGCCACCGTCGTCCCGCGCGGGAAGGCGCCTTCCTCGGTGAGGGCGAGGAGCCCGTACAGCAACTTGGCGACATAGAGACGTTCGACGGGGACGCCGTGCCGGTCCTCGAAGTCCGCCGCGAACGCGTCGAGAGCGGGCGGCACGCGCGCGTAGCCGCCGAAGGCGAACCGGTCCTCGACGCTCCACGCCCCGACCCGATGGCCGAACGCCGCCTCCTGGAGGGCCGCCGTGTCCCGGCCGAGGAAGCCGCCCCCGAGGACCGCGACGCCCAGCGCGCGCTGCTCCCGGCCGAGCCCCGCGGCCAGCCCGGCCAACGTCCCGCCGGTGCCGCAGGCGACCCCGACGACGTCCGCGTGGCCGCGCAGCTCCGCACCGAGCGCACGGCAGCCGCGCACCGCGAGGGCGTTGCTGCCGCCCTCCGGGACGACGTACGCGCGCGTGGCGTCCGCGGCGCGCAGCACGGCCGCGAGCGTCGCGGGTTCGGGCAGGCGCCGGTAGGTCGAGCGGTCGACGAAGCGCAGCCGCATGCCGTCGGCAGCGCACCGGGCCAGGGACGCGTTGAGCGGCCGGTCGACCAGCTCCTGGCCGCGCACCACACCGACCGTGGGCAGCCCCAGGAGGCGGCCGGCGGCGGCCGTGGCGCGCAGGTGGTTGGAGTAGGCCCCGCCGAACGTGACGACGGTACGGCCGGCCGCGGCGGCGAGGTTCGGCGCCAGCTTGCGCCACTTGTTGCCGACCAGGTCCGGCTGGATCAGGTCGTCCCGCTTGACGAGCAGCCGCACCCCGTACCGCTCGAACCGCCCGTCCGTCAACTCCCGCACCGGCGACGGAAGCCGGGGGCGGAGGACGGAGCGGGGATCGAGGGCGGGGTGGGAGCCGTGAGCGGCGTGGGGTTCGAGGGCGGCGACGGGATCGCGGGGATCACCGGGATCGCTGGGAACCATGGGCCTGCTGGGACCGCTGGAACCGCTGGGGCCTTCAGGAGCGGTGTGGCCTGTGGGGTCGCGAGCGTCGGCGGGGTCGAGGGGATCGAAGGGGGCGCTGCCGGTCACGTTCCCATTGTGACCTGCGAGGTCCGGGCAGGAACGACCGCGGACGCCCCCCGCCCCGCCAGGTCGCCTCGACCGCCCCTGACGGGCCCGTGGGGGCCCTCCCGCGCGCTTCCCGAGCCCCGGGACCGCCGTCCCCCGCCGACCCGAGTCACCCGGAGCAGGCCCCCCCCCGACCTACCCGTGTCACTTCAGCCGGCCCCGGACCCGCCCGTGTCACTTCAGCCGGCCCCGGACCCCCGCCCGCGTCACTTCAGTCGGTCCCGGACCCGGCCGCGCATCCACGCCATCGTGAAGCCGCGCGGGTCGACCTTGCCCGGCTGCCACTCCAGATGACCGATCACCGACCGCTCCGTCCAGCCGTGGTGGCGGCAGACGGCCGCGGCGACCTGCTCGATCGCCTCCAGCTGCGCCTGCGGCCAGGGGTCCTTCCCGTCGCCGAGGTTCTCGCACTCGAAGCCGTAGAAGTGCGGGTTCCCGTCGGTGTTCGACTCGTTCTCGGGCGGCAGCGCCTTCTCCGCGATGACCGCGCGCAGCACGTCGTCGTCGCCGAGCCCGGCGTGGTTGGCGCGGCCGTAGCCGACCAGGTGGACCTTGCCGTCCTTGGTGATGACGCCGTGGCAGAGCGGGCCCGGCAGATCCTCGTGGCCGTCCCGGCAGAGCGTGACCGTCTTCGCGGTGCCGCTCGTCACCGTGTGGTGGATCATCACGCCGTGCACGGGACCCCACGGCCCCTTCTCGTTGCGGTTGTGGTGCTGCCAGTCGCCGACCTCGACGACGGTGACGCCCTCGGCCTTGAGGGCGCGCAGGAACGTGCCCGCGGACATGGGTGAGGCCATGACCGCCCCTTTCTTCCGTGCTGCGACGACGGCCGTCGTGCACGGCCGCTCGTACCGCTGCTTGTACCGGAAGGAGACCGTCCGCATGCCTTGTTCGGACCGCGTGCGACTCGATCCGGACATCAGGTGGCGGGGGAGTGGGGGAGTTCGGCCTGTTTGGGTGGATGCGCGAACCCCCGGGGACGCTGATCATGCCCCGGTCGGAGGTGGTCCATTCCCGCTCTTTCGGGTAATAGCATCAGCACGCTCCGTGATGAAAGGGTTGCCCGTGAGCACGTTGATGCGCCGGAGCGCGAAGGCGTCGGCGTTGACAGGGAGGGCAATTCTCATATGTCGGTAGGCGAAGAGGTCCGTACGGAGCAGGACAAGCCGCAGCAGAGCCTCGGCACTGCCGCCGCGCGGAACCTGGCCACCACGACCAAGTCCGCGCCGCAGATGCAGGAGATCAGCTCGCGCTGGCTGCTGCGCACGCTGCCGTGGGTGAATGTGCAGGGCGGCGCGTACCGGGTGAACCGGCGCCTCACCTACACCGTGGGGGACGGCCGCATCACGTTCGTGAAGACCGGCGACCGGGTCGAGGTCATCCCGGCGGAGCTGGGCGAGCTGCCCGCGCTGCGCTCCTACGACGACGAGGAAGTCCTCGCCGAACTGGCCCAGCGGTGCAGGCAGCGGGAGTTCGCCCCCGGGGACGTGATCGTCTCGGACGGCACCCCGACCGACGAGGTCTACCTGCTCGCCCACGGCCGGGTGGAGCGGGTCGGTACCGGCCCCTACGGTGACGAGGCGGTCCTCGGAGTCCTCGCCGACGGCGCCTACTTCGGCGAGGCCGCCCTGCTCTCCGACGACGCCGTCTGGGAGCACGGCGCCCGCGCGGTCACCGCCTGCACGGTCCTCGCCCTCTCCCGTCAGGACGTCCAGCAGATCGCGGAGCGCTCGGACTCCCTGCGGGACCACCTGGCCGCGGTCCGCGCGATCCCGGAGCAGAGCACCAACAAATACGGTGAGAAGGCCGTCGACCTCGCCGCGGGCCACAGCGGCGAGCCCGACATCCCGCACACCTTCGTCGACTACGAGGCCCGCCCCCGCGAGTACGAACTGAGCATCGCGCAGACCGTCCTGCGCATCCACTCGCGCGTCGCCGACCTCTACAACCAGCCGATGAATCAGACCGAGCACCAGTTGCGGCTCACCGTCGAGGCGTTGAAGGAGCGCCAGGAGCACGAGCTGGTCAACAACCGGGAGTTCGGGCTGCTCCACAACTGCGAGTACGACCAGCGCCTCCAGCCGCACGACGGTGTGCCCAGCCCCGACGACCTGGACGAGCTGCTCAGCCGGCGGCGCGGCACCAAGCTGCTGCTCGCCCACCCGCGCGCGATCTCCGCGATCGGCCGCGAGTTCAACAAGCGCGGACTGGTGCCCGAGACCATCGACGTGGCCGGCAACCGCATCCCGACCTGGCGCGGGGTGCCGATCTACCCGTGCAACAAGATCCCGGTCACCGAGGCCCGCACCACCTCGATCATCGCCATGCGTACCGGCGAGGCCGAGCAGGGCGTGATCGGCCTCCACCAGACGGGTCTGCCGGACGAGATCGAGCCGAGCCTGTCCGTGCGCTTCATGGGCATCAACGAACAGGCGATCATCAACTACCTGGTGACGGCCTACTACTCGGCCGCCGTCCTCGTGCCGGACGCGCTCGGCGTGCTGGAGAACGTCGAGATCGGCCGCTGGAGGTGACGTTTTTGCACCTCGGAGCCGTGTTCCCGCCCGCACGGGCGGGTACATCTCCGTCGTACACGTCCGGCGGTGGTCCGGGCGCGGTGTCCGAGCGCTGTCCGAGGGAGACCCCATGGCCGAGCTGACGGCGGAGGCACAACCCCTGGAAGGATCCGAGGCGACGGCGATCCTGGAGCGTGCCCGCGCCGTCGTCGACCCGGAGATGCGGGCCGCCGTCGACTCACTGCCCGGCTCCCTCCGCAGGATCGCCCGCTACCACTTCGGCTGGGAGCACGCGGACGGCACCCCGGCGGACGGCAGCGCGGGCAAGGCGATCCGTCCCGCGCTGGTCCTCACCGCGGCCGGCGCCCTCGGCGGCTCGCGGGCCAGGGAACGGGCGGTCCGGGCAGCGGTGGCGGTGGAGCTGGTCCACAACTTCACCCTGCTGCACGACGACGTCATGGACCGGGACCCCACCCGCCGCCACCGGCCCACCGCGTGGACGGTGTTCGGGGACGCCGACGCCATCCTCGCGGGCAACGCCCTCCAGGCGCTGGCCCTGCGGCTGTTCGCGGAGGACCCGCACCCGGCGTCCGCGCAGGCCGCCGTCCGGCTCACCGAGTGCGTCATCGAGCTGTGCGCCGGACAGCACGTCGACACGGCGATGGAACTCCGTTCGCCGACGGACGTCTCCCTCGCCGAGGTGCTGACGATGGCCGAGGCCAAGACGGGCGCGCTGCTCGGGTGCGCCTGCGCGCTGGGCGCGCTGTACGCGGGCGCGGACCACGAGGACGTGGAGGCGCTGGACGCGTTCGGCCGGCAGGCCGGGCTCGCCTTCCAGCTCATCGACGACGTGATCGGCATATGGGGCGATCCGCACCGCACCGGCAAGCCGGCCGGCGCGGATCTCGCGGCCCGCAAGAAGTCCCTGCCGGTGGTGGCCGCGCTCACCTCCGGCACCCCGGCCTCGGCGGAGCTGGCCGAGCTGTACGCGCTGCCCTGTGTCGAGGGCGACCAGGAGGCGGTGGAGCGGATCGCGCTGGCGGTGGAGCGGGCCGGCGGCCGGGACTGGGCGCAGGTCGAGGCGGCCGACCGGATGGCCCGCGCGATGCAGGAACTGTCCCGCGCCGTTCCCGAACCGGAGTCCGCCGGCGGCCTGTTGGCGCTCGCGGAGTTCGTGACCCGGCGCAGCAGCTGAGAGGTTCCAGGGGGTACGGAGTCCCCGAAGTCACCGAGGCCGCGCGGACCTGACCCCGCGCGGCCGTCGGCGGCCTCGGCCCGGCGGGTCCCGCGCATCCCCACGATGCGCGGGGCCCGTCCACATGAATGGGACCTCAACCCCCTTGCATTGCAGAGGGGTTGAGCGCGAGGCAGACGAGGACCGCATGCCGTGGCGGCGAGGGACGACGGAAAGCCGCGCTCAGAAACCCGACACTCATCGACGTCCGCGCCGCCTGCCCGCCTGCCCGCGAAGTGCTCGCCGGGGAATGGTGGTCCCGACGCCGAGGCTCGTACGGTGGCCCCATGCCTGAACCCACCCCCACCCCGGACCCCTCCCTCACCCCCACCCCCGACCCCACCACCCCCATCCTTCACCTCACCGAACGCGTCCTCTGGGACGAGGCTCGCGCGCGGGGCGTGTACGAGATGTCCACCCGCGGGCGCACCCTCCAGGAGGAGGGCTTCGTGCACTGCTCCACCGCCGCCCAACTCCCCGCCACCGCAGCCACGTTCTACGCCGACCTGGACGATCTGGTGGTGCTGGTCATCGACCCGGCGCTGCTCGGCGTGCCCGTCAGGTACGAGGCGGCGCGGCCCGGCGGGGAGGAGTTCCCGCACGTGTACGGGCCGATCCCGGTGGCCGCTGTGGTGGAGGCGCGGGCGTGGCCGCAGGCATGAGCGGTGGGCCGTCTCAGCGGGCGGCCGGCAGCCCGCCGGTCTCCGGGTCGCGGCCGGTCAGGCAGTAGGTGCCGGCCGCGGGGTCGCGCATGACCGTCCAGCGGGGGTGACGGGCGACGACGCGGGCACCGAGGCGTTCGTGCGCGGCGCGGGTCGCCTCGACGTCGGCGCAGGCGAGGTCGGGATGGGCGCCGCCGGGACCGTCGTCGTCCAGGCGTTGGAGCAGGACGCGTACCGGGAATCCGGGCGGCGGGGCGAGCACCCGGAACTCGGGGCGCGAGCCGGCGCGGGACTCCCAGTCGGGCAACAGGGCGCTCCAGAAGGCGACTTCGGCGTCGAAGCGGGACGGGGGAACGTCGAGGCAGATCTGGTCGAGACGGGTGCCGTGCACGACGGGCGCCCGCACCGCCTCCCCGTTCCACTGCACCGCGCACCACGGCTGCCCGCCGGGCGACCGCAGGACGACCAGCGACCCCGCGTCGAGGACCACCTCGGCGCCGAGCCGCACCGCGTCCCGCGCGAAGCCGCCGACGTCCGTCACACACAGGTCGAGATGGGCACCGCCGGGCCCCGAGAGCACGCCCTGCGCCTTCACCGAGGCGTCGCCGCTCCCGGCCAGCAGGGTGGTGAACTCGCCGCGCTCGCCCCGGAGTTCGGACAGCGTCGTGCCCGTGACGGCGGTCCAGAAACGGTGAGCGGGCCCGGACAGCGCGGCGGGCCGGTCGAGGAGGACGTACGCCCACCGCGGCGCCGGGCTCACGCGGCCCGCTCCATGAAGCGCAGCAGGTTGCCCGCGGGGTCGCGGAACGCGCAGTCCCGGACCCCGTACGGCTGGTCCATCGGCTCCTGGAGCACGTCGGCGCCGGACTCCCGCACCCGCTGGAACAGCGCGTCGCAGTCGGCGGTGGAGAAGATGACGCCGCGCAGCATGCCCTTGGCGAGGAGCCGGCTCAGCGCCTCCTTGTCGGCGGGCGAGGCGTCCGGGTCGGCGCCCGGCGGCTCCAGCACGATCTCCACGTCCGGCTGCGAGGGCGAGCCGACGGTCACCCAGCGCATGCCCTCGAAGCCGACGTCGTTACGGATCTCGAGCCCGAGGACGTCCCGGTAGAAGGCGATGGCCTTGTCGTGGTCGTCGACGGCGAGGAAACAGGTGCGCAGGGCGATGTCCATGGCTCCAGGCTAGGACCTGCCGCTGGTCACGACCCGTCGTCCGGTCGCCGGGGGCGGCGGCTCGGCCGGGTGAAGCGGCGGGTCACACAGGGCGGGATCAAGGAGCCCGCCTCGTGCGAGCGGGCCCGGTAGGCGCTCGGGGTCTCGCCGACCAGCTCCGTGAAGCGGGAGCTGAAGGAGCCGAGCGAGGTGCAGCCGACCGCGAGGCAGACCTCCGTCACCGACAGGTCGCCCCGACGCAGCAGCGCCTTGGCGCGCTCGACCCGGCGGGTCATGAGGTAGCCGTACGGGGTCTCGCCGTACTCCGCGCGGAAACTGCGCTGGAAGTGGCCGGGCGACATCAGGGCGGTGCGGGCCAGCTCCGGCACGTCCAGCGGGAGGGCGTACTCCCGGTCCATCCGGTCCCGCGCCCGCCGCAACCGCACCAGATCCTCACGGTTCACCACCCTGCCAGGATCGCACGACCACCACGGATGGCGCGCCCCGCCCGGGGGAAGGCTTCGCCCGGGGCTCGCGTCGTGCGGGGACGGGCTGGCTCCCCGGAGCTGCGGACAACGTCAGACGCAGGCCGGCCGGCGCCGCGGGCCGGGGCGGCGGTGTCGACCGGGGAGCTGGGCTGCCCGCAGTACGGTGGGGCCGCGCGGGCCGCACATCCAGGTGAACGACTCCACACCCGACCGCCCTCGCGGCCGTCCACGCCGCTTGCTCACCGGAGCCGCCGACATGACCGAGCAGTCCGCCGCACACGCCGCCGCCGTCACCGACCGGGCCCGCCTCGCCGGAAGCGCGTACCGCAGCGACCGGGAACTCGCCGCCCGCCAGTCGCTCTACCGCTGGCAGACGCCCCGGCACGACCTGCCCGGCATCGTCGCGGGGCAGCTGAGCGGTGTACGCGGGCGCGTGGTCGAAGTCGGCTGCGGCAACGGCACGTTCATCCAACGGCTCCGCGCCGACCGGCCCGATCTGGCCCTGCTCGGCCTGGACATCTCCGCGGGCATCCTCGCCCGGGTGCCCGGCCCGGTCGCCGTGGCGGACGCCACCCGCCTGCCGCTGGCGCCCGGGAGCGCCGACGCCGTCCTGGCGCTGCACATGCTGTACCACGTCCCCGACATCCCCCGGGCGGTCAGCGAGCTGTCCCGAGTGGCCACGCCTGACGGGCTGGTGATCGCCTCCACCAACAGCCGCCGGGACAAAGCCGAACTCGACGACCTGTGGCGGCGGGCCGCAGGCGATGTCCTCGGCACCGGGCAGGGCCCGGCCCGGATCTCGCTCAGCGCCCGCTTCTTCCTGGAGGACGCCCCGGGCTTCCTGGGGGAGGAGTTCAGCCGCGTGGAGACGATCGAACTGCCCGGCACCGTCACGGTCCGCGACCCCGAGCCCGTCATCGCGCACCTGGCCTCCTACCGCGCCTGGGCCGACCAGCACGAGGCGCCCTTCGACGCCACGATCGAACGGGCCCGCACGATCGCGTCCGACCACATCGCCCGCCACGGAACCTTCACGGTCACCTGCTTGAGCGGCGTGCTTGTCTGCCGTCGGTGAGGGGCCGGTGTCGTCGTGGGGGAGATCCGCGTTCCGTCAACGCACCTCGCCCCGACGCGCAAAAAAAACCGCACCCTCCCCACCACCCAGCCGACTCCGATGAGTCGTGGGTCGTGGGTCGGGTGCGGTTGTGGTGCTTGGGTGGACGTGAAGGTCAGGCCTTCTTCGTCTCCCAGAAGATCTTGTCGATCTGGGCGATGTAGTCCAGGGCCTTCTGGCCCGTCGCCGGGTCGGTCGAGGCCTTGGCGGCCGAGAGGGCCTTCAGGGTCTCGTTGACCAGCTGGTGCAGCTCCGGGTACTTCTCGAAGTGCGGCGGCTTGAAGTAGTCGCTCCACAGCACGGAGACGTGGTGCTTCGCCAGCTCGGCGCGCTGCTCCTTGATGACGGTGGCCCGCGCCTGGAAGTGCGGGTCGTCGTTGGCGGCCATCTTCTCCTGCACGGCCTTCACCGACTCCGCCTCGATGCGGGCCTGGGCCGGGTCGTACACACCGCAGGGCAGGTCGCAGTGCGCGCTGACCTTGACCGTGGGGGCAAACAGGCGGGAAAGCATGGAGCGTTCCTTCCTCGTGATCGTCTTCTCAGGTCCGACATTACTCCCTGGGAAGGCTGATTTCGCGAGTGCCCCCATGCGCCTAGGACAAAAGTCCGGGGTCAGACTGAGACTGGTGGAGGATCGGACCGGGGAGGTGCCGGTAATGCCGGAGCTGTCGCAGGAGATCGAGCGCGGGCGGGCCCTGCTGCCCTATGGGGCCGCCCAGGTGACGGGGCCGTCCATGGTGCCCACGCTGCGGCACGGGGACCGGCTGGTGGTGCGCTGGGGCGGGCGCGTGCGGGCCGGTGACGTCGTCGTCCTGCGCCATCCCTTCCAGCAGGACCTGCTCGTCGTCAAGCGGGCCGCCGAGCGCCGGGACGGCGGCTGGTGGGTGCTCGGGGACAATCCGTTCGCGGGCGGCGACAGCACCGACTACGGCACCGTCCCCGAGGAACTGGTGCTCGGCCGGGTGCGGCTGCGGTACCGGCCGCTCCAGGCGGGTCAGCGCTCGCCGCTCGCGCTGGCGCGCTGGGCCTTCTCGGCGGCCCGGCCCGTGCTCTCCGACCGGTCGGCCTCCAGGCGTTTGCGGGCCCGGTAGGCGGCCACGTTGGCGCGGGTCGCGCAGCGGTCGGAGCAGTAGCGCCGGGAGCGGTTGGTAGACGTGTCCAGGTAGGCGTTGCGGCACGGCGGCGCCTCGCACAGGCCCAGCCGGTCGACGCCGTACTCGGTCAGGTGGAAGGCCAGGCCCATGGCGGCGATGGCCGCGTAGCCCGCTGTCGCGTTGGACGGGTGGTCGGCGAGGTGCATGTGCCACAGCGGGCGGCCGTCGTCGTCCCGGTGGTCGTGCCCGGAGATCTGCGGGCTCACCGGGAACTCCAGGAGCAGGGAGTTGAGGAGGTCAACCGCGAGGGTCTCGTCGTCGCCGTCGGCCGCCTCGAAGACCGCGCGCAGCCTGCCGCGCACCGACCGGAACCGGGTGACGTCGGCGTCGGTGGCGCGGCGGGCCGCCGACGCGTTCGCGCCGAACAGGCCCCGCACCGCCTCGACCGAGGTCAGGGAGTCCTTGCCCCGGCCGGGTTCCTCGCTGTTGACGAGCCGAACCGCGTAGTCCGAGTAATAGGCCAGTTCCACTTGTTAGTCCTTACGGCGGTGTTCTAGGGTCGTGCCGGCGGTCGGGTAATGGCTGATCGTCCATACAGGGTATTACGGTACTGCGCGTCGTCACCCGACGGAGGAGCCCGATGACGGACATGGACACCGAGACGCGGACAGCGGCGGCCGCGGCGCCCGGCACCGGGAGCGGCGGCTTCGGCACCGACTGGGCCGCCTGGCAGCGGAGCTGGGACCGCCAGCAGGAGTGGTACATGCCCGACCGCGAGGAGCGCTTCAGCACCATGCTCGACATGGTCGAGGCGCTCACCGGACCCGCCCCGCGCGTCCTGGACCTCGCCTGCGGCACCGGCACCATCACCGCCCGGCTGCTCGACCGGCTGCCCGGCGCCACCAGCACAGGCGTCGACCTCGACCCCGCGCTGCTGGCCATCGCCGAGGGCACCTTCGCGGGCGACGACCGGGTCTCCCTCGTCACCGCGGACCTCAAGGACCCCGACTGGACGGCGCGGCTGCCGCACGACGCCTACGACGCCGTCCTGACCGCCACGGCCCTGCACTGGCTGCACAGCGAACCCCTCGCGGCCCTCTACGGTCAGATCGCGGGACTCGTCCGCGACGGCGGTGTCTTCATGAACGCGGACCACATGATCGACGACTCCACGCCCCGGATCAACGCGGCCGAGCGGGCGCAGCGCCACACCCGTATGGAACAGGCCAAGGCGGCGGGCGCCGTCGACTGGGCGCAGTGGTGGCGGCTGGCCGCCGAGGACCCGGTGCTCGCCGGGCCCACCGCCCGCCGCTTCGAGATCTACGGCGAGCACGCCGACGGCGACACCCCCTCCGTCGGCTGGCACGCGCGCGTCCTGCGCGAGCACGGCTTCGCCGAGGCCCGCCCGGTCTGGTGCTCCCCCTCGGACACCCTGCTGCTCGCCCTCAAGTAACGCCGGGCCGCGACGCGCGGGAGGGGCGGTACGGATGTGCCGTACCGCCCCTCCCGCCTCCGCGTTCACCCGTGCGTCCGGTCAGAGCACCTTCGACAGGAACGCCTTCGTCCGTTCGTGCTGCGGGTCGGTCAGCACCTCGCGCGGCCGGCCGGACTCGACGACCACACCGCCGTCCATGAAGACCAGGCTGTCGCCCACCTCGCGGGCGAAGCCCATCTCGTGGGTGACGACGATCATCGTCATGCCGGACTCGGCGAGGTCGCGCATGACGTCGAGGACGTCGCCGACCAGCTCCGGGTCGAGGGCCGAGGTCGGCTCGTCGAACAGCATCAGCTTCGGGTCCATCGCCAGGGCCCGCGCGATGGCCACCCGCTGCTGCTGGCCGCCGGAGAGCTGCGAGGGGTAGTTCCCGGCCTTGTCGGCGAGCCCCACCCGTTCGAGGAGCTGTGTCGCCCGCTCCCGCGCCTGCGCCCTGCTGACGCCCTTGACCTGCACCGGCGCCTCCATGATGTTCTCGGCGGCGGTCAGGTGCGGGAACAGGTTGAAGCGCTGGAAGACCATGCCGATGTCCCGCCGCTTCAGCGCGACCTCGCTGTCCTTCAGCTCGTACAGCTTGTCGCCCTTCTGGCGGTAGCCGACCAGCTCGCCGTCGACGTAGAGACGCCCGGCGTTGATCTTCTCCAGGTGGTTGATGCAGCGCAGGAACGTCGACTTGCCCGAGCCGGACGGGCCGATCAGGCAGAACACCTCACCCGCCTTCACCTCCAGGTCGATGCCCTGGAGGACCTCGACCTGGCCGAACGACTTGTGGACGCCCTCCGACTTGACCATCGGCACCGACGGGTCGCGCGGGGCGCCGGCCCCGGCGCTGCTGAGCTTCTCGGTCATACCGCGACCTTCCTGCTGGAGAAGGACCCCAGATGGGCTCGGACCTTCTGCCACGGCGTCGCCGGCAGCTGGCGGCTGGAGCCGCGCGCGTAGTACCGCTCGACGTAGTACTGGCCCACGCTCAGGATCGATGTCATGAGCAGGTACCAGGCCGCGGCGAGGAAGTACATCTCCACCGGGGCACCGGAGTTCTGCCCGATGTCCTGGGCGTAGCGGAAGAGTTCCTGGAACTGGACGGCCGCCACCAGGGAAGTCGTCTTCAGCATGTTGATGACCTCGTTGCCCGTCGGCGGCACGATCACGCGCATCGCCTGCGGGATGACGATCCTGCGCAGCGTCTTGGCGTGGCTCATGCCCAGCGCGTGCGACGCCTCGGTCTGGCCCTCGTCGACGGCGAGCAGGCCGGCCCGGCAGATCTCGGCCATGTAGGCGGCCTCGTTGAGACCGAGGCCGAGCAGCGCCGTCAGCAGCGGCGTCATGAAGCTCGACCAGTAGTCCTTGTAGATCGGGCCGAGGTTGATGTACTGGAAGACCAGGCCCAGGTTGAACCAGACGAACAGCTGGACCAGGACCGGGGTGCCGCGGAAGAACCAGATGTAGAACCAGGCGATGGACGACGTCACCGGGTTCTTCGACAGCCGCATCACGGCCAGGACGATGCCGCCCACGATGCCGATCACCATCGACAGGACCGTCAGCAGCAGGGTCTTGCCGACGCCGGTCAGGATCCGGTCGTCGAAGAAGTAGTCGGGCACGGCATGCCAGTTGATCTTGCCCTGGCCGAACGCGTAGACGATCGAGACCAGCAGGCCGATCGCGATGACGGCGGTGAGGTACCGCCCGTAGTGCCGGACCGGCACGGCCTTGATGGCCTGCGGTCCCGCGGCGGGCGTGTCGGGCGCCGCCGCCTTCTCGGTGTCAACAGTCACGGGTCACGCCTCTCGGTGGCCGCGGACCCGCGGTCACTTGCCGCCGTTGACGACGGACTCGGTGACGGCGCCTTCCTCGGCGCCCCACTTCGTGAGGATCTTCTTGTACTCGCCGCTCTTGATGACGGCGTTCATCGCGGCCTGGATCGCGTCCCGCAGCTGGGTGTTCTCCTTGCTGACGGCGATGCCGTACGGCGCGGCCTCGACCTGCTCGCCGACCAGCTCGAAGTCCTTGCCCGCGCCGGACGTCTTCACCGCGTACGCGGCGACCGGGAAGTCCGAGGAGGCCGCGTCGACGCCGCCGGCCCGCAGCCGGGTCTGGGACTGCTGGTCGTCGTCGAACGCCTCGATGGTGAGCTTCTTGCCGCTCGGACACTTCTTCGCCTCGGCCTTGGCGAGGTCCTCGGAGACCGTTCCGCGCTCCACGGCGAGCTTCTTGCCGCACAGGTCCGCCCAGGTCGTGATCGACTCGGTGTCGCCCTTGCGCGTGTAGATGGAGACGCCCGCGGTCAGGTAGTCGACGAAGTCGACACCCTCGCCGACCTTCTTGCCGGTGTCCGGGTCGACACCGTCCTGCCGGTTCTTGTTGTCCGTCATCGCCGACATGGAGATGTCGTAGCGCTTGGAACGTATACCGGTGAGCAGCGCGTCGAACGTGCCGTTCTCGAACTCGAACTTCACGCCGAGCTGCTTGCCCATCGCCGCCGCCAGGTCCGGGTCGAGGCCGACGACCTTGCCCGACGCGTCCTTGAACTCGACCGGCGCGTACGCGATGTCCGAGCCGACCTTGATGACCCCGGCGCTGCGGATCTCCGCGGGCAGCTTGCTCGCCAGCGGGGCGGAGCTGTCGCTCGCGCCGCCCGAGCTCTTGGCGCCGTCGTCCTTGGTCTGGTCACCGCAGCCGGTGAGGATCAGGGCGCCGGCGACCGCGATCGCCGCGACCGCGGCGGTCCTGGCGCGGGCGGTCGTACGGCGGGTGGTGAATGCGGTCATTTTCTGGTCCTCCGGCGATGGGTGGAGTTGCCGACAGGTCGACGGGTACACGCACCTTCGGGTGTCGCGACCTTGAGTGATTACGGCATCTTGCCATTCGGTCTACGCCGTTCAGGCGACTCTCGATGTCAAAATCGGATAACAGGTCTCAGCCGAACCGCGCCGGACCGGCACACCCCCGCCGGACCATCTACGGGAATCCGCGCCGACGGCCGGAGGATCTCCCGCGCGTCTCGGTATACGGACCGGCCGCCCGAGGCGTTGCTCACTGTTTCGGCCGCAGGTCACCGAGAGGCCGGTCAGGTGTCGCCATATTTCGTGACCATTCTCGTCACCAAGACGTGACCTGCCGGCCGCCCGATGCGCCCTTGCGCCGAATGGGCTCGTCCACGAAGCGGTCCGTCCGGTAAGAAGGTCCTTTACACCCCTCATCCGGGGCTCCGGGCGCGTGTGCGGCGCGCCCGTCGCGTATGTCCTTTACGCACCTCACAAAATCGGGCATACGCGGTCCCGCCCACCCCTCACCAGGAGTGGCAACCCTCAACCGAATGATCATCTAAGGGGTCAAAGAAGTGGCAGCGGAGATCGTCAATCCTCGCAGCGACGGCACGAAGGACCACGACGCGGGGGGCGAGCCCCTCGATTCCTTCGATCCGGCGTTCGCGCTGCACCGCGGCGGAAAGATGGCCGTGCAGGCCACCGTGCCGATCCGCGACAAGGACGACCTGTCCCTGGCTTACACACCCGGCGTCGCGCGCGTGTGCACCGCGATCGCCGAGCAGCCGGAACTCGTCAACGACTACACATGGAAGTCGTCCGTCGTCGCCGTCGTCACCGACGGCACGGCGGTGCTCGGCCTCGGGGACATCGGTCCCGAGGCGTCCCTCCCGGTGATGGAGGGCAAGGCGATCCTGTTCAAGCAGTTCGGCGGCGTCGACGCGGTGCCGATCGCGCTCGCGTGCACGGACGTCGACGAGATCGTCGAGACCGTGGTGCGGCTCGCGCCCTCCTTCGGGGGTGTCAACCTGGAGGACATCTCGGCGCCCCGGTGCTTCGAGGTCGAACGCAAGCTCCAGGAACGGCTCGACATCCCGGTCTTCCACGACGACCAGCACGGCACCGCGGTCGTCACGCTGGCCGCGCTGCGCAACGCGGCACGGCTGACCGGCAAGGGCCTCGCCGATCTGCGGGCCGTCATCTCCGGGGCCGGCGCGGCCGGTGTCGCCATCGCGAAGATGCTGGTCGAGGCCGGGATCGGGGACGTGGCGGTGACCGACCGCAAGGGCGTCGTGTCGGCCGACCGGGCCGATCTGACGCCGGTCAAGCGGGACCTCGCCGGGTTCACCAACAAGGCGGGACTCACCGGCACGCTGGAGGACGCCCTCGCGGGCGCCGACGTCTTCATCGGCGTCTCCGGCGGGACGGTTGCGGAGGCGGCGGTCGCCTCCATGGCCGAGGGCGCGTTCGTGTTCGCCATGGCCAACCCGAACCCCGAGGTGCACCCCGAGATCGCCCACAAGTACGCGGCGGTCGTCGCCACCGGGCGCTCGGACTTCCCGAACCAGATCAACAACGTCCTCGCGTTCCCGGGCATCTTCGCGGGCGCCCTCCAGGTCCGGGCCTCCCGGATCACCGAGGGCATGAAGATCGCGGCGGCCGAGGCGCTCGCCGGGGTGGTCGGCGACGACCTCGCCGCCGACTACGTCATCCCGTCGCCGTTCGACGAGCGCGTCGCCCCCGCGGTGACGTCCGCCGTCGCCGCGGCGGCACGGGCGGAGGGCGTCGCCCGCCGCTGACCCCGCCCGCCGGGCCCCGCCTCACCGGGCGGGGCCTTTTGGCTGTGCGGGGCCTTCTCGCTGTGCGGGTGTCCGGTTGGGGAGCGGCGGCCGTTTCGTCTGGCAGTCTCGCTGTCCGGGCGTTCGGGGGGCGCTCACGTTGTCCGGGGACGTTCTCGCTGTCCGGGGCGTTCGATCGGGGAGCGGCCGTTTCGTCTGGCAGTCTCGTTGCCGTTGCCGTTGCCGTTGCCGTTGCCGTTGCCGCTGCCGCTCGGCTGCTCCCGCCTCGCGTCGGTAGCGGCATGCTCCACCAGTTCCCCCCGGCCTGTCCTCGCCCCGGTCCTCCCACCAGTTCCGCCCGCCTGGTTCAAGAGGGCGAGTGTCACAGGTGTGCCCGGTTCCGTGAGCCACCCGCGGCCCCTATCGTCGACGCCATGTTCGCCGTCTACGCCGCCCGAATCGACCGCGACCAGCCGCTCTCCGGACTGGAGTCGGGGGAGCGGCCGGCCCCCGAGGCCCGCCCCGGCTGGAGCACCGTCGAGGTCAGGGCCGCCTCCCTCAACCACCATGACCTCTGGTCGCTGCGCGGTGTCGGTCTGCCCGAGGAGCGGCTGCCGATGATCCTCGGCTGCGACGCGGCCGGCGTCGACGCGGACGGCAACGAGGTCGTCCTGCACTCCGTGATCGGCCAGAGCGGTCACGGCGTCGGCCCGAGCGAGCCGCGCTCCATCCTCACCGAGCGCCACCAGGGCACGTTCGCCGAGCAGGTCGCCGTCCCGACCTGGAACATCCTGCCCAAGCCGAGGGAACTCTCCTTCGCCGAGGCCGCCTGCCTGCCCACCGCCTGGCTGACGGCGTACCGGATGCTGTTCACCAACGCCGGGGTGCGCCCCGGTGACTCCGTCCTGGTGCAGGGCGCGGGCGGCGGGGTCGCCACGGCCGCGATCGTGCTCGGTCGCGCCGCGGGGCTGCGGGTGTTCGCCACCAGCCGCGACGAGGCCAGGCGCGCGCGGGCGGTGGAGTTGGGCGCCGTGGAGGCGCTGGAGCCCGGCGCGCGGCTGCCGCAGCGGGTGGACGCGGTGATCGAGACGGTCGGCGCGGCGACCTGGTCGCACTCGGTGAAGTCGCTGAAGCCGGGCGGCACGCTCGTCATCTCGGGTGCCACCAGCGGTGACCGGCCTGCGCACGCCGAGCTGACCCGGATCTTCTTCCTCGAACTCAAAGTGGTCGGCTCCACGATGGGCACCAAGGACGAGCTGGACGACCTGCTGGCGTTCTGCGCCGCCACGGGGGTACGGCCCGTCATCGACGAGGTGCTGCCGATGGACCGGGCCCGCGAGGGCTTCGAACGGCTGGCGTCGGGCGAGCAGTTCGGCAAGATCGTGCTCACCAACGACTGACGGCACTGACGGAACTGGCGGCACCGACGGCACAAACAGCACTGACTGTGGCCTCCGCCGGGAACACCGGCGTCTCGAACCCCCCCTTCGATCACCCGCCTTCGTGCCTCGCCCTCCGAACGCCGGCCGTCCAGCCTCTCCCTTCGAACATCGGCCTTCCAGCTTCGCCCTTCGAACGTCGGCCTCCTGAACCCCCTTCCTGTCAACCAGGGTTGACGTACCCCGAGTGTCAACGTAAGTTGACGGCATGACCGAAGCTACGGATCTCGCCGAGCGCGCGGGTGACCGTGACCCACGGGTCGGGCTGCGCGCCGTCGCCGCACTGCGCCGGCTGCTGGAGCAGTTGGAGGCCGTCCAAGTGCGCAACGCGCGCCACCAGGGCTGGTCGTGGCAGGAGATCGCCGCGGAACTCGGAGTCAGCAGGCAGGCCGTGCACAAGAAGTACGGGAGGCATTGATGTTCGAACGGTTCACCGGTGAGGCGCGGGCGGTGGTGCAGGGCGCCGTCGAGCACGCCGAAGCCGACCAGGCGCCGCGTGTCGAGCCCGCACAGCTGCTCCTCGCCCTCCTCGACCGGGAGGCGAGCCGCTGCTCCTTCGCGCTGGCCGCCCTCGGTCTCGATGCCGGGCGCAAGGAGTCCGTACGCCGGGCCCTGGCCGACACCCGCCGCCGGGCCGGGCTCTCCCGGGCCGACTCCGACGCCCTCGCCGGCCTCGGGATCGACGTCTCCGAGATCGTCGCCCGGGTGGAGGAGGCGCACGGGGTCGGCGCGATGTCGGGCGAGTGCCGGCCGGGGCGTGGACGGCGGCCCTTCACCAAGGACGCCAAGGATGTCCTCGCGCGGGCCCTGCGGGTCGCCGTCTCCCACGGCGACCGGCACATCTCAGACGAACACCTGCTGCTCGCCCTCACCGCCGGCCCCGGCGTCCCGGCCGAGATCCTGCGCGACCACGGGGTCACCCACAAGGCGGTGACGAGGGTCCTGTACGGCGGGGGAGCGCAGGCCCAGGCCGGCTGACCCGCCGCCGCCCCCGCGCTCAGTCCTGCGGGACCCGCAGCAGTGCCCCGATGTGCGCGGCTGCCGTCGACAGATGGCGGCGGGCGTCGCGGAGCTGGTCGTCCGTGACGCCGTGGTCGCGGGCCGCGTCGCGGATGTCGTCGCGGAAGCGGTCCAGGAGCCGGTCGAGGTCGCGGGCGGTGTCGCCGGTCGGGCTCTCGTGCGCCCAGCTCGGCTCGTACCCGGCCGGGAACTCCGCGTCATAGGTGAAGTCCGCGCCGGCGGCCGGGTTCTCCTTGGTGCCGGTGCCGGTGCCGGTGCCGGTGCCGGTGCCGGTGTCCGTGGCCGCGTCGGTCCGGGACGTGGGCCTGCCGAATCCCAGGTCCTTGCCGAACTCCTTGCCGAAGTCCTTTCCGAACTCGCCGAACTCCTTGGCCAGTTCGGTCAGGCCCTCGCGCACCCCGGTCGGCCAGTCGCCCCGCGTGAAGTGGTCCTGGACCTGGTCCTGGACCCGGCGCGCGATGCGCTGGACCTCCTCCTGGGCCTGGGCGCGGGCCCTCTCCTGGGCCTCCTTGGCCTGGTGCCGGGCGCGTTGGGCCTCCTCGCGGGCCCGGCGGCTCTCGTCCTTGGCCCGGCGTGCCTGTTCCTTCCACTCCTGCTTGACGCGCCGCATCTCCTCCTTGGCCGCGCGCCAGGACTCCTTGTCGCCGACGTCACCGGCGTCACCGAAGTCGCCGTTCTCCGTGGGCCCGCCGCGGCCCGCCCGTGCCCCGGCGCCCGTGCCGCGCCGTGCCTCGGAGGCCGCCGCCCGCATCTCGCGCCGCAGATCACCGGCCGCGCCCCGGACATCGGCCCGGATCTCCGCCGCCAGCTCCGCCACCGAGTCGCGGATCTCCAGCTCCAGATCGGCCAGTTCACCGCTGCGGTCGGCCAGTTCGGCGCGGCCCGCGTCCGTGATCGCGTACACCTTGCGGCCACCCTCGGTGGTGTGGGTGACCAGCCCTTCCGCCTCCAGCTTGGCCAGCCGCGGATAGACGGTGCCCGCCGACGGCGCGTACAGCCCCTGGAACCGCTCCTCCAGGAGCCGGATCACCTCGTAGCCGTGGCGGGGTGCCTCGTCGAGCAGTTTCAGCAGATAGAGGCGGAGGCGGCCGTGGGCGAAGACGGGGGACATGTCAGAGCACCTTCTTGTCGTTCGGGCCACCGGCCGGGTCGTCGTGCGAGCCGTCGCTCGGACCGCCGTTCGCGTCCTCGCGGCTGCCGTCGGCCGGGCCGGGAGGGGAATTCTCCCCCGGGCTGTCGTGCGGCTCGTCCACCGGGCTCCCCGGCGGCCGCTCCTGGGGCCCGCCGCCCTCCCACGGTTCCTCCTCGGCCGCGGGGCGGCGCAGCAGGGCGATCGAACCGGAGACGGTCGTGGCCTTCAGGCTGCCCTGGCCCGTGCCGAGCCGCCCGGTGATCCGCTTGGCGCCCCACTGGCCGCCGACCCGCAGATCCTCGAAGGCGTTCGAGACCGAGCCGCTCGCGGTGTTCGCCTCCACGCGGGCGTCCGCCGGGTGCGGGAGCCGGATGGCGATCTCGCCCGAGACGCTGGTCAGGCCGATGTCCGTCGGGCGGCCGGCCGGTTCGAGGTCCACGATCATCGAGCCGCTCACCGACTCCGCCCGCACCGAGGAACCGGCGCCCTCGACCACCGTCAGATCCCCGGAGACGGAGTGGAAGCGGAGGTCGCCGCTGAGCGCCTGCGCCTCCACGTTCCCGGAGACGGTGTCGGCGCGGACCGTGCCGGTGAGGCCGACCAGGGTGGTGTCCCCGGTGACGCCCTTCACGTCCGCGGGGCCGTCGAGCCCGGAGAGGACGGCCGCCGCGCCCACCACCCCCACCTGGACCCGGGTGCCCGCGGGCACGGCGAGCGAGACGACCGCGCTGCGCCGCCAGCTCTTGTGGTCGAGCCAGCTCAGGAACCCCTTCCAGGGCAGATCCTCGTAGGCCACCGTGAGGACGCCGTCCCGCTGGGTCACCACGAGGGGCGGGCCCTCGATCTCGGTGATCTCGCAGCGCGCGGAACCTTCCTCGGTGCCCACCACGTTCACCGTGCCGTTGACGACGCGTACCTGGAGCTCTCTCACCGGTTCGTCGAACGTCAGTTTCGCGGGCTCCGCGACGGACCACTCGGACATCCTGCACCTCCCCGTGCGGACGCGCCATATCGCGTCTTCACCCTCAACACGATATATCGCGGTCGGGGAAAGTCAAGGCACCCGTTCGGGGAAGCGGAATGCTCACAAAATGCCCGAAAGCCGCTTGTCGTCCTACCGTGTGATCATGTCGACGGAAGCTGCCCGAACCGGTTCCCCCTCCGGCGCGCTGCTGCTGTGCCGCGCGGAACCCGCCTCGGTCGCCCCCGCGGCCCATCTGCTGCGCGAACCCATGCTGGTCACCGACGCGGGCGGGCCGTGGAGCGTGCTGGTGCCCGAGGGCAGGCCCTGGCGGGACGGCGTCGAGCCCGTCGACCGGGTGATGACCGGTTGGGCCACCGCGCTCGCGGTCGGCGCCCCCTGGCCCGCGCTCGCCCTCTGGTGGGACGCCGGGCGGGCCGGTTACACCCTCGCCTCCGGGTTCCGCCGCCCGGTCGGCTACGTGTGGCTCGCCGACGGCACCCCGGCGGGCGAGGGCGAGGCCATGCGCACCTTCGCCGCCCGGCTCGGCCTCGACCCGGTCCTGGACGTCCAGGCCCTCGACCGGCTCACCGAACCCGACCCGACCCGGGTCGTCGACGCCCGCGCCCGGCTGCGCGGCCTCCTCGTCGTCCTCAGCCGCGCGGGCGTGGAGCTGCCCGCGGGACTCGCCCCCGGTGAGCCCCAGGACCGTCTCGGCGAGGCTGCCCGCGCGCACCCCGGCGCCCGCCCGGTCGCGTGGCCCGGCTGGCGTGAGGCGGTCCGCGCGGAACTGGACGCCGTCGACGCGAGCCCCCTCGGCCCCTGGCTGCCCCCGTCGCGCACCCCCAGGGCCCGCGCGCTCGCGCTGGCGCAGATCGCCGTCGGCCTGCCCCTCACGGTCTGGGGGCTGCGCAGCCGCGGCACCGGCTGGGCGGCGGCCGGCGCGCTGCTGCTGGCGCACGGCACGCTGGGCCTCGCCCACGACCTGACCCGCCCCCGCGACTGACGCCCCGAGCGACCTGGGCGTCCCGAGCCGCCTGGGCTGTCCCGTCCGGTCCGGCGGTCTCGTCCGGTCCGACGGTCCCGTTCGGTCCGGACGGTCACAGAGACGCGTCAGGGGGCGCGGAGACACGTTGGACACGTCAGAGGGCGCGGAGACGCGTCGAGGGGCGCCCGGAGGCGCCCCTCGGTCACTCAGGCCGCGCGGAACGGCCGCCGGTCAGTCGTCGTCGCCGTCATCGTCGTCGTCCAGCCGGGCCAGCCAGGTCGCCAGGCGTTCGACCGGTACCTCGAAGTCCGGGTTCAGGTCGACGAACGTCCGCAGCTGCTCGGCGAGCCACTCGAAGGTGACCTCCTCCTCGCCACGCCGCTTCTCGAGTTCTTCGATGCCTCGGTCGGTGAAGTACACGGGTTGCTCTCCTGGGGCTGGGCCGTGGGCCGGGGTGGTGCTGTCCCTCCAGGTTAGGCGGCCGTGACGCGGACGGCCCCGTCGCCCCAAGGGGGGCGACGGGGCCGTCCGGTCGGTCGGGCCGAGGTCAGCGGGTCACGCCTCGAACACCTCGCGCACCAGCTGCTCCTGCTCCGCCTGGTGCCGCTTGGCCGAGCCGACCGCGGGCGACGAGCCGTGCGGGCGGGAGATGCGGCGCAGCCGCTCGCCGTGCGGGACGTCCGCGCCGACGGCGAGGTCCAGGTGGTCGATCAGGTTCAGGGCGATGAACGGCCAGGCACCCTGGTTGGCCGGCTCCTCCTGGGCCCACAGGTACTTCTCGGCGTTCGGGTACTTGGCGATCTCCGCCTGGAGTTCGGCGCCGGGCAGCGGGTACAGCCGCTCGATGCGGATGATCGCCGTGTCCGTGACGCCGCGCTTCTGGCGGTCGGCCTCCAGGTCGTAGTACAGCTTGCCCGCCACGAAGACGACCTTGCGGACGGCGGCCGGGTCGACCGTCGAGTCGCCGATGACCGGGCGGAACTGACCCGACGTGAACTCCTCCGTCTTCGACGCGGCGGCCTTCAGACGCAGCATCGACTTCGGGGTGAAGACCACCAGCGGCTTGTGGTGCGGGTTGTGCACCTGCCACCGCAGGAGGTGGAAGTAGTTCGACGGCAGGGTCGGCATGGCGACCGTCATGTTGTTCTGGGCGCAGAGCTGGAGGAACCGCTCGACGCGGGCCGAGGAGTGGTCCGGGCCCTGGCCCTCGTAGCCGTGCGGCAGCAGCAGGGTGACGCCGCTGGTCTGGCCCCACTTCTGCTCGGCGGCCGAGATGTACTCGTCGACCACCGTCTGCGCGCCGTTGACGAAGTCGCCGAACTGCGCCTCCCACATCACGAGCGCGTCGGGACGGGCCAGCGAGTAGCCGTACTCGAAGCCCATGACCGCGTACTCGGAGAGCAGCGAGTTGTAGACGTTGTAGCGGGACTGCTCCTCGGCGAGGTACTGGAGCGGGGTGTGCTCCTCGCCCGTCTCGCGGTCGATGAGGACCGCGTGGCGCTGGCCGAAGGTGCCGCGCTGCGAGTCCTGCCCGGAGAGCCTGACCGGGGTGCCCTCCAGGAGGAGGGAGCCGACGGCGAGGGTCTCGCCCATGCCCCAGTCGATCGTGCCGTCCTCGACCATCGCGGCCCGGCGCTGCAACTGCGGCAGCAGACGCGGGTGCACGTGGAAGGTGTCGGGGATGTTGACCTGGGACTCGGCGATCCGCTTGACGACCTCCGCGGAGATCGCCGTGTTCACGGCGACCGGGAACTCGGCCTGCGGGTCGGAGACCGGTCCCGCGCTCGGCTGCGAGACGGCCTCGCGGACCTCGGTGAAGACCTTCTCCAGCTGCCCCTGGTAGTCCTGGAGCGCCTGCTCGGCCTCTTCCAGGGTGATGTCGCCGCGACCGATGAGGGACTCGGTGTAGAGCTTGCGCACCGAGCGCTTCTTGTCGATCAGGTCGTACATCAGCGGCTGGGTGAAGGCCGGGTTGTCGGACTCGTTGTGACCGCGGCGGCGGTAGCAGATGAGGTCGATCACCACGTCCTTGTTGAACGCCTGGCGGAACTCGAACGCCAGCCGCGCGACCCGCACGACGGCCTCGGGGTCGTCGCCGTTCACGTGGAAGATCGGGGCCTCGATCATGCGGGCCACGTCCGTCGCGTACATGGAGGAACGCGAGGACTCGGGGGCCGCGGTGAAGCCGACCTGGTTGTTGATGACGATGTGGACCGTGCCGCCGGTGCGGTAGCCGCGCAGCTGCGACATGTTCAGCGTCTCGGCCACCACGCCCTGGCCCGCGAAGGCCGCGTCGCCGTGCAGGGCGACCGGCAGGACGGTGAAGTCCGTGCCGCCCTTGTTGATGATGTCCTGCTTGGCGCGGGCGATGCCCTCGATGATCGGGTCGACCGTCTCCAGGTGGGACGGGTTGGCGGCCAGCGAGACCTTGATCTGCTCGCCGTCGAGGCCGGTGAAGGTGCCCTCGGCGCCCAGGTGGTACTTGACGTCACCGGAGCCGTGCATCGACTTCGGGTCGAGGTTGCCCTCGAACTCGCGGAAGATCTGCGCGTACGACTTGCCGACGATGTTGGCGAGGACGTTCAGCCGGCCGCGGTGGGCCATGCCGACGACGACCTCGTCGAGGCGGGACTCGGCGGCCGAGTCCAGCACGGCGTCGAGCAGCGGGATGACGGACTCGCCGCCCTCCAGGGAGAACCGCTTCTGGCCGACGTACTTGGTCTGCAGGAAGGTCTCGAAGGCCTCCGCCGCGTTCAGCCTGCGCAGGATGCGCAGCTGCTCCTCGCGCTCCGGCTTGGTGTGCGGGCGCTCGATGCGGTCCTGGATCCACTTGCGCTGCTTGGGGTCCTGGATGTGCATGAACTCGACGCCGGTGGTGCGGCAGTACGAGTCGCGCAGCACGCCGAGGATGTCGCGCAGCTTCATCAGGGACTTGCCGGAGAAGCCGCCGACGGCGAACTCGCGCTCCAGGTCCCACAGGGTGAGGCCGTGCTCGGTGATGTCCAGGTCGGGGTGCTTGCGCTGGCGGTACTCCAGCGGGTCGGTGTCGGCCATGACGTGGCCGCGGACCCGGTAGGAGTGGATCAGCTCGAAGACCCGCGCGGCCTTGGTGACGTCGTCGTCGTGGCTGGCGTCGATGTCCTTGAGCCAGCGGACCGGCTCGTAGGGGATGCGCAGCGCCTCGAAGATGTCGTCGTAGAAGCCCTGGTCGCCCAGGAGCAGGTTGGCGACGACCCGCAGGAACTCGCCGGAGGCGGCGCCCTGGATGACCCGGTGGTCGTAGGTCGACGTGAGCGTCATGACCTTCGAGATGCCGAGCTTGTTCAGGGTGTCCTGGCTGGTGCCCTGGAACTCCGCCGGGTAGTCCATGGAGCCGACGCCCATGATGACCGACTGTCCGGGCATCAGGCGCGGCACGGAGTGGACGGTGCCGAGGCCGCCGGGGTTGGTCAGGGAGACCGTGACGCCGGTGAAGTCGTCCATCGTCAGCTTGCCGTCGCGGGCGCGGCGGACGATGTCCTCGTAGGCCTGCCAGAACTCGAAGAAGTTCAGCGTCTCGGCCTTCTTGATGCCGGCGACGACGAGCTGGCGGTCGCCGTTGGCCTTCACCAGGTCGATGGCGAGGCCGAAGGTGACGTGCTCCGGCTTGACGAGGGTGGGCTTCCCGTCCTTCTCCGCGTAGTGCCAGTTCATCGACGGCATGGCCTTGATGGCCTGCACCATCGCGTAGCCGATGAGGTGCGTGAAGGAGATCTTCCCGCCCCTGGCCCGCTTCAGGTGGTTGTTGATGACGATGCGGTTGTCGAACAGCAGCTTCACCGGGACCGCGCGCACGGACGTGGCCGTGGGCAGCTCCAGGGAGGCGTTCATGTTCTTCGCGACGGCGGCGGCCGGGCCGCGCAGCGTCACGTACTCGGGGCCGCCCGGGGCGTCGGCCGCGGGAGCGGCCTTCGGCTTGGCGGCGGCGGCCGGCTTGGCGGGCGCGGCGGCCGGAGCCGGGGCGGCGGCCTTCGCGGGAGCCGCGGCGGGCGCGGCCGCGGCGGGCTGCGGTGCCGCGGGTGCCGGAGCCGGGGCGGCGGGCGCCGCCTGAGCCGTGCCGGTGGTCGCCGCGGGCCCCGTGGTCGCGGTGGCCGCCGCGTCCGCCGGTGCGGCGGGTGCGGCCGGTGCGGCTGCCGGGGTGGCGGCTGCGCCGGGCTTGTAGTCGGCGAAGAAGTCCCACCAGGCTCGGTCCACCGAGTTCGGGTCCTGGAGGTACTGCTGATAGATCTCGTCGACGAGCCACTCATTCGCGCCGAACGCCGCGGCGGGGTTCTTGCCCGCTTGGTCGGCGTCGGTCGTGGTGGCACCACCCGCCCGGAGGGTGGGGGAGCTCGAGTTACTGGGGGACTGTGGCGACACGGCGGCAACCGCCCTCTTCCGCTTCACAAGGTGATGGACAGCGGGAATAAAGGCTACGCCCCCTGGAGGGTGAAGGTCAGGCCGGGCCGGTTCATCGTCGTGTAAGTCACATCGCGGAGCGGGTTTCGGGCCTGGAAATGGCGGGAAACAAGCGTGGTTCCGCGCTGTTTCGGGCGTGCCGGGGTGTCGCGACCCGGGCCCTGCGCGCCGAGCGTGCGGACGTGTGCCTGATCACACGTGTCCGGCTGCGCGGACAGAGGTGGATCTTGAGGTCGCGTCTCGGACTTTACGTCAACTTTGAAGGGAAGTCTCTCCCGGAAGAGTGACAAGAATCCGGCAACCGCGCTCGGATTCGGCCACTCCGATCCGGCCCCCGTGCAGATCGACCGCCCAGCGCGCGATGGCCAGCCCGAGGCCGGTGCCGCCGTCGCTGCTCGACGCCTTAGACCCGCCCGACGGGGACGCGCCCGCGTCCCCCCGGTTGAACCGCTCGAAGACCCGGTGCCACTCGGAGCGCGGGATGCCGGGACCCTCGTCGAGGACCTCCAGCTCAAGCGACTCGGGCTGCGGGCCGCGACGCGCCTTCACCGTCACCCGGCCGTGCGCCGGGCTGTGCTTGACCGCGTTGTCGATCAGGTTGGCGACGACCTGGTGGATGCGCTCGGGGTCGGCGTGCGTGGTCAGCTCGGGCGGCGACACGTCGAGGTGCAGATGGACGTCGGTACGGGTGTGGGTCCCGGAGCCCGAGGCGATGCCCGCGCGCGCCGGGACGGCCATGTTGGCCTCCTTCAGCACGCCCGACAGATAGGGCCACACCTCGAAGCGCCGCTTGCGCAGCGGCACGACGCCGTTGTCCAGGCGGGAGAGGTCGAGGAGCGTCTCGACGAGCCGGCCGAGCCGCTCGGTCTGCTTCAGGGCCGTGCGCATCGTCTCGGGGTCGGCGGGGGAGACGCCGTCGACGATGTTCTCCAGGACGGCGCGCAGCCCGGCGATGGGGGTGCGCAGCTCGTGCGAGACGTTCGCCACCAGCTCCTTGCGCTGCCGGTCCTGGGCCTCCAGCTCGTCCGCCATGACGTTGATCGTCTGGGCCAGGTCGCCCAGTTCGTCGCGGCGGTTCTCGCGCACCCGGCGGGTGTAGTCGCCGTGCGAGATGGAGCGGGCCACCGCGTTCATGTCGTCGAGCGGGGAGGTGAGCGAATGCGCGACGAACTGCGTTATCAGGAGTGTGGCGATCATCGAGAAGACCGTGATGAAGCGCAGCTCCGTCTTGGTGTGCACCGCGATCATCGACAGACCGGTGGTGATCAGCACCGAGGTGACCACCAGCGCGCCGAGCTTGGTCTTCACCGAGAACGGGCGGACCCCGCCCCACGGCTCGTCCCCCGGGTTGCGTCGTGCGGGCGGCCCGCCGCTCATGGCGTCGGGGTCTCCAGCGCGTAGCCCACACCGTGCACGGTGCGGATCCGCTCGGCGCCGATCTTCCGGCGCAGCGCCTTGATGTGGCTGTCGACGGTGCGGGTGCCCGAGGCGTCCGCCCAGTCCCACACCTCGGCGAGGAGCTGCTCGCGGGAGAGCACCGCGCGCGGGGTGTTCGCCAGGCAGACCAGCAGGTCGAACTCGGTGGGCGTCAGATGCACGTCCTCCGAGCGGACCCTGACCCGGCGCTGCGCGTGGTCGATCTCCAGCTCGCCCAGGCGCAGGATGCCCGAGCGGGGCGTGGTGGCGGCCAGCGCGGCCCGCTCCACCCGGCGCAGCAGCACATGCACCCGCGCGGCCAGTTCCCGCATGGAGAACGGCTTGGTCATGTAGTCGTCGGCGCCGACACCGAGGCCGACCAGCATGTCGGTCTCGTCGTCGCGCGCGGTGAGCATCAGCACCGGCACCGGGCGCTGCGCCTGCACCCGGCGGCAGACCTCGAGGCCGTCGAAGCCGGGCAGCATGATGTCGAGGATCAGCAGATCGGGCTGCCAGGCCTCGGCGGTGTCGACGGCGGAGGGGCCGTCGCCCGCGGTCTGTACGACGAATCCCTCGGCGCGCAGACGGGCCGCGATGGCGTCGACGATGGTCGGATCGTCCTCCACGACCAGTACCCGGCGCTGGGCGCCCTGGGTCGCCGTCGCGCCGTTGTGCGAGGTGTGTGTCTGCTCCATCGCCCGCCCCTGAGTGGCTTTCCGGATCCGTGGGGTGATCCGTTGACTAGCTCATGCCTGCGCATGCTTGCGATTGACGCTCGAATGATCTGCGCCAGGGAAGCAGAGTACGGGGAGTGACCGCGCCTCGGCTATTCAGGTCGGACGGCGAGATGCACGACGTCGGGTACGCCCCGGGCAACCGGGATCTCTTCGGTACGCACCTGCTGGAAACCGGCATTCCGTAGGGTTCCTTCGAAATCCGCGGAGGGCTGGGCCGACCACACCGCCAGTACCCCGCCCGGGGTCAGCACGCGCGCGCAGTCGGCGAGTCCGGCCGGCCGGTAGAGGCCGTCGTTGTCCTCGGTGACGGTCCAGCCGGGGCCGTTGTCGATGTCCAGGCAGAGGAGGTCGTAGGTGGCGGACGTCTCACGCAGGTGGGCGAGGAGGTCGCCGCGCTCGATCCGGGTGCGCGGGTCGGCGAGCGCCTCGGCGGAGATCGCGGCGAGCGGTCCCGCGCGGTGCCAGTCGACGATGGCCGGTTCCCGCTCGACGACGGTGATCGCGCCGAACCGCGCGTCGGCCGCCGCGTGGGCGAGCGAGAAGCCGACGCCGAGACCGCCGATGAGCACCGAAGGCCGCTCGCGGGGGCCGAGCGCGGCGAGCGCCGCGTCCACCAGCAGCCGTTCCGAGCGGCCGTCCGAGGTGTCCATGAGGAAGCAGCCGTTGGCGATGATCTGCAACAGCTCGCCGTGTCTGCGGAGCACGACCTCGCCGTACGGCCCCTCGCGGCGGTCGAGGACGACAGGCCCGGTGTCTGTGGCGGTCATCGCTCCATCCTGCCCGAACAGGGGCCGAAGGCCACGGGAATTCCCGGTGCCGGACAACCCGAACGAGCGAGCGCCCGGCACGGCCGCCGCCCTCGCCCGACCAGGCTCCTTGCACAGCTCGTGGACAGCTCGTTGACAACTCGCAGGCGCAGACTCGGTGCCGAAGGCCGCCGTGGCCGGCGGCGCGTGTGACGCCGGTCATGGACAGTGGCCCGCGGCCCCCGAAGGCTGGGCCGGAACGGAAGGAGCGCTCGCCGTGGAACCCGTCGCGGCCGTGCAGGCCGACCCGAAACCCGCGGGCCCGCCGCCGCTCCTGGACGGCATGCCCCGCCAGCGCGTCACCCCCGCGCTCGCGCTCGCCGTGACCCCTGCCACCGGCACGGCCCCGGCCTCGGCCCCGGCAGATCAGGACCCGGGGCGCCGGCTCGCCGTCGCGCGCGGGCTCCCGCGCCCCTGGCGGCTGCTGCCGACCCCGGCCGGGACGCCGTTCACCTTCGGGTACGCGCTCGTCCTCGCCGCCACCTCGCTCTTCGTCGAGCACGCCGACCCGTCCCTGGTGCGCGCCCTGCACGAGGCCACCAGCACCGACGTCGCCCACCTGGTGCGGGCGCCGGTGCCGGTGCTGCTGGGCAGCGCGCTCTGGGTGGTGGGCGGCTTCACCTCGCCGTACGCGTGCGGGTTCCTGCTCGCGCTGACCGCCCTGGAACGGCGGATCGGCGGGGTCAGGGCCCTGGTCGTCTTCCTGCTCGGGCATGTCCTCGCGACCCTGGTCACCGAGGGCTCGGTGGGTGTCGCCGTGCTGTTCGGGCGGCTGCCCGACAGCTCCCTGCACCGGATGGACTACGGCATCAGCTTCGGCGTCGCGGCGAGCGTCGGCGCGCTCTGCGGGCTGCTGCCGCACGTGCTGCGCTGGCCGGTGCTCGCCCTGTACGCCTGGGAGCTGGTGGAGGCCCTGATCGCCTTCGCCGACCCGATGACGGACTGGGGTCATCTGCTGGCCCTGACGATCGGCGTGGCGACCTGGCCCCTGGTCCGCCGCTGGAGCGGGGAGCGGCGCGGGAGCGGAGAGCGGCGCGGGAGGGCAGCCGCCGCCTGAGCGGCACGGTGGCGGCGCCCCACCCGGCGTACGGAGGCCCCTCGCCCCCCGGCTCCCTACACCCCCACGAACTTCGCGCTCGTCAGGGGAGCCGACGTGCGCCAGCCCAGGGCCTTGTACAGGGCCTGGCCCTCCGGGGTGCCCGCGAGGACGCCGGTGCGGGCGCCGTGTTCGGCTGCCGTGCGCTGCAAGGTGCGCACCACCAGGGAGCCGAGGCCCTTGCGGCGGTGCGCGGGGGCCGTCTCGACCCGGTCGAGGACCGCCGTGGGTCCGGTCGGGGTGATCTGGCCGCGCGCCGCGAGGGCGCCGTCCGGGGCTGTGACCAGCGCCTGGGTGACGGTGCCGCGGGTCCAGCCGCGCAGCCGGTAGCCGTCGGGCAGCGCCAAGGGCGCGGTCGCCGCCGGGGCCAGCGGCACGGACATCAGGCAGCCGGGCGCCGGGTCGACCCACCAGCCGGGGCCGAGCCACTTCCCGACCAGCTCGGGTGGCGCGAACACCTTGAGCCAGACCCCGTAGCCGGTCACGCCGTCCGCGACCGTCCGCACGACGGCCTCCTCGACGTCGTCGTTCACGGCGCCGACGACATGGCGGCGGACGTGCTCGGTCTGGCCGACGTCGATGGTCCAGCCCCAGCTCTCGGCGACCGGCTCGGCGGCGCCGCGGGACACGGTCCAGCCGTCCACCCAGGCCCGCACGAGGTCGTCCATGTCATCTCCCTGTAATGATTGACCGTGGTTCGAGAGTGTTACCGCGCGGTGATCGTAGGCGGCCGCTCCTCCCCGGTGGCAGCCCCGATCGCTGACAGCGAACAACGGCACGGGAACATTCGGCGCCGCTCCGGCATTGAGTCGGCATAGCTCAACTTGACTGCCGAAGGGGAGATCATGGCTGCTGAGTCCACGGCGTTCACCTCGCTCACTCTGCCCGTACTGCCGCTCGACGGCGAGGTCGTGCTGCCCGGAATGGTGGTGCCGCTGGACCTGAGCGACGCCGATGTCCGCGCCGCGGTGGAGGCCGCCCAGGCCGCCGCCGGTGCCGAGCCGGGCAAGCCCCGGGTGCTGCTGGTGCCCAGGATCGACGGCGCCTACCCGGGCATCGGTGTGCTCGGCACCGTCGAACAGGTCGGCCGGCTCGCCGACGGCGATCCCGGCGCCCTGATCAGGGGCCGCTCGCGGGTCCGGATCGGCGCGGGCACCACCGGCCCAGGCGCCGCCCTCTGGGTCGAGGGCACCCGCGTCGACGAGACGGTGCCCGAGCCGCTGCCCGGCCACGCGGCCGAACTGGTCACGGAGTACAAGGCCCTCGCCACCGCCTGGCTGCGCAAGCGCGGCGCCTGGCAGGTCGTCGACCGCGTCCAGGCCATCGACGACGTCTCCCAGCTCGCCGACAACTCCGGATACTCGCCGTTCCTGACCACCGACCAGAAGGTCGAGCTGCTGGAGGCCACCGACCCGGTGGCCCGGCTCAAGCTCGCCACCCAGCAGCTGCGCGACCACCTCGCCGAGCAGGACGTCGCCGAGACGATCGCCAAGGATGTCCAGGAGGGCGTCGACAAGCAGCAGCGCGAGTTCCTGCTCCGCCGCCAGCTGGAGGCGGTCCGCAAGGAGCTGCGCGAGCTGAACGGCGACGGCGCCGACACCGGTGAGGAGTCCGACGACTACCGGGCCCGGGTGGAGGCCGCCGACCTGCCCGAGCGGGTCCGCGAGGCCGCCCTCAAGGAGGTCGACAAGCTGGAGCGCTCCTCCGACCAGTCGCCCGAGGGCTCCTGGATCCGCACCTGGCTCGACACCGTCCTCGAACTGCCCTGGAACGAGCGGACGGAGGACTCCTACGACATCCAGGGGGCCCGTTCCGTCCTGGACGCCGAGCACGCGGGCCTCGCGGACGTGAAGGAGCGCATCACCGAGTACCTGGCCGTCCGCAAGCGCCGCGGCGAACGCGGCCTCGGGGTGATCGGGGGCAGGCGCGGCGGCGCGGTCCTGGCCCTCGTGGGGCCGCCCGGGGTCGGAAAGACCTCGCTCGGCGAATCGGTCGCGCACGCCATGGGCCGCAAGTTCGTCCGGGTCGCCCTCGGCGGAGTCCGGGACGAGGCGGAGATCCGCGGCCACCGGCGCACCTACGTCGGCGCGCTGCCCGGCCGGATCGTCCGGGCCGTCAAGGAGGCCGGTTCGATGAACCCGGTCGTCCTGCTCGACGAGATCGACAAGGTCGGCTCCGACTTCCGCGGCGACCCCGCCGCAGCCCTGCTCGAAGTCCTCGACCCGGCCCAGAACCACACCTTCCGCGACCACTACCTGGAGGTCGAACTCGACCTGTCCGACGTGGTGTTCCTCGCCACCGCCAACGTCCTCGAAGCCATCCCCGAGGCGCTCCTCGACCGGATGGAACTGGTCCGCCTCGACGGCTACACCGAGGACGAGAAGGTCGTCATCGCCCGCGACCACCTGCTCCCGCGCCAGCTGGAGCGGGCCGGTCTCGCCGCCGACGAGGTGACCCTCCAGGAGAGCGCGCTGCGCAAGCTGGCGGGCGAGTACACCCGCGAGGCGGGCGTGCGCACCCTGGAGCGGTCGATCGCCCGGCTGCTGCGCAAGATCGCCGCCCAGCACGAACTGGGCGAGCGGGAGCTGCCGTTCACCGTCACCGACGGTGAGCTGCGCGGTCTGATCGGCCGGCCGCACCATGTGCCGGAGTCCGCGCAGGACCCGGCCGAGCGCCGCACCGCGGTGCCCGGCGTGGCCACCGGCCTCGCGGTGACCGGGGCGGGCGGCGACGTGCTCTACGTCGAGGCGTCCCTCGCCGACCCGGAGACCGGCGCGGCGGGCCTGACCCTGACGGGCCAGCTGGGCGACGTGATGAAGGAGTCGGCGCGGATCGCGCTGAGCTTCCTGCGCTCGCGCGGCGCCGAACTGGAGCTGCCGGTCGGCGACCTGAAGGACCGGGGCGTGCACATCCACTTCCCGGCGGGCGCGGTCCCCAAGGACGGCCCGAGCGCCGGCGTCACCATGACGACGGCCCTGGCGTCGCTGCTCTCCGGACGCCTGGTGCGCACGGACGTGGCGATGACCGGCGAGGTCTCGCTGACCGGGCGGGTGCTGCCGATCGGCGGCGTCAAGCAGAAGCTGCTGGCCGCCCAGCGCGCGGGCGTCACCACGGTGATCATCCCCAAGCGCAACGAGGCCGATCTGGACGACGTCCCGGCGGAGGTGCTGGAGAAGCTGGACGTGCACACCGTCACGGACGTCCGCCAGGTCCTCGAGCTGGCGCTCGCACCGGCGGTGAGCGGCGCGGCGTCGGAGGTTCCGGCGGCGGCGTGACGGACGCCGTCGGAGCGGTGAGGCCCGGGTCCCGAGCGGGGTCCGGGCCTTTCCCGCGCCCGCGCGGAGGCTGCGGCGAGACGGATGGACGCCCGGGTGGGGAGACGCTTCCCGCGCCCGCGCGGAGGTTTCGCGGTCCGGGCGGCGCCGGGTGCGCCGCCCGCGCGGGCGCTCAGCCGTTGGCGAGGGCGACGACCCGGTCGAGGGCGCCGTTGAACTTGTCGTGGTCGCCGACGGTCGGCCCTGACGACGTGTACTGCCACATCGTGTAGTACGGCCAGCCGGCCGGGAGCGTGCCCGGGTCGGAGGCGTAGCGGGCGACCCACAGCGGGTTGGCGGTGGCGAAGCCCGCGTAGTCGCCCGTGCACTGGCTCCACCAGCTGGCGGCCGTGTAGATCACCGCGTCCCGCCCGGTGCGCGACCGGTAGGTGTTCAGGAAGTCGGCGATCCAACTGACCATCGCGCTCGCCGACTTGCCGTAGCAGGCGTCGCCGTAAGGGTTCCACTCGATGTCGAGGACGCCCGGCAGCGTCTTGCCGTCCTTGGACCAGCCGCCGCCGTTCGCGACGAAGTAGTTGGCCTGGGTGGCGCCGGACGTGGTGTCCGGGGTCGCGAAGTGGTAGGCGCCGCGGATCATGCCGACGTCGTAGGAGCCGTTGTACTGCTGGGCGAAGTACGGGTTGGTGTAGTAGGTGCCCTCCGTCGCCTTGGTGTAGGCCCAGCGCACCCCGCTGCTCCACAGCGTGGACCAGGCGACGTTGCCCTGGTAGCCGGAGACGTCGACGCCCTCGGTCTGGGTGGCGTCGCCGGTGGTGGGGCTGCCCGCGCTGCCGTCATGGGCGAGGACGCCCATGCCCAGGTAGGCGGAGCCGCGGGCGGGCGTGGCCGCGGCCGAGGCCGGGACCGCGCAGGTCAGACAGAGGGCGGCGAGCAGGAGCGCGCCGACGAGGGAGCGGGCGGTCCTGCGGCGGGGCGGACCGGGTCTGCGCAGGGGCATGGCATGCCTTTCGAAAGGCCGGTGGTGCACGGTGGGGGGAGGAGCTGCGGGGAGCGGGGGCGCGGGTGCTCGGGTATGCAGATACGCGGGCGTGCCGATATGGGGGCGTGCGGGTGCGCGGATATGCGGGTGCGCGGATATGCGGATACTCGGGTACACGGCTCCGTGCGCTGGTGGCGTGCGCATGCCAGTGGGTGCCTGTCGTCGACGCTACGCACGTAGACCGGCCACTGGGAAGAGGGCCCGGACGACGCCGTTGGTCTACGCCTGCGAAATACTTGCCGAGCTGCGGCGATGACGGCGCCCGGCGGAAACTTTCAGGACCGGGAAACCGGACCGGGTGACCGGCCGGGACAACCTAGGCAGGGGCTGACGTGCACGGAAGCGGAAACGGCGACGCACACCGGGGCGAAGCGGTGGTGGCCGGCGCCGACCAGGAGTACCTGTCCCTCGAACGCGAGCTGACCGTCCTGCTGCGGCGCGCCCGCGCCAACCAGGGCGAGATGGCCCGCGAGGTCCACCCCGACCTGGAGCCCGCCGCCTACGGCCTGCTGGTCCGCCTCGACGAGTACGGCCGCCAGCGCGCCACCGAGCTGGCCGGTTACATCGGCGTCGGCAAGGCCACCATGTCCCGCCAGCTGCGCGCCCTCGAGGACCTGGGCCTGGTCGCCCGCGAACCCGATCCGGCGGACGGCCGCGCCTGGCTCGTCCACCTCACCGACGAGGGCCGCAGCCGGGTCGGCCGGGTCCGCGAGGCCCGCCGCGCCCGCTACGTCAGCCAGCTCAACCACTGGGACCGCCGCGAGGTCGCCGAACTCGCCCGGCTGCTCGCCCAGTTGAACGGCGTCATGGAACGCTGACCGACGGACGGTGACCAGCGGACGCCGAGCGACGAGAGCCGACCGGCCCGCTCCCGAGAGACCGACGGGCCTGCGCGCACCGCGCACCGGCCGCCGTCCGCCGTGGCCCGCCCCCGCCGCCGTTCACAGCTCCGCGTACACCACCGTCGCGTCGTCGTGCGTCTTGCTCCGGCGCAGGAACACCCGCCCGGTGTCTGCCCGTTCCAGCACCCGCACCCGCTCCACCAGCGCCTCCGCGCCCTCCGCGCGGACCACGTCGAGGCAGTCGGCCCAACCGCCCTCACGGAACGTCTCCACCCAGCGCGTCGCCCCGTCGGTCAGCGCCACCAGGGCCCGCACCTCAGACCTTGGCAGCGTGCCCGTGACCGCGCGGGCGGCCACCGAGGGATCGGCGGCCGCCGTGAAGAACCCGCCCTCCCTGTTGCGGAGTTCGGCGTCGACCATGGCGTCCGTGGCCAGCGCCGAGCGGGGCAGCCGGGCCAACCGGTCGTCGAGGAACGGCGTGACCTTCCCGTCGGGGGACTCGACGAGCAGCGCCGAGTCCGACAGCACCAGATACTCGACGGCGTCGCCCTGCCACCGCGCCAGCACCACCGTGGCCTGCGGGGTTCGTGGGTGAGAAAGGTCACAGGTGTCCGCGTGGAGCCCCGCCGTGCGCCCGATGGCGTGGGCCAGCGCCTCCGCCAGTGGCATATCCGGGCGGGAAACGGTCAGTTCGGTCAGCGCCCCGCCGAGCCGCGCCGTGAACCACGGGACCGAATGCAGACACCCCGTCGCCCCCCGCGGCGGGGTGACTCCGTCCAGGACGACGACCGTGCCGCCGCGGCCGGACGCGGGAAGCAGGACCCCGGCGAAGTCCTCGTTGGGGCGGGCGGGATCACCGGGCTCCGACACAAGTTCCGTACGCATCCAGCCAGTCTGCACGATGCCTTCACAAGCTCAGCCAAAGGCTGGCATCGCCGCGCGAATTGACGTGACCGCGCAGGTCAGACGCCTGTTTTGCGGGGTAATCCACCACCCGTCCACCGCGCGGCGGCACATAGTGCCATCGCCCGCCGCCGACGTCCAACCGGCCCACCGGCGGCGCCCGCGGGAACACGTCGCGTGACTTGCCCGCCAACTCCCCTCCGATGTTCACTCCTTCGGGTGGCGGAGCGGTTGATGCGCGGCCACCGCCCACCGGCGCTGGGAAGGTCGGGGCCCGGTGAAGGCAGCCCCCGCTCGCCACCAGGCCGAGCACTTGGGGGAAGGTGTACACGCGGTTCGGCATCGTGTGACGCGATGTCACCCGGGTGATGGGTTTCACGAGTCAGGAATGCGAGCACCGGTGCAGAAGACGCGGCCTCGTCGCACAGGCAAGCAGACGGACCCCGCGGTGGGCGCGGAGCGCGTCCCCGAGACCGGCGGACCCGTCATCGGCAAGGGCCGCCCCACCCACGTACGCAACCGGCTCATCATCGCCGTGACCGTCGTGGCCGCCGCCATCGCCGCGGCCGGCGCGCCCTCCGTGCTCGCCGCCTCCGGGCAGCTCAAGGACGCCCAGGAGCTGGTGACGCTCGCCGGGCAGACCAAGGACGCCCTCGGCCTCGCCCACTCGCTGGCCGACGAACGCGACGAGGTCACCGCGTGGATCGCGGCCGGCCGCGCCAAGTCGAAGACGCCCACCGAGCAGCGCAGCGCCCGCGTCGACCGGCAGGTCGAGGAACTCCGCGCCGACACGGCCACCTCCGCCGACCTGCGCGCCGACCTGGACGCCGTCGCCACCCTGCGCCGCAACGCCCTCACCGGCCGCAGCAGCGCCCTGGAGGCCCACGACGCCTACTCGGCCGCCATCACCGAACTCCACCGGCTCGCCGAGCAGCTCGCCGACCAGATCCCGCCCAGGGCCGGATCGGGCGCCCACGCGCTCGCCGAACTGGACTCCGCCGTCCAGCAGGCCGCCGCCGCCCGCGGTCTGCTGCTCGCCGCGCTCAGCGTGCCGCGCACCACCCAGACCGTCATCGACCCGCTCACCGGGCTGCCGTCGACGACCACCTCCTCCACCGCGTCCGACGCCAAGCAGCGCGACGCCCTCACCGCCGCCGCCCAGCAGGCCAGGCTGCGCTCCGACGCGGCGCTCTCCGACTTCCGCGACACCGCCCCCAAGGCCACCCGCGCCTCCTACGACTCCACGGTCACCGGCCCCGAGGTCAACTCCGCCGAGAAGTACCTCGCCGCCCTCACCGACCAGCCGACGCTCTCCGACTCCGAGCTGGGCACCAACGCCACCAAGGCCGAGGCCGCGCTCTCCGCCCGCGTCGACCTGATGCGCGGCGCCGAGTCCGCCCTCTACGAGCGCAGGACCAAGGACCTCGCGGGGCTCCGCGACGACGACGTCACCGCCCTGGAGATCCGGATCGCGGCCCTCGGCGCGCTGCTGCTGCTCGCCGTCGGCGTCGCCACCGCCATGGCCCGCACCCTCACCCGCCCGCTCGCCGTGCTGCGCCTCGGCTCGGCGCGGCTGGCCGAGGCGGAGAACCCGGCCGCCGAGGAACCCGTCGCGTTCACCGGCCGCAACGACGAGTTCGCCCGCGCCATCCGCTCCGTCAACACCCTGCACGCGCACGCCGTCGCCCTGCACGAGCGGGTCACCACGCTGGAGTCCGACCGCAAGCACCTGGTCGGACAGCGCCAGCGGATGGCCGACGCCCGCGAGGAGCTGCGCGCCGAAGTCGCCGACTCCAGCGACCAGTTGGACAAGCTGCGGGAGAGCATCGGCTCCACCTTCGTCAACCTCGCGCTGCGCACGCTGGGGCTCGTCGAGCGCCAACTCGCCGTCATCGAGGGCCTGGAGGAGCGCGAGCAGGACCCGGAGCGGCTCGCCACCCTCTTCAAGCTCGACCACTTCGCCACCGTGATGCGCCGGCACAGCGAGAACCTCCTGGTGCTGGCCGGCACCGAACACGTCCAGCAGAGCGCGGGCCCGGTCCCGCTGATCGACGTGGTCCGCGCCGCCGTCAGCGAGATCGAGCGCTACGAGCGGGTCCGGATCTCCGCGCTGCCGCCGCACGCGCACGTGGCCGGGTTCGCCGCCGACGACCTCTCCCACCTGCTCGCCGAACTGATGGAGAACGCCACCTCGTTCTCGCCGCCCGACCTGCCCGTCGAGGTCTCCGGCTGGCTCCTGGAGAACGGCGAGGTGATGCTCTCCGTGCAGGACGAGGGCATCGGCATGACCGCCGAGCGGATGGGCCGGCTCAACACCCGTCTCGCCGAGTTCGACCCGGAGTCGCCCTACGACCAGGAGGGCGAGGAGGGGCTCGGCCTCGGCCTGTACGTCGTCGCCCGGCTCGCCCACCGGCACGGGGTGCGCGTCAAGCTGCGCGAGCAGAAGCAGGGCGGGATCGCCGCCGTCGCCGTCCTCCCGACGACGCTGCTGGCCACCGCGCCGTCGGCGGCTGTGCCCGCCCCGGCCGCCGCGCCCGCCGCCGCCCCGTCGGTCTCGCTGCCGGGCGCCGACGCCGAGGCCAACTCCAACGTCCTGCACGCCCGCGCCCCGCACGCCGACCCGCTGGTCGCCCTGGCGGAGGACGCCGTCCGCGAGGCGCACCCCGACCTCGCCCAGGACACACCGGCCGAGCCGAGCCCCGCCCCGGCCGGGGACGCCCCGGCCGAGCCGCACCCCGAGCCGGGCACCGAGGCGCACCCCGAGACGACGATGGAACTCTTCGTCCCGGCCCAGGAGAAGCCGGCCCGGGAGAAGCCGGCCCGGGAGAAGCCGGCCCGGGAGAAGCCAGCCCAGGAGAACCCGGCCCAAGAGCGGCCGGCCCAGGAGAACCCGGCCAAGGAGCAGCCGCAGGAGCCGGCCGCGCCCGAGGCCGCCGACCGTCCCGCGCCCGAGGCCGCCGACCGTCCCGCCGGGAGCGCGGGCGGCAGCGCGAGCGCGGGCACCGCCCATGACCGGGCCGCGGCGGACCCGGCGGCGGGGAGCGCGGCCGAGCACCAGCGTGCCGAGGACGACGACGAGGTCACCGACAAGGGCCTCCCCAAGCGCACCCCGAAGATCACCGAACCGGCTCCCCAGCAGCGCCCGCACAACGCGTCCCTTGACGCCGACGCACTCCGCCGCCGTCTCGGTGGCTTCCGCCGGGGGGCGGAGGCCGGTCACCGCGACGTCCAGGCGGAAATCGCCGAACACACCGGAGAGGCGACGCCACCGGCCGCGTCCCGCACCGGCTCGGCCACCGCAGAAGAAGCCACGGGGGGCCCTGTCGAGGAGGCAAGCAGTTGACCGCGTCCAGTACCTTCGGGCTGAGCAGCGAGGCCCGCAATCTGCACTGGCTGTTGACGAACCTCGTCGAGGAGGTGCCCGGTATCGAGTCGGTCGCCGTGGTCTCCTCCGACGGGCTGCTCCTGCTCTCCTCCGACCCCGACCGCAACGACGAGGCCAGGCAGCCGGGCGCGGGCCGGTCGGGCGGACCGCGCGGCTCGGCCGCCGACCTCGCCACCGTCGTCTCCGGCATCGGCAGCCTCACCATCGGCACCGCCAAGCTGATGGACTTCGGCACGGTCAAGCACACCATGGTCGCGATGGACGAGGGCAGCCTGTTCGTCATGTCGATCAGCGACGGCTCGCTGCTCGGCGTGCACGGCTCGGCGGACTGCGACATGAGCGTCGTCGCCTACCACATGGCGCTGTTCGTCGGCCGGGCCGGCCATGTGCTGACGCCCGAACTCCGCAGCGAGCTACGGAAATCCCTGGAGACCGAGTCGGCCGGGAGTACCCGATGACCAGTACCCCCAAGTCGCAGCTGCCGGTCCGCGGCGGGGACCGCAAGCCCGCCCGGGTCCGGCCCTACTCGCTCACCGGCGGCCGCACCCGCTTCGGACACGTCCTGCTCGTCGAGACGTTCGTGGCGGCGCTCGAAGCCCCCGAGGAGCGCAAGGAACTGACGGGGCGTCAGCTCAGCAGCCGGGTCATGCCGGAGATGCTGGCCATCGTCGAACTCTGCCGCCGTATGCGCACGGTGGCCGAGATCGCCGCGCTGCTGAAGATGCCGCTCGGCGTGGTCCGCGTGCTCCTGAGCGATCTCGCGGACCAGGGAAAGATCCGTGTGTACGGAACCGGCACCGGCCACGGCACAGGCCGTCCGGACCGCGCTCTGCTGGAAAGGGTGCTGAGTGGACTCCGTCGTCTCTGACGTCACCGACGCCGCCCGGGGCGTCACCCCTCTCGTCGAGGGTGTCGCCGACACCGACGAGAACCTCAAGTCGTGGCAGACGGACCGCACCCGCGCCCCGGTCGCCACGAAGATCGTCGTGGCGGGCGGCTTCGGCGTCGGCAAGACGACGCTGGTCACCGCCGTCTCGGAGATCACGCCGTTGCAGACCGAGGCGCTGATGACCGAGGCGAGCGCGGAGACCGACGACCTCACCGCCACGCCGGGCAAGCTGACCACCACCGTGGCCATGGACTTCGGCCGCATCACGCTCGACGACGACCTGGTGCTCTACCTGTTCGGCACGCCGGGCCAGCAGCGGTTCTGGTTCATGTGGGACGACCTGGTGCGCGGCGCGATCGGCGCCGTCGTGCTGGCCGACACCCGCCGCCTGAAGGACTGCTTCCCGGCGCTCGACTACTTCGAGAGCTGCGGGCTGCCGTACGTCGTCGCCGTCAACCACTTCGACGGCAGCGAGCTGTTCCGGCCCGAGGACGTGCGGGAGGCGTTGACGATCCCCGCCCGCGTCCCTGTCATGATCATGGATGCCCGGCGCCGGATCTCGGCCATCGAGACCCTGCTCGCCCTCGTGGCCCACGCGCTCGAGGAGACCCCCGAGTAGCCGAGCGGTCCCGGGCCGCCCCGAGCGGTCCTGGCAGCCCGACCGTCCCGCCCTCGTCAGCCCGGTAGGAGACACCACCGCATGCGGAAGATACTCGTCGTGGGAGCCGGCCAGTCCGGACTCCAACTCGCCCTCGGACTCCTGTCGAACGGGTACGAGGTCACCCTGATGTCCAACCGGACGGCGGACGAGATCCGCACCGGCCGGGTCATGTCGACGCAGTGCATGTTCCACACCGCGCTCCAGCACGAGCGCGACCTCCAGCTGAACTTCTGGGAGTCCCAGGCCCCGCGGATCGAGGGCCTCGGCGTCTCGGTCGCCGCCCCCGGCTCCTTCGACCCCGGCCCCTCGCAGCGCGCGATCGACTGGGTCGGCAGGCTCGACGGCTACGCCCAGTCGGTCGACCAGCGGGTCAAGATGGCCGGCTGGATGGAGACGTTCGCGCAGCGCGGCGGCCAACTCGTCATCCACGGCGCGGCCGTCTCCGACCTCGACTACTTCTCCCGCGCCTACGACCTGGTCCTGGTCTCGGCGGGCAAGGGCGAGCTGGTCTCCATGTTCGGCCGGGACGCGGCCCGTTCGCCGTACAGCGAGCCGCAGCGCGCCCTCGCCGTGTCGTACGTGCACGGCCTGGGCCCGCGTCCCGAGCACCCGGAGTTCGACGCGGTCCGCTGCAACCTGGTGCCCGGCGTCGGCGAGTTGTTCGTGATGCCGACGCTGACCACCTCGGGCCGCGCCGACATCCTGTTCTGGGAGGGCGTACCCGGCGGCCCGCTGGACGCCTTCGCCGGCGTCAAGGACCCGAACGAGCACCTCGCCCTGACCCTCGACCTGATGAAGACGTTCACGCCCTGGGAGCACGACCGCGCCACGAAGGCCGAACTGACCGACGCGGGCGGGGTTTTGGCGGGACGGTACGCGCCGACCGTGCGCAACCCGATCGGCCGGCTGCCCGGCGGCGGCCTGGTCCTGGGTGTCGCCGACGTCGTCGTCGCCAACGACCCGATCACCGGGCAGGGCTCCAACTCCGCGTCCAAGTGCGCCGCCGCGTACCTCGCGTCGATCCTGGAGCACGGCGACAGGGAGTTCGACGAAACCTTCATGCAGGCGACGTTCGACCGCTACTGGGAGACCGCGCGGCACGTCACCAAGTGGACCAACGCGATGCTGTCGCCGCCCCCGGAGCACGTCCTGAACCTGATCGGCGCGGCCGGCCAACTCCAGCCCGCCGCCGACCGGTTCGCCAACGGCTTCGACAACCCGGCGGACTTCGAGAACTTCTTCTACGAGCCCGAGAAGACGAACGCGTACCTGGCTTCGCTGACCGGCGCGTAACCGCCGCCGTCAGGCGGCCGGGTCCGGGCGCACCGCCCCCAGGATCGGATGGATCGCCATCGGCGAGATCATCACCTGCTCGCCCGTCCTGGGGGCCTGGACCACCTTCCCCTCACCCAGGTACAGCGCCACATGCGTCGCCTCGGGGAAGTAGACCACCAGGTCACCCGGGCGCAGCTCGGTGAGCGGGATGTGCCGCAGCCGGGCCCACTGCTCCTCGCTGGTGCGCGGGATCGGGACGCCCGCGTGCTCCCACGCCTTCGACGTCAGACCCGAGCAGTCGTACGTCTCGGGCCCCTCCGCGCCCCACTCGTAGTCCTTCCCGAGCTGGCGCAGCGCGTAGTCGATCGCCCGGTCGCCCTGCCCCGACGGCCTGCGGACGGTGCTCAGGGCGCCGGATGTCACCAGCTTCCGCTGCTCCCGGTCGACGCCCCGCCGCTCGAACTCCGCCAGCGCGGTGAGCTGCCCGGGGGTGAGGGCGGCGAGCAGGGCCTCCACGTCCCGGAGGCCGCGTTGGACGCCCTCGCGGTCCTTCTCCTGCCGGTCGGCCAGCGCGACCTGGTCGTCCAGGGCCTTGCGGGCCTTGCGGGCCAGTTCGGCCGCCTTCTTCGCGTCACCGCTCACCCGGCCCAGCGTCTCGGCGCGCTCCCTTGCCACCTGGCCGATGACATGGCCCTGGTCGAGGGCCTGCTGCGGGTCGTGCGCCAGGAGCAGCCGCAGATAGGGGGAGAGGCCCGAGCTGCCCTGGTACTGCTGCCGGGCGAGCCGGCCCGCCGCGCCCTTGCTGTCGCGCAACGTCAGCCTGGCGCGGGCCAGTTCGCCGTCCAGCCGGGCCACCTCGGCCCGCCCGCGCTTCAGCCGCTCGGCGGTGGCGTTGTAGGTCTCGGTGGCCTGCTCGGCCTTGCGGTACAGCTCCTGAAGCTCTGTCAGCAGCTCGGCGACGGAACGGTTTCCGGGCGCCGCCGCGCTCTCGCCCTCCGGGCCCGGGGCGGTGGCGCCGTCCGTCCCGGCGTCGGAGGGGGCGTTTGTCGCGGCGGGGGAGGGGGCGTCGGTGGTGAGGCGGGTGCCGCCCGGGTCGGGGGCGGCCGCCGCCGGCAGCGGAGCGAGGAGCGCGCCGGCCGTCGCCGCCGTACAGACCAGGCGCAGAAGCCTTCCTGACACGTCATCACCTCCGGTGCGCAGCGGCCCGTCCGCTCCGCATCGCGAGCATCAGGCGGGCCGGCCCGTTCCGCGCGCCGGGTGGGCGGTTCGGCCCAACCGGGTCACCCGTCGGTGTCGTCCCGCGCGGAGCCCGGCGCGGCGTCCCCGCGTCCGTCCGGCCTGGACCACGGCCACTTCAGGCCGCCGCCCTTCCTGCCCTCCGGGTCGAACACGTACTTCCAGCCCTGCGGGACGCCCAGCCGTCTGCTGTGGCCGCGCGGGACCCGGCGGTAGACCAGCACGGTGGGCGGGCCGCCGGCCGCGTCGGGGACGGGGATGCGGTAGGTCTTGGGCGGATGCCCGGTCGGGCCCAGCAGCACGGGCAGCGCCCGGCCGTCCATGGGGCCGCCCTCGAAGGGGGTGTCCTGTCTCTTCACGGCACCAGTGTCAGACATCCCCGGCCAGCGCGTGCACCAGCGCGGCGGTCTGCGGGTCCCGGGCGGCGGTCGCCGTCAGGACGGCCGCGAACTGGTCGACCAGCCAGTCCCGCAACTCGTCGAGCGGCGGCTGCTTCCCCTCGTCGAGCCAGATCAGCGACGCCGCCTCGACGGCGGTGATCCACACCCGTACGGTCATCCGCAGCCGGGGCCCGGGGTCGGTGGCGTCCAGGTGGCGGAGGATGTGCTCGGCCGCGGCCCGGCGGACGCCGTCCACGATGGCTGTCGTGCGGGACGTCCCGACGACGCTGCCGCCCTGGAGCAGCGCGCTGAACCCGGCGTCGTGCTGGTCGACGAAGGCTAGGTAGCGGTCGAGGGCGCGGCCGAGCCGGCTCAGCAGCGGGCCCTCGCGCGGCTCGTCGAAGCAGTGCCGCAGCTCGTCCGCGGCGGACCGCAGGGCGGCCTCGTACAGCTGCTGCTTGCCGCCGGGGAAGTACCGGTACACCAGGGGCCTCGACACCCCGGCCGCCTCCGCCACGTCGTCGAGCGAGACGTCCTCGGGGGCGCGGTGCGCGAAGAGGCCGAGCGCGGCGTCGAGGAGCTGGCTGCGGCGTTCCTCGACGCTGAGGCGGCGGTAGGCGGGGGTCGGGGCCGAGGACGTCATGCTCCGCAGCGTAACCGGCCCCCCCGCCCGCCACCTATGCCAGCAGCCCGGACGCCTTCCAGAGCCGGCGGCCCACCCCGCGCAGCACGCCGATGTCGTCGAGGAAGTCGGTCAGCCGCTGGGAGCCGCTCTGCATGACCTCCCTGCGGTGGCCGCTGGCCTTCACCTGCGCCATGGCCTCGCGCCGGTCCAGCCCGACGTTCGTGTACACCTCGGGGTTGACGAAGGCCACCGAGAAGACCCGGGCGAACTCGCCCGAGGTGACCCGGGTGAACTCCTGCGACCACTTCGGGGCCGTCACCATCTGCCGCCGCAGCTCCTCACGGGCATACCTGACGTGCCGGGCCTCCTCGACGACATGGATGCGGGTGACCCCGCGGACCAGGGGCTGCACCCGCTCGTCGGGGAAGGTCAGCCGCTGCATCCAGTCGAGGACCTCCTCGCCCAGCAGGGTCGCGGTGAAGGAGCCCGGGGTGGTCGAGATGGTCTTGAACAGCCGGCCCAGGTTCTGGTGGACCCGGCTCACCGGGTACCAGGGGGTGTCGCCGCGCGAGATCAGCCGCGCGAACATCTTGGAGTGCCGGCACTCGTCCTCGATCTCGGTGAGCGCGTACCGCACGTGCGCGCTGGTCGCCGACTTGTCGTAGATGTGCCGGACCAGCAGCTGCATCAGGATCAGCTCGAACCAGATGCCGAGGGAGGCGAGCGCGGCGGCCTCGTGCTGGGAGAGGAGGATGCGCTGCTCCTCGCTCATCCGCTTCCACATCGGGGTGTCGTACAGCGACACCAGCTCCGGCGGCCAGAACCACTTGCCCTCCTCGAAGGGCGCGTCCCAGTCGAGCTCCTTGTCGGGGTCGAACGAGTGCTTGGCGGATGAGGCGAGCAGCCGCTCGGCCACCTGCTCGCGGTCCTTGAGCAGACCGAGCGCGTCGCGCAGCCCCTCCAGCGCCTCGGTTTCCGTCAGGGTCGTCATGGTTCTCCCACCTTGTTACCCGGGGTCACATCCACCGACTCTTATGAGACTGCTTGTCAGCAAGGCCGTCAATCCCCTGGGCGCGACGAGTTGCGCCGGGCGCCGCCCGCGGGTGGGCGGGCTTTCGCCCCGATGCAGTAGCGTTTCAGCGTGTCCATGCCGCCATCGCCACAGAACCCGCACGGCCAACAGTCGCCGTCCCAGGGCCCGCACGGCCAACAGCCGCCGCCCCAGGGCCCGTACGGCCAGCAGCCTCCGCAGCCCCCGTACGGCCAACCGCCCCAGCAGAACCCCTACGGCCAGCAGCCCCCGCCGCCCGGCCCCGGCCCCTACGCCCAACAGCCCCCGCAGCAGGGCCCGTACCCGCCCCCGCCGGGACAACAGCCCTACGGCGCGGGCCCCTACCCGCAGCAGCAGCCGCCCTACGGCTGGGGCGCCCCGATGGCGCCGCCGCCCAAGAAGCGGCGCACCGGGCTCATCCTCGGCATCGTCGGCGGGGTGGTCGGACTCGTCGTGGTGGGCGTCGTCGTGCTCGCGATGATCGGCTCGAAGGTCGTCAACAGCGGCTTCCCCGAAGCCGAGTTCGTGCTCGCCCTGCCCAAGACGCTGGTCGACGAGAGCTACCAGCTCTCCGAGGACCTCTCGCGGTCCGAGGGCCAGAAGATCGTCGACGAGGCGGACGGCTCCTGGGACGCCAAGGTCGACGGGGCCGCCGTCGGCCGCTACAGCCTCGGCGGCGACGAGACCAAGGGCACCCTCGTGGTCTCCGGCATGTACGGCCGGTTCAAGAACACCGACCTGGCCCGGAAGAACATGATGAAGGGCGCCGCCCAGGGCGCGGGCGCCAAGGTGGCCGTCCCCCCCAAGGACTTCCACCCCGAGGGCGCGGACGGCCTCACGGTCACCTGCGAGGTCCTCACCCAGACCCAGGCCGGCACCGAACTGACCCTCCCGATCTGCGGCTGGGCCGACGAGAACACCGGCGCCTCGATCGCCGAGGTCACCGCCGACACCGTCGTCAAGGACCCGGCCGACATCGACCTCGCCAAGGCCGCCGCCACCACCCTCAAGGTTCGCTCGGAGATACGCAAGGCGATCGACTGAGCGACGCGTGCGCCGCCGTCACGACGGCCGCGCCCGGCCATGGACCGCGCGGCCGGACCGGGGCCAACGCCCCGGTCCGGCCCCTTTCCGGCTACGTGCCCCCGCCCACCCCTTCACCGGTCCGGCGCCCTCAGCACCGCCTCCATCACCGCCCGCGCGATCGGCGCCGCCACCCCGCCGCCGGTGATCTCACCGCGGACCGCCGACGCGTCCTCCACCACCACCGCCACCGCGACCCTCGGCCGCACGTCCCGCTCGCCCTGCGCCCACGACACGAACCAGGCGTACGGCGTACCGGAGTTGCCGACACCGTGCTGCGCGGTACCGGTCTTGCCGCCGACCACGGCACCCGGGACGGCCGCGTTGCCGCCGGTGCCCTCGGTCACCACGTCCTCCATCAACTCCCGCATCCGCATCGCCGTCCCCGGGCTCATCACCTGCCGCGCAGACCGGGCCCCCGGCGTCCCCACCGTGTTCCCGTCGTCCGTGGTGGTCCGCTCCACCAGATAGGGCCGCCGCAGCAGCCCGTCGTCGGCGACGGCCGCCGACACCATCGCCATCTGCAACGGCGTCGCCCGGGTGTTGTACTGCCCGATCGACGACAGCGCGAGCTGCGCCCTGTCCACCGACGTGTCGAAGGTGGAACGCGCCACCGCGAACGGCACCCGCAGCCCGCCCTCGTTGAACCCGAACGCCCGCGCCGTGGCCGCCATTCTGGCCACCCCCACCTCCACCCCCAGCTTCGCGAACACCGTGTTGCACGACCACTCGAACGCCTCCCGCACCGGGGCGTCCTCGCAGCCGTCGCCCTCGTTGGTCAGCGCGGTCGTGGTGCCGGGCAGCGTGTACGGCACGGGGGAGCGGGTCGGCGCGTCCAGGTCGGTGACCACACCGGCGTCCAGCGCGGCCGCCGCCGTCACCACCTTGAACGTCGAACCCGGCGGATACGTCTGCCGGATCGCCCGGTTGAGCATCGGCTTGTCCGGGTCCCCGTTCAGCCGCGCCCACGCCCGCCCGGTCGCCGCCGCGTTCCCCGACAGCTCCGCCGGGTCGTACGACGGCGTCGACACGAGCGCGAGGATCCGCCCCGTCGACGGGTCCACCGCGGCCACCGCGCCCTTGCGCCCCCGCAGCCCGCTGAACGCCGCCCGCTGCGCCGCCGCGTCGAGCGTCGTGACGACATCACCGCCGGGCGTCAGCCGCCGGGTCAACTCGTTCCACAGCGGGAACGGCGTCAGCAGCGGATCGGTGCCGGACAGCAGCGGGTCCGCCGCGTGCTCCAGGAACGTCGTCCCGTACACCTGCGACGAGAACCCCGTCACCGGCGCCCACAACGGCCCGTCGCGATACGTCCGTTCGTAGCGAAGCTGCTCACCGGTGTCCCGGGAACCGGTGATCCGCTCCCGGCCCACCAGGATGTCACCGCGCGGACGCTCGTAACGGGCGATAGCGGAACGGCGGTTGGCCGGATTGTCGTCGAACCCGCGGGCCGCGAAGACCTGTACGCGGACCGCGTTGACGAGCAGCGCGACCAGCAGCAGCGCGCACAGGACCGCCGGGTGCCTGATGTACTTGGTCACAGCGCCGGTCCCCCGTCCACCTGGCCGCGCGCCGAGTCGCTGACCCGGATCAGCAGCGCCACGATCGCCCAGTTGGTGACGACCGACGAGCCGCCCTGCGCCAGGAACGGCATCGCCATCCCCGTCAGCGGGATCAGCCCGGTCACCCCGCCCGCGATCACGAACACCTGGAGCGCCACGATCGACGCCAGCCCCACCGCGAGCAGCCGCCCGAACGGGTCGCGCAGCGCCAGCCCGGCCCGGAAACCGCGCTCCACCAGCAGCCCGTAGAGCAGGAAGATCGCCGAAAGCCCGGCGAACCCCAGCTCCTCGCCCGCCGTCGCCAGGATGAAGTCCGACTTGGTCGCGAAGCCGATCAGGATCGAGTGCCCGAGCCCGAGCCCGGTGCCGAGGACACCGCCCGCCGCGAACGCGAACAGCGACTGCGCGAGCTGGTTGGGGCCCTGACCGGCGTCGATGGACGCGAACGGGTGCAGCCAGTCCTCCACCCGGCTGTGCACATGCGGCTCGAGCCAGCCGACGGCCACCGCCCCGAACGACGCCAGCACCAGCCCCACCGCGATCCAGCCGGTGCGGCCGGTCGCCACGTACAGCAGCACCACGAAGAGACCGAAGAACAGCAGCGAGGTCCCGAGGTCGCGCTCCAGGATCAGCACCCCGATGTTCAGCAGCCAGACGGCGACGATCGGGCCGAGCACCCGCCCGGTGGGCAGTTGGAACCACCAGAGCCGACGCCCCGTGTAGGCCAGCGCGTTGCGGTTGGCCGCGAGGTAGGCGGCGAAGAACACCGCGAGCAGCACCTTCGCGAACTCGCCCGGCTGGATGGAGAATCCGGAGATCCTGATCCAGATCCGGGCGCCGTTCACCGCCGGGAAGAAGATCGGCAGGATGAGCAGGGCGAGCGCCGCCGCCACGCACACATAGGCGTACCGCTGGAGCGTCCTGTGGTCCCGCAGCAGCGCCACGACCACCGTGAACAGGGTCACCCCGAGCGCGGACCACACCAGTTGGGTGGGCGCGGCCCGGTCGCCCGGCGTCTCCAGGTCGAGCCGGTAGATCAGCACCAGGCCGAGCCCGTTGAGCAGCACGCCGATCGGCAGCAGCAGCGGATCGGCGCAGGGGGCGCGCAGCCGGACGGCGATGTGCGCGAGGAGCGCGAGCACACCGAGCCCGGCGCCGTAACCGGCGGCGCCGGGCGGGAGGTTGCCGTCCTTGGCGAGGCCGACGGCGCAGTAGCCGTACACGGAGAGCAGCACGGCCAGCACGATGAGGGTGAACTCGATGCCACGGCGCCGGGGGAGCGGGACCGCGGACGACGCCGGGTCCGCCTCGGCCACGGTGGTTCCGACGTTCGTCATGTCCGGAACCTACCCAAAGAGGCGTTCTGGTCGGCTCAGGGCGTCAGCACCAGCGTGGCGCCGGGCCGATGTTGTCGATGTAGCGGGCCGAGCCCCACGCCCAGGTGCCGTCGGTGAGGAGGTACCAGAGCGGATTGTCGTCGACCCGCTGCCCGGCGGTCTTGCAGTCGATCGAGACCCGCTCGCCGTAGTGGGCGACCCGGATCACCTCGCTGTGCCGGTCGGGACGGCTGCGCAGCAGCAGCTCGTCGGCGGTCACCCTGCCCCAGTAGCGGTGCGGGCGGTCGCCGTCGTGGTGGCTGTGACCGCCGTCGCCGCCGTCCCAGTCGTCGTCCGCGACGGCCGGGGCGGCGGCGGCCGAGGCGACGAGCGCGCCGGCGGCGGTGACTATGGCGAGGCGGGTGAGGGCGGAGCGCAGGGACATGGGGCACCTCCGGAAAAGGGGCGAAGCTGACTGATCGCCACACTAGGAGCACCTGTTGAGCCCCGCGCGCCACGCTGGGCCATCGGGGACGGGCACCGACGCGCGGGGACGCGTGGCGACGGGGAGGTCGTCTGCGGGGTGACGGGTGGGGGCGCCCGGTCAGGTGCGGCGGTCGTTGGGGGCGGGGCGTGGGGCGGGGTGCGAGCCGGCGCGGGCTTGGGGCCCGGAGCCGGACCTGGAGCCGGAGCCGCTGTCGGGGGCGGGGTCCGAGCCGGCGCGGGTGCCGGACCCGGCGTCGGTGCCCGCGCGGTCGTTCGCTTCACCGTCTCCGTCTCCGTCACCGTCACCGTCACCGTCACCGTCACTGTCATCGGCATCGTCACCGGAGCCGTTCACGAGCCAAGGCAAGGTCAGGGTCGCCACCGCGCCCCCACTCCGTGCCGTGCCACCGGCCCCGACCGCGCGAGAGGCCCCGTCCGCGCGAGAAGTCCCGTCCGCGCGAGAGGTCCCCTCCGGGGGAGAGGCCCCCTCCACACGAGAGGCCCCCTCCCCCTGAGAAGTCCCCTCCCCCCGGGAGGCCCCCTCCGCGTTGCCGAACTCCAGGCGGGCGCCCAGTACCTCCGCCTGGCCGAGGGCGATGGTCAGTCCGAGCCCGTGCCCCGTCGCCCCGCCCTCGGTGCGGAACCGCTGCGGCCCGTGCGCGATCAGGTAGTCGGGATAGCCGTCCCCGTGGTCCCGCACGGTGACGACGGGCCCGTCGACCGTCAGCACCACCGGCCCCCGCCCGTGCCGGTGCGCGTTCGCGACGAGGTTGCCGAGCACCCGTTCGAGGCGCCGCCGGTCCGTCTCCACCCGGGCGTCCCGCACCACGACGACCTCCGTCTCCCCGGTGCCGGTCCCGGCCGCCGCCCGCACCACCCGCTCGGCCACCGCGCCCAGCGCCTCGGTGTCCAGGTCGAGCCGCTCCCGCCCGGTGTCGAGGCGGGAGATCTCCAGCAGGTCCTCGGTGAGGGTGCGCAGCGCCGCCACCCGGTCCCGCACCAGCTCGGTCGGCCGGCCGGGCGGCAGCAGTTCGGCCGCCGCGTGCAGCCCGGTCAGCGGGGTGCGCAGCTCGTGCGCGACGTCCGCGGTGAACCGCTGCTCGCTCTGCAACTTGCCCTGCAACGACGACGCCATCGAGTCCAGCGCGACGGCGACGGCGGCCACCTCGTCCTGCGGGCGCGTCGGGTCCTTGGCCCGCGGGTCGTCCACCCGCGCGTCCAGGTCGCCGGTGCTGATCCGCCGGGCCACCCGGGCGGTGGTGTGCAGCCGCCGGGTCACCCGGGTCACCGCGAACGCCCCCACCAGCAGCGTCGCCCCGATCGCCAGCAGCGACGACCAGAGGATCGCGCGGTCGAGCCCGGCGATGGTCCGGGACTGCTGCGCGTAGTCGACCTCGACGGCGAGGGCGCGGTTCCGGTCGGCGGGCCCGGCCGCCCACATCGTCGGCCTGCCGTGCTCCTCGGCGACCAGCGTGCCGCGCCGCCCGCCGACCGCGAGCGCCCGCAGCGAGGCGGGCAGCCCCGGCGGATCGACGGCCGCGCCGGGCGCCAGGGTGTCGCCCGCCTCGTACGCCTCGGCCGCGTCGGCCAGCCGGGAGAGCGCCAGGCCGCGGGCCTCGCCGACGGTCTGGTGGGTGACCGAGACGTGCACCAGGATGCCGAGCAGCGCGGCGAGCGCGCAGCACATCACCGTGATGAAGACGGCCGACTTCGCGGCGAGCGTGCCGGCCCACTGGGGGAGCGCGACCCTCATCGCGGGCTCGCCGGACGGGACGGCGACGGCGACGCCGACGGCGCGCGCCCGGACGGCGAGGCGGTGCGGTGCCCTTCCCGCCCGGTGCGGATCATCTCGTCGTGGGTGAGCAGCATCAGACGCTGCTCGGGGTCCCAGGTCCACTGGAAGCGGTACTCGTAGTCGGAGATGTCCGACGGCGCGTGGATGATCACCGACCGCCCGGTCAGTTCGACGGAGCTGATCGCGTCGTCGTTCGACATGACCTGGACCAGCCGCCCGGATTCGAACGTGTAGACGCGTACGGCGGTCTGGTCGCCCGGCAGCAGCCGGAACCCGAGGGCCAGGTCCTCGTGCCCGTCGCCGGTGAGGTCGCGGTAGTAGGGCCTGAGGACCGGACACCTCCCGTGCCCGGCGCCGCCGCCGCAGTCGGCCATCCGCCGGGTGGTCTCCCGGTACGCCGCCTTCGCGCCGGTGTACGCGTCCGGGTGCTGGCGGATCTCGGCCCGCACGACGTCCACCGGGTCCACCTCGCGGACGTCGTCGCCTGGCGCGGTGACGCCGCGTATCACCTCGGACGCGCCGTCGTCGTAGTTCCAGGCCGGGCTCGACGCGGGCGCGAGATCCGGCCACAGCCGGGCGGGACTGGTCGCGGTGGGCGTCGCCCCGGCGCTCTCCAGGCCGCCCGCGTCACCGCAGCCGACCGCGGCCGCGGCGAGCAGACCGACGGCCGCGGCGGCGCGCGCGGGGCGGAAGCGGGGCACGGTACTCCAGTGGCCGGAAACAACAGGTGACCCGGTACACCCTATTCGTCCGCTACTCGGTCAGCTCCTCCAGCAGCCGGGCGGTGGCCAGGCCGGCCCGCAGATAGTCGACGAACAGGTCGTTGTGCAGGGCCCAGGGCGAACGTCTGGTCCTGATCAGCCGGATCGCGTCGTCCGTGGACCGTCCGCCGCGGACCAGGGTGTGCGCCACGACCAGGCCCGAGCGGTTGTACCCGTGGTAACAGCGGACGAGGACCTGGCGCCCGTCGTCCAGCGCCTCCTGCGCGGCCCGCGCGAGACGCATCACACCGGTCAGCTGCGTCCCGTCCAGCGGACCGTCGGGAATCGGCCACACATGGTGCTCCACACCGGGATCGGGACCGTGCCCCGGCAGCCTCAACAGACTCAGGACGAGATCGAACTCGTCCCGGACGACGGCGAACTCCCGCTCTCCCGAACTCCCCCTGAACTCGTGCCCGCCCATCCACAGGCCTGGCACGATCTCGCTCCACGGGGCGTCCGGAGCCGGTACGTCGGGTTGCTTCCTGCGGGTACGCAACAACGCCTCCCCCACTGCACCTCAACCGTCTTCAAAGGTAACCGGGTTCTTGCCCCTGGAGCACCCCGCCTGTTCCCATGGTCGGGGGGTGATGATGGATGAGCGCACTGCGGGTCGTACCGGCCCGGCGGCACGGACGGGAACAGCTCTGGGTCTGCCTCACCGACGGCAGGAACGTCGCCTGGTACGACAGGGAGGCGGCCAGGGTCAACCTCCTCAGCGAGGCCGACCGGGACGACGTCCTCGACGCCCTCGGCCCCTTCCTCACCGGCCGCTACACCGTGGGCCCGCCCCCGGTCCCCACCGCCGCCGAACTCGTCAGGCTCTCCCTCCACCCCGACGACGACCTCGCGCCCAACCGTCCCGGCGAGGCGCTCCAGATCGCCCTGGACCGCGACCCGGCCGCACCGCACCGGCTGCGCCCCGACCCGCGCCGCCGGGCCCTGGAGGCGGAGCAGCGGGTCGGCGCGGCGCTCGACGCCCTGGAGGGCGCCGGCTGGCGCACCCTGCACTCGATCACGCTCCCCGGCGGCGACCGCGTCCACCACCTCGCCATCGGCCCCGGCGGCCTCTACGCCGTCCACACCCTGTACGCCCGCAGACAGCGGGTCACGGTCGCCGACCCGCTGGTCACCCTGGGCCGCAGGGACACGCACCCGCTGCCGCGCAGGGCCCGCGCGAACGCGGCCCGCGTCTCGCACGCCCTGACGGCCGAGGTGCACGCCGTCCTCGCGGTCCACGACCCGGCGGAACTCACGGTCCCGGCGCCCCCGCGCGGCCTGCGGGTCCTGCGCGAGACCGAACTGGAGGCCGCCCTGACCGGAACGGGAGCGTCCCTGAAACCGGCCGACGTGGAGGCACTGCACGCGATGGCGAGGGACCGGGGAACGTGGCGACGGGTGTGACCGCGGGGGCGAGGGCGACGGCGCACGCGTGGGCGAAGGACTCGGGGTAGCGCACCGAATCGCACCGGGATCACGCCGGAGCGCACCGCAGCGCACCGGAGCGCGCAGGATCACGCCAGACCGCACCGCGCCCCTACTCCGACGCAGCCGCCCCGGGAATGGCGCCGTGGGTGGTGCGGTCGAGGAGCGGGGCGAGCAGGTCCCCGAGGAGGCGCAGCCGATCCGCCATGTCGTCGGCGCGCAGGACGAGCCGGCCGGGGTCCCGGCACTCCTCGACCTCCCGCCAGGTGACGGGCGCCGAGACGGTCGGCTCGTCCCGGGCGCGCAGGGTGTACGGGGTGGCGGTGGTCTTGCGTCCGGCGTTCTGACTCCAGTCGACGAAGACCTTCCCGCCGCGCAGGCTCCGCGTCATCCGGTGCAGCACCAGATCAGGCATGGTCCGCTCCGCTTCGAGGGCGAGCCGCTTGGCATAGGCGCTGACCTCGGCGGACGACGCCCCGCGCACCCCGGCGAGCAGATGCAGCCCCTTGGCCCCCGAGGTCTTGGCGTACGCCTCGATGCCGTCCGCCCGCAGCCGCTCCCGCAGCCACAGGGCGACGGCACAGCACTCGACGACGCTCGCGGGCGCCCCCGGATCGAGGTCGAAGACGATCCGGTCGGCCTCGGCGGGCTCCGCGAGCACCCACTGGGGCGTATGGAACTCGGTGACGAGATTGGCGGCCCACATCAGCGCGGCCAGACCGTCGAGGACGACCATCCGCGCGGGCCCCTCCGACCGCGGCACCTCGGCGGTGGTGACCCAGTCGGGGGTACCCGGCGGAACGTTCTTGGTGAAGAACACCTGCCCACCGGGCCCGTCCGGGTACCGCAGGAAGGAGACGGGCCGGTCCCGCAGATGGGGGAGCAGGACATCGGCGACGACGGCGTAGTAGTGCAGTACCTCGCCCTTGGTGAACCCGGTGGCGGGATAGAGCACCTTGTCGAGGTTGCTGACGGAGAGCCGCCTCCCCGCCACAAGTGTGATGGGCGACATAAACTAAGAATCCCACGCAAAAGAGACGACCTCCCCTCCACGCGAAGGACGGGCACGTGAGATCCATATGGAACGGCGCCATCTCGTTCGGCCTGGTCAGCATCCCGATCAAGCTGGTGAACGCGACCGAGAGCCACTCGATCTCCTTCCGCCAGATCCACACCGAGGACGGCGGCCGGATCAAGTACCGCAAGTTCTGCGACCTGGAGGACCGCGAGGTCTCGACGGCGGAGATCGGCAAGGGCTACGAGGACGCGGACGGCACGATCGTCCCGATCACCGACGACGATCTGGCGAGCCTGCCGCTGCCGACGGCGAAGACCATCGAGATCGTGGCGTTCGTCCCCGCGGACCGCATCGACCCGCTCCAGATGGACGCCGCGTACTACCTCGCGGCGGGCGGCGCGGCCGCGGCGAAGCCGTACACGCTCCTGCGGGAGGCGCTCAAACGCAGCAACAAGGTGGCGATCGCCAAGTACGCGCTGCGCGGCAGGGAACGCCTGGGCATGCTCAGGGTGGTGGACGACGCGATAGCGATGCACGCCCTGCTGTGGCCCGACGAGGTCCGCGCCCCCGAGGGAGTGGCCCCGGAGACCGACGTGACGGTCAACGACAAGGAACTCGACCTGGCGGACGCCCTGATGAACACCCTGGGCGAGGTCGACCTGACGGACCTGCACGACGAGTACCGGGAGGCCCTGGAGGAGGTCCTGGCGGCAAAGGCGACGGGAGACACCCCACGCTCCCTCCCGGACCACGCCCGCTCGGGCAAGGTCCTCGACCTGATGGCGGCCCTGGAGAAAAGCGTGAGGGACGCGAAGGAGACGAGGACGGAGGAGGCGGAGGTAAAACCCCTCCGCTCCCCGAAGAAGTCCGCCCGAACCCCGAAGACCCCGGACCCCAAGAAGTCGACGTCGACGAAGAGAACAACGACGAAGAAGACACAGACCCCAAGAAAATCGACGTCGACGAAGACGACGAGCGAGAAGGCGACGACGAAATCGACGGCGACGACGAAGAAGGCGACGCGGAAGAGGACAACACCGCAGAAGCGGACGGCGTGAGGGACGCGGCGGTCGCCACACGGCTCAGCGTGTGCGTGTATCAGGCGAGCAGACGCTCAAGGCTCCTTCGCTCGCTGTCGAGCGCGGAGAGCATCTGCGGACGTGTGTGCGCGAAGCCAGGCTGGACCTCGACGCCGAGGTCATGGCGCAGGGTGACCCGCAGCAGATACACCCCGTCGGACAGAGGACCACTGAACCATTCCTTGGCTCGGTCGTACGCCTCGGCTCGGTCCGGGCCGCTCGGCAGCTGCTTCACGACGGAGTACCCGACGCCGAGCGCCCTGTTGAGGGTCGAGGCGATCTGGTGGACATCCTTCGGCAGCGCCATCTGTGCCAAGGAGTACTGCTCTGCCCACGCTTCCTTCGCCGCGTCGAGGACTGCTGGTCCGACGCTTTCACCGCGCTCGGCCGCGTGGACCGCGTCTCGGGCAGCGACCCGGTAGGCGCGAGCAGTGGTGTTCAGCCGGGCGTAGAGATCCCGCCGGGCTTCCTGCGCCCGGTCGTGGCGGTCCTCTGCCCGTTCACGATCGGCACGCCGATTCTGCTCCCGGGTGACGCGCTGACTGAGCAGCGCCCCACCCAGAGCTCCCCCCAGCGTTCCGCCGACGCCTATGAGCGCGACTGCAAGAGTGGTCACGTCCATGAGATCCCCTACCTCGTCCGATCGCCCGTCCGCGGGCGCAACGCCCCTTTCGAGCGGCATGTGGCTGCACAAACACGAAGACCCCGTCCTCAGCGAACTCGCTGACGGCGGGGTCTTTGGGCACTTCCTGTGAAGTGCCCCCGGCAGGATTCGAACCTGCGCACACGGCTCCGGAGGCCGTTGCTCTATCCCCTGAGCTACGGGGGCGTGTCCGCTGCCTTGCTTGGCGGCGACGGGTAGAACCCTACCAGCTTCCCAGGGGTGTTCATGAACGGGTTCACCGGCGTCGCCGGGACCTTCTCTTCCTGGTCCGGTGGGGTCTCCCGTCCCGTACCTCCCGTGCTGCCAGGTGCCGTTCGCGGGCCGGCCCGCGCCGTCGAGTCGTCGTCGCTCCTCCCGCTCGGCGGCTCCGCCCGTGCCCTCCCGTGCCCCCGCTCCTCCTCCCGCGCGCCTTCCCTCGCGTCCGTCGCCACCCCACCTCAACGGGTGGAAGTGATGAAAAGCCGGACGCGGTGGGGCGTCGCGACCTACTCTCGAGTTGTGCCAGGTGCGTCGGGCCGGGTGCTTGTTGTGGACGACAACAAGGTCATCCGGCAGCTGATCAGGGTCAATCTCGAACTCGAGGGGTTCGAGGTCGTGACCGCGGCCGATGGTGCCGAGTGTCTCGATGTCGTTCATCAGGTGCGGCCGGATGCCGTCACCCTGGACGTCGTCATGCCCCGGTTGGACGGTCTGCAGACCGCCGCTCGGCTGCGCTCCGACCCTCGGACCCGTGATCTTCCCCTCGCGATCGTCAGCGCGTGCACTCAGTTCGAGGTCGACAGCGGTCTCGACGTGGGCGTCGACGCCTTCCTCTCCAAGCCCTTCGAACCCGCCGAACTCGTGCTTCTCGTCAAGCGGTTGGTCGATTCCCGCCGGCGTGACGGAGACGATCGCGGTGATCGTCGCGAGCACGGAGACCGTGATGATCGGGACGATCACGACGATCCGGAGGGGCGCCAAAGGGCGGACGGTCGAGACGAGCAGCGGGGTGGTCGGGAGGGGGCAGTCCCTGACGTCCTGGAGCGGGATGTTCTGGAGCTGGGGGAGACCGAGCGGGCCGGGCACGCCGGCGGCTGACCCCCATCCTTCAGCCCCTCCCATCCTTCAGCCCCTCCCAATCTTTAGCCCCTCCACCCTGCAACCTCCGACTCTTCAACCCCCGGCCCGCCGACCCCCGACCTTTTCAGCCCCGGGCCTCAGCTCGACCTCACCCCTGGCCCTCGCAACCGCCCCCCGCCCTCGCCCCAGCACCCCCGTCCACATCTCGGGACCCTTCGGGAATTGGCTCGCGTGTTCACCCCCCTCCTCCCCTACGCTGGGGCCGTGACCTCCGTCGACCTCTCTCGTACCGTGCTGCGCGCGGTGCGTCGTGCTGTCGATGACGGGGAGCTGCGCGTCGAGCCTCCCGAGCGGGTCGTCGTCACGACCCCCGGGGGTGGCGGGTGGGGGGACTACGCCACCAACGTCGCTCTCCAGCTCGCCCGGCCCGCCGGGCAGCCCGCGCTGCGGGTCGCCGAGATCCTCCGGCCCCGGCTCATCGGGCTCGACGGCATCGACGACGTCCTCGTCACCGGGCCCGGGTTCCTCAACATCCGGCTCCGGGACACCGTCTCCGTCGACCTGGTCCACGACATCCTGCGCCGCGGGACCCGGTACGGGTTCGTCGACGTCCCCCAGGGCTCCCAGGGCTTCCGAAGCGGTCCTCCCGCTTCCCCCGCCCCCCTCCCCCTCCCACTGCACAGTCCCGGCGACGTCCGTTCCCTCGTCGTCATGGACGTCGTCGCCCGGCTTCTGCGGGCCCAAGGGGTGGTCGTTCGCACCCGGTGTCTCGATTCCTCGGTCGCGCCCTCGCTCGCTGACCAGTGGGGCGTTCGCGTCGATGGGTATGGAGCGGCAGGCTCAGACACCCCGGACCTCGGCGCTCTCTCCAGCCCTCCGTGTTCCCTTCAGCCTCGGCCCTGTTCCGGTGATCCCCTCTTCCTCGGGATCGACGCCGGGCGGTGGGCGTTGTTGCATCCCGCGCCGCACGATGCCGTCCGGCTCACCGGTGATCATCTCGTCCAGCGGGAGAGCAACCCCCTCTTCCGGGTCCGGTACGCGCACGCCCGTGCCCGTGCCGTCCTGCGCAACGGCTCGGAGCTGGGGCTCGCCCCGCGCCCCGGCGCCACCGGGGTCGCCGACGCCGCTCTGCTCGCCGTGCTCGCCGACCACCCCCGGGTGCTGCGTCGCGCCGCCGAGACCCGCGCCCCCGACCGGCTCACCCGGCATCTCGTCGCCGTCGCCGATGCCGCGCTCCCCTTTCTCGTCACGGTGCTGCCCCGCGGCGACGAGAAACCCTCGGCCGCCCACCGTGCCCGGCTCGCGCTCGCCGAAGCCGTCGGGGCGGTGCTGGCCGGTGGCCTGTCCCTGCTCGGCATCGACGCACCCGACCACCTCTGAGTCACCCATGACGCCCTCACACCGCCGTGAGCCACGTGCGCCCAGAGATTCCGCAGAGAGCCAGAGAGTCCTGTCATGAGCCGTTCCGCACACCCCGCCGGTCCCCGGCACGCCGATGTCCTGCCCGAGGGGCACTACTCCGCGCCGCCCGCCGACCTCAACTCCCTCGACGCCAAGGTGTGGTCGCAGACCGTGGGGCGGGACGCGGACGGTGTCGTCACCGTCGGCGGGGTCTCCGTGCAGGCGCTCGCCGAGGAGTTCGGCACGCCCGCCTACATCATGGACGAGGACGACTTCCGGGCCCGCGCGCGGGCCTGGCGGACCGCGTTCGGGCCCGACGCCGACGTCTTCTACGCGGGCAAGGCGTTCCTGTCCCGGGCCGTCGTGCGCTGGCTGCACGAAGAAGGGCTGAATCTCGACGTCTGCTCGGGCGGGGAGCTGGCTACCGCGCTCTCCGCCGGGATGCCCGCCGACCGGATCGCCTTCCACGGCAACAACAAGTCCGTCGACGAGATCGAGCGCGCCGTGCGGGCCGGTGTCGGACGGATCGTGCTCGACTCCTTCCAGGAGATCGTGCGGGTCGCGCACATCGCGCAGTCCCTCGGCAAGCGGCAGCCGGTGCAGATCCGGATCACCGTCGGCGTCGAGGCGCACACCCACGAGTTCATCGCCACCGCCCACGAGGACCAGAAGTTCGGGATCCCGCTGGCCGGCGGGCAGGCCGCCGAGGCCGTCCGCAGGGCCCTCCAGCTCGACGGGCTGGAACTGATCGGCATCCACTCCCACATCGGCTCCCAGATCTTCGACATGTCCGGCTTCGAGGTCGCCGCGCAGCGCGTCGTCGGGCTGCTCAAGGACGTCCGTGACGAGCACGGCGTCGAACTGCCCGAGATCGACCTCGGCGGCGGCCTCGGCATCGCCTACACCAGCGACGACGACCCCCGCGAGCCGCACGAGATCGCCAAGGCGCTGACCGAGATCGTCGGCCGGGCCTGCGAGGCCGCGCGGCTGCGCACGCCCCGGATCTCCGTCGAGCCCGGACGCGCCATCGTCGGCCCCACCGCCTTCACGCTGTACCGGGTGGGCACCACCAAGCACCTCGACGGGCTGCGCACCTACGTCTCCGTCGACGGCGGCATGTCCGACAACATCCGCACCGCGCTCTACGACGCCGAGTACAGCGTCGCCCTGGTCTCGCGGACCAGCGACGCCGGGCCGATGCTCGCCCGGGTCGTCGGCAAGCACTGCGAGAGCGGTGACATCGTGGTGAAGGACGCGTTCCTGCCCGCCGATCTGGCCCCCGGCGACCTGCTCGCGGTACCGGCGACCGGCGCCTACTGCCGCTCCATGGCCAGCAACTACAACCATGTGCTGCGCCCGCCGGTCGTCGCCGTCCGCGACGGCGAGGCCCGGGTCGTCGTCCGCCGGGAGACCGAGGAGGACCTGCTGCGGCTCGACGTCGGCTGAGCGGCCGGGGCCGACCGGCCCAGGCGGAAGATCTGCGGTCCAGGGGTCGCGGCAAAATGGAATAAACGTCTCACAATCCGGACCCGGCGCAGAAAGTCCCGTCCGGTGAGTGAGACTGGTCCCACCGTAGACGGTATGAGGAAACGAGGTCGGATGATGCGTACGCGTCCGCTGAAAGTGGCGCTGCTGGGCTGTGGAGTGGTCGGCTCAGAGGTGGCGCGCATCATGACGACGCACGCCGCCGACCTCGCCGCCAGGATCGGCGCCCCGATCGAGCTGGCCGGGGTCGCCGTGCGGCGGCCGGGCAAGGCGCGTGAGGGCATCCCGCCCGAGCTGGTCACCACCGACGCCACCGCGCTCGTCAAACGCGGCGACATCGACGTCGTCGTCGAGGTCATCGGCGGCATCGAGCCCGCCCGCTCCCTCATCACCACCGCCTTCGAGCACGGCGCCTCCGTCGTCTCCGCCAACAAGGCGCTGCTCGCCCAGGACGGCGCGGCCCTGCACGCGGCGGCGGGCGAGCACGGCCGGGACCTCTACTACGAGGCCGCCGTCGCCGGTGCCATCCCGCTGATCCGCCCGCTGCGCGAGTCCCTCGCGGGCGACAAGGTGAACCGGGTCCTCGGCATCGTCAACGGCACCACCAACTTCATTCTCGACAAGATGGACTCCACCGGCGCCGGCTACCAGGAGGCCCTCGACGAGGCCACCGCGCTCGGCTACGCGGAGGCCGACCCGACCGCCGACGTCGAAGGGTTCGACGCCGCCGCCAAGGCCGCCATCCTCGCCGGGATCGCCTTCCACACCCGGGTGCGCCTCGACGACGTCTACCGCGAGGGCATGACGGAGGTGACCGCCGCCGACTTCGCCTCCGCCAGGAACATGGGCTGCACCATCAAGCTCCTCGCCATCTGCGAGCGGGCGGCCGACGGCGGCTCCGTCACCGCGCGGGTGCACCCCGCCATGATCCCGCTGACCCACCCGCTCGCCTCCGTGCGCGGCGCGTACAACGCCGTCTTCGTCGAGTCCGACGCGGCGGGCCAGCTGATGTTCTACGGTCCGGGCGCCGGTGGCGCCCCGACCGCGTCCGCCGTGCTCGGCGACCTCGTCGCCGTGTGCCGCAACCGTCTCAACGGCGCGACGGGACCGGGCGAGTCGGCCTACGCGGCCCTGACCGTGTCGCCCATGGGCGACGTCGTCACCCGCTACCACATCAGCCTCGACGTCGCCGACAAACCGGGCGTCCTGGCGCAGGTGGCCACCGTCTTCGCGGAGCACGGGGTGTCGATCGACACCGTTCGGCAGAAGGGCAAGGACGGCGAGGCATCGCTCGTCGTCGTCACCCACCGCGCGTCCGACGCCTCCCTCACCGGGACCGTCGAGGCGCTGCGCAAGCTCGACACCGTGCGGGGTGTCGCCAGCATCATGCGGGTTGAAGGGGAGTAACGAGCAATGACCCACCAGTGGCGCGGAATCATCGAGGAGTACCGGGACCGGCTGCCCGTCTCCGACAGCACGCCGGTCGTGACGCTCCGCGAGGGCGGTACGCCGCTCGTGCCCGCGCAGGTGCTCTCCGAGCGCACCGGCTGCGAGGTCCACCTCAAGGTGGAGGGCGCCAACCCGACCGGCTCCTTCAAGGACCGCGGGATGACGATGGCCATCACCCGGGCCAAGGAGGAGGGCGCGAAGGCCGTCATCTGCGCCTCCACCGGCAACACGTCGGCGAGCGCCGCCGCGTACGCGGTGCGGGCCCAGATGGTCTGCGCGGTGCTCGTCCCGCAGGGCAAGATCGCGCTCGGCAAGATGGGCCAGGCCCTCGTGCACGGCGCGAAGATCCTCCAGGTCGACGGCAACTTCGACGACTGCCTCACGCTGGCCCGCTCGCTCAGCGACAACTACCCGGTGGCGCTGGTCAATTCGGTGAACCCGGTGCGCATCGAGGGGCAGAAGACGGCGGCCTTCGAGATCGTCGACATGCTCGGTGACGCCCCCGACATCCACGTCCTGCCGGTCGGCAACGCGGGCAACATCACCGCCTACTGGAAGGGCTACCGGGAGTACGCGGCCGACGGTGTCGCGACCAAGACCCCCCGGATGTGGGGCTACCAGGCCAGCGGCAGCGCCCCGCTCGTGCGCGGCGAGATCGTCAAGGACCCCTCGACGATCGCCACCGCGATCCGCATCGGCAACCCCGCCTCCTGGCAGTACGCGCTGGCCGCGCGGGACGAGTCGGGCGGCCACATCGACGAGGTGACGGACCGTGAGATCCTGCGCGCCTACCGGCTGTTGGCCGCGCAGGAGGGCGTCTTCGTGGAGCCCGCGTCGGCCGCGTCGGTCGCCGGTCTGCTGAAGGCCGCCGAGCAGGGCAAGGTCGACCCGGGCCAGCGCATCGTCTGCACCGTGACCGGCAACGGCCTCAAGGACCCCGACTGGGCCGTGGCCGGCGCCCCGCAGCCGGTGACCGTCCCGGTCGACGCGGCGACGGCGGCCGAGCGCCTCGGTCTGGGCTGAACCGCCCGGCCGGAGTGAACCGAGGACCCGTGGGTGTTCCCGGCGGAGGAGGCTGAGCCGCTTCGCCGGGGGCGCTCCGGGAGCCCCGGGCCCGGGAAAGCCCTGGGAAAGGTGCACGAGGGGCTTACGACACGCATCGTGCGCCTCCTGTGCGCCCTATGTCGCCACAGAACCTTCCTTCGATAGGCTGTACCGAACCCGCCCGCAGCATATGCCTCCGCATATCCGCGGTGCCTCGCCGTTTCCGCGGCCCCTGGGTCTCCCCGTACGTATCGAATGTCATCGAGTGTCTTCGACAATCACGCAGCTCAAGGAGAGTCATCGAGCGATGGCCGGTCCAGCGTTCCGCGCCGCCGCCGTCCGGGTGCGCACCCCCGCCACCAGCGCCAACCTCGGTCCGGGCTTCGACGCCCTCGGCCTGTCGTTGGGGCTCTACGACGACGTCGTCGTCCGGGTGGCCGACTCAGGGCTGCACATCGACATCGCGGGTGAGGGCGGCGCGACCCTGCCCCGGGACGAGAACCACCTGCTCGTCCGCTCCCTGCGCACCGCCTTCGACCTGCTGGGCGGACAGCCCAGGGGCCTGGAGATCGTCTGCGCCAACCGCATCCCGCACGGCCGCGGGCTCGGCTCCTCGTCGGCCGCCATCTGCGCCGGCATCGTCGCCGCCCGCGCCGTGACGATAGGCGGCGACCACAAGCTCGACGACGCCGCGCTGCTGGAGCTGGCCACCGAGATCGAGGGCCACCCCGACAACGTCGCCGCCTGTCTGCTCGGCGGGTTCACGCTCTCCTGGATGGAGGCGGGCGCCGCGCGCGCGATCAGGATGGAGCCCGCCGATTCCATCGTTCCGGTGGTTTTCGTGCCCGGGAAGCCGGTGCTGACGGAGACCGCGCGCGGACTGCTGCCGCGTTCCGTGCCGCACGTCGACGCCGCGGCCAACGCGGGCCGCGCCGCGCTGCTCGTCGAGGCCCTCACCCGCCGCCCCGAGCTGCTGCTGCCCGCCACCGAGGACCGGCTGCACCAGGAGTACCGGGCCCCGGCGATGCCGGAGAGCGCGGCGCTCGTGGAGCGGTTGCGGGCCGACGGCGTGCCGGCCGTCATCTCGGGCGCGGGCCCCACGGTGCTCGCGCTGGCCGACGAGGCGAGCGCCGACAAGGTCGCCCATCTGGCAGGCGAGGGCTGGGCCGCGAACCGGCTGCGGCTCGACGCCCGGGGAGCGAGCGTGCTCCCGCTTGCGCCCTGACACCTGGTTGCCGGATTTCGAGAGGGGGAATGTTTGTTGGATCCGGTAGTGTTAATCTCAAGTCTGCACCCGACCCCACCATGGCGAGGTGCTTCGTGTCCCCGTCCGGGACAGACATTCTTCCGGGAGCCTCCCAAGCCGCACGGTGTTCCGTACGACGTACCTGAGCGGTACCTCGTGCGTCGGCACTGAGCGACTTGCCGGGCACGCTCCGGAACTGGTGCGACCAAGCCCCGTGACACCGACTTCAGGTGCCACGTCTTCGGGAAGCGCCATCACCAGAAATTTCCTCCGCCGCTTAGGCGGACCACCGCCCCGGCACGGTCCACACAGCAAGGACCGCAGCCGGACAGCACAACCGGTCGCCGAGCCAGACAGGCCGACGTCCGCTCCAGGGAAGGACCCTTCGTGAGCGACACCACCGATCTGATGGGCGCGCGTGTCGAGGAGACCGCTGCCGCGCCCGCCACGGACGCCTCCGCGCCTGCCGCCGGTGCCGGCTCCCGGCGGCGCCGCGGTACCGGCCTCGACGGCATGGTGCTGGCCGAGCTTCAGCAGGTCGCCTCGGGCCTCGGTATCAGGGGCACCGCGCGGATGCGCAAGAGCCAGCTGATCGAGGTCATCAAGGAGGCGCAGGCGGGCGGCGGAGCCGCTCCGGCCAAGGCCGACGCCGCCCCCGAGACCAAGCCGAAGCGCCGGGCCACCTCCAAGGCCCGCACCGGCGAGGAGTCCGCCGCCGTCGCGGAGAAGAAGGCCGCGGCCGAGGCCCCCGCCGACAAGGCCGCGGCCCAGCAGCAGATCGACATCCCCGGCCAGCCGGCCGGCGGCCCCTCCCGCGCGGGCGACGCCGAGCGCTCCGGGGACGACGCTCCCGCCGAGCGCCGTCGCCGCCGTGCCACCGCCGACGCGGGCAGCCCCGCGGGCGCCGAGAGCGCCGTCGTCGAGACGAAGAGCGAGCCGAAGGCGGAGGCGCAGTCCCAGCAGGGCGACGCCGGTGACGCCGAGGGCCGCGGCCGCCGCGACCGCAGGGACCGGGACCGCGACCGCGGTGGCCGCGACCGCGACCGCCGCGGCAAGGGCGACGACCAGCAGGGCCAGGGCGGCCAGCGCCAGCAGCAGGGCGGCGGCCGTCAGGACCGGCAGGAGCGCCAGGACCGGCAGGACCGGCAGGACCGCAACAACGGCCCGCAGGACCGCAACAACGGTCCCCAGGACGACGACGACTTCGAGGGCGGCAGGCGTGGCCGTCGCGGGCGCTACCGCGACCGCCGTGGCCGTCGCGGCCGTGACGACGTGGCCGAGCCGCAGGTCGCCGACGACGATGTGCTGATCCCCGTCGCGGGCATCCTCGACATCCTCGACAACTACGCGTTCATCCGCACCTCCGGCTACCTGCCGGGCCCCAACGACGTGTACGTCTCCCTCGCGCAGGTCCGCAAGAACGGTCTGCGCAAGGGCGATCACGTCACCGGCGCGGTCCGGCAGCCGAAGGAGGGCGAGCGCCGCGAGAAGTTCAACGCGCTGGTCCGCCTCGACTCCGTCAACGGCATGGCGCCCGAACACGGCCGCGGGCGGCCGGAGTTCAACAAGCTGACGCCCCTCTACCCGCAGGACCGCCTGCGGTTGGAGACCGACCCGGGCGTGCTGACCACCCGGATCATCGACATGGTGTCGCCGATCGGCAAGGGCCAGCGCGGTCTGATCGTGGCCCCGCCGAAGACCGGCAAGACCATGATCATGCAGGCGATCGCCAACGCCATCACGCACAACAACCCCGAGTGCCACCTGATGGTCGTCCTGGTCGACGAGCGTCCCGAAGAGGTCACCGACATGCAGCGGTCGGTGAAGGGCGAGGTCATCTCCTCGACCTTCGACCGTCCCGCCGAGGACCACACGACCGTCGCCGAGCTGGCCATCGAGCGCGCCAAGCGCCTGGTGGAGCTGGGTCACGACGTCGTCGTCCTGCTCGACTCGATCACCCGCCTGGGCCGCGCGTACAACCTCGCCGCCCCGGCCTCCGGCCGCATCCTGTCCGGTGGTGTCGACTCGACGGCCCTGTACCCGCCGAAGCGCTTCTTCGGCGCGGCCCGCAACATCGAGGACGGCGGCTCGCTGACCATCCTCGCCACCGCCCTGGTGGACACCGGGTCCCGCATGGACGAGGTGATCTTCGAGGAGTTCAAGGGCACCGGCAACATGGAGCTCAAGCTCGACCGGAAGCTCGCCGACAAGCGCATCTTCCCGGCGGTGGACGTCGACGCGTCCGGTACCCGCAAGGAGGAGATCCTGCTCGGCGCCGAGGAGCTGGCCGTCGTCTGGAAGCTGCGCCGGGTGCTGCACGCGCTCGACCAGCAGCAGGCGATCGAGCTGCTTCTCGACAAGATGAAGCAGACCAAGTCCAACGGCGAGTTCCTGATGCAGATCCAGAAGACGACGCCCACCCCCGGCAACGGCGACTGACCGTTCTCCGGAAGTGCGCGAGGCGGCCCCTGTCACGGACGTGACGGGGGCCGCCTCCGTGTCCGCGCCCCCGCCTCCGTATCCCCGTCCCCGTCCCCGGGGCGAGACCTTTGCCACAGCCGCCCCCGTCCGCCGGGCGTCCGGCGCGGCCGGCGTCCGGTGCCGTCACCCCAGGTGAGCGAGGCGTGTCGCGGTGCGGCCGTCACGCCTCGTGTCCGGCGCGGCACCGAGCGGTCTCCTGGCGCCGTGCAACGCTTTCCCCGGTTTCCCCGTCTGACCTGACGGGGTGAGGATGGTGCGGTAAGGGTCGAAAAGACCAGACCTGTCCCTGAACGCAGGGGGTAACCGACCGGGACGAGATGCGAGGAGCACATGTCCGCCGAGAGCACGCCGGAGCCCGGCATACCGGGCGACACCGGGCCCACCGGCCCACGCCGAGGCGCCAAGGGCCGCAGGCGCGGGCCACGCGGCCGGCACCACACGGCCATGGTCGTGATGGCCTGGACCGCGGCGGGCATCGTCCTGCTGGGCGGCACCGGAGCCGGCTACGTCTACTTCAAGCTCAACGGCAACATCAAGAGCGTCGACATCAACCAGCTGCTGGGCACCGACCGGCCCAAGAAGGTCGACAACGGCTCCGAGAACATCCTGGTCCTCGGCTCGGACTCGCGCTCGGGCGCCAACAAGCGGCTCGGCGGCGGCGCCGACGACGGCAGCGCCCGCTCCGACACCGCGATGATCGTGCACGTCTACAAGGGCCACCAGAAGGCCACCGTGGTCTCCGTCCCGCGCGACACCCTCGTCGACCGGCCCGCCTGCACCGACACCCGGGGCACCGAGCACGACGCGGCCTCCGGCGTCATGTTCAACTCCGCGTACTCCACCGGCGGCGCCACCTGCGCCGTCAAGACCGTCGAGTCGCTCACCGGCATCCGCATGGACCACTATCTGGAGGTCGACTTCAACGGCTTCCAGAAGCTCGTCGACGAGCTGGGCGGCGTCGACGTCACCACCACCAAGGCCATCAAGGACCCCGAGAGCCACCTCGACCTCGCCGCGGGCACCCACCGCCTCGACGGGCAGCAGGCCCTCGGCCTGGTCCGCACCCGGCACGCCGTGGGCGACGGCTCCGACCTCGGCCGCATCCAGCTCCAGCAGGCCTTCGTGAAGGCGCTGGTCGACCAGGTCAAGAGCATCGGCGTCCTCACCGACCCGAAGAAGCTCTACGACCTCGCCGACACCGCCACCAAGACCGTCACCGCCGACTCCGACCTCGGCTCGGTGAACTCGCTGGTCACCTTCGCCGAGGGCCTCAAGGGCATCTCCTCCCGCCACCTGACGATGGTCACCATGCCGGTCCGCTACGACCCCGCCGACGCCAACCGCGTCCTCGTCGAGGACGCCAAGGCCCGGCAGATGTGGACGGCCCTGGAGAACGACCGCCCGATCCCCAGGTCGGCCACCGAGGGCACCGCCACGGGCGAGGCCGCCGGCGTCGTCGGCGGCGGATAAGGCCCCCGGGCCCCGGCGCGGGCGAGCGGGCGGCGCCGGGGGAGCGCGGGGAGCGCGGGAGTCCGGGGAGCGCGCGGGGAGTCCGGGGGCGTCCGGGGTGTCCGGGGGGAATAGATCACCATGACCCCCCGTTTTGGGTGATGGCCCCAGTCCTGGCAGACTGGTACGTCGGCCCCGGTTCACGCCTCCGCATCCCGCGGCTGCGACCCGGCGCCCTCCCGAACCTAGGAGACACCTTGAAGCGCGACATCCACCCCGAGTACGTCGAGACCCAGGTCAGCTGCACCTGTGGCGCGTCGTTCACCACCCGCAGCACCATCGACTCCGGCACCGTCCGGGCCGAGGTCTGCTCCGAGTGCCACCCGTTCTACACGGGCAAGCAGAAGATCCTCGACACCGGTGGCCGCGTGGCCCGCTTCGAGGCCCGCTTCGGCAAGGCCGCCGCCGGCTCCAAGAAGTAGCGAGCCCCATATCGCCGGTCCACGGCCGCGCCCCGCACGGGGCGCGCCGGGACCGGCGTTTTTGGTCGCCCGCCTGCCCCTCACCCGCAGTATTCAGGAGCCCAAGATGTTCGAGGCCGTCGAGGAACTCGTCGGTGAGCACGCCGACCTGGAGACGAAGCTCGCCGACCCGTCGGTCCACTCCGACCAGGCCAACGCGCGCCGGCTGAACAAGCGCTACGCCGAGCTGACCCCGATCGTCGCCACGTACCGCTCCTGGAGGCAGACCGGCGACGACATCGAGACCGCGCGTGAACTCGCCGCCGAGGACCCGGAGTTCGCCGCCGAGGTCAAGGAACTGGACAAGCAGCGCGAGCAGCTCACCGAGAAGCTGCGGCTGCTGCTCGTCCCCCGCGACCCCAGCGACGACAAGGACGTCATCCTCGAGGTCAAGGCGGGCGCGGGCGGCGACGAGTCCGCGCTGTTCGCCGGGGACCTGCTGCGGATGTACCTGCGCTACGCCGAGCGGGTCGGCTGGAAGACCGAGATCATCGACGCCACCGAGTCCGAGCTGGGCGGCTACAAGGACGTCCAGGTCGCCGTCAAGACCAAGGGCGGCCAGGGCGCCACCGAGCCGGGACAGGGCGTCTGGGCCCGCCTGAAGTACGAGGGCGGCGTGCACCGCGTGCAGCGGGTGCCGGCCACCGAGTCCCAGGGCCGCATCCACACCTCGGCCGCCGGTGTCCTGGTGACCCCGGAGGCGGAGGAGGTCGACGTCGAGATCAACCCGAACGACCTGCGCATCGACGTCTACCGCTCCTCGGGCCCCGGCGGGCAGTCCGTCAACACCACCGACTCCGCCGTGCGCATCACGCACCTCCCCACCGGAGTCGTCGCCTCCTGCCAGAACGAGAAGAGCCAGCTCCAGAACAAGGAGCAGGCGATGCGTATCCTGCGCTCCAGGCTGCTCGCGGCCGCGCAGGAGGAAGCGGAGAAGGAGGCCGCGGACGCCCGCCGCAGCCAGGTCCGCACCGTCGACCGCTCCGAGAAGATCCGCACCTACAACTTCCCGGAGAACCGACTCTCGGACCACCGCGTCGGCTTCAAGGCCTACAACCTCGACCAGGTCCTCGACGGCGACCTCGACGCGGTCATCCAGGCCTGCGTCGACGCCGACTCGGCGGCGAAGCTGGCGGCCGCGTAAGAACGACCGACGCGAGAACGCGCGAACGAGTACGACACGGAGGACTTGCGTGAACCTGCTGCTCGCAGAGGTGGCACAGGCCACCCAGCGGCTGGCCGACGCCGGCGTGCCCTCGCCGCGCAACGACGCGGAGGAGCTCGCCGCGTTCGTGCACGGCGTGAAGCGGGGCGCGCTGCACTCCGTGAAGGACTCGGACTTCGACGCCAGGTACTGGGAGGTCATCGCCCGGCGCGAACAGCGCGAGCCGCTCCAGCACATCACCGGACGGGCCTACTTCCGCTACCTGGAACTCCAGGTCGGACCCGGCGTCTTCGTGCCGAGACCGGAGACCGAGTCGGTCGTCGGCTGGGCCATAGACGCCGTGCGCGCCATGGACGTCGTCGAACCGCTCATCGTCGACCTGTGCACCGGATCGGGCGCCATCGCGCTCGCCCTCGCCCAGGAGGTGCCGCGCTCGCGCGTGCACGCCGTGGAGCTGTCCGAGGACGCCCTGGTGTGGACCCGCAAGAACATGGCCGACTCCCGGGTCGACCTGCGCCAGGGCAACGCCCTCGACGCCTTCCCCGACCTCGACGGCCAGGTCGACCTGGTCGTCTCCAACCCGCCGTACATCCCGCTCACCGAATGGGAGTACGTGGCCCCCGAGGCCCGCGACTACGACCCCCAACTCGCCCTGTTCTCAGGGGAGGACGGGCTCGACCTGATCCGCGGCCTGGAGCGGGCCGCACACCGCCTGCTGCGTCCCGGCGGCGTCGTCGTCATCGAGCACGCCGACACCCAGGGTGGCCAGGTGCCGTGGATCTTCACCGAGGAACGGGGCTGGGCCGACGCTGCCGACCACCCCGACCTCAACAACCGGCCGCGGTTCGCGACCGCCCGCAGGGCGCTGCCGTGAGCACGCGCCCCACTCCCATCCCGCAGCACGTGTACGAGGAGGCCCGCTAGATATGGCACGGCGATACGACACCAACGACGCGACCGACCGCACGACCGGTCTGCGCGAAGCCGCGTCCGCCGTCCGCCGTGGCGAGCTGGTCGTCCTCCCGACCGACACGGTGTACGGCATCGGCGCCGACGCGTTCTCCTCCGAGGCCGTCGTCGACCTCCTCGCCGCCAAGGGCCGCGGCCGCAACATGCCCACGCCCGTCCTCATCGGCTCCCCGAACACCCTGCACGGCCTCGTCACGGACTTCTCCGAGCTGGCCTGGGAACTCGTCGACGCCTTCTGGCCCGGCGCGCTCACCCTCGTCGCCAAGCACCAGCCGTCCCTGCAGTGGGACCTCGGCGACACCCGGGGCACGGTCGCGATCCGGATGCCGCTGCACCCCGTCGCCATCGAGCTGCTCAACGAGGTCGGCCCGATGGCCGTCTCCTCCGCCAACCTCACGGGACACCCCGCCCCCGAGACCTGCGACGCCGCCCAGAACATGCTGGGCGACTCCGTCTCCGTCTACCTCGACGGCGGCCCCACCCCCGCCAACATCCCCTCGTCCATCGTCGACGTCACCGGCCAGGTCCCGGTGCTGCTGCGGGCCGGCGCCCTCTCGGCCGAGCAGCTGCGCAAGGTCGTACCCGACCTCGAGGTGGCGAATTGACGGCCCCTGACGCGGGGCGTGGCATATGGGACGGGGAAGAGACGCGGACCTTCACGGGGCTGCCGCGTGACACCTTCCGCATCCTCCACGTCAGCACCGGCAACGTGTGCCGCTCGCCGATCACCGAGCGGCTCAACCGGCATGCCCTCGCGGACCGCCTCGGCACCCCTCCCCCCGGTTTCGCCGGGGGGAGCCCCATGGGCGGCCTGGTCGTGGAGAGCGCCGGCACCTGGGGCCACGAGGGCGCGCCCATGGAGGCCAACGCGGAGGCGGTCCTCGCCGACTTCGGCGCCGACGCCTCCGGGTTCGTCGGCCGTGAGCTGCTCGACGAGCACGTCATCATGGCCGACCTGGTGCTCACCGCGACCCGCGATCACCGCGCCCAGGTCATCTCCATGGGCCACTCCGCGGGGCTGCGCACCTTCACGCTGAAGGAGTTCACCCGCCTGGTGCGGGCCATCGACACCGCCACCCTGCCGCCCCTCGAGGACGGCCTGGTGGCCCGCGCCCGCGCCCTCGTGCGGGCCGCCGCCGCGCTGCGCGGCTGGCTGCTGGCGCCCACCGCGGACGCCGACGAGGTGCACGACCCCTACGGCGCCCCGCTGCCGTTCTTCCGCTCCATCGGCGACGAGATACACCAGGCCCTCGACCCGGTGGTCACCGCGCTCACCGGCGTGCCCGCCCGGATGTGACGGCACCGCGCACCCCGTCCGCCCCGGGCCTACATTGGACGTACGTCACCGTCGACGCCCGGAGCCCACCATGCCGGTCACCCGCATCCCCGCCGATGCCACCGATCTCCTGCGCCGCCAGGACCCGGAGCTGGCCGGAGTCCTGCTGGGGGAGCTGGCACGGCAGTCGACGACGCTCCAGCTGATCGCCGCCGAGAACTTCACCTCGCCCGCCGTCCTCGCCGCCCTCGGCTCACCGCTCGCCAACAAGTACGCCGAGGGCTACCCGGGCGCCAGGCACCACGGCGGCTGCGAGATCGTCGACGTCGCCGAGCGGATCGCCCGCGACCGGGCGACGGCCCTGTTCGGCGCCGCGCACGCCAACGTCCAGCCGCACTCGGGCTCCGCCGCCGTCCTCGCCGCCTACGCCGCGCTGCTGCGTCCCGGCGACACCGTGCTCGCCCTCGGGCTGCCCTACGGCGGCCACCTCACGCACGGCTCGCCCGCCAACTTCTCCGGCCGCTGGTTCGACTTCGTCGGCTACCGCGTCGACCCCGACACCGGCCTCGTCGACCACGAGCAGCTGCGCACGCTGGCCCGCGCGCACCGCCCCAAGGCCATCGTCTGCGGCTCCATCGCCTACCCCAGGCACCTCGACTACGCCCTGTTCCGGGAGGTCGCCGACGAGGTCGGCGCGTATCTGATCGCGGACGCCGCGCACCCGATGGGGCTGGTCGCCGGGGGAGCGGCGCCGAACCCCGTGCCGTACGCCGACATCGTCTGCGCCACCACGCACAAGGTGCTGCGCGGGCCGCGCGGCGGGATGCTGCTGTGCGGCGAGGAGCTGGCGGAGCGGGTCGACCGCGCGGTCTTCCCGTTCACCCAGGGCGGTGCGCAGATGCACACCATCGCCGCGAAGGCCGTCGCGTTCGGGGAGGCGGCGACGCCCGCCTTCGCCGGCTACGCCCACCAGGTGGTCGCCAACGCGCGGGTGCTCGCGGCCGGCCTCGCGCGGGAGGGCCTCGCGGTGACGACCGGCGGCACCGACACCCATCTGATCACCGCCGACCCCGCGCCGCTCGGCGTCGGCGGGCGGGAGGCGCGCGGGCTGCTCGCCGCCGCCGGGATCGTGCTCGACTCCTGCGCGCTGCCCCGTGCCGACGTGCGCGGGGTCCGCCTCGGCACCGCGGCCGTCACCACCCAGGGCATGCGCGAGCAGGAGATGGCGGGCGTCGCGGCGCTCCTCGCGGGCGTGCTGCGCGGCCGGGTGGAGGCCAGGCGGGCGCGCGAGGAGGTACGGGAACTGGTCACCGCGTTCCCGCCGTATCCCGGCTGACCTCCCGCGAACAGGTACGGTTTGCGGAATGGGCCCGGCGGTACGGGGTAGGCGGCGGTACCGGACGAGGCCCGCCGTGCGCGGGCGCACAGCCACCCGTGCAACCATCGTCGCTACCCGGTAGTCCCCACACATATGCGCCGCGTACCGGTAGATCGCTAGTGTGTGGGGCTGAGATGGCCAGCGAGACCTGTGGGGAAGCCCGTGCGTGAATACCTGCTGACGCTCTGCATCACGGCCGCGGTGACGTATCTGCTGACAGGGCCGGTACGGAAATTCGCGATCGTGGCCGGAGCGATGCCGGAGATCAGGTCCCGTGACGTGCACCGGGAACCCACTCCGCGGCTCGGCGGGATCGCGATGTTCTTCGGGCTCTGCGCGGGCCTGCTGGTCGCGGACAAGCTGACCAACCTGAACGAGGTCTTCGAGAAGTCGAACGAACCGCGGGCGCTGCTCTCGGGCGCCGCGCTGATCTGGCTGATCGGCGTGCTGGACGACAAGTTCGAGATCGACGCGCTGCTGAAGCTGGGCGGGCAGATGATCGCCGCCGGCGTGATGGTCATGCAGGGGCTCACCATCCTGTGGCTGCCGGTGCCGACCGTCGGCACGGTCGCGCTCACCCAGTGGCAGGGCACCCTGCTGACGGTCGCGCTCGTCGTCATCACGATCAACGCGGTCAACTTCGTCGACGGCCTCGACGGTCTCGCGGCCGGCATGGTGACCATCGCCTCGGCCGCGTTCTTCATGTACACGTACCGCATCTGGTACTCGTACGGCATCGAGGCAGCCGCCCCCGCGACCCTCTTCGCGACCATCCTCATGGGCATGTGCCTGGGCTTCCTGCCGCACAACATGCACCCCGCGCGGATCTTCATGGGCGACTCGGGCTCGATGCTGATCGGCCTCGTGCTGGCCGCCGGTGCGATCTCGGTCACCGGGCAGGTCGACCCCGACAACCTCTTCGGCGGCTCCGAGCGCAGCACCGTGCACCAGATGGTGCCCGTCTACATCCCGCTGCTGATGCCGCTGACGATCATCGCGGTCCCGGCGGCCGACCTGGTGCTGGCGATCGTGCGCCGCACCTGGCGCGGCCAGTCGCCGTTCGCCGCGGACCGCGGGCATCTGCACCACCGGCTCCTGGAGATCGGCCACTCGCACAGCAGGGCGGTGCTGATCATGTACTTCTGGTCGGCGCTGATCGCCTTCGGCGCGCTCGCCTACTCGGTCAACTCGGCTTCCATGTGGATCGTGTTGGGGATCGTGTTCCTCAGCGCGATCGGTCTGGTGCTGCTTCTGCTGCCGCGCTTCACGCCCCGGGCCCCGCGGTGGGCCGAGTCGTTCGTGCCGCCGCGCTACCGCCGCCGCAAGGCCGTCGCGCGTGAAGTGCGGCCGCCCGCCGAGGAGATGGCGCGCACGGACGCGGCCGAGCCGCGGACTCCGGTGGCGGCGGGGGCCGCCCGCTTCAACGGCGCGACGGCGATCGGGGGCCGTACGCGCTTCCTCGACCGGTCAGGGGCGGACGGCAGGGCGTCAGGCCCGACCACCACGGCTTCCTCGGCTGCGTCCTCTGCGTCTTCCGCGTCGTCGTCGGCGTCATCACCGCGCTGACTCGACAAGGTAAGAATCTGACGAGAGCATTGCCAACTCGTGGGGGAGTAAACCTCCCGAATACCAGACAAGTTACCCCTGTACTCGCGCAGACGCGCACTGTCACTCTCATGTGTGACAGCAGGCACACCCACTTGGTAAAGACCGCATCAAATAGTTTGTGATACGGTTCACGAGAACCCCCGGACAGAGCCGAAGGGCCGCACTGCGACGGCCCCTTGGCGTGAGGTTCTCTCTCGCTCCGGGACTACGCTCGTCCATGACGACACCCTGCCCCCCTGTGAAAGCGGAGTTGCCGCCATGCCGTCCAATGACGCCCGGATCCTGGCCCAGGCCGCCGTGCCCACGGCTGTCGTCGGCGCACTAGCCGCCGTCGTCAGCGCCGTGGCCGCCGGTGGCAAGGGTGCGGTCGGCGCGGTCGTCGCGGCGCTCATCGTGATCGTCTTCATGGGCCTCGGGCTCTACGTTCTGCAACGCACCGCCGCATCCCTGCCGCACCTGTTCCAGGCGATGGGTCTGATGCTCTACTCGGCGCAGATCCTGCTGCTGTTCATCTTCGTCGCGATCTTCAAAGACACGACGTTGTTCAACCCCAAGGCCTTCGCTCTCACGCTCGTCGCCGGCACCCTCGCGTGGATCGCAGCGCAGACGCGTGCCCACATGAAGGCCAAGATCCTCTACGTCGAGCCCGAGAAGTCGGGGCACTCGTCGTGAGGGGTAGGGCCGGGATAAGTGCGCAGGAGAGACCCTGCTATCGTCCGGTGCCAACTGCGGCATCGCGGGCGCGGGCATCTGAGCTGACGCCTGCTCAATCGCGAGGCGAGATGCCCCCAAGCCGCACCCACATCCGTAACACCAGTCCGGTGCCGAACCGCGGCCCTGCGCCGCGCCGACACAACGAGGTTGCCGTACCCATGCGCCACGCAGAAGGAGCCCGCGGTGAGTGCTGACCCGACGCAGGTGCTCGCCTTCGAGACCGACTGCCACATCTTCGACGGCTGTGGCTTCCCCGCTCCGGGCCTGCACTCGTTCCTGTTCGAGCCCCTCTGGGGCGACGGCGACAGCAACGTCTACTTCAACAAGACGATGCTGCTGGCCCTGCTCGGTTCGATCATCATCGTCGGATTCTTCTGGGCCGCCTTCCGCAAGCCGAAGGTCGTGCCCGGCAAGCTCCAGATGGTGGCCGAGACCGGCTACGACTTCATCCGGCGCGGAGTGGTCTACGAGACGATCGGCAAGAAGGAGGGCGAGAAGTACGTCCCCCTGGTCGTCTCGCTGTTCTTCTTCATCTGGATGATGAACCTCTGGTCGGTCATCCCGCTCGCCCAGTTCCCGGTGACGTCGATCATCGCGTACCCGCTGGTCCTCGCGCTGATCGTGTACGTCCTGTGGGTCTCGCTGACCTTCAAGCGCCACGGGTTCGTCGGGTTCTTCAAGAACGTCACCGGCTACGACAAGTCGCTCGGCGCGGTGCTGCCGCTCGCCATGCTCATCGAGTTCTTCTCGAACCTGCTGGTGCGCCCGTTCACCCACGCCGTCCGACTCTTCGCGAACATGTTCGCGGGCCACACCCTGCTGCTGCTCTTCACCATCGCCAGCTGGTACCTGCTGAACGGTGTCGGCATCGCCTACGCCGGCGTCAGCTTCATCATGACCATCGTGATGACGGCCTTCGAACTCTTCATCCAGGCCTTGCAGGCGTACGTCTTCGTGCTGCTGACGTGCACCTACATCCAGGGCGCTCTCGCCGAGCACCACTGAGCGTCCCGCCTCCCACCCCCTGATCGTCCGGTGGCCAACCCCCACCGGTCCGTAAAGAAGAAGGAAGAACTGGCATGTCCCAGACCCTTGCCGCCGTCTCCGGTTCGCTCGGTTCCATCGGTTACGGCCTGGCCGCCATCGGCCCCGGCGTCGGCGTCGGCATCATCTTCGGTAACGGCACCCAGGCCCTGGCCCGTCAGCCCGAAGCGGCCGGCCTGATCCGCGCCAACCAGATCCTCGGCTTCGCCTTCTGTGAGGCGCTCGCCCTCATCGGCCTGGTCATGCCGTTCGTCTACGGCAAGTAATCGACGGCCGATCAGCGACAGCCCACTAGACGAAAGGCACTGATATGAGCCCGATGCTCATTCTGGCGGCCGAGGAGATGGAGAATCCTCTCGTCCCGCCGATCCCCGAGCTCGTCATCGGCCTGATCGCCTTCGTCATCGTCTTCGGCTTCCTCGCCTGGAAGCTTCTTCCGAACATCAACAAGGTTCTGGAGCAGCGTCGCGAGGCCATCGAGGGCGGTATCGAGAAGGCCGAGGCCGCGCAGACCGAGGCCCAGAGCGTCCTTGAGCAGTACAAGGCCCAGCTCGCCGAGGCCCGCCACGAGGCCGCGCGCCTGCGCCAGGAGGCACAGGAGCAGGGCGCCACGCTCATCGCCGAGATGCGCGCGGAAGGCCAGCGGCAGCGCGAGGAGATCGTCGCCGCCGGTCACACGCAGATCGCGGCCGACCGCAAGGCCGCCGCGTCCGCGCTGCGCCAGGACGTCGGCAAGCTCGCCACCGAGCTGGCCGGCAAGCTCGTCGGCGAGTCCCTCGAGGACCACGCCAGGCAGAGCCGGGTCATCGACCGCTTCCTCGACGAACTCGACGAGAAGGCGACGAAGGCCGAGGCCACCCGATGAACGGCGCGAGCCGCGAGGCCCTGGCCGCCGCACGCGAGCGTCTGGACGCGCTGACGGACTCCACGTCCGTCGACGCCGGTACGCTCGCCGGCGACCTGGCCGCCGTCACCGCGCTGCTCCACCGCGAGGTGTCCCTGCGTCGGGTCCTCACCGACCCGGCGCAGGCCGGCGAGGCCAAGGCCGACCTGGTCAGGCGGCTGCTCGGCAGCCAGGTCGGCGGGCCCGCCCTCGACCTGGTCTCCGGCCTGGTGCGCTCCCGCTGGTCGCAGTCGCGCGACCTGGTGGACGCCCTCGAGGAGCTGGCGAACCTCGCGGACCTCACCGCCGCGCAGCGTTCCGACGCGCTCGACGACGTCGAGGACGAGCTGTTCCGGTTCGGCCGGATCATCTCCTCCAGCACGGGTCTGCGCGCCGCGCTCACCGACCGCAAGGCCACCACCGCGGCCAAGACCGAGCTGCTGCACCGGCTGCTCGGCGGCCGGGCGAAGGCCGTCACCGAGCGGCTGGTCATCCGTCTGGTCACCGCGCCCCGTGGACGTAGCCTGGAATCGGGACTCGAGTCCCTGTCCCGGCTCGCCGCGGAACGCCGGGACCGGATGGTCGCCGTCGTCACCTCGGCGGTACCGCTGAGCGACCCGCAGAAGCAGCGCCTGGGCGCCGCCCTCGCGAAGCTCTACGGCCGCCGGATGCACCTCAACCTCGACGTGGACCCCGAGGTCGTCGGCGGCGTGCGGGTGCAGGTCGGCGACGAGGTCATCAACGGCTCCCTCGCGGACCGTATCGAGGACGCCGGCCGCCGCCTGGCGAGCTGAACAGCAACTCAATAGGCAGTACGAACTCACTACGGCCCTGGTTGGGCCGTGCAGAAGAATCCTGGGGGTCGCCCCCAGACCCCCAAAGTGAAACTTCGGGCCCAACAAGGAGAGCAGGGAACCCAGATGGCGGAGCTCACGATCCGGCCGGAGGAGATCCGGGACGCGCTGGAGGACTTCGTCCAGTCGTACAAGCCGGACGCGGCCTCGCGCGAGGAGGTCGGTACGGTCACCCTTGCCGGCGACGGCATCGCGAAGGTCGAGGGCCTCCCCTCGGCCATGGCCAACGAACTGCTGAAGTTCGAGGACGGCACCCTCGGTCTTGCGCTCAACCTCGAAGAGCGCGAGATCGGTACCGTCATCCTCGGTGAGTTCAGCGGTGTCGAGGAGGGTCAGCCGGTCACCCGTACCGGAGAGGTCCTCTCGGTCGCGGTCGGCGAGGGCTACCTCGGCCGCGTCGTCGACCCGCTCGGCAACCCGATCGACGGACTCGGCGAGATCGAGACGTCCGGCCGCCGCGCGCTGGAACTTCAGGCCCCCACGGTCATGCAGCGCAAGTCGGTGCACGAGCCGATGGAGACCGGCTACAAGGCCGTCGACGCCATGACCCCGGTCGGCCGCGGCCAGCGTCAGCTGATCATCGGCGACCGCCAGACCGGCAAGACCGCCCTGGCCGTCGACACGATCATCAACCAGCGTGACAACTGGCGCACCGGCGACCCGAACAAGCAGGTCCGCTGCATCTACGTCGCCATCGGCCAGAAGGGCTCCACCATCGCGTCCGTACGCGGCGCGCTGGAGGAGAACGGCGCGCTGGAGTACACGACCATCGTGGCCGCCCCGGCGTCCGACCCGGCCGGCTTCAAGTACCTGGCGCCGTACACCGGCTCGGCCATCGGCCAGCAGTGGATGTACGAGGGCAAGCACGTCCTGATCATCTTCGACGACCTGTCGAAGCAGGCCGACGCCTACCGCGCCGTCTCGCTGCTGCTGCGCCGCCCGCCGGGCCGTGAGGCCTACCCGGGTGACGTCTTCTACCTGCACTCCCGTCTGCTGGAGCGCTGCGCGAAGCTCTCCGACGCCGAGGGTGCCGGCTCGATGACCGGTCTGCCGATCGTCGAGACGAAGGCCAACGACGTCTCGGCGTTCATCCCGACCAACGTCATCTCGATCACCGACGGCCAGTGCTTCCTGGAGTCGGACCTCTTCAACGCCGGTCAGCGCCCCGCGCTGAACGTCGGTATCTCCGTCTCCCGAGTCGGTGGTTCCGCGCAGCACAAGGCGATGAAGCAGGTCTCCGGGCGTCTGCGCGTGGACCTCGCCCAGTTCCGTGAGCTGGAGGCGTTCGCCGCCTTCGGTTCCGACCTGGACGCGGCCTCGAAGTCGCAGCTCGAGCGTGGCCAGCGCATGGTCGAGCTGCTGAAGCAGGCCCAGTACCAGCCGATGTCGACCGAGGACCAGGTCGTCTCGGTGTGGGCCGGCACCACCGGCAAGATGGACGAGGTGCCGGTCGCCGACATCCGCCGCTTCGAGAAGGAGCTCCTGGAGTACCTGCACCGCAAGGAGCAGGGCCTCATGACCTCCATCCGCGAGGGCGGCAAGATGTCGGACGACACCCTCACCGCCATTGCCGACGCGATCGCCGACTTCAAGAAGCAGTTCGAGACCTCGGACGGCCAGCTTCTCGGCGAGGACGCCCCGGCCGCGGCCAAGTGACGTAAGGAAGGGACCTGACTCATGGGAGCCCAGCTCCGGGTCTACAAGCGTCGCATCCGATCCGTCACCGCGACCAAGAAGATCACCAAGGCGATGGAGATGATCGCCGCCTCGCGTGTCGTCAAGGCGCAGCGCAAGGTGGCGGCCTCCACGCCGTACGCGAAGGAACTGACCCGCGCGGTGACGGCGGTCGGTACCGGCTCCAACACGAAGCACCCGCTGACCACGCAGGCCGACACGGTCGTGCGGTCCGCGGTGCTGCTCCTGACGAGCGACCGCGGTCTCGCCGGAGCCTTCAACTCCAACGCCATCAAGGCTGCCGAGCAGCTGACCGGGCGACTGGAGCGGGAGGGCAAGGAGGTCGAGATCTACGTCGTCGGCCGCCGTGGCCTCGCCCACTACAACTTCCGTGAGCGCAAGATCGCGGAGTCGTGGACCGGGTTCACCGACGAGCCGACGTACGCGGACGCCAAGAAGGTCGCGGCGCCGCTGATCGAGGCGATCGAGAAGGACACGGCGGACGGCGGTGTGGACGAGATCCACATCGTGTTCACCGAGTTCGTCTCGATGATGACGCAGACGGCTCTCGATGACCGTCTGCTGCCGCTCAGTCTCGAGGACGTGGCGAAGGAAGCAGCCCCCAAGGGCGAGATCCTCCCGCTGTTCGACTTCGAGCCGTCGGCGGAGGACGTCCTCGACGCCCTGCTGCCGCGCTATGTGGAGAGCCGCATCTACAACGCGCTTCTCCAGTCGGCCGCTTCGAAGCACGCCGCCACCCGGCGCGCGATGAAGTCGGCGACCGACAACGCGGGTGAGCTCATCGAGACGCTCTCCCGTCTTGCCAACGCGGCCCGCCAGGCCGAAATCACCCAGGAAATCAGCGAGATCGTCGGTGGCGCCAGCGCCCTGGCCGACGCGACCGCGGGGAGTGACCGCTAATGACCACCACAGTTGAGACCGCGACGGCCACGGGCCGCGTCGCCCGGGTCATCGGCCCGGTCGTCGACGTGGAGTTCCCCGTCGACGCGATGCCGGAGATCTACAACGCGCTCCACGTCGAGGTCGCCGACCCGGCGAAGGACGGCGAGCGCAAGACGCTGACCCTGGAGGTCGCCCAGCACCTGGGTGACGGCCTGGTCCGCACCATCTCCATGCAGCCCACCGACGGTCTGGTCCGCCAGGCCGCGGTGACCGACACGGGCTCCGCCATCTCCGTGCCGGTCGGCGACTTCACCAAGGGCAAGGTGTTCAACACCCTGGGTGAGGTGCTCAACGTCGACGAGAAGTACGACGGCGAGCGCTGGCCGATCCACCGCAAGGCCCCGAACTTCGACGAGCTCGAGTCGAAGACCGAGATGTTCGAGACCGGCGTCAAGGTCATCGACCTGCTGACCCCGTACGTCAAGGGCGGCAAGATCGGTCTGTTCGGTGGTGCCGGTGTCGGCAAGACGGTGCTCATCCAGGAGATGATCTACCGCGTCGCCAACAACCACGACGGTGTCTCCGTGTTCGCCGGTGTCGGCGAGCGCACCCGTGAGGGCAATGACCTCATCGAGGAGATGTCCGAGTCGGGCGTCATCGACAAGACCGCCCTGGTCTTCGGTCAGATGGACGAGCCGCCGGGCACCCGTCTGCGCGTCGCGCTGGCCGGCCTCACCATGGCCGAGTACTTCCGCGACGTCCAGAAGCAGGACGTGCTGTTCTTCATCGACAACATCTTCCGCTTCACGCAGGCCGGTTCCGAGGTCTCGACCCTGCTCGGTCGCATGCCCTCCGCGGTGGGCTACCAGCCGAACCTGGCCGACGAGATGGGTCTCCTCCAGGAGCGCATCACCTCGACCCGCGGTCACTCGATCACCTCGATGCAGGCGATCTACGTCCCCGCGGACGACCTGACCGACCCGGCCCCGGCCACCACCTTCGCCCACCTCGACGCGACGACGGTGCTCTCCCGTCCGATCTCCGAGAAGGGCATCTACCCGGCCGTGGACCCGCTGGACTCCACGTCCCGGATCCTGGACCCGCGCTACATCGCGCAGGAGCACTACGACGCCGCCATGCGCGTCAAGACGGTCCTGCAGAAGTACAAGGACCTCCAGGACATCATCGCGATCCTCGGTATCGACGAGCTGGGCGAAGAGGACAAGCTCGTCGTCCACCGGGCCCGTCGCGTGGAGCGCTTCCTGTCCCAGAACACCCACGTCGCCAAGCAGTTCACCGGCGTCGACGGGTCGGACGTCCCGCTGGACGAGTCGATCACGGCCTTCAACGCGATCATCGACGGCGAGTACGACCACTTCCCGGAGCAGGCGTTCTTCATGTGCGGTGGCATTGAGGACCTCAAGGCCAACGCCAAGGAGCTGGGCGTCTCCTGAGCCTCCCGCTCGTCTGAGGGGACGGGCGCGTCCCGTCCCCTCAGTCACGCCCACTAGACTTGTAACCAACACCCGGCAGACCGCCGGGTGGTGACCCGAGGAGCCACTCATGGCTGCTGAGCTGCACGTCGCGCTGGTCGCGGCCGACCGAGAGGTCTGGTCCGGCGAGGCCACCCTGGTCGTCGCGCGCACCACGTCCGGCGACATCGGCGTCATGCCCGGTCACCAGCCGCTGCTCGGTGTGCTGGAGTCGGGCCCGGTGACCATCCGTACGAGTGACGGTGGCACGATCGTCGCCGCGGTGCACGGCGGTTTCATCTCGTTCGCCGACAACAAGCTGTCGCTGCTCGCGGAGGTCGCCGAGCTGTCCGACGAGATCGACGTCCAGCGCGCCGAGCGCGAGCTGGAGCAGGCGAAGACCGCGGGTGACGCCACCGCCGAGCGTCGCGCCGACGTACGACTGCGTGCGGCGGCGCGCTGAACCAGCGCACCATGTGATGACGTCACTCAGCCGCGGTCGGCACCGGAGCCATCCGGAGCCGACCGCGGCTGAGGCAGATCTGGATGTTTTTTCCTTTCCGTTACCTGTACGGGTACCTAGGAGACGAGGAGGTCGGTGTCGATGGTCCTCGCTCTGACTGTGTGCGGAATCGTCGTCGCCGTTGTGGTGGTGGGGCTGTTCGTCTTCGGCCTGCGCCGCAGACTCATCCAGCGCTCGGGCGGCACCTTCGACTGTTCGCTGCGCTGGGACGTCCCCGAGAAACCCGACACCAGCGGCAAGGGCTGGAGCTACGGCGTGGCCCGCTACAGCGGGGACCGCATCGAGTGGTACCGGGTCTTCTCCTACGCCTACCGGCCGCGCCGGGTGCTTGAGCGGGCCGCGATCGAGGTCGCGGGGCGCCGGCTGCCCGCGGGCGAGGAGGAGTTGGCCCTGCTCTCCGACGCCGTCGTGCTGACCTGTCTGCATCGGGGCACGCGCCTCGAACTCGCGATGGGCGAGGACGCCCTGACCGGCTTCCTCGCCTGGCTCGAAGCGGCTCCGCCCGGCCAGCGGGTGAACGTGGCATAGCCGCGGTTCACCCGCCGACCGGGCGGAGTGCTGTCCGGGGTCGGTCCGACTACTGCAGACCGCTGTTGATCGCGCTCACCAGCTCACCGTTGGCGGTGTCGCCGCTGAACTCCCAGAAGAACGCGCCGCCGAGACCCTGGGTCTTGGCCCACGCCATCTTCGTCGTGATGGTCGCCGGGGTGTCGTACGACCACCAGTTGGAGCCGCACTTCGCGTAGGCGGTGCCGGCGATCGTGCCGGTCGCCGGGCAGGACGTCTTGAGGACCTTGTAGTCCTCGATGCCCTGCTCGTAGGTGCCCGCCGCCGGTCCCGTGGCCGTGCCGCCCGGGGTGTCCTGGGTGACCCCGGTCCAGCCGCGGCCGTAGAAGCCGATGCCGATGAGGAGCTTCTTCGCGGGTACGCCCGCCGCCTTGAACTTGGCCATCGCGTCGGCCGTGGTGAACCCGGCCTTCGGGATGCCGGTGTACGAGGTGAGCGGGGAGTGCGGGGCGGTCGGGCCCTTCGCGTCCCAGGCGCCGAAGAAGTCGTACGTCATCACGTTGTACCAGTCGACGTACTGGGCGGCGCCGCCGTAGTCGGCCGCGTCGACCTTGCCGCCGCTGGTGCCGTCGGCGGTGGTGGCCGCCGTGACCAGGTTGCCCGTGCCGAACTTGGCGCGCAGGGCCTGCATCAGGTTCTTGTAGGCTGCGGCACCGCTGGTGTCGCAGGTCAGGCCGCAGGCGTTCGGGTACTCCCAGTCGATGTCGATGCCGTCGAACACGTCGGCCCAGCGCGGGTCCTCGACCAGGTCGTAGCAGGACTGCGCGAACGCCGCCGGGTTCTTGGCCGCCTCACCGAAGCCGCCCGACCAGGTCCAGCCGCCGAAGGACCACAGCACCTTGAGCTTCGGGTACTTGGCCTTCAGCTGCCGCAGCTGGTTGAAGTTGCCGCGCAGCGGCTGGTCCCAGGTGTCGGCGGTGCCGCTGACGGACTGGTCGGCGGTGAACGCCTTGTCGTAGTCGGCGTAGGAGTCGCCGATCGCGCACTTGCCGCCGGTGACGTTGCCGAAGGCGTAGTTGATGTGCGTGATCTTCGCGGCCGAACCCGACGTCACCAGGTTCTTGACGTTGTAGTTGCGGCCGTAGATGCCCCACTCGGTGAAGTAGCCGAGCTTGACCTGGTCACCGGTGGGGGGCGTGGTGGTGCCGCCCGTGGTGTGCACCGCGACGGCGCCGCTGACCGGTCCGGTCTGGTCGGCGGTGTCGCGGGCCTGGACGGTGTACGAGTAGTCGGTGCCCGCCGTGAGGCCGGTGTCCGTGTACGAGGTCGTCGTCACGGTGGCGACCTTGGCGCCGTCGCGCAGCACGTCGTAGTTCTTGACGCCCTTGTCGTCGGTGGCTGCCGACCAGGCCAGCTTCACCGAGGTGTCGGTGATCGCGGACGCGGTGGGGGTGCCGGGCGCGGAGGGGGCGGAGTCGCCCGGGACCGTGGTGCCGTCACAACTGCTGCCGTTGAGCTTGCAGTTGGAGGGCGAGCCGGTGCCGGCGCCGTTGAAGCCGAAGGAGACGGAGGCACCGGGGGCGATGCTGCCGTTGTACGACTTGTTCTTGGCGGTCCAGTGGGTGCCGGACGAGGTGACGTCCGCGTCCCAGGCCGAGGTGACGGACGTGCCGGTGGGGAAGTCCCACTCGACGGTCCAGGAAGCGATGGCGCTGGTGCCGGTGTTCTTGACGGTCCACTGGCCGCCGAATCCGGTGCCCCAGTCGCTCGCCTTGGTGTAGGTGGCGGTGGCGGTGCTCGCGGCCTGTGCGGGACTCGCCAGGCCGACCAGGCCGGCCAGCGGGAGCAACAGGGTCGCGAACCCGGCCGCGGCTCTGTGTCTGAAGCGCATGCGCGCCTCCCTCGGTGAAAGGGGGTTGGGGGCGCGACTGAGCCTTCGCGCCCACGGTGCGGCGAGAATAGAAAGGTCTGGACCTTAGGTCAATAGGTCTGGACCACTTGCGAGTTGGATGGCCCGAATGTGCAACTGCCGTCCGGCGCAATGATCTTGAGGGAGGCGCACCCGGCCGCCGGGACGGTCCGCATGGTCGTGGGGGAGGCGTCCCCGCCGGCCGCCGGGTCGGGAGCGGGGGGCCGGCGGGGACGGGCCGGCCGTCGCCGGGACGGGCTCAGCGCTCCCCGCCCGGTACCCACAGGACGTCCCCGGTCTCCTTGTTCGCCGTCCTGGCCAGGATGAACAGCAGATCCGACAGGCGGTTCAAGTAGGTCGCGGTGAGCGGGTTCATCGTCTCGCCGTGCGTCTCCAGGGCCGTCCAGGTGGAGCGCTCGGCGCGGCGGACGACCGTGCAGGCCTGGTGGAGCAGGGCCGCGGCCGGGGTGCCGCCGGGCAGGATGAACGAACGGAGCTTCGTCAGCTCCTCGTTGAACCGGTCGCAGTCCGCTTCGAGGCGGTCGATGTAGAACTGCTCGACGCGCAGCGGCGGGTACTCCGGGTTCTCGACGACCGGGGTGCACAGGTCGGCGCCCACGTCGAACAGGTCGTTCTGGACCCGGGTGAGGACGGCGGTGACGTCGTCGGCCGGGCGGCCCAGGGCGATGGCGGTGCCGATCGCCGCGTTCGCCTCGTTGGCGTCGGCGTACGCCGAGATCCGCGGGTCGGTCTTCGGGACCCGGCTCATGTCCCCGAGCGCCGTGGTGCCCTGGTCGCCGGTCCTGGTGTAGATGCGTGTCAGATTGACCATGCGGTCAGCGTAGTTACGCCGGTGGGCGTCAACTACGCCGTCCGGGGCGTCGGGTGAGTCGCGTCCGTGTGATGTCCGCCAGTTGAGACGTGACGCGCGTTACTAACCGGTCACACAGGGCGTCGCGGGCGCTAGGGTCCGCGAAAGAGAGATGTCTGAACAGGGTCACACCGTCAGCGTGCAACGCGTTTCAAAGGGGAGTCGCACAGTGGCACGGAAGCTTGCCGTCATCGGCGCCGGGCTCATGGGATCCGGTATCGCCCAGGTGTCCGCCCAGGCCGGATGGGACGTCGTGCTGCGCGACGTCACCGACGAGGCGCTGAGGCGTGGCACCGACGGCATCAAGGCGTCGTACGACAAGTTCGTGGGCAAGGGCCGGATGGAGGCGCACGACGCCGACGCTGCGCTCGCCCGCATCACCACCACCACCGACCTCGACGCCGTCGCGGACGCCGACCTCGTCGTCGAGGCCGTGTTCGAGAAGCTGGAGGTCAAGCACGAGATCTTCCGCGCGCTCGACACCCTCGTGCGCGAGGACGCGGTGCTCGCCTCCAACACCTCCGCGATCCCGATCACCAAGATCGCGGCGGCCACCGCGCACCCGGAGCGGGTCGTCGGGGTGCACTTCTTCTCCCCGGTGCCGATGATGCAGCTCGTCGAGCTGGTGCGCGGCTACAAGACCAGCGACGAAACCCTCGCCACCGCGCGGGAGTTCGCCGAGTCCGTGGGCAAGACCTGCATCGTCGTCAACCGCGACGTCGCCGGGTTCGTGACGACCCGTCTGATCTCGGCGCTCGTCGTCGAGGCCACCAAGCTCTACGAGTCGGGCGTCGCCACCGCCGAGGACATCGACCTGGCCTGCAAGCTCGGCTTCGGCCACGCCATGGGGCCGCTCGCCACGGCCGACCTCACCGGCGTCGACATCCTGCTGCACGCGGCCGGCAACATCTACACCGAGTCGCAGGACGAGAAGTTCGCCCCGCCCGAGCTGATGCGCCGGATGGTTGACGCCGGTGACATCGGCCGCAAGAGCGGGCAAGGCTTCTACACGTACTGACAGACCGTCGCGGCCCGCGCCGACACACCGGTGGGGGCCGCACCGGAAACCGCACACCCTCCGAGGGCATCACCCGCAGGGGTGAATTCGGTATCGGTTCGCTTACAGACGGCAACCAGTCGGCCGCGGAAGCAGTCAGACGTTGCACAGTCACAGTCACCGCCATGGAGTACGCCACCGCAGTCACGGGAGCGCATATGCACATCAGGGGCGACCACGTCGAGCTGGTCGTCGGGGGCCGCCTCGACGTCCGCAGCGCGGCGGACGCCCGTACGGTCCTGCACTCGGCCGTCGACGACGGAGTCGGCGACCTGGTCCTGGACCTGTCCGAACTCGACTCCTGGGACGCCACCGGGCTCGGGGTCATCATGGGCGTCCACCGCCGGGCGGGCCGGTGCGGCCGGCGCCTGGTGCTGCGCGACGTACCCCCGCAGATGCAGCGCCTGCTGGTGGCCACCCGGCTGCACCGCATCCTCGCCATCGAGGGCGGCATCGGCGTCGAGTCGCTGCCCCGGGTCTGACCCCACACCCCGGCGAAACGTCACGTCGCGCCCAATCCTCATGAGACCGTGACGTCTCGGGCGGGACGGCACCCCGGCCTGTCATGGATACTGAACACGGTTTAGGGTTCGGGGCGCCCGCTGCCCACATCCCTGCGAGCGGGCCCGGACCAGAAGCGACAGCGCGGTGTGCAGCAAGGCCGGGAGGGACTTCGGCACACGACGCTTTTGGGGGGCTTGGACCTATGGACCCGATCGACCGGGGACCCGAGGAGTACGGCCAGGACGGCGACGGCGGCACGCCGCGCCCCCGCCCGCCCAGGGAACCCCTCACCACCGACTTCGCGTCGCCCACGCCCGCGCCGGCCCGCACCACCCGGCTGATCAGCGGCGACCACCTGCTCACCGTCAACCCGGTGGACGGCAGCGAGATAGCGCTCTGCCCGCCGGGCGAGCGGCCCGAGCGGCCGGTCAAGCGCACCGCGGCCGACCGCGCCGAGGCCGACCGCGCGGCCCGCCCGCCGGTACCGCCCGGCCCGGCCCGCCCCACCCTCTCCCTCCTGGAACGCCAGGACGACCGCGAACGCCTGGTCAGGCTGCTCGCCCGGGGCCGCTCCGTGCGCCTGACCGGCCCGGCCGGCTCCGGCCGCACCAGCCTCCTCGACCTGGTCGCCGAGGACTGCGCGGACCTCGCCCCCGACGGCGTCGTCCGCCTCGACGGCTCCCACCGCACCGCCGACGACCTCCTGCACGACCTGCTGCACGCCGTGTACGCCGCGCCCCTGCACCGGCCGGGCCCCGACGAACTCCGCGCCCTGCTGCGGGAGATCGGCGCCGTCGTCGTCCTGGACGACCTGGAGTTCGGCGGCGCCGCGCTCGACACGCTCCTCGACGCCACCCCCGAGTGCGCCTTCCTGCTCGGCGCCACCCCCGACGTGCCGCCGCCCTCACCCGACTCGTCCGTCGAGGAAGTACTCCTCGGCGGACTCGACCGCGCCGGCGGCGTCGAGATCCTGGAGCGCGCCGTCGGCCGCGTCCTCACCGAGGAGGAGGCCAACTGGGCGGGCGACCTCTGGTTCGAGTCCGAGGGGCTGCCGCTGCGCTTCGTGCAGGCCGGCGCCCTCCTCGACCAGCGCGACCGGCAGCGCGCCGACGTCAGCGCCGTCGACACCTACGGCGTCTTCGCCGACGAACCGCCCGCCGACGCGGTCCTCGACATCGATGCCGAGGACACCGCGGGCATCCCGCTGCCGTCCCTCGGCGAGGCCGCGGCCCCCGCGCCGCTGCTCGCCTCCCGGCTCAGCGGCGCCGCCCGCGACACCCTGCGGTTCGCCGTCGCGCTCGCCGGCGAGGTGCCCCACCAGGCCCATCTGCCCGCGCTGATCGGCGACACCCACGCGGACGCCGCACTCGGCGAGCTGGCCGCCTGCGGTCTCGTCACCCCGGTCGGCTCCCGCTACCGGCTCGCCGCCGGTGTCCTCACCCAGCTCGACGCCGCCGGGTACGCCGACCACGACGGCGGCCTCCAGGCCCGCGCGCTCACCGCCGCCCAGCACTACACCTGGTGGGCCGGGCACCCCTCGGTCGCCCCGCAGCGGGTGTCCGCCGAGGCCGACGCGGTGCTCGCGGCCCTCGCCGTCCTGGTGCCCGCCACCACCCCGCCCGCCGAGGACGGGGAGCGGCCCCCCGCCGTCCTGCTGGCCCGCGCAGCCGCCCCCGCGTTCGCCGCCGGGCTCGACTGGAACGCCTGGGAGCGGGCCCTGCGGGCCGGTGCCGAGGCCGCGAGGCTGGCCGGCGAGGTGGCGGAACAGGCCTACTTCCACCACGAGTTGGGCGTCCTCGCGCTCTGCGAGGGACAGCTCGACCGGGCCCGCGCCGAACTGGAGGTCTCCGTCGGCCTGCGCGGCGCGCTCGCCGACCGGCGCGGCACCGTCGCCGGACGCCGGGCCCTCGCCCTGGTCGCCGACCGCTCGGGCACCGCGCCCGGCCTGGTCCCCGCCCTCGGTCCCGCGGCCGTCGAAGCGGCGCCCGACGCCCGCCGGGCGGAGTCGGACCCGTCCTCCGGGACCGCGCCGCTGCCGTACGTGCCCGCGGCTGCCGACGCCACCCCCACCGTCGTCACCCACCGCGCCCCCTCCGCCCCCGGTGCCCCGGCCCCGGCCGCGCGGACCCGGGGCGGCGGCCTGCGGGCCCTGGCCCGCCGCAACCTCGTCGCGGCCGGCGCGGGCGCGCTGCTCGCCGCCGTCCTCGGCACCGTGGTGACGCTCGGCGCGACCTCGAACAACGACGCCGACACCCCGTCCGACCGGGTCGGCGTCAACCCGACGGCGGGCACCGAACTCGACGACGGCGGCGTCGGCGCCGACACCCCGGCCGCGGGCGACAGCACCTCCGACACCGGCGCCGCCACCAGCCGCGCGACCGACCCGGGCCCCGACGGCACCCTCGGCACCGCCGACGACCCGACGCCCTCCGACAGCGGCCGGCCGTCCGACGACCCGACCGGCACCCGCGGCTCGACCGGCTCGGGCTCGCCGTCCCGGCCGCCGTCGTCCCGGCCGCCGTCCAGCCCCTCGACGACGTCCAGGCCGCCGTCGGCGACCCCCAGCGGCTCGGGGACGCCCACCGGCAGCCCGACGCCGACCGGGGGCGAGACGCCCGACCCGACCGACTCCGAGACCGGTGAGCCCAGCACCACCGACTCCGCCAGCGGACCCGGCACCCCGTCCACGCCGGTGCAGAGCAGCGACGGCACGGCCTCCGTGCCGGCCTCGCCGAGCGGTTCCGCCGACGTGATCTGAGCGCACGGCGTACGCGCAAGGGCCGGACCCGTCCACGGGTCCGGCCCTTGCGCGTACGCAACTCGCCCTAGAACAGGCGCAGTTTGTCGTCCTCGATGCCGCGCAGGGCGTTGTAGTCGAGGATCTGGCAGCCGATGCCGCGGTCGGTGGCGAGCACCCGGGCCTGCGGCTTGATTTCCTGGGCGGCGAACACCCCGCGGACCGGCGCGAGATGCGGGTCGCGGTTCAACAGCTCCAGATAGCGCGTCAGTTGCTCCACACCGTCGATCTCGCCGCGCCGCTTGATCTCCACCGCGACGGTCCGCCCCTCGGCGTCCCTGCACAGGATGTCGACCGGACCGATCGCCGTCATGTACTCACGCCGGATGAGCGTGTAGCCGTCGCCGAGCGTCTCGATGCGGTCGGCGAGCAGTTCCTGGAGGTGCGCTTCCACGCCGTCCTTGATCAGTCCGGGGTCGACGCCGAGTTCGTGCGAGGAATCGTGGAGGACTTCCTCCATCGTGATGATCAGTTTCTCGCCCCCCTTGTTGACGACGGTCCAGACACCGGCGTCGTCCCCCGCGCCCTCCTTCAAGGTGCACGGCGGGGACATCCAGTTCAGGGGCTTGTAGGCGCGGTCGTCCGCGTGGATCGAGACGCTGCCGTCGGCCTTGACCAGGATCAGGCGGGGCGCCGAGGGGAGGTGGGCGGTGAGCCGGCCGGCGTAGTCGACGGAGCACCGGGCGATGACGAGACGCATGGTCGGCAACGCTACTCGACGCGTGCGGGTGCACGCGATTCGCCCTGGAATTCGGCTGTTCGTTTATGGCCGATTGTGCCCCTAACGGGAGCGCCCTATGTACGCATTCTCCTGGTGCCGCTCCCGGCCGTTGCATACCGTAGTAAACGGGAGGTCGCGAGTCGTGTACTCAGCGTGCTCGGTCTCGCGCGCTCCCTCATCTGTCCGGCAACCCCCGCTCCGCGGGGGTGCGAGAGGAGTACCCATGTCGCTCGACGTCTCACCGGCCCTACTCGAACAGGCCGAGCGAGGCGAGGTCGACGAAGCCGCCTTCGTCGACTGCGTCCGGACCTCCCTTCCCTACGCGTGGGAGATGATCAGCTCTCTGGTGGCCCAACTGAAGGTGAACGGCGGGGAGTTCGCCGACAACCAGACGCCCCCGCCGGACGAGCAGGCGCGCGGCCAGCTGCTGCGCGCGCTCGCCAGCGACGCGATACGCGGCGCCCTCCAGCGCCACTTCGGGGTACGGCTGGCCTTCCAGAACTGCCACCGGGTGGCGGTGTTCCCGCTGGACTCCTCGGCCGACGAGAGGCTGACCCGCTTCACGTCGATCCGGGGCCAGTTGCTCAACCAGTCCCCGGAGCTCCGGGACTGCTGAGCCGAGGGCCTTCGCTTGCCGCTCCGTGCGCGGGAGGTGCGATCAGCATCGGAGCGGCAGGCACCCGCCCGGCTCACCGCAGGCGGGGGAGGACCTCGGTGCCCAGCCTGCGGACGTTCTCCTCGGTGGCCGCGAGGTCGCCAGACCCCTCGACGAGCAGCGCGAACCGGGAGACCCCGGTGCGTTCGCTGGTCGCCGCGAGCCGGTCGGCGCAGAGCCGGGGCGTGCCCACCGGGTGCAGCCCGCAGAGGAGTTCGGTGTACTCCAGCGGGTCGCGCATCCGCCGGGCCCGGCCGTCGACCGTGACATGCGCGCCGAGCCCTTGCCGCAGCCAGCCGGGCATCGCCTTGGTGAGCGTCTCCACCGCGTCGGTGCGCCGGTCCGCGATCTGGCAGACTCCGGCCGACACATGGGCCGCGTCCCGCACCTCGTCACGGCTGCGCCCCGCCGCCCGCGCGTGCCGGTCCCACAGGCCGACCATCTCGGCCTTCTCCTCGTCCCCGACGTGCATCCCGAGCAGCATCGGCAGCCCGCGCTCGGCGGCCAGCCGCACGCTCGCGGGCGAGGTGCACGCCACCACCACCTCGGGCCCGGGGGAGTCGGTGAGGGACTCGCCGGGCCGCGGGACGACGGTGACCTCGCGGAAGCCGTGGCGCGGGCCGCGGCCGGCCACCGACGGCTCGCGCAGCCAGCGTGTCAGCAGGTCGAGGGATTCGGGGAACCCCTCCTCGTAGGCGGCGAGCCCGGCGCCGAACACCTCCAGGTCGACCCAGGGGCCGCCGCGCCCCACGCCCAGCGAGAACCGGCCGCCCGAGACGAGGTGGAGCAGGGCCGCCTGTTCGCCGACGGCCACCGGGTGGGCGGTCGACAGGACCGTCACCGCCGTGCCGACCCGGATGCGCTCGGTGCGGCCGAGCAGCAGCGCGGCCAGGGTGATGGCCGACGGGCAGATGCCGTACGGGACGAAGTGGTGCTCGGCCAGCCAGACCGAGTCGAGGCCCACCTCCTCCGCGGTCTGGGCCGAGCGGACCGCGCGGTGCAGGACCTCCCCCTGGCCCTGTCCGGGGAACTGGGCCGCCAACACGAAAGTTCCAACGTGCATTGATCTGTTCCTGCTTCCTTGGCTCCGACTGGGAGCTCCCCCACACCGCATAACCGCATGACACGTGCCGAGGTCACGGCCTGGCGAGGAGATTTGCGGATTGTCTGCAGAATGCGGGTTCGTGAGGGGGGACTTGCGGGGATTGCCCTTCTACGGCTACCCGTGTCCCCGCCCTTTAGGCTGGGAGGCGACCCGTGCCCCCTGTCAGCCCCGTGAGGTGTTCCGTGTCCCCGCGTCGCAACCGCCCCAAGGGATCCGACCTGTCGGGTCCGTCCGGCCGCAGTGCCGAGGACGACCGGCCCGGCCGCTACGGCGGCTGGCAGTCGACCGAGAGCTGGCAGGGCGACGAGTGGAGCGTGCGCCATGTCGCGGGGGCGAGCGCCCAGGGCAAGACCTACCGCTGCCCGGGATGCGACCAGATGATCGCCTCCGGGGTGCCGCACGTGGTGGCGTGGCCCGAGCACTCGGGCGTCGACGAACGGCGCCACTGGCACAAGGCGTGCTGGAACGCGAAGGACCGCCGCACCACCCGGGTGCAGCGGTCCCGCAACGCGCCGAGATTCTGAACCCGGGCGGCTACACGTCCCGCCGCTGGAGCAGGGCGGCGGCGCCGGCGAACGCGACGGCCGTGACGCCGATCGCGATCCACAGCGGGTCCCAGCCGCTCGGCCCGGTGTCGCTGAGCGACGTGGAGTAGAAGACGCCGAGCTGGTTGGGGATCGAGTACTCGAACAGGCCGTCCCGCAGCCACTCGAGGGCCCGCGAGAACATGAACAGCGCGATCACCAGCGGGGCGAGGACCAGCGCGATCATCAGCGTGATGGCGCCCGCCGAGTGCCGGATGACCGAGCCGACCAGCAGTGAGATCAGACCGAGCAGCGCCACGTACAGCGAGACGCCGACCGTCGCCTTCAGCCACTCCGCGCCCGTCGGCTGCCGGGCACCGCCCAGCATCGCCACGTCCGCGAGCCCGACCAGCAGCACCGACACGAAGGTGACGGTGAACGCGACCGCGAAGAACACGATCGACTTGGCCGCGAGCACCCGGGCGCGCGAGGGGCACGCCGTCATGGTGGTGCGGATCATGCCGGTGCCGTACTCCGACGCCGTCGTCAGCACGCCGAGCGTGATGACGCACATGATGCCGAGCAGCACCCCGAAGAACCCGAACGACAGCGGGCTCTCGTCGCCGTAGTCCGGCTCGGCCGCGCTGTTGGAGACCAGCGCGGCCACCGCGACGCCGATGCCGACCACCAGCACCACGAACACGCCCAGCGTCCAGAGCGTCGAGCGCACCGACCGGATCTTCGTCCACTCCGAGGCGATGGCGTGCCCGAGGTGGGTGCGCACGACGGGGATCGGCGAGGTGTAACCGGCGGAGGACGGCCCGCCCCCGGCCTGCCACGGGGGCGCGGTGGGCTGCGGCGTCGGGTGCTGTGGCGTGCTCATCGGACGTCCTCGGGCTTCGTCAGGTCGGCGGGAGCGGGGGGAGTGCCCGGCGCCGCGGGGGCCTCGGGCGCGGCCTGCTGGGGCTGCTGAGGCGGCTGAGCGGGCGTCTGCGGGGCTGCGGAGGCGGGCTGGGCGTAGGGGTTCGGTGGGGTGGCGCCCGGCGCGCCAGGGGCCGCGTACGGGTTCGCGGCCGGCGGTCGGCCGCCGTGGGGGGCCGGCATCGCGAACGCCTGGCCGCTCTGCTGCGGTGGCGGCGGGGCGTACCAGCCGGGCTGACCCTGTCCGGGCACCGGCACCGGCGGCTGCGCGCCGGGCGGCAGCGGCTGCATCAGGCCGGCCTTCTCGTCGGTGGAGGACCGGTAGTCCACCACCCCCTGCGTCATCCGCATGTAGGCCTCCTCGAGCGAGGCCTGGTGCGGCGACAGCTCCCACAGGCGTACGCCGGTGTCGTGCGCGAGGTCGCTGATCCGCGGCAGCGGCAGCCCCGTCACCCGCAGCCCGCCGTCCTGCTCGGGCAGCACATGGCCGCCCGCCTCGGTCAGCGCGGCCGACAGCTTCTCGCGCAGCTGCGGCTCGGTGTCCGGGGTGCGCACCCGCGCGAACCCGGCCGAGTTCGCCGCGATGAAGTCCCGCACGCTCATGTCGGAGAGCAGCTGTCCGCGCCCGATCACGATGAGGTGGTCGGCGGTCAGCGCCATCTCGCTCATCAGGTGCGAGGAGACGAAGACCGTGCGGCCCTCGGCCGCCAGCGCCTTCATCAGGTTGCGGACCCAGAGGATGCCCTCGGGGTCGAGGCCGTTGACCGGCTCGTCGAAGAGCAGCACCTGCGGGTCGCCGAGCAGGGCGGCGGCGATGCCGAGCCGCTGTCCCATGCCGAGCGAGAACCCGTTGGAGCGCCGGCCCGCCACGTCCTGGAGGCCGACCACGCCGAGCACCTCGTCGACCCGGCGGGCCGGGATGCCCGACAGCTGCGCCAGGCTGAGCAGGTGGTTGCGGGCCGATCGGCCGCCGTGCACGGCCTTGGCGTCGAGCAGCGCGCCGACCTGGCGCGGGGCGTTGGGCAGCCGGCGGTAGGGGTAGCCACCGATGGTGACCTGCCCGGAGGTGGGGTTGTCGAGCCCGAGGATCATCCTCATCGTCGTGGACTTCCCGGAGCCGTTGGGCCCGAGGAAGCCGGTGACGGCACCGGGCCGCACCTGGAAGGAGAGGTTGTACACAGCGGTCTTGTCGCCGTAGCGCTTGGTCAGGCCGACTGCCTCGATCATGCTCCGCACCCATCGAAAGGTTCAGGACAGCGGGGCACACGCCCCCGTAAGGGTTAGGAGGATATCCAGGTGCTGACGGTTCCGGCCAAGGGAAAGTAAAAGGTTGCGCCTCTGCAACGTTCCCGGCTTTCCGTACCTTTCGGCCCCCGCTTCCCCTCGCCGCCCCGGGTCCCAGCGGCCCCGGGTCCTCGGGTCCTCGGGTCCCAGCGGCCCCGTGCCCCCTGTCCCCGCGCCCTCCGCCCGCCTCAGGCGTCCCGTCGTTTGAGCAGGACGTAGCCGCCGAGGAGGGCCGCGAGCACCCACAGCACCATGATCCCCAGGCCGCCCCAGGGGCCGTAGGGACTGGTGTCGCCGGGGCGCGGCACCACCTGCATGATCTTGCTGCCCGCCTGGTCGGGCAGGAACCGGCCGATCTTCTTGGTCGCGGAGACGTTGCCGAGGATGCTGGAGATCAGGAAGAAGAACGGCATCAGGATGCCCAGCGACAGCATCGGCGAGCGCAGCATGGTGGCGACGCCCATCGAGAACACCGCGATCAGCGTCATGTAGAGGCCGCCGCCGATCACCGCCCGCAGCACCCCCGGATCGCCGATGGACGCCCGGTGCGGGCCCAGCACCGCCTGGCCGAGGAAGAACGCGGCGAAGCTGGTGGCCATCCCGACGACCAGCGCCAGCACCGTCGCCACCGCGAGCTTGCTGAACAGGAACGTGCCGCGCTGCGGCACCGCGGCGAGCGAGGTGCGGATCATGCCGGAGCTGTACTCGTTGGAGACCACGAGCACCCCGAACACGATCATCGCGAGCTGGCCGAGGCTCATCCCGGCGAAGCTGATGAACGTCGGGTCGAAGGACAGCCGGTCCTGCGGGCTCATGCTGTCGAAATCGTGGCGGGACAGCGCCGAGATCAGCATGCCGAGCGCGATGGTGACGACCACCGCGAGGGACAGTGTCCACACCGTCGAAGCCACCGACCGGATCTTGGTCCACTCCGACCTGACCACCTGGGCCGCCGTCATCTCAGCTCCTCTCCCAGCCGGCGCCCCACCGGTCGCCGCCCGGCGGCGCGCCGGGACCGCCGGGACCGCCGGGGCCGCCAGGCCCCCCCGGGCCCTCGGCGTCCCCGGCGCCTCCGGGGGCCCCGGTGGGCCCGTCGCTGTGCGCGTGGTACTCCACCGACTCCGCCGTGAGCCCCATGAACGCCTCCTCGAGGGACGCCTGCTGCGGGCTCAGCTCGTGCAGCGTCAGCTGGTGCCGCGCGGCCAGTTCACCGATCCGCGCCGCCTGCGCGCCGTCCACCTCCAGCGCCCCGCCGTCCGCCTCGACGACGGTGACGCTCTCCGCGCGCAGCACGTCGAGGAGCCGTTCCCGCTGCGGGCTGCGGACCCGGACGTAACCGCGCGAGTTGTGGGCGATGAAATCGGCCATCGACGTGTCGGCGAGCAGCCTGCCCTGTCCGATGACCACCAGATGGTCGGCGGTCAGCGCCATCTCGCTCATCAGATGCGACGAGACGAAGACCGTCCGGCCCTGCGCGGCCAGCGATTTCATCAGGTTGCGGATCCAGTGGATGCCCTCGGGGTCGAGCCCGTTGACCGGCTCGTCGAACATCAGGATGCGCGGGTCGCCCAGCAGCGCGCCCGCGATGCCCAGCCGCTGCCCCATGCCGAGCGAGAACCCCTTGGCCTTCTTCCGCGCGACCGCCGTCAGACCCACCGTGTCCAGCACCTCGTCCACCCGGCGGCGCGGGATGCCGTTGCTCTGCGCCAGGCAGAGCAGATGGTTGAACGCGGTCCGCCCCCCGTGCATCGCCTTCGCGTCCAGCAGCGCCCCGATGTAGGTGAGCGGGTCCTTGAGCCGGTCGTAGTGGTGGCCGTCGATCCTGACGTCGCCCGACGTCGGCCGGTCGAGACCCAGCATCATGCGCATCGTCGTCGACTTCCCCGCGCCGTTCGGCCCGAGGAACCCGGTGACGATGCCGGGCCGCACCGTGAAGGTGAGGCCGTCGACCGCCGTCTTCTCGCCGTACCGCTTCGTCAGCCCCTCCAGCTCGATCATGCGGCCACGCTAGAGCCGGGTTTCGGCGGCTGCCACTCGAAAAGGAGCCACCCCGCACGACGAAGGCCCGCACCCCCCGAAGGGTGTGCGGGCCTTGCGAGTGCCCGAGGTGTTACCGGGTCTGCTGGGCCGGAACCCCGCGGGTGATCGGCTCGTCCTCGACCGGCGAACCGGCCGCGGCCACGGCGGCACCGGTGAGGGTGGCGAGCATCTCGCGCACGTTCGTCAGCTGCGCGTTGATCGAGTCGCGGCGGTTGGTGAGCGCCGCCAGCTCGCGCTCCGATTCCGAACGGATCCGGTCGGCCTTGGCGTTCGCGTCGGCCACGATGTCCTCGGCCTGGCGCTGCGCCGTCTCCACCGTCTGACGGGCGCGACGCTCCGCGTCCGTGCGCAGCTTCTCGGCCTCCAGGCGGAGCTGCTCCGCGCGGTGCTCGATCTCCGCGAGACGCTTCTCGGCCTTCTGCTGACGCGAGGCCAGGTCGCGCTCGGACTGCTCGCGGCGCTTGGCGAGGTTCGTCTCGAAGTCCGCGGCGGCCTGGGCGGCCTTGGCGCGGGTCTCCTCGAAGAGGGCGTCGGCCTCCTCACGCTTCGACTGGGCGTCCTTCTGCGCCTCGGAACGCAGCTGAGAGGCGTCGCTCTTGGCCTTCTCGACGATCCGGACGCCCTCGTCCTCGGACTTGGCCTTGCGTTCGGCCGCGAACGACTCCGCGTCGTTGCGGACCTGCTGGGCCGCCGACTCGGCCAGCTCGCGGTGCTGCTCGGCCGCGCGCCGCGCCTCCTCGCGCAGATCCTTGGCCTCTTCCTCGGCGAGGCGCAGGATCTTCTCGACCCGCGCACCGAGGCCGGCGTACGACGGCTCGGCGTCGCTTACCTGGGCCTGGGCGTTCTGCGTCTCGAGGTGGAGTTCCTCGATGCGCTTTTCCAGAGCGGTGATGCGGGCGAGAGCGCTGTCACGGTCGGAGACGAGCTTGGAGATACGTTCGTCCACCTGAGCGCGGTCGTACCCACGCCGCACAAGCTCGAAGCCGTAGGGGGAAGTGTCGCTCATGGGGTTCCTGTCGAATGAGACCGGTGAGGTGATAGAGGGAATCCTAGGGGCCGAAGCGGTGTGTCATCGAGCGGATACGTGTTTGATCTGGAGAATGACACCCCTTTTGAGTGGCTGTCCGATGGAGGCGTTGCCAAGAAGTCAGGCCAAAGCCGTCAGAAGACACCCGAACCGGGCAGTGTCCGTTAGCCGTCTGACGACTTGCCACCCGAACGAGGGGCACCGACCGTCGCGCCCGCCTTGACTCCGCCGTCCTTCGGACTCGACGGAGTCTCAAAAGACTCCAACGCCTCCAGCACATCCTGGACACGGGAGATCTCGGCGTTGATGTCCTCGCGCCGACGCACCAGCACCTCAAGCTCCCGCTTCCCCTCCTCGACCGTGCGCTTGGCCTCGCGGATCGCCTCCGCCTTCAGCTCCTCGGCCTCACGGACGAGCGTCGCCTTCTTCTGCTCGGCCTCCTTCAGAAGCCCCTCGGCCTTCTTGACGGCGGCGATCCGCACCTTGCCCGCCTCCGAATTGGCCTCGGACACCAGCTCCTTGGCCTTCGCCTGCGCCTTGCCGAGCTGCTCCTCGGCCGCCTTGATGAGCGCGTCGCACCGGTCGCCCGTCGACCTCATCGTCTCCGCAGACTCCCGGCGGGCCCGCTCGTGCAGCGCCTCGATCTCGCCGGTGATGCGCTCCCGCAGCTCCTCCGCGCGCTCCCGGGTCGCCGTCGCGTCCCTGCGGGCGCCGACCAGCAACTCGTCCGCGTCCGCACGGGCCTTCTCCACCAGGGAGTTGCCCTCGACGGTCGCCTCCGACAGCAGCCGGTCGGCCTCCGTGCGCGCCCCGCCCACCATGCGGTCGGCCCGGGTCTCCGCCTCCGCGGTCGTCCGGTGCGCCTGCTGCTGCGCCTCGGTGAGCAGCTTGTCGGCCTCCGCCGTGGTCTCCGTGATGAGCGTGTCGACCTGCTCCGCCACGTCCGAACGCCGTTTGTTGGCGTCCTTGCGGGCCTCGTCCAGGGTGCGCTCGGACTCCTCGCGCGCCGCCGCCGTGACCCGCTCGGCCTCCGCCAGCGCCTCCGCCTTCACCCGCTGCGCCTCGACCCGCACCCGCTCGGCGTGCTGCTGCGCCGCCCCGACGGCGTCCGCCGCCTCGGCCCGCAGCCGCTCCGCGTCCCCGGTCGCCTCCGCGATCAGCTGCTCCGCCTTGGCGACCGCCTCCGAGCGCATCCGGTCGGTGTCCGCGATCGTCTCGTTGGTGAGCCGCTCGGCCTCACCGCGCGACTCCGTGATCAGGGTGTCCGCCTGCGTCGCCGCGTCCGAACGGATCCGGTTGGCGTCGTCGCGGGCGTCCGCGCGGGTCCTGGACGCCGCCTGCTCGGCCTCCGCGATGGCGTCCGACGCCTGGGTCCTGGCCCGCTGGGCGTGCTCGGACGCGTCCGAACGCAGCCGCTCGGCCTCCGAGATCGCCTCCGAAACGGTGTGCTCCGCAAGGGACTTGGCGGCCTGCGACTCCTCCGCGGCCTCCCGCCGCACCCGGTTGGCGTCCTCGGTGGCCCGCTCCCGCTCCGCGTACGCGTCACCGCGGACCCGGTCGGCCTCCTCCTGCGCCTCCCTGCGGGTACGGTCCGCCGCGTGCTCGGCGGCCGAACGCAGCCCGTTGATCTCCTCCTGGGCCTGCTCGTGCAGCCCCGCCACCGACTCCCGCACCTGCTGCGCGTGCTGCTCGGCGGCCGACACCATCTCGTTGGCGCGCCGGTCGGCCTCCTCGACCAGCCGGACCGCCTCGGCCTGCGCCTCCTCGACGCGGGTGCGCGCCGACGCGAGGAGCTCCTCGCTCTGCTCGCGGGCCCGCTGCCGCTCCTGGTCCGCCTCCGACCGGGCCGCGCCGAGCAGCTCCTCGGCCTCGCGGCGCCGCCGCGCGGCCTCCTCCTGGGCGGCGGCCAGCGTCTCCGACGCCTCGGCGCCCAGCCGCTCGGCCGCGGCCAGCGCCTCCGACCGCACCCGGTCGGCGGTGTCCTGCGCCTCGGACTTCAGCCGCTCCGCCTCGGCCGCGGCCTCCGACCGCAGCCGGACGGCGACGGCCTCGCCCTCGGCCCGGGACGCGGCCGCGTCCGACGCGGCCTCGGTACGCAGCCGGTCGGCCTCCGTCTCCGCCTGCTCGCGCAGCGTACGGATCCGCTCGGCGGCCTCGGCGCGCAGCCGCTCGGTCTCCTCGCCCGCCTCCCGGCGGATCCGGGACGCCTCGTCGCGGGCCTCGGACAGCGCCTGCTCGGCCGCCGCGAGCCGCTCCTCGGCCTCCGACTGGAGCCGGGTCAGCTCGGCCGCGGCCTCCTCGCGCCTGGCCTCGACGCCCCGCTCGGTCTCCTCGCGCAGCTCCCGCGCGGCCTGCTCGGCGTCCGCCTTGATGCCGTCGGCCCGCTCGACCGCCTCGTCGCGGTGGCGCTCGGCCTCCTTGCGGGTGCGCTCCAGGGTCTCCTCGGCCTGCCGGCGCAGCGCGGTGGCGCGCTCGATGGCCTCGGTGCGGACCTTCTCGCTGTCGCCCGACGCCTTCTGGCGCAGCTCGTCGGCGTCCACCTTCGCCTTGGCGAGCAGCTCCTCGGCGGTCTTGGCGGCCTCCTCGATCTGCTGGACGGCCTCCTTGCGGGCCTCCGCGCGGATCCGCTCGCCCTCCGCGACCGAGTCCGACCGCAGCTGCTCGGCCTCGCCGCGCAGCCTGCGGGCCTCCTCCTGCAACTCGACCGTCTTGGCGCGGTACTCCTTGGTGTCGTCCTTCGCCGCGCCCTTGAGCTGGGCGGCGAGGTCGTGCGCCTCCTCGCGCAGCCGGTCCGCCTCCGCCTCGGCCTCGGCGCGCAGCCGCTCGGCCTCCTCGGCGGCGGCCTTGGTGGTGTTCCTGGCCTCCTCGGACGCCTTGTTGAGGACGTCCTCGGCGGTCTTGGCCGTCTTGGCGAGCTGGGAGGCGCTCTCCTCGGCGGTGAGGGTGCGGGCCTTCTCGGAGGCCTCGGCGAGGAGCTTCTCGGCCTCCGAGCGGGCCTCGGCGACCAGCTGCTCGGCTTCCGCCTTGGTGCTCTCGGCCTCCTTGGTGGCCTCGCTGACCAGCCGGGCGACCTGCTCCTTCGCGGTCCTGGTGCGCTGCTCGTTGGCCGACTCGGCGCCGGCGAGCGCCTTGGCGGCGGCGTCCTTGGCCTCGGCGACCAGCTTGTCGGCCTCGGACTGCGCCTTGCGCAGCGCGTCCTCGGCGTCCGCCATCCGCTGCTCGGCGGCCCGGCTCAGCTCACCGGCCTGACGGCGGGCGCTGTCCGACTCGTTCGCCGTGGAGCTGCGCAGCGCCTCGGCGTGCTCGGTGGCCTCCTGGGCCTGCACCGAGGCGGCGGTCAGCAGCCGCTCGGCGTCCGTGCGGGCGCGGCGCAGCAGCTGCTCCGCCTCCGAGCGGGCCTGCTCGGCGTCCGCCTGGAGGCGCTGGCGGGCCTCGGCGGTGACGCGCTCGGCCTCCGCGCGGGCCGCGGCCATGGCCTGCTCGGCCTCGGCGCGTGACTCGTCGAGGAGCCTGCGGGCCTGCGACTCGGTGCGGGCGCGCAGCTGCTCGGCCCACGCCACGTTCTCATTGACGTGCGACTCGACGGTCTGCCGGCGCTCGGCCAGCTCCTGGTCGAGCTGCTGGCGCCTGGTCACCGCCTCCTGGTGCAGCTCGGCCTGGAGCCTGGCCGCCTGTTCGGCGTGCTCCTGGAGGATGCGCTGCGTCTGCGCGCGGGCCTGGCTCAGCTCCCGCTCGGCGTCCTGGCGCAGCTGATCGGCCTGCACCTGGGCGTTGCGCAGCATCTGCTCGGCCTGGTAGCCGAGGTCCCCGCCGCTGTCGTAGGCGGGCCGGGACATGATGGTGCGCCGCGCCTCGTGCAGCTTGGCGCGCAGCACCTCGACCTGGTAGCCGAGGTCCTCGGCGTGCTGGATCGCCTTTTCCCGCTCGGTCTTCAGCCGCTCCATCTCGGCCTCGAACCGAGAGAGGTGGTCGACGTCAGCCGCCGGCTCTCGCTCCTGGCGTTCGTAGCCCCGCACTGCGCGGTCCCATCCGTCCCCTGGTCGCAGGTCTTTCCAAACGAGCACCGTCCATCCGCCGGACGGTGCCCCCGGGGAATGGTGTCAGATCAGCGGGGGAGCAGAGGCTGCTGCCCCGACGCTCGCCCCCCGAAACCTGGACCCCGGCATACGGTCGCCCTGGTTGCGAGCGACGACCGCCCCCAACCCTACCGGCCCATATGTACGAGGGTCAGTGCTCAGGTGACTCAACTGCCGCCGAAGTAACCAGTTCTGTCAGTACTCCGTGGCAATCCTTGGGGTGCAGAAAGGTGATCCGTGACCCCATGGAGCCGCGTCGGGGCGCTTCGTACAGGACGCGTACGCCCTTTTCCCGGATGTCCGCGGCATCTCCGTCCACATCCTCCGTGCCGAAGGCGATGTGGTGGACGCCCTCACCGTTCTTCTCCAGCCACTTCGCCACCGTCGAATCTGGGCGGACGGGCTGGAGGAGCTGGATGTAGGAGGCGCCTCCGTCGGAGGTGCCGTTGATGCGGAGCATGGCCTCGCGGACCCCCTGCTCCTCGTTCACCTCGGTGTGGAACACCTCGAAGCCGTACGTGGCACGGTAGAACTCGACGGTCGTGTCGAGGTCGAGACAGGCGATACCGATGTGGTCGATGCGCGTCAGCATGCTGCCAGTGGAGCGTCCGGCGGGCGGTTACGCAACGTGCGCGCGATCACACTGACGTCACGATGACGAGGTGGGCGGCCGGTCAGTACATTCGAAGTAAACCCTCGTTCACTCCGCGGCCGGGTCCGGCCGGAAAAGGAGTTCGCACGCCATGTCCGGATCGAACAGCACGACCTCCGTGATCGTCGCGGGCGCCCGTACCCCGATGGGGCGCCTGCTCGGCTCCCTGAAGTCCTTCTCCGGAGCCGATCTCGGCGGTTTCGCGATCAAGGCCGCCCTCGACCGCGCGGGGATCGGCGGCGACCAGGTGCAGTACGTGATCATGGGCCAGGTGCTCCAGGCGGGCGCCGGCCAGATCCCGGCCAGGCAGGCCGCCGTCAAGGCCGGCATCCCGATGACGGTGCCCGCGCTCACCGTCAACAAGGTCTGCCTCTCCGGCCTCGACGCCATCGCGCTCGCCGACCAGCTGATCAGGGCCGGTGAGTTCGACATCGTGGTGGCCGGCGGCCAGGAGTCCATGACGGGCGCCCCCCACCTGCTGCCGAAGTCCCGCGAGGGCTTCAAGTACGGTGCCGTCGAGATGCTCGACGCCATGGCCCACGACGGCCTCACCGACGCCTTCGAGAACATCGCCATGGGCGAGTCCACCGAGAAGCACAACACCCGCCTCGGCATCCAGCGGCCCGAGCAGGACGCGTTCGCCGCGCTGTCCCACCAGCGGGCCGCCGCCGCGCAGAAGAACGGACTCTTCGAGGCCGAGATCACCCCGGTCGAGATCCCGCAGCGCAAGGGCGACCCGGTCCTCTTCAGCCAGGACGAGGGCATCCGCGCCGACACCACCACCGACTCCCTCGGCAAGCTGCGGCCCGCGTTCACCCGGGACGGCACGATCACCGCGGGCTCCGCCTCGCAGATCTCCGACGGCGCGGCCGCCGTGGTCGTGATGAGCAAGGCGAAGGCGCAGGAGCTGGGCCTCGACTGGATCGCCGAGATCGGCGCCCACGGCAATGTGGCAGGACCGGACAACTCGCTCCAGTCGCAGCCCTCGAACGCCATCAGGCACGCCCTGACGAAGGAGGGCCTCGACGTCGCCGACCTCGACCTCATCGAGATCAACGAGGCGTTCGCGGCCGTCGCCGTCCAGTCGATGAAGGACCTGGGCGTCTCCACGGAACGGGTGAACGTCAACGGCGGCGCCATCGCCCTCGGCCACCCGATCGGCATGTCGGGCGCCCGTCTGGTGCTGCACCTGGCCCTTGAGCTGAAGCGGCGCGGCGGCGGGGTCGGCGCGGCGGCCCTGTGCGGCGGGGGCGGCCAGGGCGACGCGCTGATCGTCCGGGTCCCGAAGTCCTGACCGACAGCACGGCGGCACGCCCGGAACAACCGGCCTGCCCGGCACAACCCGCACAACCGGCACAACGGCACAACCGGCACAACGGCACGACGAAGCGGAAACGGAGCTGTGATGCAGGACGTCTCCTCCCTGGCGGCCCAGGCCAGGGAAGGCAAGCCGCGGGCCGTGGCCCGGCTGATCTCCCTGGTGGAGGGGGCGTCCCCGCAGCTCAGAGAGGTCATGGCGACACTCGCCCCGCTCACCGGCGGCGCCTACGTCGTCGGCCTCACCGGGGCGCCCGGCGTCGGCAAGTCCACCTCGACGTCCGCGCTGGTCACCGCCTACCGCAAACAGGGCAGACGGGTCGGCGTGCTCGCCGTCGACCCGTCGTCGCCGTTCTCGGGCGGCGCCCTGCTCGGCGACCGGGTCCGGATGTCGGAGCACGCCTCCGACCCCGGCGTCTACATCCGCTCGATGGCCACCCGGGGCCACCTCGGCGGCCTCGCCTGGGCGGCCCCGCAGGCGATCAGGGTGCTCGACGCGGCGGGCTGCGACGTGATCCTCGTCGAGACGGTCGGCGTCGGCCAGTCAGAGGTGGAGATCGCCTCCCAGGCAGACACCTGCGTGGTGCTGCTCGCGCCCGGCATGGGCGACGGCATCCAGGCCGCCAAGGCGGGCATCCTGGAGATCGGCGACGTGTACGTCGTCAACAAGGCCGACCGGGACGGCGCCGACGCCACCGCCCGCGAACTGAACCACATGCTGGGCCTCGGCGAGTCCCGCGGCCCCGGCGACTGGCGCCCCCCGATCGTCCGCACCGTCGCCGCCCGCTCCGAGGGCATCGACGAGGTCGTCGAGGCGCTGGAGAAGCACCGCGCGTGGATGGAGGAGCACGGCGCCCTGCACCGCCGCCGCCTCGCCCGCGCCTCCCGCGAGGTGGAGGCCATCGCGGTCACGACCCTGCGCGAACGCATCGCCGACCTGCACGGGGACCGCCGCCTCAGCGCCCTCGCGGAGAGCATCGTGGCCGGCCGCCTCGACCCGTACCGAGCGGCGGACGAACTGGTGGCGGGCCTGACGGAGAGCTGACGCTCAGGGGACGGGCGCGGGGACGCCACGGACCGGCCGGACCGGCCGGGTCCGATCGCTCCGGGCCGCCTGGGCACCGGACTCTGCGGACCGGGCGGGGCCGATCTCCGCGCGGCCCGGACGCCGGACTCTGCGGACCGGGCGGGGCCGATCTCCGCGCGGCCTGGGCACCGGACTCTGCGGACCGGGCGGGGCCGATCTCCGCGCGGCCTGGACGCCGGACTCTGCGGACCGGGCGGGGCCGATCTCCGCGCCGCCCGGACACCGGACCCTGCGGACCGGCCGGGGCCGATCTCCGCGCCGCCGACGCGTCCCTCCGGGAAAAGGGTGGAGACTCCCCAGCGGGCGCTGCTACGTTGACCGCGTGTTCCTTCTCCTGGCATAGGGCCCGCCCATGCCCGCGACCGCCGCTTCGAGCCGCCGTCGCGGGACCTCGGTGTCCCCTCGTCGCCTCTCGTTGAGGAACCTCTCGCGTGTCCGCATCCTCCTCGCGGCCGTCCTATGCGGCCGTTCTCCGTGTTGCCCATGCCCGCCGTACCTTCGGCGCCGCCCTCGTCGGGCGGCTCTGCTACGGCGTGGTCTCCGTCTCCGTGATCCTCGCCGCGACCCGGGCCACCGGCTCGTACGGCGTCGCCGGCACCGTCATGGCGCTGTTCGGCGTGAGCGCCGTGCTCCTGATGCCCTACCGCGCCTCCCTCGTCGACCGGTACGGCCCGCGCCGCGCCCTGACCCCCATGGCGCTGCTCTACGCCGGCCTGCTCACCGCCCTCGCGGCGGCCACCTGGCGTCCCGGCGTCCCCGCCCCCGCCATCGGCGCGCTCGCGGCCCTCACCGGTGCCTGCTCGCCCCCGCTGGGTCCCACGATGCGCTCCATGTGGTCCGAACTCGCCCCCGAACCGGCGCTGTTGCGCCGTGCCTACAGCCTGGACGGGGTCGCGGAGGAACTCGTCCACGTCACCGGCCCGTTGGTCGTCGGCGTGCTCGTCGCGTTCGCCCCGCCGGCCGCCGGTGTGCTGCTGAGCGCCGTCCTGATGGCGGCGGGCACGCTCGCCTTCGTCAGCTCGCCCGCGGTCGGCGCGCTGCGCCCGCGGCCGCTCAAGTCCCGTCGTCCGCGCGGCCGTCGGGGCGGCCCCGGCCGCACGCTGCGGCAGCCGGTGCTGGTCGCGGCGGGCGTCGGCCTCTCGCTCAGCGTCGTCGACCTCCTCGTCGTCGCGGTGGCCGCCCGGGGGCACCACGGGGACGACACCGTCGCCTGGGTGCTCGCCGCCCTGTCGGCGGGCAGCGCGGCCGGCGGCCTGCTGAACGGCGCCGTCGACTGGCGTGCGCCCGCCCGCGTCCGGCTCCCGTTCTGCGCGGCGGGCCTCGGCCTGACGCTGGCCGCCGCGGGGCTCGCCCCCGGTGTCGGCACCCTCACCGTCGCGGTCGCCTGCGCGGGCGTCTTCGTGGCGCCGGCGCTGACGACGGCCTATCTGATCGCCGACGAGTCGGCACCGCCCCGCTTCCGCACCCGGGCCGGTGCCTGGGTCAACGCCGGTGTGAACGCCGGGAGTTCGCTCGGCGTTGCGGTCGCTGGCTGGCTCCTGGAGCAACTGCCGACCGGCGTCTGCTTCGCCCTCGCGGGCGCCACGGCGCTGGCGACGGCCCTCATCCCGGCGGGATGGCGGCACCCGGCCGACGGAACGCCCCCACCGGACGCTGAGCCGGTCACCGCGCCGGTCACCGCGCCCGTCACCGCGCCCGTCGACCCCACGGCAGCCTCACCGACCACCCCGCCCGCCGTCTGACCGCTCGCCCCACCCGCCGCCCGCCCGGCGGAGCGCGCTCCGCCGGGCAGGTGATCGGTCGGGTGTGAGGGGGAGGGAAGGTCCTCAGTCGTCGTCGGAGTGGTGGCCGTGGTCGTCGCCGTCCGCGTGGTGGCCGCTGTCGTCGCCGTCTTGGCCCTCGACGCCGGCGTCATCGGACGCGCGGGCCGTCACCTTGCCCGTGTCCAGGTCGACACGGTGGTCGCGCTCCGCTCCCGCCGCCGTGCGGGTCTCCACCTCCCAGCCCCGGTCGGCGCCGTCGTCGTCCAGCTCCACCGACGTCACCGTGGCCCCCTGGGACGACGCCGCGCGGGCCGCCCCGGCCGCCGACACCGACGTCCCGGCCAGCGCGCGCCGCACCTCGGCGGTGTCGTCCTCGTCCTCGGCGTGGACGCCCACCACCGCGCCGGTGCGGGCGTCCACGTCGACGCTGCGCCAGGTGCCGTCGGCGGCCAGGACATCGACGTCCCAGACGGTCGCACCGCGGCGATCGTCGTCGTCGTCCAGTTCGGCGGAGACGGCCGTGCCCGGTGTGCGGGCCAGCGCCGCCCCGATCGCGTCGGCGGCCGACACCCGCGCCGACACCACCCGCACGGTGTCGTCGTCGGTGCCGTCGCCGTGCGACGGGTCCCGGCGGTCGTCCGCCGCCGTGGCGGGCGTCTGCCGTGCCGACCCGCCGTCGCCCCCCGACACCGCGAGTGCCGTGGCCGTGCCGCCCCCGATCAGGGCGACGGTCGTCACGGCCGCGATCACGATGTTGCGCTTCATGGCGTTTTCCTCCCGAGTGGTGTCGTTCTCGACGAGACCCACCGTCGCCGACCGCGGCTGAGGGGAACCTGAAACCTCCTGAAGGGAGCTTCAGGTTCCCTTTGCGACCCTGTACCCATGCGCCTGTTGATCGTGGAAGACGAGAAGCGCCTCGCGCTGTCGCTCGCCAAGGGGCTGACCGCCGAGGGGTACGCCGTGGACGTCGTCCACGACGGCCGGGAGGGCCTGCACCGGGCCTGTGAGGGGGCGTACGACCTCGTGATCCTCGACATCATGCTGCCCGGCCTCAACGGCTACCGCGTCTGCGCCGCCCTGCGCGCCGCCGGGCACGAGGTGCCGATCCTGATGCTCACCGCCAAGGACGGCGAGTACGACGAGGCCGAGGGCCTGGACACCGGCGCCGACGACTACCTCACCAAACCGTTCTCGTACGTCGTGCTGGTCGCCCGGGTGAAGGCGCTGCTGCGCCGCCGCGCGCAGGGCCCGGGCGCCTCCCCGGTCCGGGTCCTCGGCGATCTGCGGGTCGACACCGCGGCCCGCCGGGTCTTCCTGCGGGACGACGAGGTGACCCTCACGGCGAAGGAGTTCGCCGTCCTCGAACACCTCGTGGGGCGGGCCGGCGAGGTCGTCTCCAAGGCCGACATCCTGGAGCACGTCTGGGACTTCGCGTACGACGGCGACCCCAACATCGTCGAGGTGTACGTCAGCACCCTGCGCCGCAAGCTGCGCGCCGAACTCATCAGGACCGTGCGCGGCGCCGGGTACCGCCTGGAGACCGGGCGGTGAGCCGGGTCCTCGGGTCGGTCAGGGCGAAGGCCACCCTCGGCGCCACCCTGGTCGTCGCGGTGGCCCTGCTCGCGGCCGGGGCCGCCGTGCTGCTGTCGCTGCGCGGCAACCTGCTCGACCAGGCGGACACCCAGGCCGAGCGCTCCGCCAGGAACGTGGCCGCCGACCTCGCCGCGGGCACCGCCTACGACCGGCTCGACCTCGACGACGACGGGCCGCCGGTCCAGGTCGTCGACGAGGACGGCCGCCTGGTCGCCGCGAGCGAGGGCCTCGACGCCGTCTCAGGGACGGGCAGCGCGGCCGTCCGCCCCCGGCCCCCGTCGCCGTCGGCCACGCCGGACGGCGGCGGCAGCGACGAGCGCGGCAGCCGCGACGACAGCGACGACAGCGACGACGACGGCGACGACAGTGGCGACGACCGTTCGGGCAGGGCAGGTTCGGGCGGTGACGACGACTCCTACGCCACCCTCGAACCCGGCGAGATCGCCGACGAGGCCGGTCGCTCCGACGGCTCCGCGACCGTCGACGGCGAGCGGGCCGACTACCGCTTCGCCGCCGTCCAGGTGGAGGTGCCGGGCAAGGGGCGGCTCACCGTGTGGGCGGGCGCCGCGCTCGCCACCGAGCAGGGCGCCGTACGGACCGCGCTGACCGTCATGCTGGTCGGGTTCCCGCTGCTGCTCTGCGTCGTCGGGGTCGTCACCTGGCTGGTCACCCGGCGGGCGCTGCGGCCGGTCGAGGGGATCAGGCGGGAGCTGGCCGCGATCACCGCCTCCGCGGACCTCGCCCGCCGGGTGCCGGTGCCCGACGCGCACGACGAGGTCGCCCGGCTGGCCCGCACCACCAACGAGACGCTGACCGCGCTGGAGACCTCGGTGGAGCGCCAGCGCCGGTTCGTCGCCGACGCCTCCCACGAACTGCGCAGCCCGATCGCCTCGCTGCGCACCCAGTTGGAGGTCGGCGAGGCGCACCCCGAGCTGCTGGACGTGCCGGGCGCCGTCGAGGACACCGTGCGGCTCCAGCGGCTCGCCGCCGACCTGCTGCTGCTGGCCAGGCTCGACGCGGGGGAGCGGCCCGCCGACACCCCGGTCGACCTCGGGGAGCTGGCCCTCGACCAGTCCGCGGGGCGGGCCGGGGTGACGGTGTCCGCGGCCGACGCCGTCACGGTGTCCGGATCGCGCGGGCAACTGGCGCGGGTGCTGGCCAACCTGCTGGACAACGCGGCCAGGCACGCCCGCGCGGAGATCACCGTCACGGTGCGCCGGGAGGGTGACGTCGCGGTCCTCGCGGTCGCCGACGACGGCGACGGGGTGCCCGAGGACGAACGGGAGCGGATCTTCGAGCGGTTCGTGCGGCGGGACGACGCGCGCAGCCGGGACGACGGCGGGGCCGGACTCGGGCTCGCCATCGCGCGGGATGTCGCCGCCCGCCACGGCGGCACCCTCACCGTCCGTCAGGCACCGGCGGGCGGCGCCCTGTTCGAACTGCGGCTGCCGCCGCGCGACCGGGCCTAGGACGGGCCCCCGAGGCTACGGGCGGCCGCGGTGGCCGCGCAGGTGCTGGGCGATCGGCTTCAGCGCCTTCTCCAGTTCCGCGAGGGCGTCGGGGGAGAGCAGGTCGATGAAGTGCCTGCGCACGGACGCCACATGGTGGGGCGAGACCTTCCGCATGGTCTCCAGGCCGTGCGCGGTGAGGACGGCGAAGAGGCCGCGCCGGTCGGACTCGCAGTTCTCGCGCCTGACCAGGTCGGCGTTCTCCATCCGGGTGATCTGGTGCGAGAGTCTGCTCTTGGACTGGAGGGTGGCGGCGGCGAGGTCGCTCATCCGCATCCGCATGTCGTCCGACTCGGAGAGGTTCACGAGGATCTCGTAGTCGTTCATCGTCAGGCCGAACGGCTGGAGGTCCTTCTCCAGCTGATACGTCAACAGCCTGTTGACCTCTAGGTGGGTGCGCCAGGCGCACTGCTCCGCGTCGGTCAGCCAGTGCGTGGCCGTCTCAGTCTCCATGAGTGAAGTCTACCTAAGATGTTGAATGATGAACTAGCCTGAGCGGTGTGACGGCGTGCACGCGTTCGACGTCACACTCCGCAGACTACCGCTCACAGACCGAAGCGGCGCTGGAGGTCACCGAGCTGTCCGGGAAGGCGCTGTGCCCCCGCGCCCGGCGCGCCACCGGTCTGCGGCCCCTGCCCGCCCGGCACCCCGGCCTGCTGCGGAGGCGCCCCGATCGGCTGCTCCGCCATGAGCGACTCGCTCGACTGGAGCAGCACCGTGCCGGCCCCGACGAACTCGAACTGGTGCTCCTCGCCGGAGGCCCCGCCGATGCCCGTCATCGCACGTAGGCCGCCCAGCACGCCGGTCAGATAGCCGTGGTCGTAGTGGTGGCAGGGGGAGGGGCAGTCGGCCCAGCCGACCAGCGCCTGCGGGTCGACCCGGATCGGGGGTTCCATGAACACCACGGGGCCGTTCGAGGCGGCGACGAACTTGCCCGTTCCGATCAGGGTCAGAAAGCCCGGCACGATCGACTGCTTGAGCGCCAGACTTGGCTGGAAAGCGAGCAGATTGCCGGAGCGAACGGTCAGATTGCCGTCGTCGAGGTCGAACGAGTTCACGTCGAAGGCCCGGTCGGCGAGGAGCATCTTGCCCGAGCCCTCCGCCACCACCCAGTCGCTCGCGTGCAGCGGCGAATGGAACGACGTCCGCACCAGGTGGTCGAGACGGCCGTGCCCGATGCCGTTGAAGTCGATCGACCCGTAGTAGGCGATCATCTTCCCCTTCTGGAGGAACCACTGGCTCCCCTTCAGCTCCACGCAGAAGGTGTAGTCGTTCACGTTGTCGTCGACCGGCAGCGTCGCCGGGTCGAGGACCACAGGACCGCCGGTGCCCGGGTACCCGCTCACAGCTTCTCCTCCGACGCCTGGACGTACACCGCACCGCTCCCGCTCAGCTCCAGTTGGAACGCCTCGCCCGACCCCCGCCCCACCATCTCCCGCCAGCCGAGCGCCGCCGACAGCCGGTTGCGCACGTCGCCGTGGTGGGCCACGTACGCCTGCGGGTCGACGTGCACCGGGCGCTGCGGGGTGATCGGGACCTCGAAGACACCGCCGTGCGCCATCACGGCCACCGCGCCCCGCCCCCGCAGGGTGGTCGTGAACAGGCCCTGCCCGGTCACCTGGCCCCGCACCATGCCCATCACCCCGCCCTGCGAGCCCATGAACATCGTGCCCTGTTCGAGGGTGCCCTCGAAGGCGAGCAGCCGGTCCGCCTCCACGTAGAGGGTGTCGCCGGTCAGCTCGATGACCTGGACATGGTGGCCGCCGTGCCCGAACAGCACGGTGCCGCGGCCCTCGACGGTCATCAGCGGGGTCGCCTCACCGGCCACCCGGCGCCCGACCATCGACAGGAAGCCGCCCTGGCCGCCCTGGAGGTTCGGGGTGAACGACACCTCGCCCCGGTAGGCGAGCATCGCGCCGCGCTGGCTGTACAGCCGCTGTCCCGGCTGGAGGGCGGCCTCGACCATCTTGGAGTTGATCTCACGGAAGCCCATCTCACACATCCCCCGCGATCGTCTCGCGCTCGCTCGGCTGGACGTACACCAGGCCCTCGCCCTCGAACCGGATCTGGAAGGCCTCGCCGCCGCCCTCGCCGAGGAAGGTGCGGAAGGTCACACCGGACTGGAAGGACTGCCGCAGCCCGCCGCCCTGGTGGGCGATGTAGGCGCCGGGGTCGACGGTCAGCGGGTACTGCGGGCTGACCCGCAGCACCACGGCGGGGCCGTCGGAGAGGATCGCCGCCTGCCCGTGCCCCTCCACCGTCGTCGTGAAGAGGCCGTTGCCCTGGGAGGCGCCGCGCAGCCCGGTGAACGTGGTGCCGGTCCTGAGCCCGGCGTCGGTCACCAGCAGGTTGCTCGACTCCACGTAGAGCTTGTCGCCCTGGAGTCCGACGAGGTTGATCTCCGCGGCACGGTCGGCGAACCAGCAGGTGCCGTGCCCCTTCACCTCCATCACCGTCATCTGCTCGCCGGTGATCCGCCGGGTCACCATCCCCCGGATCCCCTCACCACCGCCGCTCAGCTTCTTGAACGTCATCTGCCCGTCGTACGCGACCATCGAGCCGTTCTTCGCCTTCACGGCGTCCCCGGTCATGTCGACGGCGAGCACCTTGCTGCCCTGGAGTCGGAACATCGCCACCCAGCGAAGGTAACCCCCGCCGCCGCCCCGTCCCCCACGTTTGTCACAATGGGACGACGTTTGTGCCCGCGTTCACAAACGCGTCGGCGCGGCTTCCGCACCCGCCGGCGTCATCCCACCGACCACCGAAGGTGACCCGTGGACCTCAAGACCGCCTCCGCCCTCCGCCGTCTCCGCCTCGTCTCCGCGCCCGAGGCGGTCTCCTTCCTGCTGCTGCTGGTCTGCTCGGTGCTGAAGCGGACCACCGACTTCAACGCGGTCCCGGTCATGGGCGCGGTCCACGGCATCCTCTTCGTCCTCTACGTGATCTTCTGGGCGGACGCCTGGAACCGCGCCAAGTGGAGCCTGGGCACCGCCGCGCTCTACTTCGTCCTCTCGGTCCTGCCGACCGGCGGCTTCTTCGCCGAGCGCCGGCTCAAGCGCGCCGCCGAGGACGAGGTCATCGCCTCCCGCGCCCGCAGGGAAGGGGTGGTCGGCGCATGATCGTCGCCTTCTCCGTGACGCCGCTCGGCGTCGGCGAGGACGTGGGGGAGTACGTCGCCGACGCGGTCAGGGTGGTCCGCGCGTCCGGGCTGCCGCACCGCACCGACGCCATGTTCACCTCGATCGAGGGCGAGTGGGACGAGGTCATGGACGTCGTCAGGCGCGCGGTGGCCGCCGTCGAGGCGCGCGCTCCCCGGGTCTCGCTGGTCCTCAAGGCGGACATCCGCCCAGGGGTGACCGACGGCCTCACCTCCAAGGTGGCCACGGTGGAACGCCACCTCGCCGACGGTTAGGCCCGCTTACCTCAACTCCCTCTCCTCTACGGGCACTTCACGGCGCCCCGCGCTCCGGTCGCGGCGGCGCGTGCGGTGCCCGTAGCCGATTCGGATGACGCCCACCTGGCCGCTCCAAGTCGACATGTCCCCATATCTCCACTTTGGTGAGGTTATCGGGATCACTGTTCGATCACTGGAGGGCCCCGTGCGGCAGCCTGACGAGGGCTACGACTACGACACCCACAGCCGACTGGCCGGACCGCTCACCGAGCCGCCGGCCGGCCCCTACCGGGTGCGGTACACCTCTCTCCTCTCCCGCGAGCCCCACCGAATACGCGCCGTCCTGCTGATGAGCCTGGCCCCGGTGCTCACCGGGATCCTGCTCGTCTACCTGGTCTGGCCCACCCACTGGGTGGAGCGCGAGGGCGGCGAGGAGTGGCTGATCGGCCTCGACACCACGATGCTCATAGCCATCGGCCTGATCGAGCTGTTCATGGTGGTCAACGTGGCCTCCGTCGCCCACGCCACCCTGGTCGCCCACGACCCCGTCCCGGTCGTCCCCGAACCCGGCACCCGCGTCGCCTTCCTGACGACGTACGTCCCCGGCAAGGAACCCCTCGCGATGGTCCGCGCGACCCTGGAGGGCGCGGTGCGGATCACCCACCCCGGCCTCCTCGACGTCTGGCTCCTCGACGAGGGCGACGACGAGCAGGCCAAGGCGCTCTGCGCCGAACTGGGCGTACGCCACTTCACCCGCCACGGCGTCCCGGAGTGGAACCGCCCCAAGGGCGTCCACAAGGCCCGCACCAAGCACGGCAACTACAACGCGTGGATCGCCATGCACGGCGACGCGTACGACTTCTTCGCCTCCGTCGACACCGACCACGTCCCCGGCCCGAACTTCCTCGAACGGATGATGGGCTACTTCCGGGACCCGGACGTCGCCTTCGTCGTCGGCCCGCAGGTGTACGGCAACTACGCCAACCCCGTCACCAAGGCCGCGGAGTCGCAGCAGTTCCTCTTCCACGCGCTGATCCAGCGGGCGGGCAACCGCTACCGCGCGCCGATGTTCGTCGGCACCAACAACGTCGTGCGGATCTCCGCCGTCAAGCAGATCGGCGGCCTGTACGACTCGATCACCGAGGACATGGCGACCGGCTTCGAGATCCACCGCCGCCGCAACCCCGCCACCGGCCGCCACTGGCGGTCCGTCTACACCCCCGACGTCCTCGCGGTGGGCGAGGGCCCGGCCTCCTGGACCGACTTCTTCACCCAGCAGATGCGCTGGTCGCGCGGCACCTACGAGACCCTGCTCAAGCAGTACTGGAAGGCACCGTTCACGATGCCGCCCGGCCGGCTGTTCTCGTACACGATGATGCTCGTCTACTACCCCATGACGGCCGTCAACTGGCTGCTCGGCATCCTCAGCTGCGTGCTCTTCATGTGGTTCGGGGCCTCCGGCACCCAGGTCTCCGCCTCCGTCTGGCTGATGCTCTACAGCGACGCGGCGGCCCTCCAGGTCGGCCTCTACCTGTGGAACCGCAGGCACAACGTCTCCCCGCACGAACCCGAGGGCTCCGGCGGTCTGGCCGGCATGGCGATGTCCGCGCTCTCCGCGCCCATCTACCTCAAGTCGCTCGGCGAAGCGCTGATCCGCCGCCCCAGCCGGTTCGTGGTGACCCCCAAGGGCGGCGACAGCAGCGCCGACCGGGTCCTCACCTTCCGCATCCACCTCTTCTGGGCGACCCTGCTCGCGGCCTCCCTCGCCGCCTCCGTCGTCCTCGACCACACCCACGCGGCCATGCGGACCTGGGCCGTCCTCGCCATGGCGATATCCCTGGCACCGGTCGGGGTGTGGTGCTCCACGCTGCTCCGGGAGCGCCGGCAGCGGCAGCCGCTGCCCCGCGCCACCCGGCCGAGGGAGAGCGCCGAACCCGTCCTGGCGGCCGGCGCCCCGGTCTCCAGCTCCTCGACAGGAGGTAACTAGGCCATGGCCATCCGACAGTCACGCTCCACCAAGAAGACCGTCCTCGGCATCGGCGGCATAGTCGTCCTGGCCGGACTCAACGCGCCGGCCGCCCTCGACTTCGTCGGGGAGAAGTACCACGCGTGGGAGATATCCCGGCCCGGGTACCAGGCGAAGTACGGCTCCTGGGCGCAGCTCGACATCCCGGAGAAGTACCGCACCAACGCCATCCACGCGGCGCTCCTGCACACCGGCAAGGTCCTCATCGTGGCCGGCTCGGGCAACGAGCAGAAGAAGTTCGACAAGGGCTCCTTCGACACCGTCCTGTGGGACCCCAAGGCCAACACCTTCAAGAAGATCCCCACCCCGGACGACTTCTTCTGCTCGGGGCACGCCCAGCTCCCCGACGGCCGCATGCTGGTGGCCGGCGGCACCGCGCGCTACGAGCAGCTCGACGGCGAGGTGCGCCGGGCGGGCGGCGGCATGCGGGTCAAGAACGAGAACCCCGACAAGGCGATGTTCCTGAAGAAGGGCACCCGGTTCCGCTCGCCCGCGGGCGTCGAGTACGTCAGCAGGTTCGACGTCACCGTCCCCAAGGCGAAGCGCTCCTTCAAGGTCAGCTACGACGGCCGCGGCGCGATGCAGCCCTGGCGGACCCAGGTCACCGCGAGCGAGGTGCGGGTCTTCGTCGAGGCCGCCGAGAAGGGGCCGCTGTCGGCCACCGACAAGCAGGCCCAGTACGACATCGAGGGCCTGAAGGGCGAGGACGCCGACAACACCTACGGCCTCAGCGAGAAGATCACCCTCGACAAGCAGGACTTCCAGGGCATCCGCGCCGCCTACGAGTTCGACCCGAAGGCGGAACGGTACGTCCCGGTCGACCCGATGCAGAAGGCCCGCTGGTACCCGACCCTGGTCGGTCTCGACGACGGCCGGGTCCTCGCCGTCTCCGGACTCGACGACGTCGGGGTGATCGACCCGGGCGACAACGAGATCTACGACCCGAGGACCAAGAAGTGGTCGCCGGGACCCAAGCGGTACTTCCCGACCTACCCGGCGCTCTTCCTCACCAAGGGCGGCAAGCTGTTCTACCCGGCGTCCAACGCCGGCTACGGGCCCGCCGAACAGGGCCGTGAACCGGGCCTGTGGGACCTGAAGACCAACACCTTCACCAAGGTGCCAGGGCTGCGCGACCCCGCCCAGACGGAGACGTCGGCCTCGCTGCTGCTGCCGCCCGCGCAGGACCAGAAGGTGATGATCATGGGCGGCGGCGGGGTCGGCGAGTCCAAGAAGTCCACCCCGCGCACCGCGGTCGTCGACCTGAAGAAGGACAACCCCGCCTTCAAGGACGGCCCCGACCTGCCCCAGGGCACCCGCTACCTGAACAGCGTGATCATGCCGGACGACTCGGTGTTCACCAGCAACGGCTCGTTCGACTACCGCGGGCGCAGCGCGAGCAACATCTTCAAGGCGCAGTTCTACGACCCCAAGGCCAACGCCTTCCGGGCGGCGGCCGACCCGATGGTGGGCCGCAACTACCACTCCGAGGCGCTGCTGCTGCCCGACGGCCGGGTCGCCACCTTCGGCTCCGACCCGCTCTTCGACGACCAGCAGAACACCAAGCTCGGCCACTTCGAGCAGCGCATGGAGGTGTACACCCCGCCCGCCCTGCACAAGAACGGCGCCGCGCGGCCGGTCCTCGCCGACGGCCCGCGGGAGCTGGGCGAGGACCACCGGGCGACCTACCGCACCGACCACCCCGAGCGGGTCGTCAAGGCGCGGCTGATGCGGCCGAGCGCGGTCACCCACACCACGGACGTCGAGCAGCGCTCCATCGCGCTCGGGCTGACCAAGGACGCCCGTTCGGTGACCGTGGAGGTCCCCAAGGACCGGGCCCTGGTGCCGCCCGGCTGGTACATGCTGTTCGTGACGGACGGCCAGGGCACCCCGTCCGAGGCGAAGTGGATCCAGGTGAAGTGAACCCCGGCCTCACGCCTTGGAGTTGCGGGCCAGCTCCAGGGCGTACTCCGGCCACCACTGCCCGGCGTTCGGACCGCCCTCGCAGGTGCCGTCCGACTCGCCGGGCCGCTTGATCCACAGATAGGCGTCCAGGCCCGCCGTGCCGGTGTCGGTCGTCGGGCGGGTGCCCAGGGCCCGGCCGGGCGGGTTGCACCAGACGCCCTCCATCGGCCCGTTGCCGTTGCGGCTGGTGTCGACGACGAAGTGCTTGCCGCCCAGGGCGCGGGAGAGTTCGAGCCCGTACGCGGTGGTCCGCGCGTCGGTCTGGAAGTTGGAGACGTTCAGCGAGAACCCGTCGGCCCGCTCGACGCCCGCCCGCTTGAGCGGTTCGACGAGTTTCTGCGGCTCCTTGATCCAGGACGGGTTCCCGGCGTCCAGGTAGACCTTGGTGCCCGGCTGCTGCTTCAGCCGCGTGATGGCCTCGCCGAGCAGCTGCTCGCGCTCCTGGTGGTACTCGGCCGGGGTGCAGCCGTCCGCGATGTGCGCGATCGCGTCGGGCTCCAGGACCACCAGGGCCTTGCCGTCGCCGAGCGCCTGCGCGAACTTCCCGATCCAGGCCCGGTAGGCGTCCGCGTCGGCCGCGCCGCCCGCCGAGTGCTGGCCGCAGTCCCGGTGCGGGATGTCGTACGCCACGAACAGCGCCGTGCGGCCCTCGTGCCCGGCCGACGCGGTCGCCGCCCGCACCAGCGGGCCCGGGTCGATCTCGCCGGCCGGCCACATCGCGACCGGCTCCTTCGCGATCCGGCCGAGGAGTTCGGCGTCCTGGTGCCGGCCCTGCTGCTGCCAGATCCTGATCTGCTCGGCGGCGGAGCCCGCCGGGTCGACCCAGAAGTCCGAGGAGACCGTGGCGCGCGCCTTCGAGGAGGCGGCGACGGTCGCCTCGTCGCCGCCGGGCGCGGACGAACAGCCCGCCGTGAGCCCGAGGGCCGTGAGGGTGGCGAGGGTGTGGATCAGCCGGGACATGCCGCTCCCTTGCGCGAGGGTGACGACGGTGACGGGCCGACCGGGCGAAGGCCGTCGAGCAAGGCCACCGAAGGGCCGTCAGAAGCCGTCGAAGAGAATATGTCCGGCAATCGTTGCACAGCGTTATCTATCGGTACGGAACCGACATGAAGCGTGCGGGTCAGCCGTCCCCCGAGGCCAGCGCGATGCCCAGCGGGGTCCGCTCGTAGAGGACCTGGTGGCCGTAGCGGCGGGCGGTGAGCAGCCCGGCGTCCCGCAGCAGCGTCAGATGCGCCGAGACCGACGACGGCGCGAGCCCCAGCCTGCGGGCCAGCGCCGCGGTGCCCGCGGGCTCGTCGAGGGCGGCGAGCACCGCCGCCCGGCCCCGGCCGAGCAGCCGCACCAGGACGTCGGGCGCCCGGTCGGCGGGCCCCGACCACAGGCCGCCGATGCCCCGGGCCGGATAGACCACCGTCGGCTGCCAGGGCGGCTCGAAGGTGCTGATGACGTCAGGCCAGACGAAGACGCTCGGCATCAGGACCAGGCCCTGCCCGTCCAGGTGCCGGTCGTGTTCGAGCCGCATGTCCACCGTGAGCGTCCCCTCCCGCCAGCCGAACCGCCGGTTCATCTCCGGCAGCAGCCCGCCGAGGCCCACCTCCGCCAGCCGCCGCGAGTGGAACGCCACATCGGCCTCGAGCAGGGTGCGCAGCCGGGGCCAGTCCGGCGCGATCAGCGCCCGCCAGGCGGTCTCCATCAGCTCGGTCAGCTCCCTGACCATCCCCGCCGGGTCCCGCAGCCACCGCCGCCCCCGCGCCGACTCCGTCGCCCCCGGCGTGCAGGCGAGCGACTTCGCGGTGTCCTCGCGGGCCTGCTCGGGGTCGGTCGCCCGCACCGCCGCGATCTCCTCCTCGAAGGTCACCGCGGGACCCAGCGGCGGCGGGCACAGCCAGTCGGGGCAGTGCCCCTTCTGCGGCATCAGCAGCCACAGCCCGGTCAGGTCGAGCCCGGCCGCCACCCTCGCCGACCTGCGCAGCCAGTGTGCGTGATAGCCCTGCCGCTCCGGGCGCTTGAGCATCCGCACCACCTCCTGCGTCTCCCAGAGCGGGGACAGCGCGAACCGGCAGCGCAGAAAGTCGTCGCCACCGAAATGAAGCCGTGCGGGCACGCGCACCCCTCCGTCACCACCGCCGTCCGGCCGAAGATTCGTCCCGGGCCGAATCCCTAGGATGCCGTACCGCCGCGACCCAGGCTCGTGCCCATGGCAGCACTCCCCACCCCGACCACAGACCCCGGCCGGACCGCCGGCTACGGCCGGGTCTTCGCCGTCCCCGAGTTCCGCGCCGTCTTCGCCGCCCACGCGCTCTCCCTGCTGGGTGTCGTCGTCAGCGAGATCGCGCTCTCCGTCCTGGTCTACGACCTCACCGGATCACCCCTGCTGAGCGCCCTCACCTTCGCCCTCGGCTTCCTGCCCTACCTGATCGGCGGCACCCTGCTCGCCGGGGTCGCCGACCGGTTCCCGGCCCGCCGGGTGCTGGTGGTCTGCGACCTGCTCTGCGCGGGCTGCGTCGCCCTGATGACGGTGACCGGCACCCACGTCGCCGTCCTGCTCGCGCTGCGCTGCGGGGTCGCCGTCGTCTCACCCGTGTTCCAGGGCACCCGGATGGCCACCCTCGCCGACATCCTCGGCGACGGTGACCTCTTCGTCCTCGGCCGCTCCCTGCTCCGGATCGTCTCGCAGAGCGCGCTGCTCATCGGCTACGGGCTCGGCGGACTGCTCCTCGTCGTCCTCGCCCCGCGCCACGCGCTGCTCGTCACCGTCGCCACCTTCTGCCTCTCGGCCCTGCTGCTGCGCTGCGGCACCCGGCCGAGGCCCGCCCGCGCCGCCACCGGGGGCGCCCTGGTCCGCGACGGCCTCAGCGGCACCCGGCGGGTCCTCGCCGACCGCCGCGTCCGCTGCCTGCTCCTCCTCTTCTGGACGCCCGCGATGTTCGCCGTCACCCCGGAGGCCCTCGCCGCGCCCTACGCCGACGACCTCGCCGCCGGCTCCGCCGGACTCGGCCTGCTGATGTGCGCGCTGCCGGTCGGCACCATCGCCGGCGAACTGTTCGCGGGCGCCAGGCTGCGCCCCGCCGCCCGCGAACGCGTCGCCCTCCCGCTGGTCTGCGCCACCCTCCTGCCCTACCTCGGCTTCGCGCTGCGCCCGGGGCTCGCCGTCTCCCTGCTCCTGCTGGTGGTCGCGGGCGCCGGGAGCGCCTACACGCTCGGCCTCGACCAGTGGTTCGTGCGGGCCGTCCCCGACGAACTGCGCGGCCGGGCGATGACCGTGCTCACGGCGGGGCTGATGACCATCCAGGGCGCGGGCATGGCCCTGGCGGGAGTGGCCGCCGAGTTCGCCGGGGTGACGGCGACGGTGGCCGGCGCGGGGGTGCTCGGCACCGTCAGCAGCCTGCTGCTGGCCCGGGAGGCGGTGCGCACCCGACCGAAGGGCGAGACGGGGCTGACCGGCATGTGACCGGCGGGTAAGGTGTGATGCCGTGCCGAAACCGCTCAGTCTCCCCTTCGACCCCATCGCCCGCGCCGACGAACTCTGGAAACGGCGCTGGGGGAACGTGCCGTCCATGGCGGCCATCACCTCGATCATGCGCGCGCAGCAGATCCTGCTGGCCGAGGTCGACGCGGTGGTGAAGCCGTACGGGCTGACGTTCGCGCGGTACGAGGCGCTGGTGCTGCTCACCTTCTCCAAGGCGGGCGAACTCCCGATGTCGAAGATCGGCGAGCGCCTGATGGTGCACCCCACGTCGGTGACGAACACCGTCGACCGCCTGGTCAGATCGGGCCTGGTCGCCAAGCGCCCGAACCCCAACGACGGCCGCGGCACCCTCGCCACGATCACCGAGAAGGGCCGCGAGGTCGTCGACGCGGCGACCGCGGACCTGATGGCGATGGACTTCGGCCTGAGCGCGTACGACGCGGAGGAGTGCGCGGAACTCTTCGCGATCCTGCGCCCTCTGCGGGTGGCGGCCAGCGACTTCCGGGAGGAGTGACCCGGGCGTCGCGGCGCGGCTGCTCCCGCGGGTCAACGCCCGTCCGGCGCGTAGCACCCGCAGGTGATCCTTCCCGCGCAAGAACGATCCGGCGGCCCGTGCCCGCCGTCCCGGCTGCGATCTTGTCGATCGGTCCCCATCCGGACGCAGCGGCTCCGGAGCCATCGACCCACCGGGAACTCGTTGTGCCCACACTCCGGAACGCCGTCCGACTCCTCTCGACGGCGGGATGCGCGGCCGCGTTCGCCGCGGCCATGACCCTCGGCGGCGGGGCGGCGCACGCCAGTGCCACCGGGACGTCGCCGCTCGCGACGTTCAGCTACGACCTGCACGGGGTCGGCGTGACCGTCCCGACCGGCTGCTTCCTGACGCACTCGATCAAGGGCACCGGCAAGCGGATCAGCCGCCAGCTGGCGGGGGTGGACTGCGTCGGCCTCGCCGCGACCTTCTCCAGCTTCTGCAACTGGAGGATCGACTTCACCTACGCGGACACCGCGAACCGGATCTACCGGACCTCACGCGGAGCGACGCACACCGAGTGCAAGGGCGATCCGCTGCGGCGGGTCGCAGGGCAGCGGCTCCCCGCGTACGGCAAGGCGTGCGCGCGGTTCTACGTGAACGGGCAGCGGCGCGCGGCGCAGTGCCACTTCATCACCGCGTGAGAATCAGACGGCGGCGGCCTTGGCGGTGGCGTCCTCCGCGACCAGAGGCGTCACCTCCCGGGTCACCCGGCGCTCCACGAAGAACGCGGCCGTCGGGATGGTGCCGGCGAGCAGCACCCAGCCGAGCCGGGCCAGCGGCATCTTCGCCTTGGAGCCCAGGTCGAAGGCGACGATCAGGTACACCAGGTACAGCCATCCGTGAGCGATGCCGACCACGGTGACGAACCCGTCGAACCCGTCCAGGCCCAGCAGTCGCTTGCCGATCACACCGATCGTCAGCAGCACGAGCAGGACCGCGGTCACATAGGCCATCACCCGGTAACGGGTCAGGACGCTCTTCTTCATGCCGTCGAGGGTAGCGGGTGGTTTGCCATCGACATTTACTAGGACGTCCTAGTAAATTCGAAGCATGGACGCTGACGCCATCGAGGAGGGCCGCCGACGGTGGCAGGCCCGGTACGACGCCGCACGTACGCGTGAGGCCGACTTCACCACGCTCTCCGGGGACCCCGTGGAGCCCGTGTACGGGCCCCGTCCCGGGGACGTGTACGACGGGTTCGAGCGGATCGGGTGGCCGGGGGAGTACCCCTACACGCGCGGGCTCCACGCCACCGGGTACCGGGGGCGGACCTGGACGATCCGGCAGTTCGCCGGGTTCGGGAACGCCGAGCAGACCAACGCGCGCTACAAGATGATCCTCGCCAACGGCGGCGGCGGACTCTCCGTGGCCTTCGACATGCCGACCCTGATGGGACGCGACTCCGACGACGGGCGCGCGCTCGGCGAGGTCGGGCACTGCGGGGTCGCCATCGACTCCGCCGCCGACATGGAGGTGCTGTTCCGGGACATCCCGCTCGGGGACGTCACCACCTCCATGACGATCAGCGGACCCGCCGTCCCCGTCTTCTGCATGTACCTCGTCGCCGCCGAACGCCAGGGCGTCGACCCCGGCGTGCTCAACGGCACCCTCCAGACCGACATCTTCAAGGAGTACATCGCCCAGAAGGAGTGGCTGTTCAAGCCCGAGCCGCACCTGCGCCTCATCGGCGACCTGATGGAGTACTGCGCGGCCGGCATCCCCGCCTACAAGCCGCTCTCCGTCTCCGGCTACCACATCCGCGAGGCCGGGGCCACGGCCGCGCAGGAGCTGGCCTACACCCTCGCCGACGGCTTCGGCTACGTCGAGCTGGGCCTCAGCCGCGGACTCGACGTCGACGTCTTCGCACCCGGCCTCTCCTTCTTCTTCGACGCGCACGTCGACTTCTTCGAGGAGATCGCCAAGTTCCGCGCCGCCCGCCGGATCTGGGCCCGCTGGATGCGCGACGTCTACGGCGCCACCTCCGACAAGGCGCAGTGGCTGCGCTTCCACACCCAGACCGCGGGCGTCTCGCTCACCGCCCAGCAGCCGTACAACAACGTGGTGCGCACCGCCGTCGAGGCGCTTGCCGCGGTGCTCGGCGGCACCAACTCGCTTCACACCAACGCCCTGGACGAGACCCTCGCCCTGCCCAGCGAGCAGGCCGCCGAGATCGCCCTGCGCACCCAGCAGGTCCTGATGGAGGAGACCGGCGTCGCCAACGTCGCCGACCCGCTGGGCGGTTCCTGGTACGTCGAGCAGCTCACCGACCGGATCGAGGCGGACGCCGAGAAGATCTTCGAGCAGATCAAGGAGCGCGGCCTGCGCGCCCACCCGGACGGGCAGCACCCTGTCGGGCCGATCACCTCGGGCATCCTGCGCGGCATCGAGGACGGCTGGTTCACCGGCGAGATCGCCGAGTCCGCCTTCCGCTACCAGCGCTCCGTGGAGAAGGGCGACAAGCGGGTCGTCGGGGTCAACGCGCACACCGGGTCCGTCACCGGCGACCTGGAGATCCTGCGGGTCAGCCACGAGGTGGAGCGCGACCAGGTGCGCGCCCTCGCCGACCGGCGCTCCGCCCGCGACGAACCCCGGGTGCGCGCCGCCCTCGACGCCATGCTGGACGCGGCCCGCTCCGGCGCCAACATGATCGCCCCGATGCTGGACGCCGTCCGCGCGGAGGCGACCCTCGGCGAGATCTGCGGCGTGCTGCGCGACGAGTGGGGGGTGTACACCGAACCCGCGGGGTTCTGAAGGGACCGCGGGCTCCGCGGGCGTCACAGGTTCGGCGGCTCCTGCGGCTCCTGCGGCTCCTGCGGTTTCGGCGGCCCGGGGTGGCCGCCGCGTTCGGCGTGGGCCGGCGCCGTCATCCCGGGTCGGGTGCCACCGCGCCCGCCAGGCCCAGCAGCAGCACCCGGGTGAACCCGCGGACCCACTCCTCGTCCGCGGGTTCCGCGCTGACCAGGGTGCGGTGCACGACCGCCCCCGCGACCACGTCGAAGATGAGGTCGACCGTGCGGGCGGTCCGCGCGGGGTCGCTCTCCCGGGGGAGTTCGCCGCGCGCCTGCGCGCGGGCCCTGCCCTCGAGCACCAGGCGCTTCTGACGGTCCACGATCGACGCCCTGATCCGCTCGCGCAGCGCCTCGTCACGGGTCGACTCCGCGACCACCGCCATCAGCCCGCTCCTGGCCTCCGGGCGGGCCAGGATCGCCGCGAACTGGAGCACCACGCCCTCGACGTCGGCGGCGAGCGAGCCGCGGTCGGGCAGCCGCAGCGCGTCGAAGAGTTCCGCGACGGCGTCCACGACCAGTTCGTTCTTGCCCGACCAGCGGCGGTAGAGAGTCGTCTTGGCGACCCCGGCCCGGCAGGCGACGTCCACCAGGGTGAGCTTCGACCAGCCCAGTTCGACCAGCGCCTCCCGGGTGGCGGCCAGGATCGCGGCGTCGGCGGCGGCGCTGCGCGGACGTCCCGTGGCCCGCCGGGCGGGGGTGCGGCTCTGCATTCCCCGACGATAACGGCCGGGGCCCGCCGCGCCGAGGGGTCGGAACCCGCGAGCCCGCCCGGCCGTTGAGGTGATGCGGCGGTTCTGTGACGCCGTGAGGGAGATCACCGGGGGGCGCTGTCCGCGACGCCCCTCCTGCCCTTACGCTACGAGTCGTAGCGAAACCACTGGGCGCGGGGTGGGGACCCCGGAGCCGACCACGGGTGGCGAGCGTCGCACGGCAGGTGGGGACCTGCTTCCAGGACGCTTTTCACTCACGCGCGGGAACGGGGGAGGATAGACGCATGCAGCCACGGAACATGTCCATGAGCGGGGTCGTCGACCTCGCCGCGGTGAAGGCGGCCCAGGAGGCCAAGGCCAAGGCGGAGCAGGCTCGCGCCGAAGCCGCCAGGCAGGGCGGCGGCCCCGGCGCCGTCTCCCCGGCCGACCTCGTCATCGACGTCGACGAGGCCGGTTTCGACCGCGACGTCTTGCAGCGCTCCACCGAGGTGCCCGTCGTCATCGACTTCTGGGCCGAGTGGTGCCAGCCCTGCAAGCAGTTGAGCCCGGTCCTCGAACGGCTCGCCGTCGAGTACGCGGGCCGCTTCCTGCTCGCCAAGATCGACGTCGACGCCAACCAGATGCTGATGCAGCAGTTCGGCGTCCAGGGCATCCCGGCCGTCTTCGCCGTGGTGGCCGGGCAGGCCCTCCCGCTGTTCCAGGGCGCGGCGGGCGAGGAGCAGATCCGGCAGACCCTCGACCAGCTGGTGCAGGTCGCCGAGGAGCGCTTCGGGCTGACCGGCCTGGTCGTCGACCCCGAGGCGGAGCCCGGCGACCGCACGGCGCCTGAGATCCCGGTCGGCCCCTACGACGCGCTGCTCGAAGCCGCCGTCCAGGCGCTGGACGCGGGGGACCTGGCCGGCGCGGTGCAGGCGTACAAGAACGTGCTGAGCGACGACCCGGGCAACCCGGAGGCCAAACTCGGGCTCGCGCAGGCCGAGTTGCTCCAGCGGGTGGAGGGTCTCGACCCGCAGCGGGTGCGTCAGGAGGCCGCGTCCGCGCCGTCGGACGTCGCCGCGCAGATCGCCGCGGCCGACCTCGATCTGGTCGGCGGGCACGTGGAGGACGCCTTCGGGCGGCTCATCGACACCGTGCGCCGCACGGCGGGCGACGACCGCGACACCGTCCGGCTGCGGCTGCTCGAGCTGTTCGAGGTCGTCGGCGCGGAGGACCCGCGGGTGGCGACCGCGCGGCGGGCGCTCGCACGGGCGCTGTTCTGAGCGGGGCGCGGGGCCGGTTCTGACCAGTCGTTAAACACGACGGCGGGTGATGCCCGGGTGAAAGATCTGCCGACGGACCGTCATGCGGCCGCGCTTTACCAAAACTTGGTAATCGCGGCCGCTGTTACTGGCAGTAAGACCCGACTGTCGCTCTGTCAGAGTCCGTCCCGGTATACCCCCTTTCATTTCCGCGTTCTGCGGCACCCTGCGCAGTCGGTCGGGACCTATGGGTCGCCCCGTGGTTATCCGGCCGTTACTAGCCAGTAACGAACCCCCTTGTGCGGGCGGCGAGAATGCACCACGATCGGCGACGCTCGGTCCATTCCCGCACCCCGGCAGCCCGTCGGGTCGCGGGAGTTCCTGGGTCCCCACCGAGCAGGGTCGGCGCCCCGGGCGCCGGCTCTTGGGCAGGGGGGTCTTCGCCCGTCCGGCGGAGCCTGCCCGGCAGGGTTGTGCGTGATGTGCGTCAGGCGCGACCAGTGGTTGTCGCTCGGGGGTGATCGCCGGTGATCGGTGCGCGGTTCGCGCCTCCGAGTACGGGCGCTCTCCTTCCCGAGGACGTAGCACTTCTCCCATCCCTGCCCGGCTGAGCCGCCTTCGGGGGCAGTCGGGTCAGGAGATGTACGTCCGAGAAGGAGGAAATATGGAGTCCCAGGTGCGTGGCGGGACCAGATGGAAGCGGTTCGCTGTGGTCATGGTGCCCAGCGTCGCCGCTACGGCCGCGATAGGTGTCGCCCTTGCACAGGGTGCTCTCGCCGCGTCGTTCAGCGTGTCGGGCCAGTCGTTCAAGGTGACGGCGAACCAGCTCGACGGCACGGGCTTCGTCCAGTACGGGGCGCTCGACCAGGGCTACACGCTCACCGGTGACAAGACGGTTCACCCCGTCGCCGTCTCGGCGTTCAAGTCCGCGACGATCCAGAACATGTGTCAGTCGGTGGTCACCCCTGGCATCCCGCTGCTCGGGTCGGTCAGCCTCACCCTGAAGGCCGGCGAGGACAAGCCGGTCGAGGCGTCCAACCTCTACATCGATGTCGCCGATCTGGAAGCGGACGCGACGTTCACCAACATCAACATCGGTGTGGCGGCCAAGGACTCGACCAAGGGTCCCGGCATGAAGGGCGGGAACGAGCAGTCGAACCCGAACGGGTTCGCACAGGAGGCCGACAAGGCCGTCCTGAAGAACGTGAAGCAGACGGCGTGGGCGACCACCGCCGGAACCTTCAAGCTCAGCGGCCTGAAGATGTCCCTGTCGACGGGCACCCACGAGTGCTACTGAGCACTCGGTGACGGGCGGGGGAGCCGGTGGCGCCCCCGCCCTTCCACTCTCCCGCCGTGCTTCACACACGGCACACATCACCACCACGGCAACACCGCACCAGGGAGCTGTTTTCCATGAGCGCCGAGACCCCTGCCGCCGCAGACCAGTTCGCTCGCCGTAGGCAGCAGTTCCGCGCCTGGCGGGGTACCCGTCCGTTCTGGGCCGGCCTGTTCGTCTTGCTCAGTGGCTTTCCGATCATGTACTTCCCGTACGCGCACCTCCAGATCGGCCACCTCACGCTGGCGATGGCGACCACCGCCGGTGCCGGGTCCCTGATCATCGGTGTGCTGCTGGTCGTCCTGGGCATCAGCCTCTGGTACCAGAGGCATGTGCGCACCTTCGCGGGAGTCGCCGCGATCCTGCTCGCCCTGGTGTCCCTGCCCGTCTCCAACTTCGGCGGCTTCGTCATCGGCTTCCTGCTGGCCATGGTCGGCGGAGCGATGGCCGTCTCCTGGGTCCCGGGCGCCCCCGAGCAGGACGAACCGCACCGGCCGGCCCCCGTCGCCGGCGGCGACACCCCCGACGGGCTCACGTTCGACAAGGACACACCTGGTCCGGGCACGCCGGACGATCTGTCAGGAACGAGCCCCGCAGGCGGGGCGAACGGGAGGCACAGTGCCGGCTGACGAGGTGACCCACGGGAGCGATGTGGACGCGTCCCGTGTGAGAACCGGGCCGCGCCACGCGGCACCCAAGAAGCCGCTGTTCACCAGGTTCCACATGCCGGCGGGCAAGGCGATAGCCATGGCCGCCATGCCGACCGCCGTCCTCGTGGGCATGGGCTTCACGTCCTCGCTCGCCCTCGCGGACAGCACGGGCAGCAGCCCCGCGCCCGCCAAGAGCCTCAGCGCGGAGGAGTACAAGGACTGCGTCGCGGCCCTCGACGGCTCCTCGGCCTCGCCGTCGCCGTCCGCGTCGGCGAGCGGGTCGCCCACCGCGGGCGCCTCGGCGACGCCCTCGCCGACCGCGACCCCGGGCTCCTCCGGGGGCGGCCGCAAGGAGACGGCGGGCCAGGACACGACCTCTTCGCCGGATTCAGGTTCCGACGACAAGGCCACGTCCACCCCCTCACCCTCCGAAAGCAAGTCCGCGGCGGAAGGCTCCGCGACCCCGTCGCCGTCCGCGTCGGCCGGCTCGGGCGGGCTGCTCGGCACCATCGGTGACGTCGTCTCCGGCATCCTCACCGGCGGCGCCTCGGGCACCTCAGGCGCCACGCAGGAGGCCGCTCCGTCGCCGTCCGCCGCCGCCTCGGAGAGCGGCGGGAAGGAGTCCGCCGACGGCTCCGACGCGGCGGAGGACGCCGCGGGCAAGGCCACCGACAAGGTGTCAGGGACGGCGAAGGGCACCGCCGAGGACAGCAAGGACACCAAGGACGCCAAGGACACCACCGAGGACACCGCCGGGAAGGCGGGCGGGACGGCGAAGGACACCACCGACGCCGTCGGGAAGGCGGCCGACGAGGCCACCTCCTCCGTCCCCGCCCCGACCCCGTCCGCCGACGCCTCCGCCGACGCGGACGGCTGCCCCGCGGCCACCGACGACGAGAGCGGCGTCGACAACAGGGTGCCGGTCTCGGACGACCCCTGGCACCTGGACGCCAGTTCGCTGCTCCTCAAGGGCGCCGACTACCAGGGCGTCGTCGAGGTGAGGACGGCGAGCGGCGTCAAGAAGAAGGTGCTCAAGTACGTCATCTCCGACGGCACCGACATCGGGGACCTGCACCAGACCGTCCTGGACAGCCAGTCGGGGAAGACCTACCACGTGCAGGCCGCCAAGGGCTCGACGTCCACCATCCGCGACGGCGACACCACGATGTACACGGAGAGCATCTCCGGGAACCTGTTCGGTCTGATCCCGGTGACGTTCACCCCGGACAGCCCGCCGCCGCTGAACATTCCGCTGATCTTCTTCACCAACGCGAAGGTCGTGCAGGCGGCGCAGTTCGGCGGCGAACTGCACGTACCTGGCCTGCACCAGTACGCGACCGGCTGAGCCGGTCCCACCAGCCCGTCCGGGAGCCGCACAGGCTGAGGGCGCCCACCCGTCCGCGGGGGGCGCCCTCAGTGCGTTCGACGGCGGTGCGGGGACCGTCAGTCGGTGTCTCCGCCGCCCAGGTGGTGGACCCGGACCATGTTGGTGGTGCCGGGGACGCCGGGAGGGGAGCCGGCCGTGATGATGACCGTCTCGCCCGGCGTGAAGCGGTTGAGCTTGACGATCTCCTGGTCCACCAGGTCGACCATCTCGTCGGTGCTGTTCACGAACGGGACGACGTGCGACTCCACGCCCCAGCTGAGCGAGAGCTGGTTGCGGGTGTTCTCGTCCGTGGTGAACGCGATGATCGGCTGCGCGGCGCGGTAGCGGGAGAGCCGGCGGGCCGTGTCACCCGACTGCGTGAAGGCCACCAGGCCGCGGGCGCCGAGGAAGTCCGCGATCTCGCACGCGGCCCGCGCGACCGAACCGCCCTGGGTGCGCGGCTTCTTGCCGGGGACCAGCGGCTGGAGGCCCTTGCTGAGCAGCTCCTCCTCGGCCGCCGTGACGATCTTCGACATCGTCTTGACCGTCTCGACCGGGTAGGCGCCGACCGAGGACTCCGCCGACAGCATGACCGCGTCCGCGCCGTCCAGGATCGCGTTGGCCACGTCGGAGGCCTCGGCGCGGGTCGGACGCGAGTTGGTGATCATCGACTCCATCATCTGGGTCGCCACGATCACCGGCTTGGCGTTGCGCCGGCACAGCTCGATCAGCCGCTTCTGCACCATGGGGACCCGCTCGAGCGGGTACTCGACGGCGAGGTCGCCGCGGGCGACCATCACACCGTCGAACGCCATCACGACGTCCTCCATGTTCTCGACCGCCTGCGGCTTCTCCACCTTGGCGATGACGGGGACCCGGCGGCCCTCGCCGTCCATCACCTTGTGGACGTCCGCCACGTCGCTCGCGTCCCGCACGAAGGAGAGGGCGACCAGGTCGCAGCCCATGCGCAGCGCGAACCGCAGGTCCTCGACGTCCTTCTCGGAGAGCGCCGGCACGTTGACGGCCGCGCCGGGCAGGTTGATGCCCTTGTGGTCGGAGACGACACCGCCCTCGATGACGATCGTCTTGACCCGGGGGCCGTCGATGTCGACGACCTTCAGCTCGACGTTGCCGTCGTTGATCAGCACCTGGTCGCCGCGCGAGACGTCGGCGGGCAGGCCCTTGTAGGTCGTGCCGCAGATGTGCTTGTCGCCGGGGACGTCCTCGGTGGTGATGACGAACTCGTCACCGCGCTCCAGCTCGACCGGGCCCTCGGCGAAGGTCTCCAGGCGGATCTTCGGCCCCTGGAGGTCGGCGAGGACACCGATGGCCCGGCCGGTCTCCTTGGCCGCGGCGCGGACGCGGTCGTACCGCGCCTGGTGCTCGGCGTGGCTGCCGTGGCTGAAGTTGAACCGGGCCACGTTCATTCCGGCCTCGATCATCGAGACCAGCATTTCGTGGGAGTCGACCGCGGGGCCGAGAGTACAGACGATTTTCGAACGGCGCATGGGGCGATCCTATCGGTTTGTTTCGCTACGGAATATTCCGTCTGGCGGAAGATACAAATGGGCGCGCGTGCGCTCAGTTGCTGTTTTCGACCAGTGCGTAGGTCTGCGTCGCGATTTCCAGTTCTTCGTCGGTCGGCACCACCGCGACCTTGACCCGGGCGTCCGCCGGCGAGATCAGCCGCGGCGCGTCGCCGCGCACCGTGTTCAGCGCGTCGTCCACCGCGAGGCCCAGGGTCTCCAGGCCGGCGACGGCCGCCGCGCGGACCGGCGCCGCGTTCTCGCCGACTCCGGCCGTGAACGCGATCGCGTCCACCGTACCGAGTACGGCGTAATAGGCACCGATGTACTTCTTGAGCCGGTGAATGTAGATCTCGAAGGCGAGGGTGGCCGCCTCGTCCCCCTCGTCGACCCGGCGCCGAATCTCCCGCATGTCGTTGTCGCCGCAGAGTCCGACCAGACCACTCCGCTTGTTGAGAAGAGTGTCGATTTCGTCGATGGACATTTTGCCAACCCGCGCCAAATGGAAGATGACGGCCGGATCGATGTCCCCGGAGCGGGTGCCCATCACCAGCCCCTCCAGCGGGGTGAGCCCCATCGAGGTGTCCACGCACCGCCCGCCCCGCACGGCCGACGCCGACGCGCCGTTGCCGAGGTGCAGCACGATGACGTTGACGTCCTCGGGCGCCTTCCCGAGCAGCCGCGCGGTGGCGCGGGACACGTACGCGTGCGAGGTGCCGTGGAAGCCGTAGCGCCGGATCCGGTGCTCGTCGGCGGTCCGCACGTCGATCGCGTACCGCGCGGCCGACTCCGGCATCGTGGTGTGGAACGCGGTGTCGAAGACGGCGACCTGCGGCAGGTCGGGGCGCAGCGCCCGCGCGGTGCGGATGCCGGTGAGGTTGGCCGGGTTGTGCAGCGGCGCCACCGGGATCAGCCGCTCGATCTCGGCGAGCACGGCGTCGTCGACCACGGTCGGCTCGGTGAACAGCTTGCCGCCGTGCACCACCCGGTGCCCGATCGCGGCCAGCTCGGGGGAGTCGAGGCCGAGGCCGTCCGCGGCCAGCTCCTCGGCGACCGTCTTCAGGGCCGCCGCGTGGTCGGCGATCGGCTCGGTGCGCTCCCGGACGGTGCCGCCGGACCGCGGGGTGTGCCGCAGCCGCGAGGTGCGCTCGCCGATCCGCTCCACCAGGCCCGTCGCGAGCCTGGCCCGGTCGCGCATGTCGAGCAGCTGGTACTTCAGCGACGAGGAGCCGGAGTTGAGGACGAGGACGCGGGTCGGGCTCACGGGGCGGTCGCCTTCTCGGTGGGGTTGTGGGCCGGGGCGGCCGGGTTCGGGTTCTGGGCCTGGACGGCCGTGATCGCGACGGTGTTCACGATGTCCTGGACGAGAGCGCCCCTGGACAGGTCGTTGACCGGCTTGCGCAGGCCCTGGAGGACCGGCCCGACGGCTATCGCGCCGGCCGACCGCTGCACGGCCTTGTAGGTGTTGTTGCCGGTGTTGAGGTCGGGGAAGATCAACACGCTGGCCTGGCCCGCGACTTCGGAGCCGGGCAGCTTGGTCGCCGCGACCGACGGCTCGACGGCCGCGTCGTACTGGATCGGCCCCTCGATCCGCAGGTCGGGCCGCCGGGAGCGGACCAGCGCGGTCGCCTCGCGGACCTTGTCGACGTCGGCGCCCGACCCCGAGGTGCCGGTCGAGTAGGACAGCATCGCGATCCGCGGCTCCACCCCGAACTGCTCGGCGGTGGCCGCCGCCTGGATGGCGATGTCGGCCAACTGCTCGGCGTTCGGGTCCGGGTTCACCGCGCAGTCGCCGTAGACCAGGACCTTGTCGGCCAGGCACATGAAGAAGACCGAGGACACTATGGCGGCGTCCGGCTTGGTCTTGATGATCTCGAAGGCGGGCCTGATGGTCGCGGCCGTGGAGTGCACGGACCCGGAGACCATGCCGTCGGCCAGGCCCTCCTGCACCATCAGGGTGCCGAAGTAGTTGACGTCGGAGACGACGTCGTAGGCCAGCTCGACCGTGACGCCCTTGTGGGCGCGCAGCGCCGCGTACTTCTCGGCGAAGGAGTCGCGCAGCCCGCTGGTGGCCGGGTCGATCAACTGGCTGTCGCCCAGGTCGATGCCGAGGTCGGCGGCGGTCTTGCGGATGCGGTCGACGGGGCCGAGCAGCGTGAGGTCGCAGACCCCGCGGCGCAGCAGCACCTCGGCGGCGTGCAGGACGCGCTCCTCGGTGCCCTCGGGCAGCACCACCCGGCGCCGGTCGGAACGGGCCTGCTCCAGCAGCTTGTGCTCGAACATCATCGGGGTGACCCGGTCGGTGCTCGGCGCGGAGACCCGCTCCAGCAGCTCGTTGGTGTCGACGTACCGCTCGAAGAGGCCGAGCGCGGTCTCCGCCTTGCGGGGCGTGGCCGCGTTCAACTTCCCTTCCAGGGAGAAGAGTTCTGTGGCGGTGACGAAGCTGTTGCCGGGTGCGGAGAGCACCGGGGTGCCGGGCGCGAGGCGGGCGGCGAGGGTGAGGACGCCGTCGCTCGGCACCTCGCCCAGGGTGAGCAGCACCCCGGCGATCGGCGGGGTGCCCGCGCTGTGCGCGGCCAGCGAGCCGACGACCAGGTCGGCGCGGTCGCCCGGGGTGACGACCAGGCAGCCAGGGGTCAGGGCGCTCAGGAAGTTCGGCAGCATGGCCCCGCCGAAGACGAAGTCCAGGGCGTCCCTGGCGAGCCCGGAGTCGTCGCCGAGCACCACCTTCGCGCCGAGCGCCTGGCCGATCTGGGAGACGGTCGGGGCGGCGAGCGCGGGGTCGTCGGGCACCACGTAGCAGGGCACCGGGGGCTTGGCGGTGAGCAGCCCGGCGATCTCGTCGCGGTCCTCGCGGGCGACCCGGTTGGTCACCATGGCGATGACGTCGCAGCCGAGTCCCGCGTAGGCGCGGTAGGCGTTGTGGGTCTCGGCGCGCACCGACTCGGCGCTCTGGCCGCGGCCGCCGACCACCGGGATGACGGACGCCCCGAACTCGTTGGCGAGCCTGGCGTTGAGGGAGAGTTCGTCGGGCAGCTGGGTGTCGGCGAAGTCGGTGCCGAGGACCAGGACGACGTCGTACTCGCGCGCCACCACGTGGAACCGGTCGACCATGGTGGCGACCAGTTCGTCGCTGCCGCGCTCGGCCTGGAGGACGGACGCCTCCTGGTAGTCCATGCCGTAGACGGTGGCCGGGTCCTGCGAGAGCCGGTAGCGGGCGCGCAGCAGCTCGAAGAGGCGGTCGGGGCTGTGATGGACGAGCGGCCTGAAGACGCCGACCCGGTCGACCTGCCGGGTCAGCAGCTCCATCACCCCCAGCTCGACCACCTGGCGGCCGTCGCCGCGGTCGATGCCGGTCACGTACACGCTGCGGGTCACGCGTGCTCTCCGTTTCGTCTGTCGGTGGCCTGAGTGTGACGGGCCGCTCCGCCCGGGTGACACCCGTACGAAAATCACCCACCAAGGTGAGTGGAACCCTCTTGACAATACCCCGTCCGGTGGATAAGGCGCCCGTCAAGTCGAGGGGAGCCGGTGCGCTTCGGGGCGGCCCGATCCGGGCAATTCTGGACGTAGAAGACATCGTTCCCCGGCATGAAAGAATCGACCAGGCCCAAGGGACCGACAGCGAGCAGGAGACACAGCACGATGCGCATCGGAGTTCTCACCGCAGGCGGCGACTGCCCCGGCCTGAACGCCGTGATCCGTTCGGTCGTCCACCGGGCGGTCACGACCTACGGCGACGAGGTGATCGGCTTCGAGGACGGGTACGCGGGGCTGCTCGACGGCCACTTCCGCACCCTCGACCTCGACGCCGTCAGCGGCATCCTCGCCCGTGGCGGCACCATCCTCGGCTCCTCACGGCTGGAGCGCGACCGGCTGCGCGAGGCGTGCGAGACCGCCGCGGACATCGCCCGCGACTTCGGGATCGACGCCCTCATCCCGATCGGCGGCGAGGGCACCCTCACCGCCGCCCGGATGCTGAGCGACGCGGGGCTGCCCGTGGTGGGCGTACCCAAGACGATCGACAACGACATCTCCTCCACCGACCGCACCTTCGGCTTCGACACCGCCGTCGGCGTCGCGACCGAGGCGATGGACCGGCTCAAGACCACCGCCGAATCCCACCAACGAGTGATGGTCGTCGAGGTCATGGGCCGCCACGCGGGCTGGATCGCCCTGGAGTCCGGGATGGCCGCGGGCGCCCACGGCATCTGCCTGCCCGAGCGGCCCTTCGACCCGGCCGACCTGGTCAAGATGGTCGAGGAGCGCTTCGCGCGCGGCAAGCGGTTCGCCGTCATCTGCGTCGCCGAGGGCGCCCACCCCGCCGACGGCACGATGGACTACGGCAAGGGCGCCATAGACCAGTTCGGCCACGAGCGCTTCCAGGGCATCGGCACCGCCCTCGCCTACGAGCTGGAGCGGCGCCTCGGCAAGGAGGCCAAGCCGGTCATCCTCGGCCATGTGCAGCGCGGCGGAGTCCCCACCGCGTACGACAGGGTGCTCGCCACCCGGTTCGGCTGGCAGGCCGTGGAGGCCGCGCACCGCGGCGAGTTCGGCCGGATGACCGCGCTGCGCGGCACCGACATCGTGATGGTGCCGCTCGCCCAGGCGGTGACCGAGCTGAAGACGGTCCCCGAGGACCGGATGTACGAGGCGGAGTCGGTCTTCTAGACCCGCGGCCCGCAGGGGAGCGGGGCCCGGTCCGCCGGGCCCCGGCTCACTTGCCCCCGGCGAGACCGGCCCTCAGCGGCACCGGCCCCCGGCGACACCGGCCCCAGTGGCACCGGCCCTCAGCGGCACCCGCCCCGGCGGCACCGCCCCCGGCTACTGGGCCCGGCCGGTGCGGCTCTCGATCGCCGTCCAGAAGTGGTCGAGGATGCGGTCCAGGAACTCCCGCCCGTAGTCGCCCCGTTGGGGTGCCTCGGCGGTCCGCTCCTGGTGCTCCCGGTACTCCTGGTGCAGCTCCTGGAGAGTCACCTCGACGAGCCGCCGGTCCAGGGACGTCAGCATCTTGCCCACCGGCCGCACGGACGCCTGCCAGCGCGTCGTCACGGCCTCCCGCAGCAGCTCGGCGAGTCTCCCGGCCCGCCCGGTGACGGTGAGCAGCACCGGCAGCGCCAGATCGAGCAGCTCCGCGAGGGCGGCGGCCTGCCGCTCGGTGCCGCGCCAGGTGCCGTGCTCCTCCATGTCGAGATAGACCGGCAGATCGATGCCGAGGGCGCGGGCCACGTCCTCGGGCGCGAGACCGCGGGCGACCCGATGGTCGCGCAACACCTGCGCCCGGCCCACGAGTTCGTCCGGTGAGCACCACAGCACGCTGGCGAGCGCGGTCAGTTCGCGGCCTGTGGGCCTGGTCGTCCCGCGCTCCCAGGCCGCGACCAGGTCCGCGGTGACGTACGGCATCCCGTACGAGGCCCGCAGACCGTAGGCCACATGCTCGGGCCGCATGCCGAGCGCGGCCCGCAGCCGCCGGGCGGCGAGGGCGTTGAACGGCGGGGACGACCGTTCCGGATTCTGGTTCGGGGTGATGGCGGGTCTTGGCACGGCCACACCCTAGGGCGGTGAAGACGCTGTGACCATGGCCCTTTCGGCCCGGAAAACCAGCCGGTCGCGGCCGTGCGGGCGGCGCGGGGCCGCCGTCTCACCCCTTGACCGCCCCGCCGAGCGCGAACCCGCCCCCGAGCCGCCGCGAGATCAGCAGGTAGAGAAGGATCACCGGCGTCGAGTAGACGACCGAGAACGCGGCCAACTGCCCGTACGCCACCATGCCCCGGTTGCCGAAGAACTCGTTGATACTCACGCTCGCCGGCATCTGGTCCGGGGTCAGCAGCAGCATGAACGGCACGAAGAAGTTGCCCCACATCATGACGAACGAGAAGACCGTCACCACCGAGACCCCCGGCCCCATCAGCGGCAGCACGATCCGGGCCAGCGACTGGAGCGTGGACGCCCCGTCGGTCCAGGCCGCCTCCTCCAGCTCCTTCGGGACGCCGTCCATGAAGTTCTTCATCAGCCAGATCGCGAAAGGGAGTTGGGACGCGGCGAAGAACAGGATCGTGCCGTGCACGGTGTCGATCAGATCGACCCGCACGAACAGCGCGTACACCGGCACCATGATCGCGGTGATCGGCAGGCTGGTCGCGAAGAGGATCGTCAGCAGGAACGGGCGGTTGAGGCGGGAGCGGAACCGGGAGAGCGGGTACGCGGCGAGGACCGCGCACACCACCGTCAGCAGGGTCGCGCCGCCGCACAGGATCAGGCTGTTGAGCAGCGGGGTGAAGGTGATCTCCGGGGTGAGGATCGCGTCGAAGTTGCCGAGCGTGAGCCCGTCGGGCGCCTTCACCCGCAGATCGGCGTGCGGGTCGACGGACGACAGCAGGACCCATGCCAGCGGCAGCGCGAAGGCGGCGGCGACCGCCAACAGGCCGGTGTCGGCGGCCAGTCGACGACCGCGGCGGCGCGAGGAGACGGTACCGGCCATGGGGCTCAGACCTCCGTGCGCAGCAGGCGCAGGTAGACGAGGGAGAACAGCGAGCCGACGACGAGCAGCAGCAGGGCCACCGCGGTGCCGTAGCCGATCATGCTGTTCTGGAAGGCCTGTTCGTACATGAACAGCGGCAGCGTCTGGCTCCTGCCGCCGGGGCCGCCCCGGGTCATCACCCAGATCAGCCCGAACACCGAGAGCGTCTGGAGGGTGTTGAGCATCAGGTTGGTGCCGATGGAGCGCCGGATCATCGGCAGCGTGATGTGCCACCACAGGCGCCGGCCGCGGGCGCCGTCGACCTCGGCGGCCTCCTCGATCTCGCCCGGTATCTCGTTCAGGGCGGCCGAGTAGACGAGCATCGAGAAGGCGGTGCCGCGCCACACGTTGGCGAACGACACGGCGAGGATCGGAAGGGTGAACAGCCAGTTCTGGGACGGCAGATGGAGCTGGTCGAGGAGGGCGTTCAGGGTGCCCTCGCGGCGGAAGAACGCGTACAGCAGGAACCCGGCGACGACTTCCGGCAGCACCCACGCCGTGATGACCACGCCACCGGTGAGCGTGCGCACCGGCTTCGAGGCCCGCCGCATCAGCGCGGCCAGCGCGAGACCCAGGGTGTTCTGCCCCAGCAGCGACGACACCACGGTGAACACCAGGGTCAGCCAGACCGCGTTCAGGAACTCCTCGTCCCCGAAGGCCCTGCGGAAGTTGGCGAGGCCCACGAAGGACGCGTGGGCCTGCCCGGTGAGCTGGAGGTCGGTGAACGCGATGAAGGCGCAGTAGCCGATCGGTCCCGCGAGGAAGAGCAGCAGCAGGACGACGGCGGGGGAGAGCGGCAGGGCGCGGCCGAGTGAACGCAGGCGGCGGGCACCGCCGTTCACCGGCGCACGACCTGGTTGCCGGTGGCGTCCTTCAGCGCGTCGTCGTAGCCGCTCGCCGCCTTCGCCACCGACAGGTCACCCGTCGTCACACCCTCCATCGCCTCCTGGATCGCGGTGGACACCCTCGGGTACGCCGGGTACGCGGGCCGGTAGTGGGTGCTGGCCACCAGGTCGGTGAAGAAGGCGATGCCGGGCTGCGCCTTCACATAGGCGGGGTCGGCGGCGACGTCCTCGCGGACGGCGATGCCCGAGTTGGCGATGTACCACTTCCGGGCGTTCGCCCTGCTCTGCAGGGTGGTGATGAAGTCGAAGGCCAGGTCGGGGTTGTGGGCCTTGGCGGGGATCGCCCAGGTCCAGCCGCCCGACATGCTGACCCTGCCGGGCGCCTGGCCCCGCTGGGTGGGCATGGCGGCCAGTCCGAGCCGGGTCGACCACTGCGGCCAGGCGTGTCCCGCGCCCGCCTGCCAGTCCTGCGGCAGCCACGAGCCGTCCAGGTCGATGGCGAGCTTGCCCTTGGGCAGCAGGTCGCCCCGCACGATCGTCTGGATGTTGGGGTCGAGGGCGGTCGCGACGTCGGGTCCGAGCTTCTCCCGGTAGACGGTCTCGACGAACGTCAGGGCGTCCTTGAAGCCCTGGCTGCCCGCGATCCACTTCTTCGACGCCGTGTCGTAGAGCGGATCGGCGCGGCCGTCGCCGGTGCCGTACAGCAGCATCTCGAAGCTCTGCATGGTGGCGGCCTCACCGGCGGGCTTGCCGGTGTAGACGTTGAGCGGGGTGACGCCGGGGACCTTCTCCTTGACCGTGCGGGCGGCGTCGAGGACGTCCTCCCAGGTCTTCGGGTGCCACTCGGCCGGCAGGCCCGCCTTCGCGAACAGCGCTTTGTCGTACCAGAGGCCCCGGGTGTCGGTGCCGTCCGGGACGCCGTACGTCCTGCCGTCCTCGGCGCGCGCCGCCGTCTTCGCGGTCGGGATGAACTTCCGCCAGTCGGGCCACTTCGCGAGATAGCCGTCCAGCGGCTTCAAGTACCCGCTGGTGATGTCCGAGTTGATGAGGAAGGTGTCCTCGTAGACCAGGTCGGGCGCGGTCTTGGGGGAGCGGAGCATCTGCTGGAGCTTGGTGTAGTACTCCGAGTCGGGCGCCTTGATCGGGACGAGGTCGACCTTCTTGCCGGGGTACTTCTTCTCGAACTGCCGCTTGACGTCCGCGAGATAGGCGTCCATCACATGGACCGAGTTGTCGGTGGACTGCTTGAAGGAGACCTTCACGGTGTCCGGGTCGCTGCCGGACCCGCCGCAGGCGGTGAGGGCACCGGCGGCCACGGCGAGCGCGAGCAGGGCGGTCAGGCGGGGGCGGGCGGCGGTGGGGCGCACGGGCACGACCTCCTACGGGCCGGACATCGTTGTCGGCCCAGACGGTTGCCCGGTGAAGGTAGGAGGAGTGGTCCGCGGAGGTCAATGCGTCGGCGGGGTTTGTCTTGCCGGCGACCGGGGGAGGCGGCCGAGCCGGTCCTTACGGACGCCGTATCCCTCCGTGCGCCGGGTCGCCCACGCGGGCGGGCACCGGGAAGGGCCCTGGCCGGGCGGGCACCGGGAAGGGCCCCGGCCGGGCGGACGTCGGGATAGGGCCTCCGGCCGGGCGGACGTCGGGACGCGAGTCCTCGTCTGCGGACGGGTAGCGGGGCGCGGGTCCTGCGGGCAGGCATCCGGGCGCGGGTCACGCCTGCGGGCGGCCGTCCGGACGCGGATCCCCCTCCGCGTCCCGCGCACCTCCGCGTCCCGCGCACCTCCGCGTCCCCCCGCACCCCCGCGTCCGCCCGCCCCCGCGTCCCCGCACCTCCGCGTCCGTCCGCGCCCGAGTCCGCGCACCCCCGCGTCCGCCCGCCCCCGCGTCCCCGCACCTCCGTGTCCGTCCGCGCCCGAGTCCGCGCACCCCCGCGTCCGTCCGCTCCCCCGCGTCCGCGGCTCATCTCCCCGGCGTTCCGCCGCCCCGGCCCCAGCGGTAGACCAGTTCAGGGCGGCCCACCTGGCCGTACAGCGGGCTGCGGCCGGCGCGGCCCGTCTCCACCAGGTGTTCCAGGTAGCGGCGCGCGGTGATCCGGGAGATGCCCACCGCCTCCGCGACGCCCGCCGCCGTGAGCCCCTCCCCGGCGTCCCGCAGCGCCCCGGTGACCCGCTCGAGTGTCGGCCCGCTCAGCCCTTTGGGCAGCGCGGCCGGGCCCGGTGCCCGCAGGGTCGCCAGCGCCCGGTCCACCTCGTCCTGCCCGCTCGCCTCGCCCGCCGCCGCGTTGAACTCCGCGTACCGGACGAGACGGTCCCGCAGCGTCGCGAAAGTGAACGGTTTGAGGACGTACTGCACCACCCCGAGCGACACCCCCTCGCGGACCACGGCCAGATCCCGCGCCGATGTCACCGCGATCACGTCCGCGTGGTGCCCGGCCGCCCGCAGCGACCTGGCCAGCTGTAGACCGTGCACGTCCGGCAGATGCAGATCGAGCAGGAGCAGGTCCACGCCGGTGCGTTCGAGGAGCCGCCTGGCCTCGGCGCCGGTGTGCGCCTTGCCGACGGCGGTGAACCCCGGCACCCGGTTGACGTAGAGGACATGCGCGTCCGCGGCCACCGGATCGTCCTCGACGATGAGGACGCGGATGAGCGGGGCCTGCGTCACGCTTTGCCTCCGGAAACGATGTCCGTGCGATTCCCGCGGTCCGTCGCGGAGTCCCGCGCGGCCGTGGCTTCCGTGGTGCCGAGCGGCAGCCGCACCTCGAACTCCGCGCCGCCGCCGTCCGCCCCGGTCACCGAGAGCGTCCCCTCATGCCGGTGCACCGCCTGTCGTACCAGCGCGAGACCCAGACCGCGCCCACCGGGTCCCGACGGCTTGGTGGAGAACCCGCGCTGGAAGACCCGCTCGGCATGGTCCGGGTCCACCCCGGCCCCGGTGTCCGCCACCCGCAGCAGCAGCTCCGCCGCCTCGGTGCGCGCGGTCACCGTCACCCGTGACCCCACGCTGCCCTGCGCCGCGTCCACCGCGTTGTCGATCAGGTTGCCCAGGATGGTGACCAGGTCGCGGGCGGGCAGTGAGGGCGGCAGGAGCCCGTCGTCGAGTCCGCTGTCCTCGGAGACGACGAGTTCCACGCCCCGCTCGTTCGCCTGCGCCGTCTTGCCGAGCAGCAGCGCGGCCAGCACCGGTTCGCTGACGGCGGCCACCACCTGGTCGGTGAGCGCCTGCGCCAGTTCGAGTTCGGCGGTGGCGAAGTCGACGGCCTCCTCGGCGCGGCCCAGCTCGATCAGCGAGACCACGGTGTGCAGCCGGTTCGCGGCCTCGTGCGCCTGCGAGCGCAGCGCCTGCGTGAAGCCGCGCTCCGAGTCCAACTCACCCATCAGAGACTGGAGTTCGGTGACGTCCCGGAGCGTGACGACGGTGCCCCGGTGTTCGCCGCCGGTGACCGGGGAGGTGTTGACCATCAGGACCCGGTCCGCCGTCAGATGCACCTCGTCCACCCGGGGCTCGGCGGAGAGCAGCGCGCCGGTGAAGGGGGACGGCAGCCCGAGGTCGGCCACCGAGGTGCCCACCACGTCCGCCTCCCGGGCGACGCCGAGCAGCTCCCGTCCGCCGTCGTTGATCAGCGCCACCCGGTACTGCCCGTCGAGCATCAGCAGCCCCTCGCGCACCGCGTGCAGGGCGGCCTGCTGGTAGTCGTGCATCCGGCTCAGCTGGGCCGCGCTCATGCCGTGGGTGTGCCGGCGCAGCCGGGCGTTGACGACGTAGGTGCCGGCACCGCCGAGCGCGAGGGCGCCGAGCGCGACGCCGAGCAGCCCGGTCAGCTGGCCGCGGACCCGTTCGCTGATCGCCTCGACCCTGATGCCCGCGCTGACCAGGCCGACGACCTGGCGGTCGGTGTCGCGGACCGGGGTGACGGCGCGGACGGAGGGGCCGAGGGTGCCGGTGTAGGTCTCGGTGAAGGAGTGGCCCGCGACGGCCCGGTCGATGTGGCCGAGGAAGCGCTGCCCTATCTGGTCCGGGTCGGGGTGGGTCCAGCGGATGCCCCCCGGGTTCATGATCGTGATGAAGTCGACGTCGGTGTCCCGCACGATCTGGAGCGCGTAGGGCTGGAGTTCCGCCGTCGGGTCGGGGGTGCGGATCGCGGAGTGCACGGACGGCGAGTCGGCGACCGAGCGGGCCACCGCCAGCGCCTGCCGGCCCGCGGCCTCCTGCGCCTGGCTCTGGTCGCTGATGTAGGTGAACAGCGCGCATCCGGCCACGACCACCGTGATCAGCACCGCCTGCATGGCGAACAGCTGCCCGGCGAGGCTGCGGGGGCGGGGGAGGCGGATGTTCATGTCGTCAGTGTGCCTCGCACGTTAAGCGTGAACTAAATGAACGGAAGGGTGACCGCCCTCACACGGCGGGAGATAGTCACCGCAATACGGATGCGGGACGACCGGTTCAGGCCACTGCTGGATCTCACGGTCTCCGCACCCATCCGGACGTGAGCCGCACGCCGGTCCCACCGACGAAGACGTCAAGGAGGCAGCCGTGACGACGTCGCCTACGGCACCTGCCGCACCCGCCGCCAAGCGGGACCGCACCCACTATCTGTACATCGCGGTGATCGTCGCGGTCGCCATCGGCATCGCCGTCGGTCTGGCCGCCCCGGACTTCGCCCAGGAGCTGAAGCCGATCGGCACCGGCTTCGTCAACCTGATCAAGATGATGATCTCGCCGATCATCTTCTGCACGATCGTGCTCGGCATCGGATCGGTCCGCAAGGCCGCCAAGGTCGGCGCGGTCGGCGGGATCGCGCTCGGCTACTTCCTGGTGATGTCCCTGGTGGCGCTCGGGATCGGCCTCGTGGTCGGCAACATCCTCGAGCCCGGCACCGGGCTGCACATCACCGAGGCGATCAAGGAGACCGGTCAGGCGCAGGTGGCGCCGGAGGCCAAGGACACCACGGACTTCCTGCTCGGGATCATCCCGACCACGATCGTCTCCGCCTTCACCCAGGGCGAGGTCCTCCAGACCCTGCTGATCGCGCTGCTGTGCGGCTTCGCGCTCCAGGCGATGGGCAGGACGGGACAGCCGATCCTGCGGGGCATCGAGCACATCCAGCGGCTCGTCTTCCGGGTCCTCGCCATGATCATGTGGGCCGCCCCGATCGGTGCCTTCGGCGCGATGGCCGCGGTGGTCGGCTCGGCCGGCGTGGACGCCCTCAAGGGTCTCGCGGTACTGATGCTCGGCTTCTACGTCACCTGTTTCCTCTTCACCTTCGTCGTGCTCGGCGCCCTGCTGCGGATCGTGGCCGGGGTCAACGTCCTCGCGCTGTTCAAGTACCTGGCCCGCGAGTTCCTGCTGATCCTGTCCACCTCGTCGTCGGAGTCCGCGCTGCCGCGGCTCATCGCGAAGATGGAGCACCTGGGCGTCAGCAAGCCGGTCGTCGGCATCACCGTCCCGACCGGCTACTCGTTCAACCTCGACGGCACCATGATCTACATGACCATGGCGTCGCTGTTCATCGCGGACGCGATGGGCACCCCGATGTCGATCGGCGAGCAGATCCCGCTGCTGCTGTTCCTGCTGGTCGCCTCGAAGGGCGCGGCCGGTGTCACCGGCGCGGGCCTCGCGACCCTGGCCGGCGGCCTCCAGTCGCACAAGCCCGCGCTGGTCGACGGCGTCGGCCTGATCGTCGGCATCGACCGCTTCATGAGCGAGGCGCGCGCCCTGACGAACTTCGCGGGCAACGCCGTCGCCACCGTCCTGGTCGGCACCTGGACCAAGGAGATCGACAAGGCGCGGGTCGACCTGGTGCTCGCGGGCGAGCTGCCGTTCGACGAGACGACCCTCCTGGACGAGCACGGCGAGGTGAAGGAGAGCGACACCGAGGCCCCCCGGCCCGACCAGGGCGGCGACAAGGAACTCGCCAAGGCCTGACGGTGTCCGAGACTCCGGGCGGCTGAGGTCACCCCCCGTCACTCAGCCGCCCGGTCCCACCGCCGTCGATCCACGACGCATGACGCGCGCGGCGGGGCACGCACGATGCGCGCGGCGGACGACGCACGACGCGCGCGGCGGACGCGGAGACCGGGGAAGACGCGGAGACCGGGGAAGACGCGGAGACCGGGGAAGACGCGGAGACCGGGGAAGTCGCCAGGACCGCAGAGAATCCGGAGACCGCGGCGCGCGGGAGAGCGGCGGTGCGCGGGAGGGCGGGGTTCAGCAGCTCAGCTTCGTCACCAGCGCGGTGGCGTCGGAGGCGGGTACGCCCGCCGTGGTCAGCAGGGTGACCGCGGCGGAGCGGCCCGCCTCCCGTGTTTCCAGGAGGCCGTCGTTGACGGCCTCCATCAGCGCGAGCAGCATCTGCTCGTGCACGTACGCCAGCGCGGGCGCGGGCAGCGGTGAGGTGAAGACGCCGTCGGCCAGCCCCTGCGCCAGCACCTCGGCGCAGGACGCGCGCACCGGGGCGAGCCGGTCGCGGATGCCCTGCACGGTGACGCTGCGCTGGGCGAGGGCGACCAGGATGCGGTAGCGGTCGGCGACCTCCCAGACGGCGAGGGTGGAGCGGACCACCGACTCGGCAGGGCCCTCGGCGGCCGCCCGCCCCTGCGCGTGCGCGGCGGCGACGGCCTCCACCGCGCCGTCGACGAGCGTCCCGATCAGCGCGTCCCGGCTGGGGAAGTGGCCGTACACCGTGCGCCTGACGACCCCCGCGGCGCGCGCGATCTGGTCCATCGAGGCGTCCGGGTCGTGCAGCAGCTCGGCGAGGGCGACGTCGAGGATCCGTCGGCGGTTGGCGTCGGCGCGGCTGCTGTTACCGGTGGTCATGAGAGCCATTCTGCCTGTCCCGACTCGACTTGCACAGTGCTGTGCAATCGACGTAGATTGCACATCGTTGTGCAATTACTCGGTGCCGCAGCGGACGTCCGGCGCCGGGACGTGCGGAGAAGTCTGTCGAGGAAGGCCACCCCTGCCATGCGACTCGTCGTGAACCAACCGGTCGAAAGGTCGGACCAGCCCTACGCCAGGCGCTGGTGGGCGCTGCTCGTCCTGTGCCTGAGTCTGCTGATCATCGTGATGGCGAACACCGCGCTCACCGTCGCGGCCCCCGACATGACCCAGGACCTCGGCCTGTCAAGCGCCGACCTCCAGTGGGTCATCGACGGCTACACCGTTCCGTACGCGGCGCTGATGCTGCTGCTCGGCGCGATAGGCGACAAGTACAGCCGGCGCGGCGCGCTCGTCCTCGGCCTGCTGGTGTTCGGCGGCGGCGCCGTCTTCGGCTCCCTCGCCGGCAGCGCGACGACGGTCATCGCGGCCCGCGCCGTGATGGGCGTGGGCGCCGCGCTGATCATGCCCGCGACGCTGTCGCTGCTCGCCGCGACCTTCCCGCGCGCCGAACGCGCCAAGGCCATCGTGCTGTGGACGGCCACCGCGGGGCTCGCCATCGCGGCCGGTCCGCTGGTCGCCGGCGCGCTCCTGGAGCGCCACGGCTGGGCGTCGACCTTCCTCATCAACGTGCCCGTCGCGGCCGTCGCCCTGATCGGCGCGTTCGTGCTCGTACCGCCGTCGAAGGCGGGCCACCACGACCGGATCGACTACGTCGGCGGACTGCTGTCGGTGGTCTGGATCGCCGCCCTGATCTACATGATCATCGAGGGCCCGCACTTCGGCTGGGGCGCCAAGGCGATCGGCGCCGCGGTCGTCGCGGGCCTCGGACTGCTCGCCTTCGTCCTGTGGGAGCTGCGCCACCCGCGCCCGGTGCTTGACGTCCGCCGGTTCGCCGACCGCCGCTTCGCCGGCTCCAACCTCGCCGTCGCCCTCTTCTTCCTGGCGGTCTTCGGCGCCTTCTACTACCTCACCCAGCACCTCCAGTTCGTCCTCGGCTACGACGCCTTCGAGACCGGCGTGCGGATGCTGCCGCTGGCCGGCGCGGTCTTCGTCGGCTCGGCCCTCACCGGCTACCTCACCCCGCGGGTCGGCATGAAGTGGACGGTCACCGCGGGCATGGTCGGCGGCACCGCCGCCCTCGCCCTGCTGGCCCGCGTCGACGCCGGCTCGACCTACGCCGACCTGGTCGCCCCGCTCGTCGTCCTCGGCCTCGCGATCGGACTGGCGCTCTCGCCCTGCACCGACGCGATCATGGGCGCCTTCCCCGAGTCCGAACTGGGCGTCGGCGGCGCCGTCAACGACACCTCGCTCGAGCTGGGCGGCTCGCTCGGCATCGCCATCCTCGGCTCCCTGCTGGCGACTTCGTACTCCGACCACCTCGCGGACGCCGCCGGGGGCACCAAGCTGCCCGCCGCCACGCTGGCCACCGCGCAGGACTCGGTGGGCGCGGGGTACGCGGTCGCGCAGGGCATGGGCGAGAAGGCGCGGGCCCTCGCCGGGCAGGCCGCGCGGGCCACCGACCCTGCGCAGGCTGCCCAGTTGAAGGAGCAGGCCACCCAACTCGCCCAGGGCGCGCACCGGGTGGCGGACGCGGTCGGCTCGTCCTTCTCCGACGCGGTCGCCCACACCAGCCTGATCGGCGCGGTGGTCCTTGGCCTCGGCACGATCCTGGTGGGTGTCTTGCTGCCGGGCAGGGGCCGCGCGACCGAGGGCGCGGACGAGCGCTCGACGACGGACGACGCGACGGACTCCGCGGACGCGACGGCGGACCCGGCGACGGCGGAGGACGGCGGCCAGGCAACGGCGTCGGACGCGTCGTCGCAGGCCGCGCGGCCGGACGCGAAGGTGACCGGGCGATAGGGCGACAGAGCGATAGGGCGATAGGGGATCGGGGACCAGGGGCCGGGCGCGCACGTCGGCGTCCGGTCCCCCTCGTGGGGCAGCGGCGCCGACCGGGCTGTTGCCCTGACGTCGGCGTCAAGGATTACGTTCGACGTATGCGAATCGGCGAGCTGGCCGCACGGGCCGGGACCACCACGCGGACGCTGCGGTACTACGAGTCGCGCGGGCTGCTGTCCGCGCGGCGCGCGGACAACGGCTACCGCAGCTACGACGAGAGCGATCTGCGGCTGCTGCGGCAGATCAGGACGCTCCAGGACTTCGGGTTCGACCTGGAGGAGACCCGGCCCTTCGTTGACTGCCTGCGCGCCGGCCATCCGCAGGGGGACACCTGTCCCGCCTCGCTCGACGTCTACCGGCGCAAGCTCGCCGAGCTGGACGCGCTGATCGACGAGCTGCGGTCGGTCCGCGCGGAGATCGGGGTGCGGCTGGCGTCGGCCGGGGGCGAGGAACCGTTGTGCGAACTGGAAGGGCCGAAACTGTGACGACGACCGCGGGCGTGACCGAGGTGACCGACGCGAATTTCGCCGACGAGGTGCTCGGATCGGCACTTCCGGTGCTGGTGGAGTTCACCGCCGACTGGTGTCCGCCGTGCCGCCAGATGGCGCCCGTGCTGCGCGCGCTGGCCGTGGAGGAGGCCGGCCGGATGCGGGTCGTCCAGCTGAACGTGGACCACGATCCGGAGACGACCAACGCCTACAAGGTGCTCTCCATGCCGACGTTCATGCTGTTCAGGGACGGTGAGCCGGTCCGTTCCCTGGTCGGCGCGCGGCCGAAGCGGCGGCTGCTGGCCGAGCTGGAGGACGCGCTGTAACGCCCGGCCCGAGCCGTCGGGAGCCCGACACCAGAAATCCCCCGGACGTTGCGTCCGGGGGATTTCTTTGGGTATATTCATTGATTCGTGACTTCAATTCGCGGTGTGAACTGCGGATCAACTGCGAAGCAACTTCGCATCGAGTGCGGCAGTCACGAACAAGCTTGATGGGGTCATCATATGCGGCCGGGAGTGGAATTGTCAAACAGCGAATTTCCGGACGGTGAAATCCGTCGGGAACAGGAATTCATCGACGGGCTGTACACCCACGTCGACGCCCTGCGCGGCGACACCGAGGCGGGCGTCACCGACGCGCTCGCCCAGGGCAACACGCCCATGCAGGCCCGGCTGGAGCGGGACATCCTGGTCGCCGAGCGCTCCGGGCTGCTCGCCGCGCTGAACGCCGTCGACGGATCGCTCTGCTTCGGCCGGATCGACCTCACCTCCGGCACCAGCCACCACATCGGGCGCATCGGGCTGCGCGCCGACGACGACGCGCGCACCCCGATCCTGATCGACTGGCGTGCCGACGTCGCCCGCCCGTTCTACCTCGCCACCGGCCACACCCCGATGGGCCTGCGCCGCCGCAGACACCTCACCACCGACGGCCGTACCGTGACCGCGCTGCACGACGAGATCCTCGACCTCGGCGACGCCACCCGCACCGGACACGAGGACCCGACCGGGGACGCCGTCCTGCTGAGCGCGCTCGACTCCGCGCGCACCGGCCGGATGGGCGACATCGTGCAGACCATCCAGGCCGAGCAGGACGAGATCATCCGGGCCCCGCACCGCGGCGTCCTGGTGGTCGAGGGCGGCCCCGGCACCGGCAAGACCGCCGTCGCCCTGCACCGGGCCGCCTATCTGCTCTACGAGCACCGGGAGTTGCTGGCCAGGCGCGCGGTCCTGATCGTCGGCCCGAACCCGGCCTTCCTCGGCTACATCGGCGAGGTGCTGCCCGCCCTCGGCGAGACCGGCGTGCTCCTCGCGACCGTCGGCGAACTCTTCCCCGGCGTGCGGGCGACCGCCACCGACACCCCGCGGGCGGCCGCCGTGAAGGGCCGCGCCGAGATGGCCGACGTGCTCGCCGCCGCCGTTCGCGACCGGCAGGCGCTGCCCGACCCGGTCCTCACCATCGAGCACGACCGCGAGGTCCTGATGCTCGACGACGGCCTGGTGCAGGTCGCCCGCGACCGCACCCGCGAGACCCGGCTGCCGCACAACGCGGCCCGCGAGTACTTCGAGGGCCACATCCTCAACACGCTCACCGACATGGTCGCCGAACGCATCGGCACCGACCCGTTCGACGGGTCCAACCTGCTCGACCCCAGCGACATCACCCAGATCCGCGACGACCTCGCCGAGAACCCCGAGGTCTGGTCGGCGATCGACCGGCTCTGGCCGCGGCTCACCCCGCGCCGCCTGGTCGCCGACCTGCTGGCCGCCCCCGAGGAGTATCTGAGCGACGAGGACGCCGCCGCCGTCCGCCGCCCGGTGACCCGCTCCTGGACGGTCGCCGACGTACCCCTGCTCGACGAGGCCGCCGAACTCCTCGGCGTCGACGAGCGGGTGGCCCGCGCCCGCGCCGACCGCGAACGCGAGACGCAGATCGCCTACGCGCAGGGTGTCCTCGACGTCTCCTTCGCCTCGCGCACCTACGAGTTCGAGGACAAGGAGGACGGCGACCCCGACGGCTCGGAGGTGCTCTCGGCGCACGACATCATCGACGCCGAACGGTTCGCCGAACGCCACGAGGAGGAGGACTTCCGCAGCGCCGCCGAGCGCGCGGCGGCCGACCGGACCTGGGCGTTCGGGCACATCATCGTCGACGAGGCGCAGGAACTGTCCCCGATGGCCTGGCGGTTGCTGATGCGGCGCAGCCCGACCCGGTCGATGACACTGGTCGGCGACCCCGTCCAGACCGCCGAGGCGGCCGGGGTCGGCTCCTGGGCCGACATCCTCGCGCCGTACGTCGAGGACCGCTGGGAGCACGCCAGGCTGGGGGTCAACTACCGCACCCCCGCCGAGATCATGGAGGTGGCGGCGAGCGTCGTCCGCGCCGAACGGCCCGACTTCGAGCCGCCCAGCTCGGTCCGCGCCACCGGCGTACGGCCCTGGGTGCGGCAGGCCGGCCGCGCCGGGCTGCCCGCGGCGGTCGCCGAGGCCGTCGCCGAACTGACCCCCGACGAGGGCAGGTTGGCGGTGATCGCGCCACGCGACCTGCACCGCGCGCTGGCCGCCGTGCTCGACGGCGTCACGGCCGGCTCGGAACCCGACCTGACCCGCACGGTCGTCCTCCTCGACCCCCGCCAGTCGAAGGGTCTGGAGTTCGACTCGGTCCTGGTGGTGGAACCGGGCCGCTACGGCACGAGCGACCTGTACGTGGCCCTGACCCGGGCCACCCAGCGGCTCGGTGTCCTGCACACACAGGCCCTGCCCCCGGGCCTGGCGGACGCCGCGTCGACGCTCCCGCGGCACTCCTGAAGCGGCGGGGTCCGCGCCCGGGGGACGGGCTGACGGGCCTCACGCCGGTCGCAGCCACACCGTCGCCAGCGGTGGCAGGGTCAGCCGGACGCTCGACCCCCGGCCGTGCCAGGGGTGGGGCTCCGGTTTGATCGTGTCCGGGTGGACGACGTCGCTGCCGCCGTAGCGTGCCGCGTCGGTGTTGAGGACCTCCTGCCAGGCCGGGACGTCCTCGGGGACGCCGACGCGGTAGTCGTGGCGGACCACGGGGGAGAGGTGGGTCACCGCGAGCAGCGGGCCGCCGTCGGCGTCCAGTCGCAGATAGGCGAAGACGTTGTCCTCGGCGGAGTCGCCGGTGACCCACTGGAAGCCGGACGGGTCGGTGTCGCGCTGCCAGAGGGCCGCGGTGGCGGTGTAGACGGTGTTGAGGTCGCGGACCAGGTCGCGCACGCCCCGGTGGTCGGCCTCGGCGCCGTACGCCGGGTCGAGCAGCCACCAGTCGGGGCCGTGCGCCTCGGACCATTCGGCGCCCTGCGCGAACTCCTGTCCCATGAAGAGGAGTTGCTTGCCCGGGTGGGCCCACATGTGGGCGAGGTAGGCGCGCAGGTCGGCCCGCCGCTGCCACCAGTCGCCCGGCATCTTCGAGACCAGCGACCGCTTGCCGTGCACCACCTCGTCGTGCGAGATCGGCAGCACGTAGTTCTCGCTGTACGCGTACACCATCGAGAACGTCATCTCATGGTGGTGATGCCTGCGGTGCACCGGCTCGTGCGCCATGTACGCCAGCGAGTCGTGCATCCACCCCATGTTCCACTTCATGCCGAAGCCGAGGCCGCCGGTGTCCGTGGCCCGCGTGACGCCGTCCCACGCCGTCGACTCCTCCGCGATCGTGACGATCCCCGGCACCCGCCGGTACACCGTCGCGTTCATCTCCTGAAGGAACGCCACCGCGTCCAGGTTCTCCCGGCCGCCGTACGCGTTCGGCGTCCACTGGCCCTCCTCGCGCGAGTAGTCGAGGTAGAGCATCGAGGCGACGGCGTCCACCCGCAGCCCGTCGATGTGGAACTCCTCGCACCAGTACACGGCGTTCGCCACCAGGAAGTTGCGCACCTCACGGCGGCCGAAGTCGAACTCCAGGGTCCCCCAGTCGGGGTGCGCCGCCCGCAGCGGATCCTCGCTCTCGTACAGCGGACGCCCGTCGAACTCGGCCAACGCCCAGTCGTCGCGCGGGAAATGGGCCGGCACCCAGTCCATCAGCACCCCGATGCCGGCCTGGTGCAGCGCGTCGACGAGGAACCGGAAGTCGTCCGGGGTGCCGAGCCGCGCGGTCGGCGCGTAGAAGCCGGTGACCTGGTAGCCCCACGAGCCGCCGAACGGATGCTCCGCGACCGGCATCAACTCGACGTGCGTGAACCCGAGATCCTTCACATAGGCGGGCAGCTGCTCGGCCAGTTGGCGGTAGGTCAAGCCCGGTCGCCAGGACGGGAGATGCACCTCGTAGACCGAGAACGGCGCCTCGTGCGGCGGCACTTCACCGCGCCGCGCCATCCACGCGCCGTCCTGCCACTCGTGGTGCGCGGCCGTCACCACGGACGACGTCGCGGGCGGCACCTCGGTACGGCGGGCCATCGGGTCGGCACGCTGGGTCCGTGAACCGTCCGGCCTGGTCAGCTCGTACTTGTACAGCTCGCCCTCGCCGACCCCCGGCACGAACAGCTCCCACACCCCGGAGGAGCCGAGCGACCGCATCGGGAACCCGGTGCCGTCCCAGAAGTTGAAGGTGCCCGCCAGCCGCACCCCGCGCGCGTTCGGCGCCCACACCGCGAACCGGGTGCCCGCCACGCCCTGGTGGACCGTCGGGTGCGCGCCGAGCGCCTTCCACAGCTCCTCGTGCCGACCCTCGCCGATCAGATACAGGTCCAACTCGCCCAGTGTGGGCAGGAACCGGTACGCGTCCTCGACCTCGGGCTCGGCGCCCTCGTACGCCACCAGCAGCCGGTACGCCGGGACCTCGGGCAGGGCCAGCAGCCCGGAGAAGAACCCGTCGCCGTCGTCGTGCAGCGCCGTCCGCAGCCCGTCCCCGACGACGGTCACCGACCGCGCGTACGGCCGGAACGCCCGGAACACCACCCCGCCCGCCACCGGATGCGCCCCCAGCACCGCGTGCGGCGCGTGGTGCGTACCGTGCAGCAGCCGCTCCCGGTCGACGGCGTCCAGCGCGGGCGACACGGCTACCTCGACGGGCGGGACGGGCGGGACAGGTGGGACGGGCGCGACGGGAGCAAGGGGTACGGGCGCGGGTGCCTTCTCCGCCACGGCGGCCCTCCCCGTCGTCGCCTTCTCGGCAGCCGCCTTCTCGGCAGCCGCCTTCTCAGCGGCGGACGTCTTGGCAGCGGACGTTCTGGCCGCCGACGTCTTGCCCGCGGAGGTCTTGGCCGCGGATGCCTTCCCCGCGGACGTCTTCCCCGCGGACGTCTTCCCCGCCCCCTTCCTCGCCGCGGGGTTCTTCCCCGCCGCCTTCTTCGTCGTGGGCTTCCTCGGCGTGGCCTTCTCCTCCGGGACGGCCGGTTCCTCGGCCGGCCTCTTCGGATCCTGACCGCTTGACGGGGGGCGGGGGGTCACTGGCTGCGCCTCCTAGGCGAGGGTCGGGGCGGTCAGAAGGGTTCGACGGGGGTCGCGTAGCGCTCGATCGCCGCCATCGGCACGGTGAGCCAGTCCGGGCGGTGCCGGGCCTCGTAGACGACCTCGTAGATCGCCTTGTCGGTCTCGCAGGCCCGCAGCAGCACCGGGTCAGTGCGCGGGTCCTCCCCGCTGACCTGCGCGTATCCGGTGCAGAACGCGGCCCGGCAGGCCGCCGCCCACCCCGGTGCGGCGGGCCCTGCCGAGTGCGCCGCGTAGTCGAAGGAGCGCAGCATCCCCGCGACGTCCCGCGAGGTCGGCTGCGGCAGCCTGCGCTCCGCCAGGGGCTTGGACGGCTCGCCCTCGAAGTCGATCAGCGACCACTCGCCGTCCGGCGAGCGCAGGCACTGGCCGAGGTGCAGATCGCCGTGGACGCGCTGCGCGACCCAGGTGCGGCCCTCCTCGGCGAGGTCGGAGAGGGCGGTGAACGCCGTGCGCAGCGCCGGCACGTAGGGGCGCAGCACCGGTACCGCCTGCGCCGCCGACTCCAGGCGCTCCACCATGCCGTCGACCATCAGCCGCAGTTGGGCGCGGCCGAGGGTGACCGTGGGCAGTGCGCGGGCCAGCGCCGTGTGCACCTCGGCGGTGGCGCGGCCCAGGGCGCGGGCCTCGGCGCAGAAGTCCTCGCCCTTGGCGAGTTCCCGCAGCGCCAGCTCCCAGCCGTCCGCCGCGCCCTGCACGAACGGCTGGAGGACCGCGAGGACGGACGGTTCGCCGTCGAGGTCGGCCCGCAGCCAGCCGGTCGGGGCGGGCACCCGGGGGCAGTGCTCGCGGGCGAGCGCCAGCGGGAGTTCGAGGTCGGGGTTGACGCCGGGCACGATCCGGCGCAGCAGCTTCAGGATGAACGTATCGCCGTAGATGACGGACGAGTTGGACTGCTCGGTCGTCACCGGGCGGGGGACCAGGCCCGGCCTGATCTCCTGGGCGGGGTCCCGTTCGAAGCGGAGCCCGCCGATGCGGGCCTGGGCACGCAGTGCCTCCAGGAGCACGTCGGCGGGCCTGGGGTCGGAGAGGGCGTCGTACACCGTGCGTCCGGCGAGCGGGCCCTGCTCGACATGGCCGATGAGCGCGGGCGCCAGCCGGGGCGGCAGCGCCTCGCGCGCGCCTATCAGCAGCTGGTAGCAGTCACCGGGCTGCGGAGCGGCGCCCGGCACCGGCGGTTGATGGGCGCGCACCAGCAGGTGGTGCAGGCCGAGGCGGCTCTCCGACGGCAGCAGCTCGGTGGCGGCGGCCAGGGAGAACCCGGTGACCGGGCGCCCCTTGCCGGCGAACCAGCGCTGCCTCGGCAGCCACTCCCGCAGCAGCGGGTCGAGGGAGGGGAGGAGGCCGAGTCCGGCGTCTGCCGGGCTCGCGGAGCGGGTGAAGGCTTCCGACATGGCGGCGCGTCCTTTCCCCGGGCGGGTCGGGGTGTTACTGATGGGTGCCCCGGTCGGGACAGGGGAAACGCCCCCGCCCCGAGAGCCGAGACCCTATGCGGCGTCCTTGCGGAGCCGGAACCAGTAGAAGCCGTGGCCGCCGAGGGTCAGCAGGTACGGCAGTTCGCCGACGGCCGGGAAGCGCACCCCGCCGAACAGCTCGACCGGGTGCCGGCCGGTGAAGGCCCGCAGGTCCAGCTCGGTCGGCTGCGCGAAGCGGGAGAAGTTGTTGACGCACAGCACGAGGTCGTCCTCGTGCTCCCGCAGGAACGCGATCACCGCCGGGTTGGACGACGGCAGTTCGGTGTAGGTGCCGAGGCCGAAGGCGTGGTTCTGCTTGCGGATCTCGATCATCCGGCGGGTCCAGTGCAGCAGCGACGAGGGCGACGACATCGACGCCTCGACGTTGGTGACCTGGTAGCCGTAGACGGGGTCCATGATGGTCGGCAGGGACAGCCGTCCGGGGTCGCAGGAGGAGAAGCCCGCGTTGCGGTCGGGGGTCCACTGCATGGGGGTGCGGACGGCGTCGCGGTCGCCGAGCCAGATGTTGTCGCCCATGCCGATCTCGTCGCCGTAGTAGAGGATCGGCGAGCCGGGGAGGGAGAGGAGCAGGGCGGTGAAGAGTTCGATCTGGTTGCGGTCGTTGTCGAGGAGGGGGGCGAGGCGGCGGCGGATGCCGATGTTGGCGCGCATCCGCGGGTCCTTGGCGTACTCGGCCCACATGTAGTCGCGTTCCTCGTCGGTGACCATCTCGAGGGTGAGTTCGTCGTGGTTGCGCAGGAAGATGCCCCACTGGCAGCCGGAGGGGATCGCGGGCGTCTTGGCGAGGATCTCGGAGACGGGGTAGCGGGACTCGCGGCGCACGGCCATGAAGATGCGGGGCATGACGGGGAAGTGGAACGCCATGTGGCACTCGTCGCCGCCGCTGCGGTAGTCGCCGAAGTAGTCGACGACGTCCTCGGGCCACTGGTTGGCCTCCGCGAGCAGCACCGTGTCCGGATAGTGCGCGTCGATCTCCTTGCGCACCCGCTTCAGGAACTCGTGCGTCGCCGGGAGGTTCTCGCAGTTGGTCCCCTCCTGCTGGTACAGGTACGGGACCGCGTCGAGGCGGAAGCCGTCGATGCCGAGGTCGAGCCAGAACCGCAGCGCCGAGACCATCTCCTCCTGGACCGCCGGGTTCTCGTAGTTGAGGTCCGGCTGGTGGGAGAAGAACCGGTGCCAGTAGTACTCCTTGCGGACCGGGTCGAACGTCCAGTTGGACGCCTCCGTGTCGACGAAGATGATCCGCGCCTCGGGGTACTGCTTGTCGTCCTGGGCCCAGACGTAGTAGTCGCCGTAGGGGCCTTGGGGGTCCTTGCGGGACTCCTGGAACCACGGGTGCTGGTCGCTGGTGTGGTTCATGACGAAGTCGATGATGACGCGCATGCCGCGCTGGTGGGCGGCGTCGACGAACTCGACGAAGTCGGCGAGGTCGCCGAACTCGGGGAGGACGGCGGTGTAGTCGGAGACGTCGTAGCCGCCGTCGCGCAGCGGTGACTTGAAGAAGGGCGGGAGCCAGATGCAGTCGATGCCCAGCCACTGGAGGTAGTCGAGCTTGGCGGTGAGGCCCTTGAGGTCGCCGACGCCGTCGCCGTTGCTGTCCTGGAAGGACCGGACGAGAACCTCGTAGAAGACCGCGCGTTTGAACCAATCCGGGTCCCGGTCCTTGGCGGGGGTGTCCTCGAAGGTGTCCGGAACGGGCTCGTTGACGATCATATGGTGGGTGACCCTCCGATCTGCGGGGTGGACGGTCGCAGGACGGTGAAGACGTGCGCGGGCCGGTGCCCCGGCTCCAGGCGTACGTAGTTGGCCCTGCCCCAGTGGTAGGTCTCGCCGGTGAGCTCGTCGCGCACCGGCACCGACTCGTGCCAGTCGAGGCCGAGTTGCGGCATGTTCAACGAGACCGTGGCCTCCTGGGTGTGGTGCGCGTCGAGGTTGGCGACCACCAGAACCGTGTTCGAACCGCTCCGCTTCGAGTAAGCGATCACCGCCTCCTGGTCGACGGGATGGAAGTGCAGGTCGCGCAGTTGGCGCAGGGCGGGGCTCGCCCGGCGGATCTCGTTGAGCCGGGTGATCAGGGGGGCGATGGTGCGGCCCTCGCGGGCGGCGGCTTCCCAGTCGCGGGGGCGGAGCTGGTACTTCTCGGAGTCGAGGTACTCCTCGCTGCCGTCGCGCAGCGGGGTGTTCTCGCAGAGTTCGTAGCCGCTGTAGACGCCCCAGGTGGGGGAGAGGGTGGCGGCCAGGACGGCGCGGACCTCGAAGGCGGGCCTGCCGCCGTGCTGGAGGAAGGCGTGCAGGATGTCGGGGGTGTTGACGAAGAGGTTGGGCCGCATCGACGCGGCGCTCTCCCCGGACAGTTCGGTGAGGTAGTCGGTGAGTTCGGGCTTGGTGGTGCGCCAGGTGAAGTAGGTGTACGACTGCTGGAAGCCGATCTCGCCGAGGGTGCGCATCATCGCCGGGCGGGTGAACGCCTCGGCGAGGAAGATCACGTCGGGGTCGGCGCGGTTGATCTCGCCGATGACCCGCTCCCAGAACACCACGGGTTTGGTGTGCGGGTTGTCGACGCGGAAGATCCGCACCCCGTGGCCCATCCACAGCCGCAGCACCCGTACCGTCTCCGCGACGAGTCCTTCGAGGTCGGCGTCGAAGGCGACGGGGTAGATGTCCTGGTACTTCTTCGGCGGGTTCTCCGCGTACGCGATGCTCCCGTCGGCCCGGTGGTTAAACCACTCCGGGTGCTTGTCGACCCACGGGTGGTCGGGGGAGCACTGGAGGGCGAAGTCCAGGGCGACTTCGAGGCCGAGGTCACGGGCCCGCCCCACGAACCAGGCGAAGTCCTCCGTCGTGCCCAGGCGCGGGTGCACCGCGTCGTGGCCGCCCTCGGGCGAACCGATCGCCCACGGCACGCCGACGTCGTCGGGGCCGGCGGACAACGTGTTGTTGCGGCCCTTGCGATACGTCGTGCCGATCGGGTGGATCGGCGGCAGATACACCACATCGAAACCCATGCCCGCGATTGCCGGAAGCCTGCCTGCCGCCGTCCTGAAGGTGCCGTGGGGCTCCTCGGGCGTGCCCTCGGAACGCGGGAAGAACTCGTACCAGGCGCCGTACAGGGCCCGTTCACGCTCCACGAGCAGCGGCAGCGGCTCGGACGAGGTGACCAGGTCACGCACCGGATGGCGGGCCAGTACCGCCGTCACCTCGGGGGCCAGCGCCGCCGCCAGCCGTGAGGTGGCCGGAAGGCTGCGGTCGCGCAGCGCGTCGGCGGCGCCGCGCACCGCCTTGCGCAGCCCGCCGCCCTTGGGGACGCCCGCGGCGGCCCGTTCGTACAGCCGCGCGCCCTCCTCCAGGACCAGTTCGGTGTCGATGCCGGCCGGGATCTTGATCCCGGCGTGGTGGTGCCAGGTGGTGAGCGGATCGCTCCACGCCTCGACGTGGTACGTCCAGCGGCCGGGCGCGGTGACGGTGACGGTGGCGCCCCAGCGGTCGGTGCCGGGGGCGAGTTCACGCATCGGGGTCCAGGGGCCCTTGCGCCCCTGCGGATCGGTGAGGACGACATCGGCCGCCACGGCATCGTGACCCTCACGGAACACGGTGGCCGAGATCTCGAACGATTCCCCGGTCACCGCCTTCGCGGGACGCCTGCCGCGCTGGACGACGGGACGTACGTCGAGGACGGGGATGCGTCCGATGAGGTCCTGGCCGGCCGCGGAGGGTGGCTCCGGGGGCGGCGGACCGGTGTCGGCCGGGGGTACCGGGGCCGTCGCGGTGCCGGGTGTCGGGGGTGCTGACGTGTGGTGCGTGGCGGGCATGACCGCTCCTGTCCGCGTCAACGTGGGTGGGCGGATGGCTGAGGGGAGGTGGGTCCTGCGTCAGGTACCCCTCGAATTCCGGGGAATTCGGAGGGGGTCGTACCGGAGGTTCCTTCCCACCCTAAGCGAGTGCGCAATCCGGCACTTTGTTAACTACTCGCGCGTATGTCTACACACGAGTCCGGCCGGGCCCGCGGGGTTCGGCGGCCGCGTCGGGACACTGTCGGGCAGGGCTGCCGGTCTGCCGCTACAGGGCCGGTACCTGCAGGAGTTCGTCCGGCGAACCGGGCCCCCGGCCGGACACTTTCCCGTGCGCCGCATTCTTTGCGAGCGCTTTGGAAACACGCTCAGGCTCGGCCTTCGGGTTTTCGGACAAATACAGCGCGGCGGCGCCCGCGACATGCGGACTCGCCATCGACGTACCTGAATAGGTCGCTTCGGCGGTGTCACTGGCATAGGACGCGGAGGTGACGGCGACGCCCGGCGCGAACAGGTCGACCGACGGGCCGAAGTTCGAGAAGGGGGCGCGGGCGTCGTCGGGTCCTGTCGCGCCGACCGTGATCGCCTCCGCCACGTCCGCGGGCGAGAACAGCCCGGCCGGCCGCCCCGCGTTGCCCGCCGCGACCGTGTAGGTGACACCGGACGCGACGGAGGCGCGGACGGCCGCGTCCAACTGGGCGTTGTACGGACCGCCCACGCTGAGGTTGGCGACCGCGGGCCGCCGCGCGTGCCGGGTCACCCAGTCGACGCCCGCGATGACCTGCGCGGCCGTGCCGGTGCCCCGGTCGTCGAAGACCCGCACGGAGACGATCCGCGCCTTCCCGGCGACCCCGTACCGCGCACCCGCGACGGTGGCCGCGACATGCGTGCCGTGCCCGTTGCCGTCGGAGGCGGTCCGGTCGCCGTCGGCGAAGTCCCAGCCGTGGGAGGCCCGTCCGCCGAAGTCCCGGTGGGTGACGCGGACGCCGGTGTCGATCACGTACACCGTCACCCCGCGGCCCCCCGACGCGGTCCGCCGGTAGCGCCCGTCGAGCGGCAGCCCCGGCCGGTCGATCCGGTCCAGCCCCCAGGGCGGCGGGTCGCCCTCGGCGCCCGCGAGCGACACCCGGGTGTCGGGGACGACGGCCGCGACCCGCGGGTCGGCCGCGAGCCGCCGCGCCCGCGCCGCGTCCGCGCGGACCGCGTAGCCGTTCAAGGCGGTCCGGTAGGTCCGCACGATCCGGACCCCGTACCGGTCGACGACCGCCCGCCCGGCGGGGGACCCGGCCAGCACCCGCTCCGCCGACGAGGGCGGCGAGTGGCTCCTGAACGTCACCAGATAGCTCCCGCCGGGCGGGCCGGCGTCCGTGTCCCCGGCCCCGGGCGCCGCCCGCGCGGGCAGCGGGCCGATCGCGAGCAGGACGGCGCAGGCCACCGCCGTCAGCCCGCCGAGCCGGCCAGGACGCCGGTCACGCGTCCGTGCCATGGTTCGCGTCTCGGTTCCCCTCAGTTCCCCTCCTCGACCCGGCACACGACCACGCCCCCGTCGCCGGGGGCACCCGGCGGCCGGTCGGTACGCCACGGGGGAAGCCTCTCGTGCGCGCCGAAGCCCGACAAGAACGCCTCGGGGGGCGGAATCGGCCATCTCGCGCACCGCCCGTGCCGCAGGTCGTACGGGGTCCCGGACGGTGTCCGGCCGGGCGGCGCCGTGGTGAGGGCGGCCGGACGCCTATACCGTCGACCGTGACGACGGGACGCACACCGCCGTGCGTCCCTTTCCGCACGCCTGACGAGGTGGCAATGAAGGCTATCCGTCGCTTCACCGTCCGACCCGTCCTGCCCGAACCCCTCCAGCCGCTCAGCGACCTCGCGCGCAATCTGCGCTGGTCCTGGCACGCGGAGACCCGCGACCTCTTCCACTCCGTCGACCCCGAACGCTGGGCCGCGTCGGACCGCGACCCGGTACGGCTGCTCGGCAGCGTGCCACCGGCCCGGCTCGCCGAGCTGGCCCAGGACCGCCGCTTCCTGCGCCGGCTGACCGCCGCCGCCGACGACCTCGACGACTATGTCCGCGGCGCGCGCTGGTACCAGGCGCAGTCCGGTGAACTCCCCGCCGCCGTCGCCTACTTCTCCCCCGAGTTCGGCATCACCGCCGCCCTGCCCCAGTACTCGGGCGGCCTCGGCATCCTGGCCGGCGACCACCTCAAGGCCGCGAGCGACCTCGGGGTGCCGCTGATCGGGGTCGGCCTGCTCTACCGGCACGGCTACTTCCGCCAGACCCTCTCCCGGGACGGCTGGCAGCAGGAGCACTACCCCGTCCTCGACCCGCACGAGCTGCCCCTCACCCTCCTCGAAGAGGCCGACGGCACCCCCGCCCGGGTCGCCCTCGCGCTGCCCGGCGGCCGGCAGCTGCACGCCAGGATCTGGCTGGCCCAGGTCGGCCGGGTGCCGCTGCTGATGCTGGACTCCGACGTCGAGGAGAACGACGTCGGCGGACGCGGGGTGACCGACCGCCTCTACGGCGGCGGCAGCGAACACCGGCTGCTCCAGGAGATGCTGCTCGGCATCGGCGGGGTGCGGGCGGTGCGCGCGTACTGCCGGCTCACCGGACACCCGCGACCCGAGGTCTTCCACACCAACGAGGGCCACGCCGGGTTCCTCGGCCTGGAACGCATCGCCGAACTCGCCGACGACGGGCTGGACTTCGACGCCGCCCTGGAGGCGGTACGGGCCGGCACCGTCTTCACCACCCACACCCCGGTGCCGGCCGGCATCGACCGCTTCGACCGCGACCTCGTCGCCCGGCACTTCGGCCCCGACGCCGAACTCCCGCGCATCGACGTCGGCCAGATCCTCCGGCTCGGCAGGGAGACCTACCCGGGAGGCGAACCCGACCTCTTCAACATGGCCGTGATGGGCCTGCGCCTCGGACAGCGCGCCAACGGCGTCTCCCTGCTGCACGGGCAGGTCAGCCGGGAGATGTTCGCCGGCCTCTGGCCCGGCTTCGACGCCGAGGAGGTGCCCATCACCTCGGTGACCAACGGCGTCCACGCGCCGACCTGGGTGGCTCCCGAGGTGCTCAGGCTCGGCGCCCGGCAGGTCGGCGCCCAGCGCACCGAGGACGCCCTCACCGTCGGCGGCTCGCAGCGCTGGGACGCGGTCGCCGACATCCCCGACCTCGACATCTGGGAGCTGCGCCGCACCCTGCGCGAGCAACTGGTGACCGAGGTACGGCGCAGGCTGACCGTGTCCTGGCGCCAACGCGGCGCGGGCACGGCCGAGTTGGGGTGGATCGACGGGGTGCTCGACCCGGACGTCCTGACCATCGGGTTCGCCCGCAGGGTCCCGTCGTACAAGCGGCTGACGCTGATGCTGAGCGACCCCGACCGGCTGAAGGGCCTGCTGCTGCACCCCGAGCGGCCGATCCAGATCGTGGTCGCGGGCAAGGCCCACCCGGCGGACGACGGCGGCAAACGCCTGGTGCAGGAGCTGGTGCGGTTCGCCGACGACCCGCGGGTGCGGCACCGGATCGTCTTCCTGCCCGACTACGGCATGGGGATGGCGCAGAAGCTCTACCCGGGCTGCGACATCTGGCTCAACAACCCGCTGCGCCCGCTGGAGGCGTGCGGCACGTCGGGCATGAAGGCCGCCCTCAACGGCTGCCTCAACCTGTCGGTCCTCGACGGCTGGTGGGACGAGTGGTTCCAGCCCGACTTCGGCTGGGCGATCCCCACCGCGGACGGCGCGGGCACCGACCCCGACCGCAGGGACGCCATAGAGGCGGCCGCCCTCTACGACCTGCTGGAGCAGCGGGTCGCGCCGCGCTTCTACGAGCGCGGCAGGACCGGACTGCCCGACCGCTGGATCGAGATGGTCCGCCAGACCCTCACCCTGCTCGGCCCCAAGGTGCTGGCGGGCCGGATGGTCAGGGAGTACGTGGAGCGCCTCTACACCCCGGCCGCCCACGCCCACCGCGTGATGACCCCGGACACGGCCCGCGCGCTGGCGGGCTGGAAGGAGCGGGTGCGGGCGGCCTGGCCCGGGGTGCGGGTCGACCATGTGGAGACGACGACGGCCACCCCGACGGCGGAACTCGGCTCGACGCTCGGCCTGCGGGTCCGCGTCGCGCTGGCCGGCCTCGGCCCCGAGGACGTCGAGGTCCAGGCGGTCTCCGGCCGGGTGGACCCGGAGGACCGCCTCACGGACGCGACGGCGACCCCCCTCAAACCGGTCGGCACCCCCGACCTGGAGGGCCGCTGGCTCTACGAGGGCCCGCTGGCCCTGGACCGCACGGGCCCCTACGGCTACACGGTCCGCATCCTCCCGTCCCACCCCCTGCTCGCCTCCCCGACCGAACTGGGCCTGGTGACGACACCGACGGAGGACGCGGCGGCGGGGGCGGGGGTGCTGCTGCGGTGAGCGCGCGCCGGGCGCCCGGTCGGCGGGCGTCCGGCCGACGGCGTCAGGGCGCCGGCCCTCAGTCCTCCGCCAGGTCCGCGCAGAGCCGTCGCAGGGTCGCCCCGCAGCGGCGGGCGTACGCCTGCTGGAGGGCTCGGGCCGCCGGGCCCGCCGCTCGGGCGTACCACTTCTGGCCGCGGCTGAAGGCGGCGACCGTCAGCCAGACCGTGCCGTCCCCGGTGCGGTCGACGGTGAAGGACTCCTCGCCGGACTCGGGGTGGCCGGCCAGGGTGCCGTAGGCCCAGCCGCGGCGGCGCGGCTCGTCCTGGGTCCACACCACCCGGCAGGGGGCCCGAATGATTCCGGCCAGGGTGACGGTGACGTCGACGTCGGGGGCCGCGCGGTCGGCGTCGGTCTCCATGCCGACGCCCATCGCGCGGTGCATCTCCCAGGTGAGGACCGCCTCCGAGGCTCGGCGGAAGACCTTCTCGCCCTCGCCGATGCGGGTCCGCACATGGAGGGAGTGGTAGCCGGGCGGGCAGAAGGCCGGATCGTCGCGGGTCGCGCCGACCGGCTCGTACGTGAAGTGCGGCGAGGACATGGCACCCAAGAGTAGGGCGGCCCCCGGGATCAGCTACCTCCCGGGGGCCATTGTTCGGTCAACTACCTTGCGCTCAGGTCACGTTGACGGCGGTCCAGGCCGACGCCACCGCGTTGTACTCGGTCGATCCCGAGCCGTACAGGGCGGCCGCGGCGGAGAGCGTGCCGGTGCGGGCCGACTTGTAGTTCGTCGTCGACGTGAAGTACGTCGTCAGCGCCTTGTACCAGATCTGCAGCGCCTTGGCGCGGCCGATGCCGGTGACCGTGGAGCCGCTGTACGTGGGCGAGTTGTAGCTGACGCCGTTGATCGTCTTCGCGCCGCTGCCCTCGGACAGCAGGTAGAAGAAGTGGTTGGCGACACCGGACGAGTAGTGCACGTCCAGGTTCTTCGTCGTCGAGGACCAGTAGTTGGCGGAGGCGCCGTCCTTGCTGGGCTGGTCCATGTACCGCAGCGGCGTGCCGTTGCCGTTGATGTTGATCTTCTCGCCGATGAGGTAGTCGCCGACGTCGGAGGCGTTGTTGGCGTAGAACTCCACGCCGGTGCCGAAGATGTCGGAGGTCGCCTCGTTCAGGCCGCCGGACTCGCCCGAGTAGTTGAGGCCCGCGGTGTTGGAGGTGACGCCGTGGCTCATCTCGTGGCCCGCCACGTCCAGCGAGGTCAGCGGGTGCGTGTTGGACGAGCCGTCGCCGTACGTCATGCAGAAGCAGCTGTCGTCCCAGAACGCGTTGACGTACGCGTTGCCGTAGTGGACGCGGGAGTAGGCGGCGACACCGTTGTTCTTGATGCCGTTGCGCCCGAAGGTGCTCTTGTAGAAGTCCCAGGTGGCCTGGGCGCCGTAGGCGGCGTCCACCGCGGCCGTCTGGTCGGTGCTCGAGCTGGAGGCGGCGCCGGTGCCCCAGGTGTCGTCCGCGTCGGTGAACAGGGACCCGGTGCCGGAGGTGCTCCGGGCCAGGTTGTAGGTCTTGTGACCGCCGCGCGTGGTGTCGTACAGCTGGTACGTCGAGCCCGACAGCGTGGTGTTGAGGGTGACGGTGCCCGAGTACAGGCTCTTGCCGGTGCCGGTCTCGATGCCCTGGTACTCGTAGAGCTTCTTGCCGCTGGCCGCGTCGGTGATGACGTGCAGCTGGTTCGGGGTGCCGTCGTCCTGGAGGCCGCCGACGACGGTCTCGTAGGCGAGGACCGGGGTGCCGTCGCCGGCCCAGATCACCTTGCGGGGGGCGGCGTCGGCGGCGGTGGCGGCCGAACCGGCGTCCTTCGCGACGGTCAGCGCCTGCTTCTCCGCCTTGGCCGCGGCGATCTGCGGCTTCACCGAGGCGACCTTGATGGTCGCCTTGACGGCCTTGGTGACGCCTCTGGTGGCGCCGGTCGCCGACTGGTGGACGATCAGGTCGCCGCCGAGCACGGGCAGGCCCGCGTAGGTGCGCTCGTAGCGGGTGTGCACCGAGCCGTCGGTGTCCTTGAGGACGTCCTTGACGACCAGCTTCTCCTTGGCGCCGAGACCTATCTCCTGCGCGGTCTCGGTGGCGTCGGCCTGGCGCTCCTCGACGAGCGAGGCGCGGGCGCCGGCGGAGAGTTGGAGCGGCGCCGCGGCGAGCGGGGCCTTGGCCGTGGTGTCCGCCGGGGTCTGGGCGGCGGCCGGACCGGTGGTCAGACCGGTGGCGAGCAGGGCTCCGGCGGCAACAGCGGTGGCGATGGCCAGAGTCGAGCGCTTGTGACGCGTGTAGAGGGGGGTCACACAAGCTCCTTGGAGTGGGGAGTCCGGACCGGCGTGGGGCGTCCGGCCGGGAGTTGCTTGAGGTTGTGCGGCGGTTGTGAGGAAGAGTGGCATCAAGGACGCGTACATGTCAGTCCCGCGAAGTGATGTTGGCTGAATATCGACGTCCGAGTGAACATTGCGGGAATGTGAACCCGCTTGACCTCCGTAAAGGCCCAACCAGCGGGCGGCATGGTGTTGGCAAAAAACTGGTCCCGCCCAGAGGCGTGGGAGGGCGCCGCCCCGGGGATTCGAACCGCCGGGGCGACGCCCTGGCACGGGCCCGCGGGCCCCGCGCCCTACGGGAAGGTCAGCGAGAACCCGTTGAGCTGACCGGTGTCCTGGGCTGCCTGGTCCTGGACCTTCAACTTCCAGGTGCCGTTGGCGACTTCGGCCGAGGCGTCGACGGTGAACGTCTGCTGGACGTTGTCCGCCGAGTCCGACGGGCTGGCGTTCTTCAGCCGGTACGCGGCCCCGCTCGGACCCACCAGATCGATCGCCAGGTCACCCCGGTAGGTGTGGGTGATGTCGACCGAAACCTGAAGGGCCGACGGGGCGTTGCCGGTCCGTCCGGTGACCGTCACGGACGACGTGACGGCCGCCCCGTTGTCCGGAATCGACACCGCGGTGGCGTTCTCGAACGAGGTGCCCGTGCCGCCGCCCGCCGTGGAGCGCGCGCCCACCGCGACGCCCGCCCAGGCGTCCTGCACCGCCTTGTACTCGGCGGAGGTGGTGCCGTACAGCTCACCCGCCGCCGCGAGGGTCCCGGTGCGGGCGGCCGCGTAGTTGGTGGTGGAGGTGAACTTGGTGGTCAGCGCCCGGTACCAGATCGCCAGCGCCTTGTCCCGGCCGATGCCGGTGACCGGAAGGCCGTCCGCGGTCGCCGAGTTGTAGCTGACCCCGTTGATGGTCTTCGCGCCGCTGCCCTCGGACAGCAGGTAGAAGAAGTGGTTGGCCGGGCCCGAGGAGTAGTGCACGTCGACCGAGCCGATGCCGGAGTACCAGCTGTCCTTGGACGCGCCGTCCTTGCTCGGCTTGTCCATGTACCGCAGCGGCGTGCCGTTGCCGTTGACGTTGATCTTCTCGCCGATGAGGTAGTCGCCGACGTCGGTGGCGTTCGCCGCGTAGAACTCCACGCCGGTGCCGAAGATGTCGGAGGTCGCCTCGTTCAACCCGCCCGACTCGCCCGAGTAGTTGAGCCCCGCGGTGTTGGAGGTGACGCCGTGGCTCATCTCGTGGCCCGCCACGTCGAGCGCGGTCAGCGGACGGGCGTTGCCGCTGCCGTCGCCGTACGTCATGCAGAAGCAGCTGTCGGTCCAGAACGCGTTGACGTACGCGTTGCCGTAGTGGACCCGCGAGTAGGCGCCGACGCCGTTGTTCTTGATGCCGTTGCGCCCGAAGGTGTTCTTGTAGAAGTCCCAGGTGGTCGCCGCGCCGTAGTGGGCGTCCGCGCCCGCCGTCGCCGCGTTCGACGTGGTGCCGTTGCCCCAGGTGTCGTTGGTCTGCGAGAAGAGCGTGCCGGTGCCGGACGAACCCCGGTTGAGGTTGTACGTCTTGTGGCCGCCGCGCGCGCCGTCGGTCAGCGTGTACGTCGAGCCGGACTGCGTGGTGGTCAGCGCGACCTGGCCGCTGTACTGGGTGTTGCCGGTGCCGTTCTTGACGCCCTGGTACTCGTAGAGCTTCTTGCCGGTCGCCGCGTCCGTGATGACGTGCAGCTCGTTCGGCGTGCCGTCGTCCTGGAGGCCGCCGACGACCGTCTCGTACGCCAGCACCGGGGTGCCGGTCGCCGCCCAGACCACCGCGCGCGGCGCCGCGTCGGCGCTCGCCCCGGTCGCCCCGAGGGCCTGCGCCCGCCGCACGGCCTGCCGCTCGGCGGCGGCCTCGGTGACGTCGGGGGTGAGGTCGACGCCGGTCAGGGCCGCGGTCGACGCCTTGACGACCCGCAGGGTGGCGCCCGAGCCGGCGGTGTCGACGATCAGGTCGCCGCCCAGCACCGGAAGGCCGCCGTAGGTGCGGTCGTAGCGGGTGTGCAGGGTGCCGTCGGCGTCCTTGACGACGTCCTTGACGACGAGCTTCTCCTGGGCGCCGAGCCCGATGTCGCGGGCGGTGGCGGCGCGGGCCGTGCCGGCGTCACGGAGCAACTCGGCGCGCAGGGAGGGGGAGAGGGCGACGGTGGCGCGGGTCTGCCCGGCCGCGGGGGCCGGCGCGGCGTTCGCGGCGCCCGACTGGACGGCCGTGGCGATCAGGGCGGCGACACCGGCGAGGGCGACGGCGGCGGCGCGGCGGTGCGTGGTGGGGCGGGGTGCGGTGTGGGAGGTGCGTCCGCGAGAGGAACTGCTTCTCAACACTGACTCCTTCTGCGTGGCCGCGGGTCGCGCGGCCGGGGGAGACCGGACGGCGAGGGGGCCGGCCGGGCGGTACGCGGAACCAGGTGCGTGCAGTGCGGGCCGGTGCACGGCGGTACTCCGTGGGGTGAAGCTGTGGGGTCGCTGTGAACGGGCCGTGGGAAGAGTCGCAGGAGTTCACCCCGTATGTCAGGGGCGCGTCAGGAAGTTGGCCGGAATTGGTTCGTTGTCCGGTTGTTCATGTTCGCTATGCGGACTCGCCATCTGGCGAGAGGGCGGACGGCGCCCCGGAAAGCCCCGCGGAACCGCCGAGGGGCTCAGGGCCGCCCGCCGGGAAGACCGACCGCCGCCGGACCACTCCGCCGCGCCAACGACCCGTCCCCGCAACCCGCTTGACCCACCGTGGCCCCGGGTCGTCGTCCGCTCGCCCTACGACGGCTCCCCGTGCCAGGTCCGCCACAGGGCCGCGTACGCGCCGTCCGCCGCCACCAGCTCCTCGTGCGTGCCGAGTTCGGTGAGGAGGCCGTGCTCCATCACCGCCACCCGGTCCGCGTCGTGCGCGGTGTGCAGCCGGTGCGCGATCGCGATGACCGTACGGCCGGTCAGGACGGCGGCCAGGGCGCGTTCGGTGTGCCGGGCGGTCGTCGGGTCGAGCAGCGCCGTCGCCTCGTCGAGGATCAGCGTGTGCGGGTCCGCCAGCACCACCCGGGCCAGGGCGAGTTGCTGGGCCTGCGAGCCGTCGGTGCGCGCACCGCCCTCGCCGAGCCGGGTGTCGAGCCCCTCGGCCAGCTCCCGCACCCAGTCGTCGGCGCCCACCGACGTCAGCGCCGCCCACAACTCCTTGTCGTCCGCGTCCGGTTCGGCGATCAGCAGATTGTCCCTGACGCTCCCGAGGAACACATGGTGCTCCTGGGTGACCAGCACCACCTGCCGCCGCAACCGCTCGGGCCCGAGCGCCACCACCGGCACCCCGCCGACCGTCATCGTGCCGACGGTCGGCGCCTCGACACCCGCGAGCAGCCGGCTCAGCGTCGTCTTCCCGGCGCCCGAGGGGCCCACCACCGCGAGCCGTTCACCTGGCCGCACGGTCAGGTCCACGCCGCGCAGCACCTCGCCGCCCCGCTCGTAGGAGTACCGCACCCCCGACACGTCGACGCGGCCGTCGACCGGCTCCGCCGATCCGTCGGGCACCGCGCGCGGCGCCCGCGCCAGCCCCTCCACCCGGGCGAACGAGGCGCCGCTGCTCTGGAGTTGCTCGATCCGCATCAGCACCTCGTCGAGCGGCCCGGCCAGCCGCTGCTGGTACAGGGCCGCCGCCACGACCTCGCCCACGCTCAGCGTGCCGCGCGCGTGCAGGACCCCGCCGAGCAGCAGCACCGCCGCCACCGGCACCAGATAGGAGACCTCGATCACCGGGAAGAGCACCGTGCGCAGGAACAGCGTGTACACGCGGGTGCGGCGGGACTCCTCCACCGCGTCCCGGCTCGCCGCGATCCGCCGCCCGCCGAGACGCAGCGCCTCGACCGTGCGGGCGCCCGCCGCGGTCGTCGCGACGATCTCCGCGATCCGGGAGGTGGCGGCGCCCTCGGCGAGGTAGCCGGGCCTGGCCCGGCGCAGGTACCAGCGCATGACGGCCCAGATGCCGGCCAGGCCGAGCAGCCCGCAGGCGCCGAGCCGCGGGTCGAGGGCGAACACCGCGCCCATCAGGAACAGCGCCTGCGCGGAGTTGATGAGCAGCTCGGGTCCCGCGTCCCGCAGGGTGGCGCCGACCGTGGTGACGTCGGCGGTGCCGCGCGCGGTGAGGTCGCCGGTGCCGGCCCGCTCGACGGTGGCCGCGGGCAGCGCCAGGGTGCGCCGGACGAACTCCTCGCGCACCCGCGCCAGCACCCGTTCCCCGAACCGGTGCCCCACGTACCGCGCCCAGCGGGCGAGCAGCAGCTGTCCGAGCGCGCAGAGCAGGATCCACAGCGCGAGCCGGTCGACCGCGCCGACCCCGGCGCCGCCCCGCACCTCGTCCACGATCCGTCCGACCAGCCAGGGCCCGGCGAGCCCGGCGCCGGCGGCGAGCGCGTTGAGCGCGAGGACCAGCCCGAACGCCCGGAGGTCCGCGCGCACCAGGCGGCCCACGGCCCGGCGGACGTCGGCGGGCCGGGCGACGGGAAGGTGTGCGGCGGTGGTCATCGCCCCACCCCCTCTCCCGCGGGCTCGTCGGCGTCGCGGGCCACCAGCGCGCGGTAGCCCGGTTCGGTGGCGAGGAGGCGGGCGTGGGTGCCGGTGGCGGCGACCTTGCCGTCCACCAGGAAGTGGACGGTGTCCGCGTGGTCCAGGACCAGCGGGGACGTCGTCGTCACCACGGTCGTCCGGCCGGCGCGGGCGTCCCGCAGCCGTCGCGCCACCCTGGCCTCCGTGTGGGCGTCAAGGGCCGACGTCGGTTGGACGGCCAGCAGCACCTCGGGGTCGGCGAGCAACGCCCGTACCAGCCGCACGCGTTGGCGCTGGCCGCCGGAGAGGTTGCGTCCCTGCGCGTCGATCACGGTGTCGAGTCCGTCGGGCAGCCCCCGCACGATGTCCTCCGCGACGGCCGCCCGCACCGCCCGCTCGATGTCGGCGTCGGCCGGGTCCCGGCGCCCGCGGACCAGGTCGCGGAAGCTGCCCCCGAACAGGTCGGCCTCGTGGTCGGCGACCAGGATCCGTTCCCTGACCTGGGCCAGCCGGATGTCGGCGAGCGGCACCCGGCCCCAGGTCGCCGCCGACGGCAGATAACGGCCGAGCCGGTCCACGACGGCCACCGCGTCGGCCGGGCGGGCGCAGGCCAGCGCGGTCAGCAGCCCCGGCCGCACCCGCACCCCGGACACCGGGTCGTGCAGCGCGGACGGTTCGGCGGGGGCGTCCAGGGTGCCGGTGTCCGCCATCGGCGCGAGGCTCAGGAACCGCACGACCCGGCGGGCCGCGACCACCCCCCGGCTGATCTGGTAGCCGCACTCCACCCAGAACCCCACCGGCAGCACCAGCACCGCCACATACCCGTACACCGACACCAACTCGCCGACGGTGATGTCGCCCCGGGCGGCGAGCCGGGCGGCGAGCCAGGTCACCACGGCGAGGAACACCGTCGGCAGCCCGACGCCGAGGGCCTGCACCCAGCTGGTGACGGCGCCGACCCGGTACCCCTGCCGCAGCAGCCGTCGTGAGTCGCGCCGGAAGGCGTCCGCGACCAGGTCCTTGCCGCCGAGCCCGTTCAGCACCCGCAGCCCGCCCGCGAGGTCGGAGATCCGCGCGGTGAGCACCCCCTGCCGGTCCCGGTACTCGCCCTCCGCCCCTTGCAGCCGCGCGAGCAGCGGCCCGACCAGGACGACGATCACCGGGATGCCGAGCAGCACCACGGCGGCGATCAGCGGCGAGACGGCCACCAGCAGCCCGGCGACCACCAGATAGGCGACGACGGCGCCGACGCCGGGCCCGACCACGGTCAGCGCCGTCGCGATGGTCTGCACGTCACCGACCCCGATGGTGACGACCTCCCCGGCCCCCACCCGGCGCGGCAGCGCGGCCCCCAGCCGGGTCGCGTGCCCGACGACCAGCTTCACGGTGCGGAAGTTGGCGTCGAGCCTGACCCGGGTCATCGTCCGGTGCCGCATGACGCTCAGCCAGGCGTTGAAGACGCCCACCCCGAAGAGCGCGGCCGTCCACCCGGCCAGCACCGCGAAGTCACCGGGTTCGAGCCCCCCGTCGACGGCCCGTGCCAGCAGGTAGGGCGAGACCGCGAGCAGCACCATCCACCCGCTGCCCAGCAGCGCCCCGGCGATCGAGCGGCCCCGCTGCCGGCACACCAGCCACCACAGGTACCGCCCGCCCCCGCGCAGATCCGGCGTCCCGGGGTCCTCGTACGCGTCGATCATCCGGCACCGCTTCTCACGCCAGACTGTCCCGCCACGCCCGGTGCAGGTCCGCGAACCGCCCCGTGCCCGCGATGAGTTCGGCCGGGCTGCCGTCCTCCACGATCCGGCCGCGCTCCATCACCAGGACCCGGTCGGCGATGGCCACCGTGGAGAGCCGGTGGGCGATGACGACGGCCGTGCGGCCCTTGAGCACCGTCGACATCGCGCGCTGCACCGCCCGTTCGCCGGGCACGTCGAGCGAGCTGGTCGCCTCGTCCAGGATGAGGACCGCCGGGTCGGCGAGCAACGCCCGTGCGAACGCCACGAGTTGGCGTTGCCCGGCGGAGATCCGGCCGCCCCGCTTGCGGACGTCGGTGTCGTAGCCGTCGGGCAGCGCCTCGATGAAGTCGTGGGCGCCGATCGCCTTCGCGGCCCGCTCGATCTCCTCCCGGTCCGCGTCCGGGCGGCCGATCGCTATGTTCTCGGCGACCGTGCCGGAGAACAGGAACGCCTCCTGCGTCACCATCACCACCCCGCGCCGCAGTTCGGGCCCGGACAGCTCGCGCAGGTCGACGCCGTCCAGCAGCACCCGGCCGGCGGACGCGTCGTAGAAGCGGGCGAGCAGCTTCGCCAGCGTCGACTTGCCCGCGCCGGTCGAGCCGACCACCGCGACCGTCTGCGCGGCCGGGATGCGCAGGTCGAAGCGGGGCAGCACCTCGCCGCCCGTGCGGTAGCCGAACGCCACCCGGTCGAAGACCACCTCGCGCCCCGGGCTGCCGTCACGCGCGGGCGGCAGCCGGCGCGGGTCGGACGGCTCCGGCACGGACGGCGTCTGCGCCAGCAGCCCGGCGATCTTCTCCAGCGAGGCGGCCGCCGACTGGTAGGAGTTGAGGAACATGCCGAGCCGGTCGATCGGGTCGTACAGCCGCCGCAGGTACAGCACCGCCGCCGCCAGCACCCCCAGCTCCAGCGTGCCGTCCGCCACCCGGTAGGCGCCCCACAGCACGATCCCGGCGACGGCCGTGTTGGCGACCAGGCGGGAGCCGACGACGTACCGGGCCATCTCCAGGAGCGCGTCGCCGTTGCGCCGTTCGAGACGGCCGTTGAGGACCTCGAATTCGGCGTCGTTCACCGTCTCCCGGCGGAACGCGCGCACCGGGCGGATGCCGTTCATCGTCTCGACGAACTTCACGATCACCGAGGCGATCGCCGTCGACCGCGACCGGTACACCCGGCCCGCCCGCCGCCGGTACCACCGCACCAGCAGGTACAGCGGCCCGAACGAGGCGACGGCGACCCCGCCGAGACCGAGGTCGAGCCAGAGCAGCATCGCCGAGATGTACACGAACGACAGGACGACCGTGATCAGTTCCTGGAGGCCCTCGTCGAGGAGTTCGCGCAGGGACTCCACGTCCGTGGTGGAGCGGGAGATCAGCCGGCCCGAGGTGTACCGCTCGTGGAAGTCGAGGCTGAGCGCCTGCGCGTGCCGGAAGATCCGGCCCCGCAGGTCGAGCAGCACGTCCTGGTTGACGCGGGCGGAGACGATGAAGAACGCGTACTGGAGCCCGCCGGACACCAGCGCGCACAGCAGGTACCCGACGGCCACCGCGGTCAGCGGACCGAGGTCGTCGCGCCGGAACGCCGGGACGGCGGTGTCGATCGCGTACGCCACCAGCAGCGGGCCCGCCTGCACCGCCGCCTGCTGGAGCAGGATCAGCAGCGCGGTGACGGTGACCCGCGCCTTCATGGGCGCGAGCAGCGAACGCAGCAGGGCACCCGTGGCGCCCGGGGGAGTGGGCAGGGCGTCCTGGTCGAAGGGGTCGCCCGCACCCGCGGGACCCGCCGCGGGACCCGGCCCACCGGCCGGCGGCCCGACGGCCGCAGCGCTCTCCGCGGGCTCGGGGGCCGGCCCCCGAGCGGGTCCCTCCGGCTCGTCGTCACCGGGTTTCGGGACCGACGTCGTGGCGGATGTCATCGGTCGCCCTCCGTTTCCCCCGCGCCGACGGCCGGCGGCGGCCCGTCACCGTGGTCGTCGCCCCCGGACATCAGATACGCGTACTCCGGGTGGGTGCGCAGCAGTTCGTGATGGGTGCCGACCGCCGCGATCCGCCCCCCGGAGAGCAGCGCGACCCGGTCGGCGAGCAGCACCGTCGACGGGCGGTGGGCGACGATCAGCGCGGTCGTGTCGGCCAGCACCTCCCGCAGGGCCGCCTCCACGGCCGCCTCGGTGTGCACGTCGAGCGCCGACAGCGGGTCGTCCAGGATCAGGAACCTGGGCCTGCCGACGACCGCGCGGGCCAGCGCCAGCCGCTGCCGCTGCCCGCCGGACAGGCTGAGGCCCTGCTCGCCGACCTGGGTGCCGGCGCCCTGCGGCAGCGCCCGCACGAAGTCCGCCTGGGCGACCCCGAGCGCACGCTCCAACTCGGCCGCGCCCGCACCGCCGTCGGCCCCCATCAGGACGTTCTCGCCGACGGTCGCCGAGAACAGGGTGGGCTCCTCGAAGGCGACGGCGACCCTGGTGCGCAGCTCCTCGCGGGAGAGCGCGGTGATGTCCTCGCCGTCCAGGGTGATCCGCCCCTCGGTCGTCTCGTGCAGCCGCGGCACCAGCGCGGTGAGCGTGGTCTTGCCGCTGCCGGTCGCGCCGACCAGCGCCATCGACTCGCCCGGCCTGATGTGCAGGTCGATCCCGTCCAGGACGGGCGGCGAGCCGGGCGGGGCGTCGGGGTAGCGGAACCGCACGCCGTGGAAGCGCAGCCCGCGCGCCTCCCGCCCGCTCTCCGGGGCGCGGGTCCGCTCGCCGCCCGCCGACTCGGGCCGCTCGTCCAGCACCTCGAAGTACCGTTCGGTGGCCGTCGCCGCCTCCTGGCACATCGCCAGCAGGAAGCCGATGGAGTCCACCGGCCAGCGCAGCGCGAGCGCCGTCGACAGGAACGCGACCAGGGTGCCGGCCGACAGATCGCCGTCCGCGACCCGGACGCTGCCCAGCACCAGCGCCGCCCCGATCGCCAGTTCCGGCAGGGTCACGATGACGCCCCAGATCGCGGCGAGCAGCCGCGCCTTGCGCAGCTCCGTGGAGCGCAGCGTCCCCGACAGCTCGCGGAACGCCCGCGCCTGGCTGCGGTGGCGGCCGAAGCCCTTGATGATCCGGATGCCGAGGACGCTCTCCTCGACGACCGTCGTCAGATCGCCGACCTGGTCCTGCGCGAGCCGCGCCACCGCCGCGTACCGCTTCTCGAACACCAGGCACATCACCATCACCGGCACCGCGGGGACCAGGATGACCAGCCCCAGCGTCCAGTCCTGGAGCAGCATGATGCCCACCCCGACCAGGATCGTCACTCCGTTGACCAGCAGGAACGTCAACGGGAAGGCGAGGAACATGCGCAGCAGCATCAGATCGGTGGTGGCCCGGGACAGCAACTGCCCCGAGGACCAGCGGTCGTGGAAGGCGACCGGCAGCCGCTGCGCGCGCCCGAACAGGTCCGCCCGCAGATCCGCCTCGACCCGGGAGAGCGGCCTGGCCACCAGCCACCGCCGCAGCCCGAACAGCAGCGCCTCGGCGATCCCCAGCAGCAGCAGGAACAGCGCGCCGAGCCACACCCCGGCCGGATCGCGGTGGGTGACCGGGCCGTCGACCATCCACTTCAGGACCAGCGGGATCACCAGGCCGAGACAGGAGGCGACGACGGCGACGAACGCGGCGGCCGAGAGCCGGGCCCGCACGGGCCGGACATAGGGCCACAGGCGCAGCAGGGTGCGGACCGCGGAACGGCCGGGGGCGGGCGCGGCGACGGGTGTAGTGGACATCAGACGCGAGCCTACGGACCGGCACCGACAACGCCCACCGAGTTTCCGCCCGGCCCGGTGCCCCCTCACCCCACCCGCAGCAGCAGCACCGCCCGCGCCGGAACGGTGATCGACGCCCCCGCCCGGTACGTCACCCCGGGCGCCGCCGCCTGCTCCTCGCGCGAGGTGTCGACGACGACCTCGTACCGCCGCGCCCACGGCGGGCCCGGCAGCACGAACGCGGCCGGGGCGTCCCCGGCGTGCAGCACCGCGAGGAAGCTGTCGTCGACGATCGGCGCGCCCCGCTCGTCCCGCCCGGGGATGTCCCGCCCGGAGAGGTACATGCCGAGCGTGGCAGCCGGCGCGTACCAGTCCCGTTCGGTCATCTCGGCGCCGCGCGCGGTGAACCAGGCGAGGTCGCGCAGCCCGTCCGCCGAGTGCGCCCGGCCGGAGAAGAACGCGCGGCGGCGCAGCACCGGATGCCGGTGGCGCAGCGCGATCAGCCGCGAGGTGAGGTCGAACAGGGCCTGCCAGCCGGGGTCGTCGAGGAGCCCCCAGTCGACCCAACTGGTCTCGTTGTCCTGGCAGTACGCGTTGTTGTTGCCGCCCTGGGTGCGCCCCAGCTCGTCGCCCGCGACCAGCATCGGCACGCCCGTCGACAGCAGCAGCGTGGTCAGCAGGTTGCGCAACTGGCGTCTGCGCAGCGCGCGGACGCGTCCGTCGTCGCTCTCGCCCTCCGTCCCGCAGTTCCAGGACCGGTTGTCGTCCGAGCCGTCCCGGTTGCCCTCGCCGTTCGCCTCGTTGTGCTTGCGCTCGTAGGTCACCAGGTCGCGCAGGGTGAGACCGTCGTGCGCGGTGACGAAGTTGACGGACGCGTAGGGCCGCCTGCCGCCCCACGCGTACAGGTCGCTGGAGCCGGAGAGCCGGTAGCCGAGGTCGCGCACATCGGGCAGCGCGCCCCGCCAGAAGTCCCGGACGGCGCCCCGGTAGCGGTCGTTCCACTCCGTCCACAGCGGCGGGAAGGCGCCCACCTGGTAGCCGCCCGACCCGACGTCCCACGGTTCCGCTATCAGCTTCACCCGGCGCAGCACCGGGTCCTGCGCGATGACCGCGAGGAACGGCGACAGCATGTCGACGTCGTGCATGGAGCGGGCGAGCGCCGCCGCGAGGTCGAAGCGGAACCCGTCGACGCCCATCTCGGTCACCCAGTAGCGCAGTGAGTCCGTGATCAGCCGCAGCACGTGCGGTCGCACCACGTGCAGGGTGTTGCCGCACCCGGTGTAGTCGGTGTAGCGGCGGGCGTCGGACTGGAGCCGGTAGTAGCCGCGGTTGTCGATGCCCTTCAGGGAGAGCGTCGGACCGAGTTCACCCGCCTCGGCGGTGTGGTTGTAGACGACGTCGAGGATCACCTCGATGCCGGCCGCGTGCAGCGCCCGCACCATCCGCTTGAACTCGCCGACCTGCTGCCCCGCGGTGCCCGACGCGGCGTACCCGGCGTGCGGGGCGAAGTAGCCGACCGAGTTGTAGCCCCAGTAGTTGCGCAGGCCCCGGCGCAGCAGATGGTCCTCGTGCGCGAACTGGTGCACCGGCAGCAGCTCCACCGCCGTCACCCCGAGCCGCGTCAGATGCTCGACGGCCGCCGGGTGCGCCAACCCGGCGTAGGTGCCGCGCAGTTCCTCGGGCACCCCCGGGTGGGCCCGGGTGAAGCCCTTGACGTGCAGCTCGTAGATGACGGAGTCGGCCCACGGCGTCTTGGGGCGGTGGTCGTCGGCCCAGTCGTCGTCGTCGTGGACGACGACGCCCTTGGGGACGAAGGGCGCGGAGTCCCGTTCGTCGCGCACGGTGTCGGCGACGTGCTGCTGCGGCCAGTCCCTGACGTGCCCGTACACCTCGGGCGGCAGCGCGAAGTCGCCGTCGACGGCCCGCGCGTACGGGTCGAGGAGCAGCTTCGCCGGGTTCCAGCGGCCGCCGGTCCACGGGTCCCAGCGCCCGTGCACCCGGTAGCCGTAGCGCTGGCCCGGCAGCACCCCGGGGACGAAGCCGTGCCAGATCTCGTGCGTCAGTTCGGTCAGCGGCGCGCGGGTCTCCCGGCCGCCCTCGTCGAAGAGGCACAGCTCCACGGCCTCCGCGCCCCCGGCCCAGAGCGCGAAGTTGGTGCCCGGCACGCCGTCGGGCCCGGCCCGGAACCGGGCGCCCAACGGGGTCGGCGCACCCGGCCGCACCGGCACGCCCGGCGTCCCGCGCGGGGCCGCCTCCGTCACGACGACCGGGGCGGTCCGCTGCTCGGCCACCGCCTCCCGCTCGGCTGCGCTGGACACCTGTCAGCCTCCCACGGCTCGGGGGACGAGCCGGAAAAAGGGCGGGTGACGTCCCGGTCACCGCACCCCTTCACGTCGTCCTCCCACATGTTCTGCCCAGAGCACGCGTCGCACTCACGTTTCCCCGGACCCGCCCCGCTCGTTGCACACCCCGTGAGGCACGTACACGGGCGCGCACGGCGCGCGGGGGCCACGCTGGCCGCCCTACTGACATGCGCAGGACTACTGGCGGGGGCCGCGGGCTGCACCTCGGGCGGCCACCGCACCATCGATCTGGGCGGGTCGTTCGGCAAGCCGGCCGCCCCCGAGGACGTCATCAGGATCTCGCCCGACGACGGCAGCAAGGGGGTGACGTCGCGGGAGCCGCTGCGGGTCCACGTCCCGGACGGGCGGCTCGAGTCGGTGCGGGTGGTCCGCTCCCAGGACGCGCAGGAGTCCGAGGTGCCGGGGCGGATCGCGGAGAACGGCCGGAGCTGGGAACCGGACGAGGCACGGCTCGGGCTCGCGGCCCGCTACACGGTCGACGCGGTCGCCGTCGACGACGACGGCCACCGCTCGGCCCGGCACACCACGTTCACGACGTACGTGCCCGACGAGCGCTTCATCGGGTACGTCACACCGGAGAACCGGGCCACGGTCGGCACCGGCATGATCGTCTCGCTGGACTTCAGCCGGGAGATCCAGAACCGGGCGGCGGTGGAGCGCGCCGTCCAGATCACCGCGCGCCCCGCGGTGGAGATCCGCCCGCACTGGTTCGGCGCGTCACGGCTCGACTTCCGCCCCGAGCGGTACTGGCAGCCGGGCACCGAGGTGACCGTCTCGCTGAAGCTGCGGGACGTGGAGGGCGCCCCCGGCGTCTACGGCCTCCAGTACAAGACGTTCTCCTTCACCGTCGGCCGCAGCCAGGTCTCCCTGGTCGACGCGGCCGAACACACCATGGAGGTGCGGCGGGACGGCGAGCTGCTGGCGACCGTGCCGATCACGGCCGGCGCCCCCAAGACCACCACGTACAACGGGAAGATGGTGGTGATGGACATGCTGGAGGTGACCCGTATGAACAGCCGCACCGTCGGGTTCGGCGGCGAGTACGACATCCCCGACGTGCCGCACGCCATGAAGCTGACCAACACGGGCACCTTCCTGCACGGCAACTACTGGTCGCCGAACGCCCCGGGGCGGGTGAACGTCAGCCACGGCTGCGTGGGGCTGCGGGACGTGAAGGGCGGCAGCTCCGACACCCCCGCGGGATGGTTCTTCGACCGCAGCCTCATCGGTGACGTCATCGAGGTGGTGAACAGCAAGGACACCACCGTCGCGGCCAACAACGGCCTCGGTGGCTGGAACATGTCCTGGAAGGAGTGGACGGCGCGCGGCGCGGTCAGATGATCGGTGCGGGCCCGTCGGAGGTCGGGCCCGGACAGTCGGTGATGTTGCTGCTGAACGGTGACCTCCACCTCACATCTTCCCCAAATCCCTGCGGTTAATATGCGCCAATGTGCGCGCGGGACGCGCCGGGGAACGGGCCCGACCAGGCCCGTCGAGGGGAGAGATCGTGAACGTGCGACCGATATCGGGGGCGTCGGTTGACGCGCGGGGACGGCACGCCAGAAGGCTGTCGGCCCTGCTGCTCGGAGGACTGCTGCTGACCGCCACCGCGTGCGGCGGCTCGGACTCCGGTCCGGGGGACGCGAAGGGCGAGGGCGGCGGCGAGGCCGGTGCGACCGCGCGCGGTACGCAGTCGACGGCCGTCGTCGCCATCGCGCCGAAGGACGGCGCCAAGGCCGTCCGCACCAGCGGGGCGCTCGAAGTCACCGCTAAAAAAGGCAAGTTGACGAAGGTCCAGGTCAAGAACGCCAAGGGCGACGCGGTCGCGGGGGAGATCACCGACGGCGGCGCGACCTGGACACCGGCCGCGCATCTGGCCGCGGCCACCACGTACACCGTGCACGCGGTCGCCCGGGACGCCGAGGGGCGCGAGGCGGCCGAGGACTCCCGCTTCACCACGCTGACCCCGAAGAACACCTTCATCGGCACGTTCACCCCGGAGGACGGCTCGAAGGTCGGCGTCGGGATGCCGTTCTCGATCCGCTTCACCCGGGGCATCACACGTCCCGAGGACGTCGAGAAGGCGATCAAGGTCACGACGTCGCCCGCCGTGGACGTCGAGGGCCACTGGTTCGGCAACGACCGCCTCGACTTCCGCCCGGAGAAGTACTGGGCGTCCGGCACGAAGGTCACCGTCCGGCTCGACCTCGACGGCGTGGAGGGCCGGCCGGGCGTCTACGGCAAGCAGGCCAAGACGGTCTCCTTCACCATCGGCCGCAACCAGGTCTCGATCGTGGACGCCAAGGCCCACACGATGAAGGTCACGCGGGACGGCGAGGTCGTCAAGACCGTCCCGGTCACCACCGGCAAGCCCGGCTACGAGACCTGGAACGGCCAGATGGTCATCAGCGAGAAGCTCCGGGTGACCCGGATGAACGGCGAGACGGTCGGCTACGGCGGCGAGTACGACATCAAGGACGTCCCCGACGCCATGCGCCTGACCGACTCGGGCACCTTCGTGCACGGCAACTACTGGGGCGGCGGCGCCTTCGGCAACTACAACGCGAGCCACGGCTGCGTCGGCCTGCGGGACGTGCGCGGCGGCTCTGACCGGGGGCTGCCGGGCGGCTGGTTCTTCGACCACTCCCTGATCGGTGACGTCGTGGTCGTCAAGCGCTCCGACGACCGCACCGTCGCGCCGGACAACGGCCTCAACGGCTGGAACATGTCCTGGGAGAAGTGGAAGGCGTGAGCTGACCGCCGTCCCCCGGCGGCAGCGGGCCCGGTGCTGTGACCGACAGCACCGGGCCCGCTGGCGTTAGTGGCCGTTAACCTGCCTGCATGACCGTGAATCTCGAAGTCGCCGAGGGCGTCGGCACCGTCCGCCTCGACCGCCCGCCGATGAACGCGCTGAACGTCGCCGTCCAGGACCGGCTCAAGGAACTGGCCGAGGAGGCCGCCCGCCGCGAGGACGTCAGGGCCGTGGTCCTCTACGGCGGCCCGAAGGTGTTCGCGGCCGGCGCGGACATCAAGGAGATGCGGGACATGGACCACACCGCGATGGTCCTGCGGGCCCGCGCCCTCCAGGACGCCTTCACGGCGGTGGCCCGCATCCCCAAGCCGGTGGTCGCGGCCGTCACCGGCTACGCGCTGGGCGGCGGCTGCGAGTTGGCGCTCTGCGCCGACTTCCGGATCGCCGGCGCCGACGCCAGGTTCGGCCAGCCCGAGATCCAGCTCGGCCTGATCCCGGGCGCGGGCGGCACCCAGCGGCTGGCCCGGCTGATCGGCCCCTCCAAGGCCAAGGACCTCATCTTCACCGGCCGGATGGTGAAGGCCGAGGAGGCGCTGACGCTCGGGCTCGTCGACCGGGTGGTGCCGAACGAGGAGGTCCACGAGGCCGCGCACGCGTGGGCGGCGAAGCTGGCGAAGGGCCCCGCCATCGCCCTGCGGGCCGCCAAGGAGTCCATCGACACCGGCCTCGAGACGGACCTCGACACCGGCCTCGCCCTCGAACGGAGCTGGTTCGCGGGCCTGTTCGCGACCGAGGACCGCGAGCGGGGGATGCGCAGCTTCGTGGAGGAGGGTCCTGGCAAGGCGACGTTCCGCTGAACCACCGCGTGATCGAGCGCAGTTGACACGATGTCTGATGCGGGGTCCCTCGAAGGGGCGGTTTATGGGAGCCTTAAGAGGCCCTTAAGCCTGTCGTGTCGAGGGAGCCCGACGCTTGTCCGCAGTCGAACCTCCGCCCCAGGTCAGACCGGCCGCCCACCCCTCCGAAGTGCCTGGGGCATATGCCGAAACGGTTATTCGGAACCTGGGGTTCCGGGGGGTGGATTCCCCGGGAACCGCCCCGGAGGTCGCGGAGGGCCGCCATGATGGTGGCATGGCGGGGCTGGACGGCATCGAACAGCCGCGGGGAGGGGACCGTGCTGCCGCGGCCCGCTGGTCCCCCGCGGTCGCGGACGAACGAGGGCTCCAGGCACTGGAGTTGTTCGGCAACCCGATCGACGCCGAGGTCCCGCTGCCGTCCCGCCCCGAGTCCGCGGCCACCGCGAGACGGCTCGCCCAGGTCGTCGTCCTGCGGCACTGGGGGCTCAGTCCGCAGCTCGCCGAGGACGCCGTCCTGCTCGTCTCCGAGCTGGTCGGCAACGCGGTGCGGCACACCGGCGCCCGGGTCTTCGGCCTCCGGATGAAGACCCGGCGCGGCTGGATCAGGGTCGAGGTCCGCGACCCGTCCCGCGGCCTGCCCTGCCTGATGCCCGTCGCGGAGACCGACCTCAGCGGCCGGGGCCTCTTCCTCGTCGACAGACTCGCCGACCGCTGGGGCGTCGACCTGCTCCCGCGCGGCAAGACGACCTGGTTCGAGATGCGCGTCACCGACCGCTGACAGCCGCTCCGAACCGCGGGGGTTGCTCCGGGCATGCGGATCGCCGGCCACTGATACCTGTACGGACGCGCGGGTCAACGGTCCTCGGCGGTGGGTTCGTCGCCTGCGGGTGCTTCGGTGCAGGGGCCTGCGACGGCCGGCGGTCGCAGCGCGTGCCGGGTGCCGCGTGTCTGTGCCCGCGGTCGCTTCCGTGTGCCCGGGGTACTCACCGCCGTGGTCGTTCCCTCGGTCGTTGCGGCGGGCAGGGCGCCGGAGGTCGACGGTCACTTCGTCGCCGTTCGGGTCAATGGCCCGTTTTGTCGGTCTTGCGCCCTTAAATGGTGCGGTGACCACGACCGACCGCCGAACAGCGCTGCGTACGGGCGCCGCTGTGGTGGCCGGGGGCGCGCTCGCCGCCGGATGCTCCACCACCGGCGCCGTCGCCCACCCGGCAGCCACCCCGCGCACCACCCGCCCCGCCGCCGTCGAACCCGCCGCGGCCCCCGCGCCCCGCCGCTACCCGGGACAGCCGCAACAGCTCACCCACGGCCCCCGCACCCACCGGAAGGTCGCCCTCACCTTCCACGGCCAGGGCGATCCGGCCCTCGCCAGGACCCTGCTCACCGAGGTGGAGAAGCGCGGCGCCCACGTCACCGTGCTGGCCGTCGGCGACTGGCTCGACGCACACCCCGAGATGGCCCGCCGCATCCTCGACGGCGGCCACGACCTCGGCAACCACACCCAGCGCCACCTCGACGTCAACGCCATGCCGGAGGCCGGGGCCCGCGCCGAGATCACCGGCTGCGCGGACCGGCTGCGGAGGCTCACCGGCTCCATCGGCACCTGGTTCCGCCCCTCCCGCGCGCCCGGCGCCTCGCCGCTCGTCGCCCGCCTGGCCCGCACCGCCGGCTACCCGCACGTCCTCTCCTACGACGTCGACTCCCTCGACTACACCCGTCCGGGCGCCGCCGCCGTCACCCGCACGATCCTCGGCCAGGTCCGCGCCGGCTCCGTGGTGAGCCTGCACTTCGGCTACCCGGACACGGCCGCCGCGCTCCCCGCCGTCCTGGCAGAACTCGACCGTCGCGGCCTGGCCGCGGTGACCACCACGGAGTTGTTCAGCTGATGCACCGCACCCTCCTCGGCCGCGCGCTCGCCGCGGCCGTCGCGCTCGCCGCCCTCTCCGGCTGCGGCGCCGACACCCGCGACCGCGCGAACGCGGCCCACGGCACCGAGGCCGCCGTCCCCGCCCCCGCCAAGAAGGAGGCGGACAAGGGGCTGCCCGGCATGCCGCCGGTCCTCGACCCGAAGGACCTCTACGCGGCGGACCGCCCCGGCCGGCTCTCCCCCGTGGTCCGCGGCTTCCCGTCCCGGATCTACGTCCCCAACACCAACTCCAACACCGTCACGGTGATCGACCCGAAGACGTACAAGGTCATCGAGACCATCCCGGTCGGCACCCAGCCCCAGCACGTGGTGCCCTCCTGGGACCTCAAGACGCTCTGGGTCAACAACGACAAGGGCAACACCCTCACCCCCCTCGACCCGAGGACCGGCAAGGCCGGCCCGCCCGTCGACGTCCACGACCCGTACAACCTGTACTTCACCCCGGACGGCAAGTACGCCGTCGTGATGGCCTCACTCGACCGCCAACTGGTCTTCAGGGACGCCCACACCATGGAGGTGAAGAAGTCGCTGCCGGTGAGCTGCTACGGCGTCAACCACGCCGACTTCTCGCCCGACGGCCGCTACTTCATCGTCTCCTGCGAGTTCAGCGGTGAACTCCTCAAGGTCGACACCGCGAAGATGGAGGTGATCGGGCACCAGAAACTGCCGTTCCACGGCGCGATGCCGCAGGACGTCAAGATCGCGCCCGACGGCTCGAAGTACTACATCGCCGACATGATGGCCGACGGCATGTGGGTCCTGGACGGCGACCACTTCGGCAAGCCGTCCTTCCTGCGCACCGGCAAGGGCGCCCACGGCCTCTACATCAGCCGCGACTCCCGCGAGATGTACATCTCCAACCGGGGCGAGGGCAGCGTCTCCGTCTTCGACTTCGGGCGCGGCAAGCTGACCAAGAAGTGGCACCTGCCCGGCGGCGGCAGCCCCGACATGGGCGGTGTCTCCGCCGACGGCAAAGTCCTCTGGCTGACCGGCCGTTACCACTCCGAGGTGTACGCCATCGACACCCGCACCGGCCACCAGCTCGCCCGCATCAAGGTCGGCAGCGGCCCGCACGGACTCGCCGTCTACCCGCAGCCCGGCCGCTACTCCCTCGGCCACACCGGCATCTTCCGCTGAAACAGCCCGAGTTGACGTGTCGACGGCGCAACACGCCGCCGATCGGGTGACGGTCCCCGGCCTGCCGCGGGCGAACCGGGATCGTGCCCCCATGATCACAACTCGCCTGCGGCGCCGCGCCGCCGCCGCCGTCCTCTCCCTCGCGGCCGTCCTCGCCACGACGGCCGCCACCACCACGACGGTCTCCGCCGACACCCGAGCCCTCGCCGCCACCCGGGCCGCCGCGCCGTCCTGCCCGCAGCTCTACGACCCGATCCGCGCGGCGGCCGACCGCCGCGTCGACATCGGCCGCATCACCCCCGAACCCGTCTGGCGCACCACCTGCGGCACCCTCTACCGCAGCGACGGCCGCGGCCCGCAGATCGTCTTCGAAGAGGGCTTCCAGCCCAAGGACGTGGTGAACGGCCAGTACGACGTCGAGAAGTACGTCCTGGTCAACCAGCCCTCGCCGTACGTGTCCACGTCGTACGACCACGACCTGTACAAGACCTGGTACAAGTCCGGCTACAACTACTACATCGACGCCCCCGGCGGCGTCGACGTGAACCGGACCATCGGCGACACCCACAAGTGGGCCGACCAGGTCGAGGTCGCCTTCCCCGGCGGGATCGCCCGGCAGTACGTCATCGGCGTCTGCCCGGTCGACAAGAAGACCAAGACCGAGATCATGAGCGAGTGCGAGAGCAACCCGCACTACGAGCCGTGGCACTGAGCAGCAGCGCCTCCGCGCCCACCGGCCGGTAACCGGCCGCCAGGAACGCCCGCAGACTGCGGGCGTTCCCCGGCGTCACCTGCGCCCACAGCGGCTCCGCCGTCAACCGCCGTGCCGCGCCCGCCAGCAGCCGCCCGAGCCCGCGCTGCCGCGCCCCCTCGTCGACCTCGACCGACACCTCGAGCCGCCCGCCGATCCCGCGCCCCATGACCAGCACCCCGCCCTCGGCGGCCCAGGCCCGCACCCCGTCACGCCGGCCGCGCGCGTACCCGATCCGGGAGTGGTCGCCTTCGGTGATCTCCACCAGCGGCAGCGGGAGCCGCCCCGGCAGCGGCGGGCCGACCAGCATCGTGTCGATCGTCTCCGTGGTCCGGCCGGTGCGCTCCAGCAGGGCCGACAGGAACCGCGGGTGCATCGGCGCCGCCAGCGGATCGCACTCCACCGCGCGCAGCGCGGCCCGCACCCACGCCGGGTCCTCGTCCGTGAAGACCACGGCGTGCGCGGTGAACGCCAGCACCCCCGCGTCCCGCGCGCACTCCTGCGGCACGACGACGGTGACGCCGTCCGCGGGCGGCGGACCGCCGTGCGCCACCGCGTCGAGAATCTCCCGCAACGTCTGCATCGCCGCGCCTTTCCGCGCTCCCCGGCAGCCGCCGCACAACGGTCGGGCGCGGGCCGTTAATCTGACCTGCGTCAGTCAGACAGCGAGACGGTAACGCAGCACGACACGGCTGCACGAGAGAGTAAGGGGCGGGCCGGTGGCGGACATCGAAGAGGCACGCAAGGAGTTCCAGCGGATCGACACCGACGGCGACGGATTCATCACCGCCGCGGAGTTCAAGACCGCCCTCGCCCAGGGCGGCGACTGGAACGTCACCGAGTCGGTCGCCGAGGTCGTCATCAAGGCGCGTGACCTCGACGGCGACAAGGTCCTCTCCTTCGACGAGTTCTGGACGTACCTGAACAAGTAGCGGATGCGAGCGGGGCGCCCGGCCAGGGAACGGGGGGCGCCCCGCGCCGTCATCCCCGGCGCCTGATCCGCACGCTCCACCTGCCGTCGTGCCGGTCGAGCGCCAACGGAAGGTCGAAGCACTTGCCGACCTGGTCACCGGTGAGCACGTCGTCCACCGCGCCCTGCGCCAGCACCCGCCCGTCCCGCAGCAGCATCGCGTGCGTGGTGCCCGGGGGCAGCTCCTCCAGGTGGTGGGTGACCAGGACCGTCGCCAGCTCCGGGTGCTCCTCGCGCAGCGCGTCCAGCGCGCCGATCAACTGCTCGCGGCCCGGCAGGTCGAGGCCCGTCGCCGGTTCGTCGAGCAGCAGCAGCCGCGGATCGGGCATCAGCGCCCGCGCGATCAGGGTCCGGCCGCGCTGCCCCTGGGAGAGCGTCGGCCAGCGCGCCTCCCGGCGGTCGGTCAGTCCGAGGGTGGCGATCAGCCGGTCGGCGCGCGCCTCCTGCTCGGGCGTCGGACGCCAACGCGGCACCAGCGCAACGGAGTTGGTCAGCCCGGTCAGGACGACGTCACGGACCCGCAGCGGCTCGTGCAGCGGATGGCGCGGGTCGACATGGCCCACGTACGTCCGCAACTCCCGCAGATCCACCCGGCCGAGGCGCCGGCCGAGCACGTCGACGGTGCCGCGGGTCGGGTGCACCAGCGCGCCCAGCAGGCTCAACAGGGTTGATTTTCCCGCGCCGTTGGCGCCGAGCAGCGCCCAGTGCTCGCCGCCGCGCACGGTCAGCGAGACCTCCTGGAGGATCGGCCGCCCGTCCCTGACGACGTGGACGTCCTCGGCCCGCAGCACGTCCGTCATCGCCGCACCGCCCGCTCGGTCACGGACGGCAGGGGGCGGTCTCCGGCGGCGCGGCGGGAGGCGGGGAAGGGGGTGGGGGCGGTGCGGGTCATCGTCTGCTGGTGGCCTTCGGCTCGGTCGTGCGGTGACCGGCGGCATGACACTCCCGCGGCGGGGTGCCGGTCGCGTCAGGCCCGCCGCGGCAGCCGAGAATCCCCGAGGGAAGGAGACCGCGAAGCGTCATGGCGCTACGCTATCCACTCCTCAGCTCCTCAGACAAGTGGTGACTTCATGGCGTCGTCCGTACCGCCCTCCCTCGGCGCCCTGCGCCCCAGCCCGCTGGTCGAACAGGCGGCGGACCGGCTGCGCGCCCAGATCACCGGCGGCCACTGGCCGGTCGGCACCCGGCTGCCCGGCGAGACGACCCTCGCCAAGGAGCTGGGGGTGGGCCGCTCCACCGTCCGCGAGGCGCTGCGCGCGCTGGCCGGCGCCGGTCTCGTCAGGCCCCGGCAGGGCGCCGGCGTCTTCGTCATCGCCACCGTGCCCGACGAGGACTGGCCCACCCGGCTGCGGCGGGCCGCCGTCACGGAGGTCTACGAGGTCCGGATGGCCGTCGAGGTGCACGCGGCCCGGCTCGCTGCCCACCGGCGCACCGACGAGGACGTGACGGCCCTCACCGCGGCGCTCGCCGCCCGGCGGACGGCCGCGGACGCCGACGACGCGACGTTCGTCGAGGCGGACCTCGCGCTGCACCAGGCGGTGGTCGCGGCCGCCCACAACCCCCTGCTCGCCTCGCTGTTCGCGGACTTCGCGCCGTCGCTGCGCACCGGCCTGACCGAACTCCTCGCGCTGTTCCCGCTGCGCGAGGCCGACCCCAACACGCACGACGACACCCACGCGGCCCTCGTCTCGGCGATCACCGAGGGTGACGGCGAGGCGGCGGTGGAGGCGCTGACCCGGGAGCTGTCCGAGACGCTGGCGCTGCTCGGCGCGGGCCACCCGTTCGGCGGGCGTCCGGAATAGCCGTGCCGGGGGAGGGGTTGGGGGTGCGTATCCGCACGTACGTCATTCCGGAAGGTCGAGGCAGCAATGAAGATCGGCATCATCGGAGCGGGCAACATCGGCGGCAACCTCACCCGGCGGCTCACCGCGCTCGGCCATGACGTGTCCGTCGCCAACTCCCGCGGTCCCCAGACGTTGACCGCGCTGGCCGAGGAGACCGGCGCGACACCCGTGCCCGTCACGGAGGCGGCCCGCGGCGCCGAGGTCGTCGTGGTCACGGTCCCGCTGAAGTCCGTGCCCGACCTGCCGTCCGGCGTGCTCGACGGCGCGGCCGACCAGGTCGCGGTGATCGACACCGGCAACTACTACCCGCAGCGCGACGGCCGGATCGCCGGGATCGAGGACGACGGTCTGACCGAGAGCCGCTGGACCGAACGGCACCTCGGGCACGCCGTCATCAAGGCGTTCAACGGCACCTACGCCCAGGACATCCTGGACCGCCACCGCCCGGCGGGCGCCGCCGACCGCATCGCCCTGCCGGTCGCGGGCGACGACGAGACGGCGAAGCGCACGGTGCGCGCGCTCATCGACGAGCTGGGCTTCGACACGGTGGACGCGGGCGGTATCGACGACTCCTGGCGCCAGCAGCCGGACAGCCCGGTGTACGGGCTGCGGGCGGGCGTCGAGGGCGTCACCGAGGCGCTCGCGAAGGCGCGCCCGGAGCGCCCGGAGGCGTTCCGGGCGTAGCGCCTGCCGTCCCGCGCGCGGGTCCTGTCAGCCGACGGTCGCCCAGTCCTGGAGGGCGGCCTTGTCGGCGAAGTCGGCGACATCCTTGTCGTGCGGGTCCTCGGTGTACTGGTGGAAGCGCCAGTTCGCCTTGATGCGGGGCTCGCCCGCGGTGACGTAGTCGGCGATCCAGAGGCCGTCACCCGCGTACGAGGTGGTGTCGATGTTGAGCCAGAAGTTGCGGTTGCAGTACAGGACGACCCGGTTGTTCGGCCGCAACTTCTTCACCTGGCGGATGAAGCTGTCCTTCTCCGCGTTGCTCGCGTGGGTGCCGTCGCCGGTGGTCTCCCAGTCGACCGCGAGGATGTCGCCCGGCTTCTCCGGCGCGTTCTTGACGAAGTACTCGGCCTGGGCGGTGAGGTTGCCCGGCCACAGGAAATGGTAGAAACCGACGACGAGACCGGCGTCCCGGCCCGCCTTGGTGTGGGTGGTGAGCCGGGGATTCACATAGGAACGCCCCTCCGTCGCCTTGATGAAGACGAAGGAGAGACCGTCGGTGTCGTACGACGACTGATACGCGCTCACGTCGATGCCGCGCAACATGGGGTACTCCCTGAAGTGCTGGTGGGGGGACGGAAGTTATCTGGGGGTGTACCCCCACCCTGGCACGCCCGACCGCCACGGGAGGGTGAAAGCGAGGGGTTCCACCCGGGCAGGGGACGGTCGTCGACGACGTTCCTCACGACGGGCGTCGTGGCCGACGGCCGCCGTCCTGCGCACCCGTCACCCGCGAGCGGAACCGGAGGACCGCGTCGGCGACCTCGTCGCCGTGGCTCTCCAGGAGGAAGTGGCCGCCGTCGAGCAGGACGACCTCCGCGTCCGGGGCGTCGCGCCGGAAGGCCTCCGCTCCGGCCGGTCCGAAGATCTCGTCGTTGCGGCCCCAGACGGCGAGGACGGGCACCCGGCTCGACCGCAGCCACGCCTGCACCGCCGGGTAAAGGGCGCGGTTGCCCGAGTAGTCGCGGAACAGGGCGAGTTGGGCGCGGTCGACGCCGGGGCGGGCAAGCAGCGCGAGGTCGTGCTCCCAGGCGTCGGGGTCGATCAGGCTGGGGTCGGGGACGCCGTGGGTGTACTGCCACTCGACGGCTTCCCGGCCGAGCGCGGGCCGCAGCCGCGCCTCGTTCTCCGGGGTGGGGTGCGCCCCGTAGGCCCAGACGGGCTCCCAGAAGTCCGCCACGAACCCCTCCTCGTAGGCGTTCCCGTTCTGCGAGACGACGCCGAGGACCGCGTCGGGGGACGCCAGCGCGAGCCGCCAGCCGATGGGGGCGCCGTAGTCCTGCACGTAGAGCGCGTAGCGGTGCACGCCGAGAGCGGTCAGGAAGCCGCGGGTGACCTCGGCGAGGGCGTCGAAGGTGTAGGGGAAGTCCGCGGTGTCCGGCGCCGAGGAGCGGCCGAAGCCGATGTGGTCGGGCGCGATCACCCGGTAGGGGCCGGCCAGCGCCGGGATCAGGTGCCGGAACATGTGCGAACTCGTCGGATAGCCGTGCAGCAGCAGGAGGACGGGGGCGTCCGCAGGGCCCGCCTCCCGGTAGAAGACGGTCAGTCCCCCGACGTCCACGGTCCGGTGGTGAACAGCGACCACGGTAACCCCTTAATCGAATTTAACCGGTTAGGTTATGCTGATCATCCACAGAGCCGGACGGCATGTCAACGGGGAGTGGGCCGTGGTCGAGGACGAGGATCTGCTGCTCGCCGTGCTCAACAGCGCGCCGGTGATCGACGGGCGCCCCGCGGACTTCCTGACCGGGGAGGGCGCCGCGGACCGGATGCGCGCGCTGGGCGGGCGGGGCACCGGGCAGGAGCGCGACCGGCTGGTCCTGGTGCGCGACACGTTGCACGCGCTGATCCGGGGCGCGTCCTCGGACGTCGGCGGCCTCGCCTCGGTACTCGACCGGGCCCGGCTGCGTCCCGCCGTCTCGCCCGCGGGCGTGACCTGGGGACTCGAAGCGGCGCCCGGGGAGGAACTCGCGGTCCGGGTCGTCCTCGCGTGGTCGCGCGTCACGGCGGAGCTGCCGGGGCGGCTGCGGCCGTGCGCGAACGACGCGTGTCGACTGTTCCTGGTCGATCACAGCAGGCCGGGGACCGCCCGCTGGTGCTCCATGGCGGTCTGCGGCAACCGGATGAAGGCGCGGACCCACGCCCGCAAGCGGCGCGACGAGGAGTGACGGACCGCGCGGCGCGGGACTGCGGTGCCCGCGAGGCGCGTGCGCAGGAGCGGCGGGTGGGCGGTGTCCTGGTCGGGGCAGTGGCGGGTGGGCGGTGCCCTGGTCGGGGGAGTGGCGGGTGGCGATGTCCGTCGAGCGCGGGTGAGGTCACCGGCGGGTCGGAGTGCTCGGGGAGTCAGTGGTAGTCGGGCAGCAGCCCCCCCGGTGACGGCCTCGGTCCGCGCGGAACCCTCAGCCGCGCCTGTCCGGCGGGACGTCCGTGCCGTCCAGGGCCGCCCGCGCCGCCGCCGTGAAGCCGCCGAGGCGCTCGGAGACCAGGGTCACCTCGACGGCATGACGCTCGACGAGGCCGACGTCGCGATCCGCGGCGCCTAGGGAGTCGCGCCAGGCGAGAAGGGTCGTATGCATCGAGTGGAGTGCCACGTGGACGCTGTGCGCGGCATGCTCCACCGCGTCGGGTCCCTCGATCGCGAGCCCGGCCCACGCCGCCTGCACCAGGACCAACTGATCCCGCGCGATCCGGAGCCGGTGATCGGCCTCCGTCACATCTGAGGCATCGCCGATCAGCGCTCGTCCAGCCGATTTCAGAGCGGTGCGCGTCTCGTTGGCCGGTGCCAGGAAGGCGCTGTACGCGTCCCGCCGCAGTTGTCTGCGCCAGTGGGCGTGCTCGACCTTGGCCTGCCCCTCCAACTGCCGCCTGGCCGCGCCGCTGGAGATCGCCGATGCCGCAACTGTGCCCAGAACGCCCACCGTTGCGCCCAGCAGCGCCGCAAGTCCCTGATCCATGCGCGGGATTATCCACCTCGGCGACCGCGGGCCGTCCGGGGTGCGGCGAGGCGGCCGACACCGGTGTGACGGCCGGTTCCGGGCCTCGGCCCTACCGCGTGAGGGGCTCCACCCCCAGGAGGGCCGCGGTTCTGGTGTAGACGGTCAGGGCGAGCGCGTCGTCGAGGGCCAGGCGCGAAGGGGTCTCCGGCCGGGACCTGCTGAAGAAGCCGCCGCTGGGGCGCGGTGCGGGCGAGGCGCAGGCGAGCCAGACCGGGGTGCGCACCCCTTCGTCCGGGGTGATGGAGAACGGACGGAACAGCGGGGCGGTCAGCCGCATCAGGCCGCCCGCGTTGCTGTTCATCCCGGTGCCCTTGACCATCCCGGGATCGGCGTTGTAGACGCTCATGCCGTCAGGGAGGCGGTGCGCGAGTTCCCGCGCGGCCAGGAGGCTGACGAGTTTGCTCGTCGCGTAGACGTTCATCTGGTGGAAGAAGCGCCTGTTCCACGAGGTTCCCGCGACATCCGGATCGGTGGCGTCGAGCCTGGCGCGCTTCTCCACGAACGAGGACATGTTGATGATCCGCGCGTCGGGTGTGAGCGCCTTCTCGGCCAGCAGGGCGTGGGTGAGCAGGAACGGGGCGTGGTGATTGAGCGCGTAGGTGCGCTCCACGCCGTCCGGCGTCTGCTCGTACCGGGGGAACGCCGCCCCCGCGTTGTTGACGAGGACGTCCACGTGCTGTCCGTCGGCGGCCAGTCGCGCTGCCAGTGCCTGGACCTGCGACCACTGTTCCAGGTCGGCGGTGTACGTCCTCGGCGGTGCCGCGTCACCGCCCGCCGGGGCCAGGCCGCGCAGGCTGTCGGCGGCGGCCCGGGTGCGCGTCGCGTCCCGGCCGACGAGGACGACGCGCTGGCCGGCCCTGACCAGGTGGCGTGCCGTCACGAGACCCAGGCCCGAGGCTCCGCCCGTGACGACCGCCGTCCTGCCGCTCATCGCCGCTCCTTCTTCTCGGTGCCCTTGACGCCGGTGGCCTCACCTGTCGGGCGGGCGCCGTCGATCACTTCGCGGAGAAGCGCGTGGAGGCGCTGCCTGCTCTCGCGGTCGAGGTGGGCGAAGGGCGAGTGCTCGGTGGTGTGCTGGATGACGCGGTCGCGCAGCGCGCATCCCTCGGGGGTGAGCTGGATGACTTTCGCGCGGCGGTCGGTGGGGTGAGGCACCCGGCGGACCAGGCCGCGCCTCTCCAGCCGGTCGATCATCGCCGTGGCGGTCGAGGCGTCGCACTGCAGGAGTTCGGCCAGACGGCGCGCGGTCATCTCCCGCCCGCGGCTCAGCCTCCACAGCGCGTCGGCCTGCGTGTCGGTGAGCCCCGCATCCCGCGCCAGCTCCTTGAGCTCGCCCTGCACCTGGGTGCGGATCGCGAACAGGCAGTCGTAAAGCTCTTCGTTCAGCTGCCGATCATCCATGACTCCCACGGTACATGGATTATCCAATGATTGGATAATCCATGCATTGCGCTCCGGTCCCGCCCCACGGCGCACGGATCACGGATCACGGATCACGGGCCCACGCACCACGGACCACGCGGATCCTTCGCGCGTCCGGGGCGCGGAATCGTCCCCGTGCCCGTGCCCGTCCTCCACTCGGACCGGCTAAGGGGCGGCTCCCAGAGTGGCGGCCGGGTTCGGCCCCGCCGCGTCGGTAGCGTTCGCCGACGGATCGTCGTCGGGGACGGATCGTCGGCAGGGACTGGTTGCGGTCGCGGACAGGTCGTCGGGGACGGGCCGGGGTCATGGACAGTTCGGCAGGGACGGGCCGGGGTCATGGACGGTCGTCGGGGACGGGCTGGGGGTCACGGACAGATCGGCAGGGACGGAGCAACGATGGGCCGCTCGACGGAGGAACCGCTGAGGCGTCGCCAACTGCTGGGCCGGGCGGGCGCGGTGGCCGCCGGCCGGGTGGCGGGTGTGGCCGGTGCGGCGGCCGGGCCGGGCGGCGAGCGCCCCGACGACGCGAACGGCCCCGGCCACGGCCCCAGTTCCGTGTGCCGGCCCGGTGCCGGGCCGGACGGCGGGGTGTCCTGGCCGGTCGTGGTCCGACCGGGCGACCTCCGCTACGACAGCCTGCTGCGCGGCGACAACTTCCGCTTCGTCGGCCGCCCGGACGAGATCCGGGTGGTCGGCTCCACCGAGCAGGTGGTGCGGGCCGTCGACGACGCCGTCCGCTCCGGACGGCGGATCGCGGCGCGCAGCGGCGGCCACTGCTTCGAGAACTTCACCGCCGCCCCCGAGATCCGGCTCCTGCTCGACCTCTCGCCGCTGGACGCCGTCGGCTTCGACCCGGCGATGGACGCGTTCTCGGTGCGGCCGGGGGCGACCCTCGGCCAGGTGTACCGGACGCTGTTCACCGGCTGGGGCGTGACGATCCCGGCGGGCGGCTGCCCCGAGGTGGGCGCGGGCGGGCATCTGTGCGGCGGGGGATACGGTCCGCTGTCCCGGCGCTACGGGTCCGTGGTCGACCATCTGCACGCCGTCGAGGTGGTGGTGGCCGACCGGGCCGACGGCGCCCGCGTCGTCGTCGCCACCCGCGACCCGGACGATCCCCACCACGACCTCTGGTGGGCCCACGCCGGAGGCGGCGGCGGCAACTTCGGTGTCGTCACCCGCTACTGGCTGCGCTCCCGGGACGTTCCGGCCGGGGCCGGCCGGCACGACCCCGCGCGGCTGCTGCCGCCCGCGCCGGGCGAGTTGCTGGAGACCCTGGTCACCTGGGCCTGGGACGCGACGATGGACGAGCGGACCTTCACCGCTCTGCTGCGCGGCTTCGGGACCTGGCACGAGCGGGACAGCGCACCAGGCTCGCCCGCGACCGCCCTGTATGCCAACTTTCTCGCCGGGCACCGCAGTTCGGGCGTGCTCCAGATGGTCGCGCAGATCGACGCGGGGCTCCCGGACGCCGGGGCCCTGCTCGACGGACTCGTCTCCGCCGTGACGGCCGAGGCGGGCGTGCCACCGCTCGCCACGCTCCGCCGCACGATGCCCTGGCTGCACGCCATGACCTGGCCGGGGACGGGCGAGGCGGGCAACGTGGTCTCCCGCCGCTACAAGGACAAGGCCGGCTATCTGCGCCGCCGCTTCACCGACACGCAACTCGCCACGGCGTACCGGCACTTGACGGACGACACGGACGGCACCGAGAGCGGTCTGCTCCTCGTCGGCTACGGCGGCCAGGTCAACACGGTGGCCCCGCACGCCACCGCCGTCGCCCAGCGCGACTCGGTGATGAAGGCCATCTACTACACGGTGTGGACCGACCCGTCGGACGACGCGGCGCGGCTGGCCTGGATCAGGGACTTCTACCGCGAGGTGTACCAGGACACCGGCGGCGTCCCGGTGCCCGGCGGGATCAGCGACGGGTCGTACATCAACTACCCCGACGTCGACCTCGCCGACCCCGCGTGGAACACCTCGGGCGTTCCTTGGCACACCCTGTACTACAAGGACAACTACCCCCGCCTGCAACGGATCAAGGCCCGCTGGGACCCGCGCGACGTCTTCCACCACGCCCTGTCGATCGAGCCGCCACGCCGACGGTCCTGATCGCCCGAGTCCTGCGAGGGGGGCGAGCGGAGGGGTCTATCTAGGCGTCGGGATCAGGGCGTGCCACGCTCCAGTTCGTCCACGACCCGCGCGTGGAACCGGAGTTCACGGCCTCGCCCCGGACTCGTCAGCACGATGGTCTTGGCCGCACCGAGAGCCCCCGGACCCGCCCCCAGAAGTTCACGCGTGATCACCACCGCGTCGAGCACCTCGACCCGGCGCTCACTCAACAGCGCCTGCACGGCGGCCATCCCGCCGTCCGTGCCCAGCAGCGACCGGCACTCGTCCACCAGCGGCTCGACCCGAGCCGCCCTGTCAGGACTCAGCCCTCTGATCACCATCGCGCCGTCCCCTCGCTCTGTTCCGACGAGCCACGCGGGCCATTCTCCCGTCCGACGCCGAAGCACCTCGGACAGGGGGACTCCCTCCAGCCCGGACGACGGCGCGTCCGCCGGGGTGTAGCCCGCTACACCCCAGGTCCGGGAGGGTGCTCCCTCGTGGTGGGGGTCGGTGGGCGGGATCGTGGAGATCGATGAGGCACGCCGCGCCGGCCCCCGGCCGACGCGGACAAAGACGCCTCTCTTCCCCTGTTCCGCACCGCCGACGTGGAGGCTCTCTCACCGCCATGGCAACTCTCCTTTTTCATGTGGGCCGTATCGCCTTCCGCCGGCGGTGGCTGGTCACCCTGCTGTGGGTGGCCGTCCTGGGCGCCGTCGGCTTCGCCGCCGTGAAGGCCCCGGCCGCTCCCGACGACGGCTTCGCCATGCCGGGCATCGAGTCGCAGAAGGCGTTCGACCTGCTGGACCAGCGCTTCCCCGGTTCGGGGGCGGACGGCGCGAGCGCCCGCATCGTCTTCATCGCGCCGGGCGGCGAGAAGGTCACCGCCGCAGGGAACAGGGCCACGATCGAGCACCTGGTTACCGAGGCCGCCGAAGGACCGCAGGTGACCGGCGTGGCCGACCCCTTCCAGGCGAAGGCGGTCAGCGAGGACGGCTCGACGGCCTACGCCACCGTCTCCTTCAAGGCCCCCGCCGCCGATCTGACCGACGCGGGCAAGGAGCATCTGGAGCGCGCCGTCGAGCAGGCCAGGGACGCGGGTCTGACCGTCGAGGTCGGCGGTGACGCCCTGGCCACCCAGCCGGCCGCGGGCGGCTCCGCCGAGGTGATCGGCATCGCGATAGCCGCCGTGGTCCTCCTGGTCACCTTCGGGTCCATGGCCGCGGCCGGGCTGCCGCTGCTGACCGCGATCATCGGCGTCGCCGTCAGCATGACCGCCATCATCGCCCTGGGCAGCACCTTCGGCCTCTCCCTGACCAGCGGCACCCTCGCCTCGATGCTGGGCCTCGCCTGCGGCATCGACTACGCCCTGTTCGTCGTCTCCCGCTACCGCGAGGAACGCGGCAAGGGCCGCGCGCCGAGGGAGGCCGCGGCGATGGCCGTCGGCACGGCCGGGTCCGCGGTGGTCTTCGCCGGCCTGACCGTCGTCATCGCGCTCGCGGGACTGTCGGTGGTCGGTATCCCGATGCTCACCAAGATGGGCCTCACCGCGGCCGGCGCGGTCGTCGTCGCCGTGCTGATCTGCCTCACGCTGGTCCCCGCCCTCCTCGGCTTCTGGCCCGACGCCGTCCTCGCCCGGCGGGTCCGCAAGGGCGGCAGGCCCCGCCGCACCAGGACGGACGGCGCGGGCACCGTGCGGAACGCCGGCAGCCGCTGGGCCCGCCTGGTGGTGCGCCACCCGCTGCCCGTGCTGCTGCTCGGCGTCGTGGGCCTCGGCGCCCTCGCCGTACCGGCCGCCGACCTCCAACTGGGCATGCCGGGCGACGAGGCGAAGTCCACCGCCACCACCGAACGCCGCGCCTACGACGCCCTCGCCGACGGCTTCGGACCCGGCTTCAACGGCCCGCTGACCATCGTCGTCGACACCAAGGGCGCCGCCGACCCGAAGGCCGCCGCCACCCTGATCAGCGACCGGATCGCGGCCACCGACGGCATCGTCTCCGTCTCACCCGCGCGGTTCAACGAGAGCGGCGACGCCGCGATCCTCTCCGCCACCCCGTCCACCAGCCCCACGGACGCCAGGACGATCGACCTGGTCAAGACCATCCGCGCCGAACGCCCCGGCACGGAAAGGGAGTCGGGGGCGACCTACGAGGTCACCGGCAGCACCGCGATGAACATCGACGTCGCGAAGCGGTTCCAGGACGCGCTGGTGCCGTACCTCGTCGTGGTGGTCGGCCTGGCGATCGTGCTGCTCCTGCTGGTCTTCCGGTCCCTCCTGGTCCCGCTGAAGGCGGCCCTCGGCTACCTGCTCTCCGTCCTCGCCTCGCTGGGGGTGGTCGTCTCCGTCTTCCAGTACGGCCACGGCGCGGAACTCCTCGGGGTCGAGCAGACCGGCCCGATCATGTCCATGATGCCGATCTTCCTGGTGGGCATCGTGTTCGGCCTCGCCATGGACTACGAGGTCTTCCTGGTCTCCCGGATCCGCGAGGCGTACGTCCACGGCGCACGGCCCCGGCAGGCGATCGTCTCCGGGTTCCGCACCAGCGCCCGGGTGGTCGTCGCCGCCGCGCTGATCATGATGGCGGTCTTCGCCGGATTCGTCGGCGCCGACGAATCCATGATCAAGATGATCGGGTTCGGCCTGGCCACCGCCGTCCTCTTCGACGCCTTCGTGGTCCGGATGGCGATCGTGCCCGCCGTCCTCGCCCTCCTCGGCGACCGCGCCTGGCGCCTGCCGCGTTGGCTCGACCGGATCCTGCCCGGCGTCGACATCGAGGGCGAGGCGATCACCCGCAGGCACCCGGCCCCCGCGGCGCCGTCCCCGGTCGACCAGGACGACCCGGAACCCGTCCTCAGCCGGTAGCTCCCCCGGTGGCCGCCTCCCCTCGGTGGCCACCGCCCGAGACCGGGGCCGCCATGGCGGTATCGGCCCCGCACTCGCCGCACCCGTGGGGACGGGGAACGGCGAGAACCCGAGCCCGGCGGCGAGCACCTGCTCGCCGCCGGGCTCGGCCGTCGTCCGGAAGGACGGCGGTCAGGTGCGCTGATCACGCCGTGAAGTACCGCGCGGTGGAACGCCGTTGTCTCACCGGCAAGGCCCGCCGCGTCACGGGTCTGTCCCGGCGGGCCGGCCGGCGAGGCGGCTTCGGCCGTGCGGCGGCCGGGGCCCGGACGCCCGCCGATGTCCCCGGCGACGACGGCTGCCGCGCCCGGCCTCGTGTAACAGGGATGTCTTGGCGGGTGACCGCGAGGAACGCACCGTCCGCCGACCCGGTCCTGCTGGGCACAACGGGCCACCGGCACCGCCGCGGTGACGAACGGCCGGCCCACCACCCGGGACCCACGGGCCCGATGGGAACCACGGGACCCACAGCACCCGCCGGACACACAGCACCCACCGGTCCCGCCGGACCCACAAGACTGAGGAAGCCACACCATGCGCGCTCACAAGCTCACCTTCGCCGCCCTGATCGTCGCCGCGGGACTCTCGCTCACGGCGTGCCAGAACGACGACGGCGCCGTGGGACAGAGCGACCCGTCGGCAGCGTCCACCGGCGCCTCCGCGTCCTCCGGCACCGCAGGTTCGGGCCAGAACGGCACGGAGGGCTCCGCCGGGAACGGCTCGACCGGGAACACCTCGGGCGCCAAAAGCTCCGGCGGACCGGGGACGACCACGGGGTCCGGCTCCTCGGGCGGACAGTCGGGGGCGGAAGCGTGCCGCACCGACGACCTGGCGATCACGGCGGCCGACGGCACCGTCGGCGGCGACGAGGAGAACACCGTCGCGGTGGAGTTGCGGAACCGCGGCGGCAAGGACTGTGTGATCTCCGGGTGGGCGGGCGTCGACCTGAAGACCGGCGCGGGTGTGGTGTCCGCGGAGCGCGCGGGCCGGAACAGCGGTCCTGACACTCTGAAGGACGGGGATTCGACGTTCTTCGGGATCACCTACCCGGCCAACGACTCGGGCGGCAGCGGTGTCCGCGTCACGTCCCTGCTGGTGACCCCGCCGAACCAGACCAAGACGGTCACCCTCACCTGGCCGGGCGGCACCCTGCCCGTGACCGAGGGCGGCGGCCCCTCGGTGAAGGTCGGTCCGATGGGCGGCGTGGGGCAGGGCGGCTGATCCGGGCGGACTGTCCCGCACGGGCGGCAGCCGGTGGCACACCCAGGTCCCGCGCCGCTCCGCGTCGATCGGCCCGGCCTGGCCCTGGCATCCGTGGCTCGATCAGGACGCGGACGCGGATACGGACGCGGATGTGGACGCGGGCGCGGGCGCGGGGGGCAGGTGGACGGTCATGATCAGATGGCAGGTCTCGTCGCCCGCTCCCCGATAGGTGTGGGGGGCGTCGCCGTCGAACGTGGCGGTCTGCCCGGCACGGACCGGATGCTCCACCCCGTCCACCACCAGGACCATGTGCCCGGCCGTGACGCTGACGGTCTCCACGACGCCGGCCTGATGGGGGTGGCTGGGGTACTCCTCGCCCGGCGCGAGCCGCCAGCGCCACACCTCGACCGGGGCGGGGCCCGAGGTCGTCAGCATGAGCCGGGCCTCGCTGCCCCGCTCTCCCGCCCACAGCGGCATCACGGCGTCGGCCGAGACCACGCGGACGCGCCCTTCGGCCGGACCCTCCATCAGCGCGGAGACCGAGACGCCCAGCGTGTCGGCGAGCCGCACCAGGGTCGCGAAGTTCGGGTTGCCCTGCGCCTTCTCCAGCCCGACCAGGGCCCCCTTGCTGACTCTGGCCCGGCGGCCGAGTTCGTCGAGGGACAGTCCGGCGCGCGTGCGGGCTGAGCGGACGTTGTGCGCGAGCGTGCGCAGGGCCGCCTCTGTCTCGGCCACGTGGTCACCTGCTCCCATCGGTCGGTGGAATGCGCCACTCGGTCGTTCGGTTGACAAAGGGCGGTCGTTCCGTTGTGCGGTTCAGTCGTTCCACTGTAATCGTAAGGGATCATCCCGTGACAGCCATGACCACCTTCCGTATCGCCCCCGCCGTCGCCGACGCCTTCCCCGACACGCTGATCGCCGTAGTCACCGCCGGCGGACTGCGCGGCCGTGAGCCCTGGCCCGACACCGCCGCCGCACTCGACGACCTGGAACAGCGGCTCGCCGCCGGCACCTGGGCGCCGGCCGACGAGGCCGACCCCCGGATCGAGGCGTGGCACACCGCCTACCGCTCCTTCGGCACCAACCCGCGCCGTATCCGCCCCAGTGTCGATGCCCTGGGGCGGCGCATGGCCAAGAAGGGCGCCCTGCCGCGCGTCAATCCGGCCGTCGACTCCTACAACGCCGTCTCCGTCCACCACGGCCTGCCCGCCGGAGCCTTCGACCTCGACCACGTCACCGGCGCCGTCGAGATCCGGTACGCCGACGGCACCGAGGAGTTCACCCCGCTCGGCGAACCCGACACCACCGAGAACCCCAAGCCCGGCGAGATCATCTACGCCGACGCCGCTGGTGTGCTGACCCGGCACTGGAACCACCGTGACGCCCACCGCACCCGCGTCACCGAGGACTCCACCCGCGTGGCCTTCGTCCTCGAGACCCTCCGTGCCACCCGCGACGCCCACCTGCTCAAGACGGCCGCCGAGGAGCTGCACGGCCTGCTGATGCTCCACGCCGCGCAGACGCGCCTGTACTACCTCAGCCCCGAGGAGCCGGAAGTCACCGTGTGAGCCCGCCGGTTCGGTGACCGAGCGCCCAGGTGACCGAGCGCCCAGGTGCCCACGTGCCCATGTGCCCAACTGGCCATGGAGTTTGGTGCTTTCGTGGTCGCCGCTCGGCCGTCGCTCGGCCGGTGTCAGGGTCGGGTGAACCGGCGCAGGGCGTCGAGTGCGGGCGGCGCGAGCGTCGCCTGATGGCCGGCGTCGTGCAGCAGATGGTCCACGCCCGGCAGCGCCACTCGGGCAGGGCCACCGGTACGCGCGCGGCGCAGGGCGGCCGTCAGGGCGTCCGTGGTGGCACAGGGGACCTGGGCGTCGTTCGTGCCGCAGGTCAGCAGCACCTTCGTCGCCGGCCGGAGCGCGGCGGCGGTGTCCGGCGGGTGAACGGCGTCGTCGCTCCGCACGAACCGGGCGTTGGGCCCTTGGAACGCCTCGAAGAGCCGGGCGACCGGCGGGGGCAGGTCGGTGGTGTCGACCGGTCGGTTCTCCCGCAGGGCGGTGACGGCGTCGTCGACGGCCGCGTCGACGACGCGTCGCTGCTCCGGTGTGAACTGGCCCTGCCGGGCCGCTTCGGCGATCTGGGCCTTGAGCTGGAGCGCGACCAGGTCCAGCAGACGGATCGCCTGCGGTTGCAGCAGCGCGAGCCCGGCGGGGCGCGGGCGGACGGTGCCGCCGAGCAGCAGTGCCGTCATCGCGCCCTCGCTGTGTCCGACGACCAGCAGGGCGTGCGGGTCGGTCTCCGGCTGAGCGCGCAACGACTCGTAGGCGGCCCGTGCCTGGCGGACGAACGCCGGGTAGTCGAGTTCCTCCGGGTGTTCCCGGTAGGCGCCGAGTCCGGTGCGGCCGGTGCCGTACTTGTCGAACCGCAGCGTGGCGATCCCCTCCGTGCCGAGGGCGTCGGCCAACTGCGCCAGGGTGTCGGGCACGGCCCCGGGCGGTTGGTTGCCGTCGCGGTCGGTGGGGCCGCTGCCGGGCAGCAGCAGTGCGGCCCGCAGCCGCTGTCCCGCCCGATGTCCTGGAATGTGCAGGGTGCCGTACGCGGTCGTTCCGTCGGCCGTGAAGACGACCTCGCGGTCGACGGCGGCCACCTGACGGGGCGTCGCCGCGGCCGGAGTGGCGGTGGTGACGACCAGGGCCGTCACAGCCGCTGCCAGGTGGCGAAGCATCGGTCCACCACCTCCTTCAGGTCAGGGCGTTCTCGACGAGGGCGACCGTCGCGCGGGGGTCGTCGACCTGGAGGATCAGGCGGGTGTACTCCTCGTCGGCGAGTTCGACCACGACCGCCTTCGACGGATCCCTGACGTCCCAGAAGACCTTGTCGCCGTCCTGATGGAAGGTGCCCGCGATGATCACACCGGGCAGGTGGGAGCCCGGCGCGCGGATTCCCTTGGGTTCGGCGGCGATGCCCGGATCGGCGGTCGCGCCACGGACGTTGGCCAGCGGGACGGTCAGGCTGCCCTTGAAGGCCCAGAGCTTGTCGAGCCCCTCCATCACGACGACGAGGTCGTCGCCGACGATACGTATCTGTGCCATGTCAGCTTCCCTTTTCAGGTGAGAGGGCCCAGTTGGTGGGCCAGCGCGGTGGCGACCTTGTCGGGGTCGCCGCGCAGGAGGATGCCCAGCGCGGCGGCGGTGAGGGCGGCGGCCAGGTCGGCGGGCACGCCGAGCGCGTCGGCGATCGCCCGGTCGACGGCGGCCAACGCGGCCGTCACCTCCGAGGCGACCTCCTCGTCGACCGGCGCGCGTTCGACCGCCGCGAGGAGCAGCAGACCGAGGTCGGCCGAGGTGACGAGCCGCAGCACGGCCGCCGCGTCCGCCGCGCCGGCGAGGGCGTCGAGCAGCGGGCGGACGTCGTCGGCGAGGTGGCGGCGCAGGGCCATCAGGTAGAGGCCACGTTTGCTGCCGAACGTCTTGTACAGGCTGTTGCGGTGCACGCCGAGGTGGGTGACGAGGTCGTCGACGGACACCCCGTCGTACGCGCGCCCGCCGAACAACCGCACGGCGGCGCGCACCACTTCGTCCTCGTCAAACGCTCTCGGCCTGCCCATGACCGCCACCGTAGACGGTTGAGGAACGATCGGTCAAGAACGATCGTTCCTCAAAGTGGGTCCTGTTCTGACGGGCTGTCAATACGTGGCGCGGGGAAAGTTTCGAATCTGCTTCCGGCAATTTCCGGAACTCCGGTGAGCCGCACCCGACCCCTGGGTGGCTGTCATGGGGTCGCGAACAGGGCGATTGAGCAGGGTACTTCCCGTCGACACGGGGCCTGGCGGGCTCGGAGTGGAGGCGCTGTTTGTGGACAGAACCGCGCCATCCCTTGACCGGACGGTCCCGCATTCCTAACTTGTGGCGTCGAAGAGTCGACGAACTCTTCGAATCTTTCGAAGTGAGCGCTGACAGCCGCTCAGCACTTCACCCCGGTCGCCTCACCCCCACCCCGAAGGAGGCCATCCGATGTGGTTCCGCCACTCGTTCCCGGCCCGTTCAGAACGCTTGTGGGCCGTTCTCGCGCCCCTGCTCCTCGTGACCGCCTTCCTCGCCGCCCAGCCCGCCGGCGCGGCCACCGCCGACCCCGGCACCTCATCCGCGCTGGTCAGGGCCAGCGACAACGCCAGTGCGTGCGACCTTCCGTCGGCGTACCGCTGGGCGTCGACGGGCGCGCTGGCGCAGCCCAAGGCGGGATGGGTCTCGCTCAAGGACTTCACCGTCGTCCCCTACAACGGCAGGCAACTCGTCTACGCGACCACGCACAACACGGGGACGAGCTGGGGTTCGATGAACTTCAACCTGTTCACCAACTGGTCGGACATGGCCTCGGCCGGGCAGAACACGATGTCGAACCCCACCGTCGCGCCCACGCTCCTCTACTTCGCGCCGAAGAACATCTGGGTGCTCGCCTACCAGTGGGGCGGGACCGCCTTCTCCTACCGGACGTCGAGCGACCCCACCAACCCGAACGGCTGGTCGTCGCAGCAAGTGCTCTTCTCCGGAAGCATCTCCGGCTCCGGAACAGGCCCCATCGACCAGACGCTCATCGGTGACGGGACGAACATGTACCTGTTCTTCGCCGGTGACAACGGCAAGATCTACCGGGCCAGTATGCCGATCGGGAACTTCCCGGGCAGCTTCGGCAGCAGCTCGACCGTGGTCATGAGCGACACGACGAACAACCTGTTCGAAGCGCCCCAGGTCTACAAGGTGCAGGGCCAGAACCGCTACCTCATGATCGTCGAGGCGATCGGTTCGCAGGGCCGCTACTTCCGCTCGTTCACGGCCACCAGTCTCAGCGGCTCGTGGACACCCCAGGCGGCGACCGAGGGCAACCCCTTCGCGGGCAAGGCCAACAGCGGCGCCACCTGGACCAACGACATCAGCCACGGCGAACTGATCCGCACCAGCCCCGATCAGACCATGACCGTCGACCCCTGCAACCTCCAGTTGCTCTACCAGGGACGCAGCCCCAGCAGCGGCGGCGACTACGGTCTCCTGCCCTACCGTCCCGGACTGCTGACACTGCAACACTGACGATGTGACACCGGCCCGGCTCGGAAAGGAGCCGGTCGTGGCGGGCTCGGTCTCACGGCCGGGCCCGCCCGGTCACGCGACGAGGTGCGCCGCCCACGTGGTCCCGCAGCCGCCAGGTGGCACCGCACGCCTGACGGGCAGCCGCGAGCGGCCCGCGGCGGACCCCGTGGTCAGACGAGGGTCTTCCGCACCACGGGTTCGCTCTCCAGGAGCCCGGCCCTGGAGAGTTCCTCGGCGACTTCGAGGGTCACCTCGGCCAGCCGGGTCAGTACGGCGGCGGTCGGCGCCGGCGTCCCGCCGCGGGCGGTGAGCCGGTACAGGGCCAGCGTCTCGAACATGCCCGGCACCGGCAGCGGGAGCAGGGTCAGCCCGGGGGTGCGCGAGGCGACCGAGTCGGGCAGGACGACCGCGCCGAGACCGGCGCGCACCATCGCAGCCACCGCGGACCAGTTGGTCGCCAGGTGGGCGGTCGGCCGGTCCGGCAGCCCGATCTCGGCGGCCAGCCGGGCGTGGGCCCAGGCCCGCGCGCTTCCCTCCGGGGCCCCGATCCAGGCCACCGCCGCCAGTTCGGCCGCCCCGGCCGGGGGATCGCCCCAGGCGCCGGGGACTCCGACCCGGTAGTGCTCCCGCGCGAGGATCCGCAGCCCGCAGTCCGGCGGCGGGACAGGGCGGTGCTCCTGGTCGCCGGTGATCAGCAGCACGTCCAGAGCGCCCTGGCGCAGCGCCCGCAGGCCGTCAGGGGCGGATGTCTCGCGCAACTGCGGCCGCAGGTCGGGACAGCGCTCGACGAGCGACGCGGTCGTGCGGGCCACCAGCGTGGTGAGGACGGCCAGCACCGACCCGATCACCACCGGACCCTCGACCGTCTCCGGGCCCGTGTCGGTCAACTCCCGCGCGGCGGCTGCGAGTTCATCGGCGATGCGGCCGCCGTGCGCGGCGAGCGCCAGGCCGGCGCGGGTGAGTTCGGCCCGGCCCTCGGCCCGGTCCAGCAGCGGGACCCCGGCCTCCTGCTCCAGCCTGCGGACCGTCTGGGAGACGGCGGAGGGGCTGACGCCGAGCAGCCGCGCGGCGGCGGCGATCCCGCCGGCCTGCCGCACGGTGTGCAGCACGACGAGCCGCCTGGGGTCCACATCCATGTCCGCTCCCTCGGCGGCGGTCGGTCGGGTGAGGACAGTCCATCACGATCCCGCGGGCCGTTCGACGGCGTCCCTGACCTTCCGCATCAGCGGGGCGACGACGCCGGCCGGGGTGTTGGTCAGGAAGTGGTCGCTGCGGGTGTTCGGGTAGTACGTGACCAGGCCGAAGGTGGTCGGGGTCAGCCACAGGCAGGACGAGGACAGGGCCGCGAGGCCACCGGAGCCGATCATGGTCTCCTGGCAGCCGGCCTGTCCGCCGTGGTCGCCCGTCGCGGTCGGCTGCCAGTCCTGGGTGATCCGGTCACCGGTCCCGTCCTGGCGGGTGGCGGGCACCTGGTCCATCCGCTTCAGCGTCGACGGGTCGTAGCCGGAGCCGTTGAGACCGGCGAAGACGAGATAGCCGCCCTGGCCGGGATCGTCGTAGACCGCCTCGACCGCGCTGCCGGTGATGCCCAGTTCCGCGGCGGTCCGGTCGAGTGCCCCGGTCAGCTTCGCCAACGGGGCGGCCGGCGGCCGGAACCTCGCGAGCCCGGCCGCCGAATCCGGCGCGGTCAGGGTCCAGCCGTTCCCGGCCCGGTTCCCGGATTCCCTGCCGGAAGCCGCCGGACCGCCGGCGACGGCGGCCGAGTCGTCATGGGCCCGGGGTGTCGCCGTGGCCTCCGTGGCGGCGGTCCCACCGGCGCACCCGGTGGCCACCACGCACAGAACGGCACTCAGGACGAGCAGGGCGGCCGAGGCGACGGGCTGCTTGGGCATGACGACTCCTGGACGGAACGGGCGAGCGGAGGGGAACCACTCCACTGTGCCGACCGACCCACGAACGAGGAAGCAAGCTCCACTTCACCCCGGCAGAAAGCTCAGCTTCGTCCATGGTCGTCCGGCACCAGCACTGATCCTGTGGTGGATGCCCATGGAAGCCGGTGGATCGAGATCGGCCCCTTCCTCATGCGTAGGTTCCGGGGTTGCCCCGAAGGGCCTGGTCGGTCGGCCAGGCCCGGTTCATGACCACCTGAGGGTCGCCGCACTCCATGTGAGGTTGGCAGCCTCGCCGTTGAGCACCGGATCCGCGAAAACGGTGACCTGCCGGACGACGTCCGAGAACCGTCCGGGGTAGCTCGTTGCGGCGGTACCCTGCCGGCGGCGCCAGGCGGTGTAGGAGGTCTGGCGGCGCTCGCCGAGGTCGGTGATGGTGGTGCTGAGGGGTTTCAGAGTGACGCCGCGGTGCGCGGCGGTGGCGGTCAGCGCTGTGGTGAGTTCCTGGCCGTCCAGGTCGTTGAGGGTGAGCAGGAGGTACAGGTCGCCGTAGTCGCGGTCCCGGGTGTTGAGGTCGCCGAGTGAGATGGCGGTGGAGAGTTTTTCGGCGATGACGGTGGCGAGTGGGTAGCCGAGGAGCTGGAAGCTGTCCGTCGTGAGTTGCTGCGGATAGTCGATGATCCGGGGGCCGGGGGTGACGGGGTCGCCGAAGCTGATGTCCAGTTGGAGCTTGAGTCGTGCTCGGGCGATGGAGGCGGCCATGGACAGGCGTAGACCGTGGTACTGGTCCTCCTCGCGAATAGGGACCGTCTTGAGTGTCGCGGGATCGAATACGACGCCGTCATCGCTCTCGGTGGCGGCGATGGCCGCGATTCTGCGGATGATCTCTGTTTCCGTGCCGGGGAAAGACCGACCGAGGATGTCGACGTCCCGGGTCATTCGACGGGCGCCGAACTGAGCGAGCAGCAGGCCACCTTTGAGGACGAAGTGCTCCCGGCCCAGGGGCGATGAGGCCAGCCGGTAGAGGAACCGTTCGAGGACGTACTCGACCATGACCTCGTCCGTGGACCGGCTGTTGCGGCGCGCCAGGTTGCGCAGGTCGTTGTAGACGCGGCCTGCGGTGGTGTCGCGGGTGGGGTTGGCCATCAGGCGAGCACCGCCTCTACGGCGGGGCGGACGACGGAGAGGGCGTCCAACTCGTGTGCGATGTGCTGGAGTTCGCCAACCCCGCCGCGCCCGCTTCGACGCAGGTAGCGGCCGAGCGCGGACAGGGCAAGGGTTTCGCCGAGGCGGCTGCGGTGGCGCATCGCGTCGACGACGCTGCGAGCTGCGCTGTACAGGGGGATGGTTTCTCCCGGGGCCGCTTCGAACCGTTCGATACCGAGGTCGAAGGTCCTTGCGGCGTACTGCGCCACCACGGTCGGCGGGTAGGAGATCGTCGGGCGGCGTGAACCGCGCGGCACGGCGATGTGTACTGCTGCGGGGATGTCGTCGATCAGTTCATGCAGGGCCAGGGCGGATTCACCGCACACGACGGCGCGATGGGCCCGTGCGCACACGGCCAGCAAATCCGCGTGCGCCGTCTCCGGGGCGTCTGCCCGCCGGTACACCCCACGGGACAGTTCGTCTATCTCCCCCTCCGTGACCAAGTGCGCCAGATCGCGAGGGGAGAGCAGGGCCTGTCGCGCCTGCGCCGTCGTGAATGTGGGGGAGAGGCCGGCCAGCCGCTGCTCCAAGCGCGGGTTTTCCGCAGCGTTCATGTATCGAATGGTACCCCTCGGGTGGGAGTGAGGGAGCGATTTGATACATCAGCTAGTGGGTGAGCGGCGCATCCGGCGTTGCTCACGATGCCGCGAACCCGCAGGTCAAAAGCCCCTTCCAGGGGATGTCCAGGGGCTTCCACGTCTGTCCCAGGGCGTCTCCGGGAACTTCCACCGCGTGAGCAGCGAAGGCCCCGACAGCGCCGAAAGACATGAAGGCGCTGGTCAGGGCCCATTCCCCTAGCACTCGATGATGTTCACCGCCAGCCCGCCCCGCGCCGTCTCCTTGTACTTCACGCTCATGTCCGCCCCGGTCTCCTTCATCGTCTTGATGACCTTGTCCAGGGACACCTTGTGCGAGCCGTCCCCCCGCATCGCCATCCTCGCCGCCGTGACCGCCTTCACCGCGGCCATGCCGTTGCGTTCGATGCACGGGATCTGGACCAGGCCGCCGACCGGGTCGCAGGTCAGGCCGAGGTTGTGCTCCATGCCGATCTCCGCCGCGTTCTCGACCTGCTCGGGGGAGCCGCCGAGGACCTCGGCGAGGGCGCCCGCCGCCATCGAGCAGGCCGAGCCGACCTCGCCCTGGCAGCCGACCTCGGCGCCGGAGATGGACGCGTTCTCCTTGAACAGCATGCCGATCGCGCCCGCCGCGAGGAGGAAGCGGACGACGCCGTCCTCGTCCGCGCCGGGGACGAAGTTGATGTAGTAGTGCAGGACCGCGGGGATGATGCCCGCCGCGCCGTTGGTCGGTGCGGTGACGACCCGGCCGCCGGCCGCGTTCTCCTCGTTCACCGCCATCGCGTACAGCGTGATCCACTCCATCGCGTGCGCCAACGGGTCGCCCTCGGCCCGCAGTTGGCGCGCGGAGTTGGCGGCGCGACGGCGCACCCGCAGCCCGCCGGGCAGGATGCCCTCCCGGGACATGCCCCGGGTCACGCACGCCCGCATCACGCCCCAGATGTCGAGCAGGCCGTCGCGGATCTCGTCCTCGGAGCGCCAGGCGCGTTCGTTCTCCAGCATCAGCGCGGAGATCGAAAGGCCCGTCTCCCGGGTCAGCCGCAGCAGCTCGTCCCCGGTGCGGAACGGGTACTTGAGGACCGTGTCGTCCAGCTTGATGCGGTCGGCGCCGACCGCGTCCTCGTCGACGACGAAGCCGCCGCCCACCGAGTAGTAGGTCTTGGAGAGGAGTTCGGCGCCGTGCGCGTCGAACGCCCAGATCGTCATGCCGTTCGCGTGGTACGGCAGGGTCCTGCGGCGGTGCAGGACGAGGTCGTCGTCGAAGGAGAACGGGATCTCGTGGTCGTCGAGGAGGCGCAGCGCGCCCGACGCCTTGATCTCCTCGATCCTGAGGTCGGCCTTCTCGACGTCGACGGTGCGCGGCGAGGCGCCCTCCAGGCCGAGCAGGACCGCCTTGGGCGTGCCGTGCCCGTGCCCGGTCGCGCCGAGCGAGCCGTACAGCTCGCAGCGGACGGAGGCGACGGGCTCCAGCAGCCCTTCGTTGCGCAGCCGGAGCGCGAACAGGCGGGCCGCCCGCATCGGGCCGACCGTGTGGGAGCTGGACGGGCCGATGCCGATCGAGAACAGGTCGAAGACCGAGATGGCCACGGTGACTCCTCACATACGGGGGTGGTGCCAGGGGCGGGTCCGACGGTTCGCGGCGTCGCCCGGCGGGCGGTGGCGCGGTGACAGGCGGGTGCGTGGCGTCGCGCGTCAGACGGGGATCGTCAAACACGCCCTGGGGTACGGGCACCGCGCACGTGTCCTTCCAGTGTGCGCGGTGCCCGGCGGAAGCGGTCCTACGCGGAGAGCCCCGGGTACAGCGGGTGCTTCTCGGCCAGGGCGGTGACCCGGGCGCGCAGCGCCTGGGCGTCGTACGCGGGCTTCAAGGCCGCCGCGATGATGTCCGCGACCTCCGTGAAGTCCTCGGCGGTGAAGCCGCGGGTGGCCAGCGCGGGCGTGCCGATGCGCAGCCCCGACGTCACCATCGGCGGACGCGGGTCGTTGGGGACGGCGTTGCGGTTGACGGTGATACCGACCTCGTGGAGCCGGTCCTCGGCCTGCTGCCCGTCGAGCGCGGAGTTCCGCAGGTCGACGAGGACCAGGTGGACGTCGGTGCCGCCGGACAGCACGTCCACGCCGACCGCCTTCGCGTCGTCCTGGACCAGCCGCTCGGCGAGGATGCGCGCGCCCTCCAGGGTGCGCCGCTGGCGCTCCTTGAAGTCCTCGGAGGCCGCGATCTTGAAGGAGACCGCCTTGGCGGCGACCACGTGCTCCAGCGGTCCGCCCTGCTGGCCGGGGAAGACCGCCGAGTTGATCTTCTTGGCGAGTTCGGCGGTGGAGAGGATCACGCCACCGCGCGGGCCGCCGAGCGTCTTGTGGGTGGTGGTGGTGACGACGTGAGCGTGCGGGACGGGGCTGGGGTGCAGGCCCGCCGCGACCAGGCCGGCGAAGTGCGCCATGTCGACCATCAGGTAGGCGCCGACCTCGTCCGCGATCCGGCGGAACTCGGCGAAGTCGAGCTGACGGGGGTACGCCGACCAGCCGGCCACGATCAGCTTCGGCCGGGACTCCTTGGCGAGCCGCTCGACCTCGGCCATGTCGACGAGGCCGTCGTCATCGACGTGGTAGGCGACGACGTCGTAGAGCTTGCCGGAGAAGTTGATCTTCATGCCGTGGGTGAGGTGCCCGCCGTGCGCGAGGCTCAGGCCCATGATCGTGTCGCCCGGCTTGAGCAGCGCGAACATCGCCGCCGCGTTGGCCTGGGCGCCCGAGTGCGGCTGCACGTTGGCGTGCTCGGCGCCGAACAGCGCCTTGACCCGGTCGATCGCGATCCGCTCGACCACGTCGACGTGCTCGCAGCCGCCGTAGTAGCGGCGGCCCGGGTAGCCCTCGGCGTACTTGTTGGTGAGGACCGAGCCCTGCGCCTCCATCACCGCGACCGGCGCGAAGTTCTCGGAGGCGATCATCTCCAGGGTGGACTGCTGGCGGTGCAGCTCGGCGTCGACGGCGGCGGCCACGTCCGGGTCCAGCTCGTGCAGGGAGGTGTTCAGAACGGACATCGTGTCGCTCCTTCTCAGCCGGCGGTGAACGCGGCGTACTCGTCGGCGGAGAGCAGGTCGCCCGGCTCCTCGGAGACGCGGACCTTGAAGAGCCAGCCACCCTCGAAGGGCTCCGAGTTGACCAGCGACGGGTCGTTCTGGACGTCCTCGTTGACCTCGGTGACCTCACCCGAGACGGGGGAGTACAGCTCGCTGACCGACTTGGTCGACTCCAGCTCGCCGCAGGTCTCGCCCGCGGTCACCGCCGATCCGGTGCCCGGGAGGTCCGCGTAGACGACGTCGCCGAGGGCGTTCGCCGCGAACTCCGTGATGCCGACCGTCGCGACGCCGTCCTCGGCGACCGACAGCCACTCGTGCTCCTTGCTGAACCGCAGGTTCTGGGGGTTGCTCATGGCCTGAATTCTCCTGTACGCGGTGATGTGGTGGTGAAGGGGGCGTGCCGGGAGCGGCACGGAGGAAGCGCTGAGGGGGCGGGCGGGCGCTTCCGGACGGCGGCTCCCGCGCGGGCGTGCCGTCGCCCCGGCGGCCGGGGCGGGCTCCGCCGGGACCGGACGGCTCCCGCCGGTCCCGTTACTTCTGGCGCTTGTAGAACGGCAGCGCCACGACCTCGTACGGCTCGTGGGTACCCCGGATGTCCACACCGACCCCCGGCGTGCCCGGCGTCGCGTGCGCCGCGTCGACGTACGCCATCGCGATCGGCTTGCCCAGCGTGGGGGAGGGGGTGCCGGAGGTGACCTCGCCGACCACCTCGCCGCCGGCGACGACCTGGTACCCGGCGCGCGGGACCCGGCGGCCCTCGGCGATCAGGCCGACCAGCACCCGGGGTGCCCGCGACGCGGCCCGGTCGGCGGCCTCGCGCAGCGCCTCGCGGCCCACGAAGTCGCCCTCCTTCTCGAACTTCACCACCCGGCCGAGCCCGGCGTCGAAGGGGGTGAGCGACGTCGACAGCTCGTGCCCGTACAGCGGCATGCCCGCCTCGAGGCGCAGCGTGTCCCGGCAGGACAGGCCGCAGGGGACCAGGCCGACGCCCTCGCCCGCCTTGGTCAGCGCCTGCCACAGCTCCACGGCGTGCTCGGGGCGCACGAACAGCTCGAAGCCGTCCTCGCCGGTGTAGCCGGTGCGGGCGATCAGCGCGGGGACGCCCGCGACGGTGCCGGGCAGTCCCGCGTAGTACTTCAGGCCGTCCAGGTCGGCGTCGGTGAGCGAGGCCAGGATGCCGGAGGACTCCGGGCCCTGGACGGCGAGCAGCGCGTAGGCGTCCCGGTCGTCGCGGACCTCGGCGTCGAACCCGGCGGCCCGGTCCGTCAGCGCGTCCAGCACGGTCTGCGCGTTGGAGGCGTTGGCCACGACCAGGTACTCGTGCTCGGCGAGCCGGTAGACGATCAGGTCGTCGAGGATGCCGCCGTCGGTCCGGCAGATCATGGTGTAGCGGGCGCGGCCGACGCCCACCGACGCGATGTTCCCGACCAGGGCGAAGTTCAGCAGGGCGGCGGCGTCGGGGCCGGTCACCGTGATCTCGCCCATGTGGGAGAGGTCGAAGAGGCCGGCCTTCGCGCGCACGGCCAGGTGCTCGTCGCGCTCGGAGCCGTAGCGCAGCGGCATGTCCCAGCCGGCGAAGTCGGTCATCGTGGCACCGAGCGAGCGGTGCAGGGCGTCCAGCGCGGTATGGCGGAGTTCGGTACTGCTCATCGGACGGTTGTCTCCCAGGGCGATGGGGACCCCGCGCGCGGAGCCGGGCACGGGGGGAGGAGAGGTCGTTCCTCCCCATCTGTCATCGGAACCTGAGAGGTTCGCCGTGAACACGTCGTGATCACGGCTTGCACCTTGGGTGGAGCCACCGGTCAGCGGCTCGCTTTTCAGATGTGCCTCGCCCGCGCGGTACGGGGCCTGAGAGATTCAAGGGAGGGACTTGCTCCTTCGGCGCCCCGGGCGACGCGCTTCCATCGAAGCGCCGCCGGGGACTCTCCCGCGCGGATTCAAGCGGCCGGTATGCAGTTGGCGGGCACATCATCGCACGCCGCGTCGCGGCACGGCAGGCCCCCTCTGTAACGGGGCTGTGGCACGACGATGACAGAAAAGCGAGACACCGCACATTACCTTCTCTTTACACTCTGAGGGGATGGGGAATCCGTAGGGGCCCCAGGGGAGGACGATCACGGTGAACAGGACCACGGCGTACGCCACGACGTCGGCCGTCGCGTTGCCCGAGCAGCCCGCGGGCCCGGCCCGCACGGCCTGCCGGGACCGCCGGGCACCGGTGGTCCGCGATCTGCGCGACCGCTCGGGCCGCAGCCCGCACGCCCTGCTCTTCGGCCCCCACGACCTGGTCGTCGTCACGGGACTGCCCGGCAGCGGCAAGTCCACGCTGATGCGCAGGGCGGTGCGCGGCCCGCGCGTCGACTCGCAGGACACCCGCGACACCTGGGACGGCCGGCTCGGCCACCGGCTGCCCTACGCGGTCTACCGCCCGCTGGTCAGGCTCGCCCACTACGCGGGCCTGGCGCGGGCCCTGCGCGGCGGCGACGGCGTCGTCGTGCACGACTGCGGCACCCAGTCCTGGGTGCGCGGCTGGCTGGCCCGCGCCGCCAGACGGCGCGGCGGCACCCTGCACCTGCTGCTGCTCGACGTCACCCCCGACACCGCCCTCGACGGCATGCGCGAGCGCGGCCGGGGCGTCTCCCGGTACGCGTTCCTGCGCCACCGGGGCGCCGCCGCCCGGCTGATCCGCGCCGTCGAGCGCGGCGATCTGCCCCCCGGGGTGGGTTCCGCGGTCCTGCTCGACCGGGACGCGGCGGACGTGCTGCGCGGGATCGGCTTCACCGGCAGGTCCCGACCGCCCGCCCACCGGTTAGCCTGAGCCACCCACCAGTGGTACTCAGCAGGCGGTCGGTACAGAGATGGACTTCCCGGCGGAACTTCCCGCGGACTTTCCCCAGCAGGCACACCCCCAGCCGCACGGCGGCTGGCCGGGCAACGAACTGGAGGAGGTGCTCTCCGCGTCGTTCGGCGTTCCCACGGCAGGCGGCCGGATCGTCGAGGTGCTGGCCCGCAGCTTCCTCTGGATCCCGCTGCCCAACGGCGGCGGCCCCGACAGCGTCCCCCTCGATCTGCCCACCCTGGAGATCGAGGGCCAGGCGTACGTCCCGGTCTTCAGCTCCGAGGAGCAGTTCCGGCACGTCGTCGGCTCGCACATGTCGTTCACCATCGCGCCGGCCGTCGAGTTCGCCCGCGGCCTGCCCCCGCAGGTCGGGGTCGCGGTGAACCCGGACGGCACGGTCGGCGTCCCGCTGCCGCCCGCCGCCGTCGCCGAGCTGTGCCGGGCCGGCCACTCCTCGCCCGCCGGACCCGCCACCGGCGGCCGGGTGCGCCTGTTCGAACCCGACTGGCAGCACGACCCGGTCGACTTCCTCAACGCGGCCGCCGCCGAGTTCGCGACGACCGGCGTGGTCCGCACCGCCCGCCGCTGCCTCGCCGAGGTCGAGACGGCCCCGCCGGTGATGTTCGTGGGCGTCGAACTCACCCACTGGGAGGGCGACATCCACGCCCTGCCCACCCAGGCCCTCGGCCGGGCGATGGGCCTGGCCGCGCCCCCCTGGCCGGTCAACCTGGTCCTGCTCGACGTCACCGACGACCCGGTCGCCGGCTGGCTCCGCGACCACGTACGGCCCTTCTACCAGAGGGCGTTCTGAGCCCGCGGCCGTCCCGCACGGGCGACCGCCGCGGGCCCCTGGGCGCTTAAGCTGGTTCCATACTCCGGGCAACCTCCAGAAGGGGCGGTACAGGTGAGCGCCAGCGGCACCGCGGCGGCCGGACAGGTCGAGCACATGCTGCGCCAGGTGACCCCAGGGCGCTACGACGCCTACGAGGCCCTGCTGCGCGCCCTGGCGATGCCCTCCTCCGGCCAGATCTGGATGCTCCTGTGGCACGGTCAGGCCGGCTCCCCCGACGCCCAGTACGGGAACATGGAGGTCGAGGGGCACGGCTACGCGCCCTGCGTGACCTCCGCCCAGGAGCTGTCCGCCAGTGGCTGGAACCGCTCCTACGAAGTGGTCGACGGGCTCGACGTGGCGCGCACGCTCTACCCCGACCACTTCGGCCTCTGGCTCAACCCGCACGCGCCGGGCGGCGGCCTCGGCATCCCCTGGCTCGATCTGCGCCGTATCGCCACCGGCCTCGAGCGCCAGCCCGCCGGGCCGCTGCGGCTCTCCGAACCCGGCATCGAGGTGCCGCAGTTCTACGCCCTGCTCGCGCAGAACGCCCACCGCACCCCGGCCGTGCGCTCGTTGCGCCGCGCCTGGGTGCAGCCGGCCCTCGGGGCGCCGTATCTGGCCATCGGGCTCGACGTCTACGACACCTCGCCGCCGGCCGTCGACTCGGTGCGGGCGATGATGCAGCAGTCGATCGGCGCGGTCCCTGACGGGCTGCCGGTGTCGACGGTCGCGATGACCGACGAGAACGATCCGGTGGCGATGTGGATGCGGGCGAGCGCGCGTCCGTTCTACGACCGCGAGGCGCACGCCGCTCCCGGCGGCCACGCGCCGTCGGCCGGCTACGGCTACCCACCGGCGCACGGCGGTTACTGAGACGGTGCGAGCGGTTCTGCGCGCGTAGATGCAGCCGGAAGATCGACAAATGTCCGGTATTTAGGAATTCAGACCTGTCCGGCCCCCGTTACCCGCCGTCCGGATAACGGAACCCCCCTAACCGCATCACGTTTACGCATCCATTCACCGTCAACCCTGGCAGCAGATCGCCAAAGCGTTGAAGACTCCCGCACCAGGGGCCTTGTGCCTCGTGAGTACGACGGACTGAATCACGCCGCTACAGCGGCAAGTGCGGGCCGGCTACCGCCGGTTGAGAGGGGTCCCTGCCAGATGACGGCACCATTGCACGAGCCGACCGCGGAAGCGGCCCCGAGCGCGGCCGAGGAAGCGGCGGTCGCCACCACCGGGGTGACGGCCGTACAGGGGCGTTCCCTGGGGCGGATCGCCTGGGAGCGGCTCAAGCGGGACAAGCTCGCCCTCACCGGCGGCGTCGTCGTCCTCGTGCTCATCCTGCTGGCGCTGCTGGCCCCGGTGATCACGCACCTGGTCGGCCAGGACCCGGACGCCTACAACGAGAGCCTGATCGACCCCCTGTTCGGCACCCCGAAGGGTTCCCTGGGCGGCATCAGCGGCGACCACCTGCTCGGCGTCGAGCCGGTCAACGGCCGCGACATCTTCGCCCGCGTCCTCTACGGCGCCCGCGTCTCGCTCCTGGTCGGCTTCCTGTCCGCCATGGTCGCGGTGTTCCTCGGCACGATCCTCGGCATCCTCGCCGGATTCTTCGGCGGCTGGGTCGACTCGGTCATCAGCCGCGTGATGGACGGCCTGCTGGCCTTCCCGCAGCTGCTGTTCACGATCGCCCTGGTCTCCGTCATGCCGAACGCGATGCTGGGCCTCACCGGCTCGAACGTGCGCGTCTTCGTGATGATCCTGGTCATCGGGTTCTTCGGCTGGCCCTACATCGGGCGCGTGGTGCGCGGCCAGACCATCTCGATGCGCGAGCGCGAGTACGTCGAGGCCGCCCGCTCGCTGGGCGCCGGACGCCTGTACATCCTGTTCAAGGAGCTGCTGCCGAACCTCGTCGCCCCCATCGTCGTGTACACGACGATGATGATCCCGACGAACATCCTCACCGAGGCCGCGCTCAGCTTCCTCGGCGTGGGGGTCAAGCCGCCCACGTCCTCCTGGGGACAGATGCTCTCCAGCGCGATCGACTACTACGAGTCCGACCCCATGTACATGGTGGTCCCGGGTGTGGCGATCTTCATCACCGTCCTTGCCTTCAACCTCTTCGGCGACGGCGTGCGGGACGCGCTCGACCCGAAGGCGTCCCGCTGAAATCGCCGCACTCCAAGCGTCCCGTGGCTCCAACACGGGGTCTCTCATCTAATCCGGAGGATCCGAGATCGTGACTACCCAACGCACCCCAGGGCGGCGCAAGCAGGCGTTTGCCGCCGCTGCCGCGGTCGCCGCGCTGCTGACCACGGCGGCGTGCGGCGGCGGCGATGACGACAACGGCGGTTCGAAGAACGGCGCGGCCGGCTTCGACGCCGCCAACAACAAGGTCGCCCAGGCCTCCGAGGCCAAGAAGGGCGGCACGCTGAAGTTCGGTGGCGCCCAGGACGCCGACTCGTGGGACACCACGCGCGGCTACTACGGCTTCATGTGGAACTTCGCGCGCTACTACTCGCGCCAGCTCGTCACGAACAAGACCGAGGCCGGCAAGCCCGGCGCGGAGATCACCCCGGACCTCGCCTCGGGTCTCGCCAAGGTCACCGACGACGGCAAGACCTACACGTACACGCTGCGCGACGGTGTGACGTGGGAGGACGGCAAGCCGATCACGTCCAAGGACGTCAAGTACGGCATCGAGCGCGTCTGGGCCCAGGACGTCCTGTCCGGCGGCCCGACGTACCTGAAGGACTTCCTCGACCCCAAGGGCGAGTACAAGGGTCCCTACAAGGACACGTCCAAGGACAAGCTCGGTCTGAAGGCGATCGACACGCCCGACGACAAGACGATCGTCTTCCACCTGCCCGAGGCCAACTCGGACTTCGAGGAGGTGCTCGCCCTGGTCTCGGCCTCCCCGGTCCGCCAGGACAAGGACACCAAGTCGAAGTACAGCCTGCACCCGTTCTCCTCCGGTCCGTACAAGTTCGAGGCGTACAGCCCCGGCAAGAACCTGACCCTGGTGCGCAACCCGGAGTGGAAGCAGGCGTCGGACCCGGTCCGCAAGGCCTACCCGGACAAGATCACCGTCCAGTTCTTCTCGGACGCCAACCAGCTCGACCAGCGCCTGCTCAACGGTGACCTGGACCTGGACATCAACCAGACCGGCATGTCGCCGCAGGGCCGCACCACCGCCCTGAAGGAGCACAAGGCCAACCTGGACAACCCGGTCTCCGGCTACGTCCGTTACGCCGTCTTCCCGCAGAGCGTGAAGCCGTTCGACAACATCGAGTGCCGCAAGGCCGTCATCTACGGCGCCGACCACGTCTCGCTGCAGACCGCGCGCGGCGGCCCGGTCGCCGGTGGCGACATCGGCACCAACATGCTCCCGCCGTCCGTCCCGGGCGCCGAGGGCCAGAAGTACGACCCGTACGAGATCGCCGGTGCCAACAAGACCGGTAACGCCGACGAGGCCAAGAAGGCCCTGAAGGCGTGCGGCAAGCCGAACGGCTTCTCCACCACGATCGCGGTGCGCAACAACAAGCCGGTCGAGGTCGCCACGGCGCAGTCGCTCCAGGCGTCGCTGAAGAAGGTCGGCATCAACGCCCAGATCGACCAGTACGACGGTTCGCAGACGGCCGGCATCATCGGCTCCCCGTCGAACGTCAAGAAGAAGAACTACGGCATCATCATCATGGGCTGGGGCCCGGACTTCCCGTCCGTCCAGGGCTACGGTCTGCCCCTGTGGGACAGCAAGTACATCCTCGACAGCGGTAACAACAACTACGCGCTGATCAAGGACAAGGCGATCGACGGTCTCTTCGACACCTACGTCAAGACCCTCGACGACGCCGGCAAGACCAAGATCTCGACCGAGATCAACCACAAGGTCATGGAGGGCGCGTACTACCTGCCCTTCACCTTCGAGAAGTTCATCAACTGGCGCTCGGACAACCTGGCGAACGTGTACACGTCGAACGGCTACAGCGGCATGTACGACTTCGTCAACCTCGGTCTGAAGTCCGCGAAGTAATCCCGGCACACCCGCCGTACGGCACGAAAGGCAGGTGAAGGCCGGCGCGGCGGATCCGCGGGCCACCGGAAGACCTCCGGTGGCCCGCGGTCCGCAGCGGGCCGTTAGCTGTGCTCGCTTACCTCATCAGGCGGTTGTTCGCCGCCGCAGTGATGCTCGTGGTCATCGTCATGGTGGTCTTCGGCATCTTCTTCCTCGTCCCGAAGTGGGCGGGCGTCGACATCGCCGCGAGCTTCGTGGGCAAGCAGGCCGACCCTGCCGCCGTCGAGGCGGTCCGGGAGAAGCTCGGACTGAGTGACCCGATCTACCACCAGGTCTGGGAGTTCTTCAAGGGCATCTTCGTCGGACGCACCTACTCGGGCGGCGGCGACGTCACCGAGTGTGCCGCGCCCTGCTTCGGCTACTCCTTCCGCAGCGAGCAGGCCGTCTGGCCGGTGCTCACCGACCGCTTCCCGGTGACCCTGGGTCTCGCGCTCGGTGCCGCCGTGCTGTGGCTGGTCCTCGGCCTCGCGGCGGGTGTGCTCTCCGCGCTCAAGCGCGGCACCTTCTGGGACCGCGGCGCCATGGTCGTCGCCCTGGCGGGTGTCTCCCTCCCCATCTACTTCACCGGTCTGCTCAGCCTCGCGATCTTCGCGTTCGGGCTGCACTGGCTGGACGCCCAATACGTGCCCCTCGACCAGAGCTTCGGCGGCTACCTCGGCGGCATGATCCTGCCCTGGATCACCCTCGCGTTCCTGTACGCGGCGATGTACGCCCGGATCACCCGCGCCACCATGCTGGAGATCCTCGGCGAGGACTACATCCGCACCGCGCGCGCGAAGGGGCTCAAGGAGCAGGTCGTCATCGGCAAGCACGCCATGCGCTCCACGATGACGCCCATCCTGACCATGCTCGGCATGGACCTCGGCGCCCTCATCGGCGGCGCCATCCTGACGGAGTCGACGTTCAACCTGCCCGGCCTCGGCCGCGCGGTCCTCGACGCCATCAAGACCCAGGACCTGCCGATCATCCTGGGCGTCACCCTCATCACTTCTCTCGCGGTGCTGCTCGCCAACCTCGTGGTCGACATCCTGTACGCCGTGATCGACCCCCGAGTGAGGCTCACATGAGCGACCTGAGCAAGAGCGGCGCGGCCGTGGGCGAGCCCACCGGGGCCTCGCCCGCGCCGACGGCCTTCCTCGAGGTGCGCGACCTCAAGGTGCACTTCCCGACCGACGACGGCCTCGTGAAGTCCGTCGACGGACTCAGCTTCCAGCTGGAGAAGGGCAAGACCCTCGGCATCGTGGGCGAGTCGGGTTCCGGCAAGTCGGTGACCTCGCTCGGCATCATGGGCCTGCACACCGCCGGCCAGTACGGCAAGCGCAAGGCCCAGCTGTCCGGCGAGATCTGGCTGGACGGCACCGAGCTGCTGTCGGCCGACCCGGACCACGTGCGCAAGCTGCGCGGCCGCGAGATGTCCATGATCTTCCAGGACCCGCTGTCCGCGCTGCACCCGTACTACACGATCGGCCACCAGATCGTGGAGGCCTACCGGGTCCACCACGACGTCGACAAGAAGACCGCCAAGCGGCGCGCGGTCGAGATGCTCGACCGGGTCGGCATCCCGCAGCCCGACAAGCGGGTGGACAACTACCCGCACGAGTTCTCCGGCGGCATGCGCCAGCGCGCGATGATCGCCATGTCGCTGGTCAACAACCCCGAGCTGCTGATCGCGGACGAGCCGACGACCGCCCTGGACGTGACCGTCCAGGCGCAGATCCTGGACCTGATCAGGGACCTGCAGAAGGAGTTCGGCTCCGCGGTCATCGTCATCACCCACGACCTGGGCGTCGTCGCCGAACTCGCCGACGACATCCTGGTGATGTACGGCGGACGGTGCATCGAGCGCGGCCCCGCCGAGAAGGTGTTCTACGAGCCGAGGCACCCCTACACCTGGGGTCTGCTCGGCTCGATGCCGCGGCTCGACCGCGAACAGCAGGAGCGCCTGATCCCGGTGAAGGGCTCGCCGCCCTCGCTGATCAACGTTCCGTCGGGCTGCGCGTTCAACCCGCGCTGCCCCTACGCCGACATCCCGAAGGACAACGTCACCCGCACGGTCCGCCCCGAGCTGACCGAGGTCGACACCCGGCACTGGGCCGCCTGCCACATGACGCAGGAGCAGCGGGAGCGTATCTGGACCGAAGAGATTGCGCCGAAGCTGTGAGCGAGAAATCCAAGGACACGGCAGTGACCATTCCCGCCCAGGGTGACGGCGCGAGGACGGCCGACGACCCCGAGATCCTGCTGAAGGTGACCGGGCTCCAGAAGCACTTCCCGATCAAGAAGGGCCTGCTCCAGCGGCAGGTCGGGGCGGTGCACGCGGTCGACGGCATCGACTTCGAGGTCCGCGCGGGCGAGACGCTCGGCGTCGTGGGCGAGTCCGGCTGCGGCAAGTCGACGATGGGCCGGCTGATCACCCGGCTGCTCGAACCGACCGGCGGCACGGTCGAGTTCCAGGGCAAGGACATCACGCACCTCGGCATGGGCGGCATGCGCCCGCTGCGCCGCGACGTGCAGATGATCTTCCAGGACCCGTACTCGTCGCTGAACCCGCGCCACACCATCGGCACCATCGTGGGCGCCCCCTTCAAGCTGCAGAACGTCACCCCCGAGGGCGGTCTGAAGAAGGAGGTCCAGCGGCTGCTGTCGGTGGTCGGCCTCAACCCCGAGCACTACAACCGCTACCCGCACGAGTTCTCCGGCGGCCAGCGCCAGCGCATCGGCATCGCCCGCGCGCTCGCGCTCAACCCGAAGCTGGTCGTGGCGGACGAGCCGGTCTCCGCGCTCGACGTGTCGATCCAGGCGCAGGTCGTCAACCTGCTGGACGACCTCCAGCAGGAGCTGGGCCTGACGTACGTGATCATCGCGCACGACCTCTCGGTGGTCAGGCACGTCTCGGACCGGATCGCGGTGATGTACCTCGGCAAGATCGTGGAGCTGGCCGACCGCGAGTCGCTGTACAAGGCGCCGATGCACCCGTACACCAAGGCGCTGATGTCGGCGGTGCCGATCCCCGACCCGCGCCGCAAGGACGCCAAGAGCGAGCGCATCCTGCTCCGCGGCGACGTGCCCTCGCCGATCTCGCCGCCCAGCGGCTGCCGCTTCCACACCCGGTGCTGGAAGGCGACGGAGATCTGCAAGACGACCGAGCCGCCGCTGCTTGAGCTGCGTCCCGGTCAGCGGGTGGCCTGCCACCACCCGGAGAACTTCGAGGACCAGGCCCCGCAGGACACTGTGCTGCTGACGGTGGCGAAGGAGGCGGCCGAGCTGGTCGCCGACGAGGTGCTCGCGGAGTCGGCGGAGACGTCGGCGGCGGTCGCGGCCGAGGTCTCGGGCGCGACGACGGCTGAGACGACGGCGACGACGGCCGGGACGACGACGACGACGGACGCCTCAGGCGCGGAGGCCGGCACCGCGTCGACCGCGCCCGCGTCCACCGGCACCCCGGCGCCCGGCACCCCGGCGACCGGCACCGAGCCGGCCGCGGGTCAGGAGCCGACCGACAAGTAGCGCATGATGGCTTGGCAAAGTCATGTACATGTCTGAACGGGAGAGTTCAGAGTCGTCCGTGCCCGCATGATCGGTCACGCTCGAAAGGGACGACTCATGGAACTCTCCCGTTCGGCACGTCGGGGAGCCGTCGCGGTCGCGGCGGCTTCCTTCTTCGCCATCGCGGCCGCCCCGGCCCCCGCCCCCGGCGCCCCCGGCATCGGCGACCCCTACTTCCCCGAGCTGGGCAACGGCGGCTTCGACGCCCGCCACTACGCCCTCGACATCGCCTACGACCCGGACACCGACCGCCTCGACGGCCGCACCACGCTCACCGCCCGCGCCACCCGGAACCTCTCCTCCTTCGACCTCGACCTCCAGAAGCTCGACGTCACCGGCGTCCAGGTCGACGGCAGACGGGCCGCGTTCACCCGGCAGGGCGACGAACTGCGCGTCACCCCGCGCGCCTTCCTGCGCGAGGGCCGCGACTTCGACGTCACCGTCACCTACGGCGGGACACCCGAACCGCTGAACGGCCCCATCGTCTTCGGCTCCGACTACGGCTGGATGAAGACCCCCGACGGCGTCTTCGTCGCCTGCGAGCCCAACGCGGCCTCCACCTGGTTCCCGTCCAGCGACCACCCCTCCGACAAGGCCACCTACGACATCCGCATCAAGGCGCCCCGCGGCCTGACCGGAGTCTCCAACGGGCGGCTGGTGTCCACGCGCGACAAGGGCGGCTCCACGTACACCCACTGGCGCGAGTCGCGGCCCATGGCCAGCTACCTCGCCACCGCCACCATCGGGAAGTTCGACGTCAGGACCGGCCGGACACCCGGCGGCACCCCGATCTACGTGGCGATCGACCCGGTCCTCGCCGACAGCAACAGCGTCGACGTGTACGCCGTGACCGCCGCCGCCACCGACTACTGGTCGACGCTGTTCGGGCCCTACCCCTTCGAGGAGACCGGCGCGATCGTCGACGACATGCCGGAGGCCGGCTTCTCCCTCGAAGTGCAGTCGAAACCGGCCTACTCGGCGGTGCGCAGCGAGACGACGATCGTCCACGAACTGGCCCACCAGTGGTTCGGCGACTCCGTGTCGGTGGCCCACTGGAAGGACATCTGGCTCAACGAGGGCTTCGCCACCTACGCGCAGTGGCTGTGGGGCGAGCACCAGGGCACCCGCACCGCGCACGACGCGTTCCTGGCCGGCTACGGCTCCCGCCCCGCGGACAGCGCCTTCTGGCAGACCCTCCCCGGCGACCCCCAGCGCGACACCATGTTCGCCTCCGCCGTCTACCAGCGCGGCGCGATGACCCTCCAGATGCTGCGCGAACGCATCGGCGACAGGGCCTTCTTCGCGCTGCTGCCCGCCTGGACGAAGCTGCACCGCTACGGCAACGCGGACACCGCCGACTTCGTGCGGCTGGCCGAGAAGGTCTCAGGACAGCGGCTGGACGACCTCTTCGACACCTGGCTGTTCACGGCGGGCAAGCCCGCCCTGTAGCCCCTCGGCTACGAAAGTCGGGAAAGCCGGGCCGACGGGCCGCCGGGATTCCCGCCCCCGAACGGTCCGTTCCGGTTCCCGGGTGAGAATACGGGGGTGCTCCCGCAACTCTTCAATCCCTCCGTCCAGCACACCCTCGACCTCGTCGGGATCTTCGTGTTCGCCATCTCCGGCGCGCTGCTGGCGGTCCGCAAGAACTTCGACGTGTTCGGCATCGCCGTCCTCGCCGAGGTCACCGCGCTGGGCGGGGGACTCTTCCGCGACCTGGTCATCGGGGCCGTGCCGCCGGCCGCCTTCACCGACCTCGGCTACTTCCTCACCCCGCTGCTCGCCGCCCTCCTGGTCTTCTTCCTGCACCCCCATGTGGAGCGCATCCAGGCCGGGGTGAACGTCTTCGACGCGGCGGGCCTCGGCCTGTTCTGCGTCGCCGGGACGACGAAGGCGTACGAGTACGGGCTCAGCCTCACCTCGTCCGCGGTCCTCGGCCTGGCCACCGCCGTCGGCGGGGGTGTGCTGCGGGACGTGCTCGCCAACGAGGTGCCGTCGCTGCTGCGCTGGGACCGCGACCTCTACGCGGTCCCGGCGATCGTCGGCGCCACCATGGCCGTCCTGTGCATCCGTTACGACGTGCTCACCCCGCTCACCGGCGGCTTCGCGGCCGTCACCGCCTTCGCCCTGCGCCTGCTCGCGATGCGGTACCACTGGCGAGCGCCGCGTGCGTGGAACCGCCGCTCGACGGTGCGCGAGGAGTAGCGCCGCCGGCCGCCCGGCGCCCGCCCATCTGCTGGGTGAGCCACTGGAACGACGGCACCACCTGCGGCCGCCACAGCGCCATGGTGTGCCCGCCTGCGCTCTTCGGGACGTACACCACGTGCACGGTCGTCGGCGCCTTCGCGCTCTGCGCCAGGGCCACGGCGGCCTCGTAGCCGTCGTGCGGCTGGCCGGAGAGGTAGAGCGCGATGCGGGGCGGCGCGGCGGCCCCGCGCAGCAGCAGGTAGGGGTTGTTGGCCGCGCGCAGCGCGGGCGTCTGGGCGGCGAGCGAGGCGCGTTCGCCGATCGGGTCGTTGTAGCCGGACATGCTGACGGCGGCCAGATAGCGGTCCGGGTGCGCGATCGCCAGCTTGGTGGCGCAGTGGCCGCCCGCCGAGTACCCGGACACCGCCCACCCCCTGGGCGCGGGCTCGGCGCGGAAGGTGTCGAGGACCATGCGCGGCACGTCGACGCTGAGCCAGCTGTCGGCGTCGACCGTGCCGGGGATGTTGGCGCAGCCGGTGTCCACGCCTGCCAGCAGGTTGGTGCGCGGCGCGACCAGGATGAACGGCGTGATCCGGCCGTCGCGCATCAGCGGGGCGAGCTGCCGGGTGGCGTCCATCGACCCGAACCACGCCTTCGCCGAGCCGGGGTAGCCGGGCAGCAGCTCCACGACGGGGAACGCGTGGTGCCGGTAGGCCGGTTCGTCGTACTGGGGCGGCAGCCAGACGTAGACCTCGGCGTCGACCCCGGAGACGCGGCCCTTCAGCTGGGTGACGCGGACACCGGCCATGCCTGGACCGGTCGCGGGGGTGAAGGTCTGGCGCACCTTGGGCAGCCGTTCCAGCGCTATCCCGCCGGTGCCGTCGGCGCCCAGATCGGCGGCCCGCCGCACGTGGTCGCCGGTGCCGAGCAGGTCGGCCCAGTTGTCGTAGAGGCTGTTGGCGTTGTTGACCAGGACGAAGACCAGGGCGACCGCGGTGCCCTGGGCGAACAGCAGCATCAGTGTCCGGGCCGCGGCTCGCAGGGTCCTGGGGCCGCGCAGGCGGGACCAGAGGCCGAGGGGGAGGGCGAGTGCGATCGCGAACAGCACGATCAGCAGGTAGAGGAACGGAGTCCCGGTGAGGCTCATGTCCCGGTAGAGGGGGACGCGGAGGGCCCGGTTTCGGGCGGGTGGGGACACTTACCAAGAAATTGCCGGTCCCTCACCGAGGTCGAACCCCGCGCGGCGCACGGGCCCTGGGGGTCCCGCAGGTCCCGGGGGCCGCACGGGGCTCGGGGCCGCCCGGGTCTCAGGGGCGCGCGGCTCCCGGCCTGACAGGGCACGGGCCGCACGGGTGAAAGCTACCGCTTAGTAATGCCTTGTTGTACGGTTCGGGCATGTCAGACGCAGCTTCCGCGCCCGCCGTCCGGGCCGCGATCGGCGACAGCGAGTTCGACCGGGACACCGCCCTCGTCCCGCGCGGGCCCGGTGTCCACGACATCGACCTCTCGGCCGGCTGGACCATCATGAACGCCGTCAACGGCGGCTACCTCCTCGCCGTCATCGGCCGCGCCCTCGGACAGACGCTGCCGCACGCCGACCCGTTCACGATCTCCGCGCACTACCTCACCGCGTCCCGCCCGGGGCCGGCCGTCGTGCGCACCGAGACCGTCCGCACCGGCCGCACCCTCTCCACCGGCCAGGCCTCCCTCGTCCAGTACGACGACGACGGCACCGAGGTCGAGCGCATCCGCGTCCTCGCCTCCTACGGCGACCTCGACGCCCTCCCCGACGACGTCCGCACCACCGCCGAGCCCCCGGCGATGCCGCCGCTCGAACAGTGCGTCGGCGCCGAGGACGGACCCGCGCCCGGCTCCGTCAGCTCGCCCATCGCCGACCGGCTGCGGCTCAGGCTCGACCCCTCGACGCTCGGCTGGGCGGTCGGCGCCCCCTCGGGCCGGGGCGAGATGCGGGCCTGGTTCGCGCTCGCCGACGGCCGGGACGCCGACCCGCTCTCGCTGCTGCTCGCGGTGGACGCGCTGCCGCCCACCGCGTTCGAGATCGGCCTGTCCGGCTGGGTCCCGACGGTCGAGATGACCGTCCACGTCCGCCGCCGCCCCGCGCCGGGACCGCTGCGGGTCTCCATCACCACCCGCAACCTCGCCGGCGGCTTCCTGGAGGAGGACGCCGAGGTCTGGGACAGCGACGACCGGCTGGTCGCGCAGTCCCGCCAGCTCGCCCGGGTCAGGCTCGGCTGACCGGCTCCCGGCCGAGCCAGGCCGCCAACCGGCCGTAGACGTCGGCCCCTTCGGGGGCCGGCCGGGCCGACGCGAACGGCAGGCCCGAGCCCTCACGGTCCTCCGGCAGCATCTGCCGCGCCGACGCGAGCGCGAACTCGCCCACCACCGGGTCGAGTTCGACCGGGTGGCCGAGGGCGTCGGACAAGTCCCAGGTGTGCGCGACCAGTTCCATCACATACCCGGGCAGCGCCTCCCGGCCAGGCACCTCACCCCACGGCGCCCGCACCGGCGCCGCCATCCGCTCGTCGCTCTCCCAGGCCCGCAGCACCCGCACCCTGACCTCGTCGAAGGCGGCGGGCCAGCCGTCGTCGGGCACCCCCTCGGCGAGCGCCCGCACCCCGCCGCCGTCGCCGTTCTCGCCGACCACCGCGATCCTGAGGGTGCCGCCGACGATGTGCGCGAGCAGCGTCCGGACGTCGAACTCGGCGCAGGCCGTGGGACCGGCGAGCACCTCGGGCGTCACCGCCTTGATCACCGCGGCGGTCTGCTCGGTGGCGCGGGCGTAGAGCGGTCGGGGGTCGATGGCGTCCATGGCGGGCCTTCCTGTCCGGGGGTGCGTCGCCTGTGAGGTTCCCCCACGGGAGGTGACGGTATCCGCGGAGGGTGCCGCGAACGGCGGTCGCAGTGAGGTGAGTTGGGCCCGCGTGGGCGGACGTCCTGTCACGGAGCTGTACCGGTCGGCGGGCCGGTGCGGGCGTGAAGTGCCTGGTCGCAGACGGCACTTGAAGGTCCCTTTGCCTCGCTGACAGGCCGCCCACAGAGCAGCCCCAACGCCCGCCTAAGCGCCGTTGGTTGAGTGCCGGTCTAAGCCCCCCTCATCGTCCCTGGAGCTGTTCCTCATGAAGCGTGCGCGTCTCCTTTCCGCCGTGGCCCTGCTGGCGCTCTCGCCCCTGGCCCTGGCGGCCTGCGGCTCGGGCGACTCGTCGTCCTCGTCGAGCGGAGGCGGCTCCGGGCAGGGGCAGTCCTGCGCGCCGCCCTCCGGCATGCCGACCGGCAACGCCTCCGCCCGGCCCAGCGGCGCCCCCTCGGGCGCCCCCACCGGCGATGCCTCCGCCCGGCCGAGCGGTGCCCCCTCGGGCATGCCGTCCGGCGGTCCGGGCGGCGGCGAGGGGGGTCCCGGCGGGCAGGGCGGCGGCTGCGGCGGCCCCGGCGGCGGTCAGGGCGGTGCCGCGCCGAGCGGGGCCCCCAGCAGGCAGGCCACGGCGAACTGACGCCGGGGCGGGGGCGGTTGGCCCGCCGCCCGGGGGAGGGCCGCCCCGCCGCCGGTCCCGGTCAGTCCAGCCAGTGGGCGCGTCCGGTGCTGATCAGCCGCAGCTGCCGGGCCGCGAGGCGGGCCACCCGCTCGCGCTCCCCGGGCGCGTCCCGCGGGGTCTCCAGGAAGAGGGAGGCCGTGCTGAGCATCTGGTCCACGTAGAGGTGGGCCAGCATCAGCAGGTCGTCGTCGCTCCAGCCCGCCGCGTGCGGGTCCTTGGCCAGCTCCGCCTTCACCTCCCCGGCGAACCGGGCCAGTTGCTCCCCGATCGCCTCCCGCACCGGCTGCACCCCGCCGTGCCGCTCGCGCGCGACGAAGCGGACGTGCGCGGGATGGGCGTCCACATGGCCGGCGATCAGGGCGACCGCGCGGGCGATGCGGCGGTCGCTGTCGTCGTCGGGCGAGACCGTCGTCCCGATCATCGGGTGCAGGCTGTCGAGGGCCTCCTCGACCAGCGCCACCCCGAGGTCGGCGGTGGAGCGGAAGTGCCGGTAGAAGGCGGTCGGGGCGACCCCGGCGGCCCGGGTGACCTCGCGCAGCCCCAGGCTGCTCAGGCTCTGCTCCGCCAGCAGTCCGAGCGCCGCGTCCAGGAGCGCCTGCCGGGTCCTCCGCTTCTGGGCCTGCCGGACGCCGAGCGTGTGACTCATGTCATCCAGTTAACAACTGTTCTCCCTCTTGGGGAAGTGACCCGCGCGCTAGACTGGGTAGTCAGTGAACAACTGTTACCGCATTCGTTCACCGACATGACACGAGAGACGCCCGAGGCGTCTCGGAGGGGGTACTCCTTCCCATGCTGTTCCTCGTCGCCGCTCTCCTCCTGCTGGGCATCGTCATGGGCACCGTCGCCCACGCGCCCGTCCCCGTCAGCCTGGCCGCCGCCGCCGTCATCGGCGTCTGGCTCGTCGTCTTCGCGGTCCGCGAACGCCACGGCCGCCGCCGTGCCGCGTCGACCTCGACGACGGCGCGCTGACCCGCGGTCCCCAGGGGCCCGCAGGTCGCCCCGGCTGGACCCGCCGCGCGCACCGACCGTTCCCATCCCACCCCCGACCGTCGGGAGCTGATCCGTCATGCACCTCACCGCACCCGCCGCCGGCCGCCGGGCCGGCGCCCGTGACGCCGACGGCATGGCCGTCGCGTCCTTCGTCCTCGGCCTGCTCGGCCTGCTGGTCCTCAATGTCTTCCTCGGCCCGATCGCCATCGCGCTGGCCGGCGTCGCCCTCTGGCGCGGCACCGCCCGCCGGGGCCGCGCCCTGCTCGGCCTCGGCCTCGGCGTGGCCGACCTGCTGGTCCTGGTCGCCGCCATGCAGTGGAGCGACACCGTCTCCTGGAGCCTGTGACCCGCACCGGCCGCCCCGCGGACGACGGGGCGCCGCCGACCTGCCCCACGGACCGGCCGGTGCGGCGCCGTAGACTCGGGCCCACCATGGCTTACCTCGACCACGCCGCGACCACCCCGATGCTCCCCGAGGCCGTCGAGGCCCTCACGGCGCACCTGGGCACCACCGGCAACGCCTCCTCCCTCCACGCCTCCGGCCGCGGGGCCCGCCGCACCGTCGAGGAGTCCCGCGAGACGCTGGCGGAGGCGCTCGGCGCCCGCCCCAGCGAGATCGTCTTCACCTCCGGCGGCACCGAGGCCGACAACCTCGCCGTCAAGGGCCTGTACTGGTCCCGCAGGGACGCCGACCCGGCCCGCACCCGCGTTCTGTCGAGCCCCGTCGAGCACCACGCGGTCCTCGACGCCGTGCACTGGCTCGGCGAGCACGAGGGCGCCACCGTCGAGTACCTGCCGGTCGACCGCCACGGCCGGGTCCACCCGGACGCGCTGCGCGAGGCCATCACCCGCAACCCCGACGACGTCGCCCTGGCCACCGTGATGTGGGCCAACAACGAGATCGGCACCATCCTGCCGGTCCGTGAACTCGCCTACGTCGCCGCCGAGTTCGGCGTCCCGCTGCACGCGGACGCGGTCCAGGCGTTCGGCCAGGTCCCGGTCGACTTCGCCGCCTCGGGGCTCGCCGCGATGACCGTCTCCGCGCACAAGGTGGGCGGCCCCTACGGCATCGGCGCGCTGCTGCTGGGCCGCGAGCACACCCCCGTCCCCGTCCTGCACGGCGGCGGCCAGGAACGGCATGTGCGCTCCGGCACCCTGGACGTCCCGGCGGTCGCTTCCTTCGCGGTGGCCGGCCGGCTCGCCGCCGAGCGGCGCGCGTGGTTCGCCCGCGAGATCGGGGCCCTGCGCGACAGCCTCGTCGAGGCGGTCAGGGGCGCGGTGCCCGACGCGATCCTCGGCGGGGACCCGGCCCACCGGCTCCCCGCCAACGCCCACTTCACCTTCCCCGGCTGCGAGGGCGACTCGCTGCTGCTGCTGCTCGACGCCCAGGGCATCGAGTGCTCCACCGGCTCCGCCTGCACCGCGGGCGTCGCCCAGCCGAGCCACGTCCTGCTGGCCACCGGCACCGATCCCGACCTGGCCCGCGGCACCCTGCGCTTCTCCCTGGGCCACACCTCGACCCCGGCCGACGTCGAGGCCGTGGGCAAGGCGATCGGCCCGGCGGTGGAACGCGCCCGCGCCGCGGGCCTGACCTGACGGGCCCTGGCTCTCCGTCGCCATCAAGGGCGCCATCATGAAGTCGGAGGTGTCGTACCGGCCGATGGTGGGGACGGAGCCGGCAGCGGGCCAGGACCGCCGTGCGATCACCCTGGAAGCGCCGGGCTCTTGCTAGCTGGGCGAATTGCGGTGCCGCTGCTCACCCGGCGGGCGCGGGACGAGTCGGACACATGGTTCTCGGAGCCCGCTCACAACTCCGCCTTCGAGTGATCTGCGTCACGTTTCGCCTCGCGGACGAGCTTCATGTACCGCTTCCAGTCCCAGTGCGGACCCGGGTCCGTGTGGTCCGTCCCCGGCACCTCCACGTGCCCGATCACATGCCGCCGGTCGACGGGTATGCCGTACCGCGCGCAGATCCCCGCCGTCAGCCGCGCCGACGCCGCGTACATCGCGTCCGTGAGGTCCTGCGGACGGTCCACGAAACCCTCGTGCTCGATGCCCACGCTCCGCTCGTTGTACGACCGGTTCCCCGCGTGGAACGCCACGTCCAGCTCCCGGATCATCTGCGTGATCCGGCCGTCCTTGCGCACGATGTAGTGCGCGGCGGCCTGGTGCGACGGGTCCTTGAACACCCGCACCGCGCTCTGGTAGCTGCCCTGCGTGACATGAATGATCACGCGGTCTATCCGGTAGTCGTCCGGCCGCTGTGCCCACCGGAAGTTCCCCGACGACGCCGCCGTCCACAGCGCGCCCCTGAAGTCCACCGCGCCCTCGACCCGCGGCGTGCGGGGACCGGGCAGCCGCCCCCACAGCCGGGCCAGCTCGTCGCGGGCCAGCGCGGCCGTGCCGAGCGCCGCCGCGGCGCCGCCGATCAGCAGCCCGCGCCGGCCGAGGTGCCGGTCCGTGTCCTTCTTCGTCGCCCCCATGTGATCCACAACGGATATCCGCGAGATCCGGTTCCCGACCGCCCTTACCCTGGAAGGGCTATGACTGACACCCCGCAGCGTTCCCGTCCCCTCCGCGTCCTCGCCGCCATGTCGGGCGGCGTGGACTCCGCCGTGGCCGCCGCCCGCGCGGCCGACGCGGGTCACGACGTGACCGGCGTCCACCTGGCGCTCTCGGCCAACCCCCAGTCGTTCCGCACGGGCGCCCGGGGCTGTTGCACCATCGAGGACTCCCGCGACGCCCGCCGTGCCGCCGACGTCATCGGCATCCCGTTCTACGTCTGGGACCTCGCCGAACGCTTCCGCGAGGACGTCGTCGAGGACTTCGTCGCCGAGTACGAGGCCGGCCGCACCCCCAACCCCTGCCTGCGCTGCAACGAGAAGATCAAGTTCGCCGCGCTCCTCGACAAGGCGCTCGCCCTCGGCTTCGACGCCGTCTGCACCGGCCACTACGCCCAGGTCGTCACCCGCGCCGACGGCAGCCGCGAACTGCACCGCGCCTCCGACATGGCCAAGGACCAGTCCTACGTCCTCGGCGTCCTGGACGAGCGGCAGCTCGCGCACGCCCTCTTCCCGCTCGGCGACACCCTCACCACCAAGGACGAGATCCGCGCCGAGGCCGAACGGCGCGGCCTCGCCGTCGCCAAGAAGCCCGACTCCCACGACATCTGCTTCATCGCCGACGGCGACACCCAGGGCTTCCTCGCGAACCGGCTGGGCAAGGCCGAGGGCGACATCGTCGACGAGTCGGGCACGGTCGTCGGCTCGCACGAGGGCGCCTACGGCTTCACCATCGGCCAGCGCAAGGGCCTGCGGATCGGCACCCCGGCCGCCGACGGCAAGCCCCGCTACGTCCTCGACATCTCCCCGGTCGACAACACCGTCACCGTCGGCCCGGCCGCCGCCCTCGACGTCAGCGCGCTGACCGCCGTCCGCCCCCGCTGGTGCGGCACCGCCCCGATCGCCCCCGGCACCTACACCGCGCAACTGCGCGCCCACGGCGGCGAGACGGAGGTCCACGCGGCGCTCGTCGACGGCACCCTGGAGGTCACCTTCACCGAACCGGTCCGCGGGGTCGCGCCCGGCCAGGCGATCGTCCTGTACGACGGCACACGTGTGGTGGGGTCGGCGACGATCGCGACGACGGCGCGGGCGGCCACCGCCGACGTCTGACCGGCCCCGCACGGCGGAAGGCCACGGACGCGGGCTCGCACCCGCGCCCGTGACCCGCGGCTCAGGCCGCCTCCTCCAACTCCTCGACCTCGTAGAAGCACAGGTGGTCCTTGATCTCCGCCACCCCGGGCTTCGGCTCGGGGTAGGACCACACCAGGTCCGCCGCGTCCGGCAGCGACCAGTAGCGGGCGTCGCCCTTGAAGGGGCAGTGGGTGCGGGTGTCCGACGGCGTCAGCAGGTCGAGGCGGACGTCCTCGGCCGGCAGGTAGTAGCGCACCGGACAGCCCGTCTCTCTCAGCAGCAGGGGGCGCCCGCTCTCCGCCAGGATCTGGTCGCCGTGCCTGACCCTGACCCGCCGGGTGCCCTGTTCGATGGTGATCGTGTGTCCTTCGGCCATACCCGGAAAACGACTGCGGGGCCCCGGATGTTCCGCCGTACCGTGACCCCATGCGTATCTGTGTCTTCCTCTCCGCCGCCGACCTCGACGACCGCTACACCCGCCCCGCCGCCGAATTCGGGAAACTCCTCGGAGAGGGCGGCCACACCCTCGTCTGGGGCGGCTCCGACACGGGCCTGATGAAGGTCGTCGCCGACGGCGCCCAGGAGGCGGGCGGCCGGCTGGTCGGCGTCTCCGTCGGCTTCCTCGCCGCCAAGGCGCGCGCCGGCGCCGACGAGATGGTCATCGCGGCCGACCTCGCCGAACGCAAGCGGCTGCTCCTGGAGAAGGCCGACGCCGTGGTCGTCATGGTCGGCGGCACCGGCACCCTCGACGAGGCCACCGAGATCCTGGAACTGAAGAAGCACCGGCACACCGACAAGCCCGTCGTGGTGCTCAACACCGACGGCTTCTACGACGGCCTCAAGCAGCAGTTCCAGCGCATGGAGGACGAGGGGTTCCTGACCCGCCCCCTGACCGAACTGGTCCTCTTCGCCGAGGAGCCGGTGGGCGCGCTCGCCTTCCTGGAGGAGAGCCAGGGCATCCAGTAGCCGCCACCGGCGAGGTGCGAGCATGGCCGGCATGGCAACCCATGTGATCACCGGAGCCGGTTCCGGCATCGGCGAGGCCGTCGCCCACCGCCTGCACGCGCGCGGCGACGACCTCGTCCTGCACGCGCGCGACGCCGGCCGCGCCAAGGAACTCGCCGCCGCGTTCCCCGGCGCGAAGACCCTGGTCGGCGACCTCGCCGACCCCGACAAGCTGTCCTGGGCCTTCTCCCACCAGCCGCTGCCCGAGCGGGTGGACTCGCTGCTGCACATCGCGGGCGTCGTCGACCTCGGCCCGGTCGGCGACCTCACCCCCAAGTCCTGGCACCACCAGCTCAACGTCAACCTCGTCGCCCCCGCCGAGCTGACCCGGCACTTCCTGCCCCAGCTCCGCGCGGCCCGCGGCCACGTCCTCTTCGTCAACTCCGGCGCCGGCCTGGCCGCGCACGCCGACTGGTCCGCCTACGCGGCCTCCAAACACGGCCTCAAGGCGCTCGCCGACGCGCTGCGCAACGAGGAGCACGGCAACGGCGTCCGCGTCACCTCCGTCTACCCGGGCCGCACCGCGAGCCCCATGCAGGTCAAGGTCCACCAGCAGGAGGGCAAGGCGTACGACGCGGCCCGCTGGATCGACCCCGAGTCCGTCGCGACGACCGTCCTCACCGCCCTCGACCTGCCCAGGGACGCGGAGGTGACCGACCTGACGGTCCGCCCGGGGCGCTGACCGCGCGCCCACCCGCCGAACTGTCCACGCGCCCGCGTCCGCCCGGCGGCCGGTGGCGCCCGCCGTGCCCCGCCCCCCGCGCGGGCGCATAGTCTTCCCGGGTGAGTGACAACAGCCAGTTCACCTTCGGTCCCGCCACCGGTGTCGGCTCGATGCCGGGCGGCGACGCCCGGGAGACCGCCAAAACCGTCACCGGCTCCTTCGACGACTTCCCCCACCTCGCCGAACTGCCCGCCAGGGGACCGGGCGCCGACATGATCGGCCGCACCGCGGGGCTGCTCGTCGAGCTGTACGCGCGCGTGGAGCCCAGCGGCTGGCGGCTCGGCGACCGCCCCGGCCGGGACACCAAGCGGGCCAGGGCCTGGCTCGGCGAGGACCTGGACGCGCTGGAGGAGTTCACCCAGGGACACACCGGCCAGGTCAAGGTGCAGGCCGTCGGCCCCTGGACGCTCGCCGCCGCCCTCGAACTGCGCAACGGCGAGGCCGTCCTCTCCGACCCGGGCGCCTGCCGCGACCTCGCCGCCTCCCTCGCCGAAGGGCTGCGCCTGCACCTCGCCGAGGTCGCCCGCCGCGTCCCCGGCGCCCAGCTCGTCCTCCAGCTCGACGAACCCTCCCTCGTCGCCGTCCTCACCGGCCGGGTGCGCAGCGCCAGCGGCTACCGCACCCACCGCGCCGTCGACCGGCAGCTCGTCGAGTCCACCCTCCGCGACGTCGTCGGCGCGCACCCGGGCGGACCCGTCGTCGTCCACTCGTGCGCCCCCGACGTGCCGTTCGCGCTGCTGCGCCGGGCGGGCGCGGCCGGCGTCTCCTTCGACCTCTCCCTCCTCACCGAGCGTGACGACGACGCGATCGGCGAGGCCGTCGAAGGCGGCACCCGGCTTCTCGTCGGTGTCGTACCGGGCACGGACACGGCATTGTCAGACCCTGCCGGTAGCGTCATGGGGGTCAGGACGCTGTGGCGCAGGCTGGGGCTGCGGCCGGGGCTGCTCGCGGAGGCGGTCACCCTCACCCCGACGTGCGGACTCGCGGGAGCCTCCCCGCAGTACGCGCGCCAGGCCCTCGCCCACTGCGTCCGGGCGGCGAGATCACTCGCGGACAACCCTGAGTAACGGGAGGAAACACGGTGGCCGGCGACAAGCAGGCGGATACGACGGTGCCCAGTGAGGCACGGGAGAAGCACGCGCAGCTCGCTGAGCGGATCGAGGAGCACCGCTTCCGGTACTACGTGAACGACGCCCCGGTCGTCAGCGACGCGGACTTCGACGAACTCCTGCGCTCCCTGGAGGCGCTGGAGGAGGAGTACCCGCAGCTGCGCACCCCGGACTCCCCGACCCAGAAGGTCGCGGGCGCCTACCAGACGGACTTCACGTCCGTGCGCCACCGCACCCGGATGCTCTCCCTCGACAACGCCTTCAACGACGAGGAGCTGGCCGCCTGGGCGGAGCGGATCGCCAAGGACGTCGGCACCACCGACTACCACCTGCTCTGCGAGCCGAAGGTCGACGGCCTCGCCGTCAACCTCACCTACGAGCACGGCCGTCTGACCCGCGCCGCGACCCGCGGCGACGGCCGCACCGGCGAGGACATCACCCCCAACGTCCGCACCATCACCGAGATCCCGGACCGGCTCGCCGGCACGGTGGTGCCCGACCTCGTGGAGATCCGCGGCGAGGTCTACTTCCCGATGGAGGAGTTCCAGGCCCTCAACGCCCGGCTGGTCGAGGCAGGCGAGAAGCCCTTCGCCAACCCCCGCAACGCGGCGGCCGGTTCACTGCGCCAGAAGGACCCGCGGGTCACCGCGGGACGCCCGCTGCACATGGTCGTCCACGGCATCGGCGCCCTGGAGGGCTACGAGGGCCTCACCCGCCTCTCCCAGGCGTACGACCTCCTCAGGTCCTGGGGCCTGCCCACCGGCCGCCACAACAAGGTGGTCGAAGGGCTCGACGGCGTACGCGGGTTCATCACCTACTTCGGTGAGAACCGGCACTCCGTGGAGCACGAGATCGACGGCGCCGTCATCAAGCTCGACGAGATCGCCCTCCAGGGCAGGCTCGGCTCCACCTCCCGCGCGCCGCGCTGGGCCATCGCGTACAAGTACGCGCCCGAGGAGGTCAACACCAAGCTCGTCAACATCCGGGTGGGCGTCGGCCGCACCGGCAGGGTCACGCCGTACGCGCAGGTCGAGCCGGTCACGGTCGCCGGTTCCGAGGTCGAGTTCGCCACCCTGCACAACCAGGACGTCGTCAAGGCCAAGGGCGTCCTCATCGGCGACACCGTGGTGCTGCGCAAGGCCGGTGACGTCATCCCGGAGATCCTCGGCCCGGTCGCCGACCTGCGCGACGGCAGCGAGCGCCCGTTCGCGATGCCCGCCGAGTGCCCCGAGTGCGGGACCCCGCTCAGGCCGATGAAGGAGGGCGACGTCGACCTGCGCTGCCCCAACGCCCGCAGCTGCCCCGCCCAGTTGCGCGAGCGCCTGTTCTACCTCGCGGGCCGCAAGGCGCTGGACATCGAGAACTTCGGCTATGTCTCCGCGGCGGCCCTCACCCGGCCGCTCGAGCCCGCCGAGTCACCGCTGAGGGACGAGGGCGACCTCTTCGACCTCACCATCGAGCAGCTGCTGCCGATCAAGGCGTACGTCCTCGACCAGGACAGCGGGCTGCCGAAGCGGGACCCGAAGACCGGCGAGGAGAAGGTCGCCACCGTCTTCGCCAACCAGCAGGGCGAACCCCGCAAGAACGCCCTCGCGATGCTGGAGAACATCGCGGCCGCCAAGGAACGCCCGCTGGCCCGGGTCCTCACCGGCCTGTCGATCCGTCATGTCGGTCCGGTCGCCGCCGAGGCGCTGGCCCGCGAGTTCCGCTCGATCGAGCGCATCGAGCGGGCCACCGAGGAGGAGCTGTCGAACACCGACGGCGTGGGCGGCATCATCGCCGCCTCCCTCAAGGAGTGGTTCGCCGAGGAGTGGCACCAGGAGATCATCCGCAAGTGGCGGGCGGCCGGTGTGCGGATGGAGGAGGAGGGCTCGGGCGAGGACGAGGGCCCGCGCCCCCTCGAAGGGCTCACCGTCGTCGTCACCGGCACCCTCGAACGGTTCACCCGCGACGGCGCCAAGGAGGCCCTCCAGACCCGGGGCGCCAAGGTGACCGGATCGGTCTCCAAGAAGACGTCGTTCGTGGTCGTCGGCGAGAACCCCGGCTCGAAGCACGACAAGGCGGTGCAGCTCAAGGTGCCGGTGCTCGACGAGGCGGGGTTCGAGATCCTGCTGGAGCGGGGACCGGACGCCGCGGCCGAGGTCGCCCTCCGGGACGAGCAGACCGGCGAGCAGGCCGGCGAACCGACCGGCGAGCAGGCCCCGGCGGAGGGCGAGGCGCAGGCCGAGGGGCAGGCCGAGGCGTAGAGCGGCGGGCGGCGGCACCGGCCGAGGGGCCCGGCGAGGGGCCCGGCGGGGGGCCCGGCGAGGGGAGGGGACGATGGCCGGGAAACGGCCCAGGAGCAGCGACCTGGGGCGGTTGAAGGTCACCCGATCGGCGCATACCAGATGCATAAGGGTGGCGGGGGCGCATTCGGGCAACCGTCGGCGACCGCTGCCCCTGGAAGCCTTCCGCGGCCTACTGTTGAGGGATGCGCCTGCCGCGCCCAGCTGCGGTCGGGGCATCTTCCCGCTCCTGACGAGCGGGGCAAGGGCTTTCCGACGCGGTGCCGTTGAAGGCTGTCGGACAGCGGACCGCATGGCGTGGGCACCGCCGGCTGGGTGAGAGGGACGCGAATGGAACCGACCGAGAGCGCCGCCCCGGACTCCCGGCTGCCCCGACGCCGGGTCACCGGCCCCCTGCGGGCGGGCCGGTGGACGGTGCGGGCGTCGGAGCGTCCCGGCCTGGAGACCCGAGCCGTCGGACAGTTCGCGGTACCCACCGGGCCCGGCTCCCCGCGCCAGGGAGCGGGCCACCTCGGCGTCGGCCACCCGGCGGGGACCGCGCACGACGCCGAACGGCAGCCGGCCTGGCCCGCGCTGCCCGCGGCGGTCGTCACGGCGGCGGTCCTCGTCCTGGGCGCCGGTTTCTACCGGGCGTTCAGCGGAGCGCACGCGCTCTTCCCGGCCGGCACCGTCGGCTGGTCCCTCGCCCTGCTCACCGGCGTCATCGTCGGCCACCTCGTGATGCTCGGCCGCGCCCGCTGGTGGGGCGGCACCGGGTCGGGCGCCGCGCTCACCCTCGCCGTGCTGCTGCTGTACGGCTGGGTGCCGGCCGGCATGGTCAGCCTCGTCGTCGTCGTGCTGGTCGGCACCGCCCGCCGCAACCGCTGGCGCCAGGGCGTCAGACACGGCGCGGTCGACATCCTCGGCATCGGCGCGGGCGCCCTGGTGCTCAGCGCCTGCGGCCGGGTGCCGTCGGTCGAGCACCCCTGGAACCCGGACGGCTGGACCCTCTACACCGTCCCCGAGGTCCTCCTCGTCGCCGCCGCCTACCTCCTCGTCACCCGCGCCCTGCTCTGGTTCCTGAACGTGCCGCACCGCGGCGGACTGCCCACCGCCGCCCGCACCGCCCTGGTCAGACAGGGCCTGGTGGCCGTCGCGCTGCTCGGCATCGCCCCGCTGGTCTGCGTGGTCGCCGTCGCCCAGCCGGTGCTGCTGCCGCTGTTCGCGATCCCGCTGATCGCCCTCGACTCCACCCTGTGGATCGCCCGCGCCCGCGCCGAGGAGCAGCTGCGCGACCCGCTGACCGGACTCCCCAACCGGCAGTGGCTCCTCGAACGCATCTGGACCGCGCTCGACGACGCCGAACGCATCGGCGCCCGCTCCGCGCTGATGCTCATCGACCTCGACCGGTTCCGGTCCGTCAACGACACCCTCGGCCACCTCGCCGGGGACCGGCTGCTGCTCCAGATAGCGGACCGGCTGCGGGTGGCGCTGCCGCGCGGCGCGGAGGCCGCGCGGCTCGGCGGCGACGAGTTCGCGGTGCTGCTGCCGGTCGCCGACTCCACGACGTCCGCCACCCGGGTGGCCCGCGCCCTGGTCTCCGCGCTCTCCTCGCCGCTCGACCTCGACGGCCTCACCCTCGTCCTGGAGGCCAGCGCGGGCGTCGCCGTCTTCCCCGACCACGCGCTGGACGCCGAGGGGCTGCTGCGCCGGGCCGACGTGGCGATGTACCAGGCGAAGCGGGACCGCACGGGCGTCGAGGTCTACGAGTCCAAGCGGGACTCCAACACCCCCGACCGGCTCGGTCTCCTCGGCGATCTGCGCCGGGCGCTCGACGCCCACGAGGTGCAGCTGCACTACCAGCCCAAGGTCCGCTTCGACGGCCAGGTGGCCGGTCTCGAGGCGTTGGTGCGGTGGGTGCACCCGGAGCGCGGCAAGGTCCCGCCGGACGAGTTCATAGCGATCGCCGAGTCGTCGGGCCTCATGCCCCACCTCACCGAGTACGTCCTGGACACGGCGCTCGCGCAGGTCGCCAGGTGGCGGGCGCAGGGCCTGTACGTGCCGGTGGCCGTCAACGTCTCCCCGCGCGACGTGCACACCCCGGGGTTCGCCGGGTCGGTCGCCGCGCGGCTCGCCCGGCACGGTGTTCCGGCCGGCTCGCTCCAGCTGGAGATCACCGAGCACGTGCTCCTCGAGGACCCGCAGCGGGCCGCCGACACCCTCGCCGGGCTGACCGGGCACGGCGTCAAGATGTCCCTCGACGACTTCGGCACCGGGTACTCGTCGCTGGTGCACCTGCGGCGGCTGCCGGTCAGCGAGCTGAAGATCGACCGCTCGTTCGTGGCCCGGCTCGCCGTCGACACCGAGGACGCGGAGATCGTGCGCTGCACGGTCGACCTCGCGCACTCCCTCGGGCTGCTCGTCGTCGCGGAGGGCGTCGAGGACGACGAGACCTGGGAGCGCCTGCGCGACCTCGGCTGCGACGCCGTGCAGGGCTGGCTGGTCGCCGCGGCGATGCCTCCCGAGGAGACGACGGCCTGGCTGCTGGCCCGGGGCTCGCGGGGCTGGCAGCGCCCGCGCGCCGTGCTCCCGGCCGCCGAGTGACCCGCGGGCCGCGCCTCCTCGCGCCCGCGGCCCGGGGCCCCCGCGAAACCGTTTAACGGGTATCCGGTCGCGCGGCCTAGGATTGGGCCCACATCACTCCCACTCACCCCAGAGGAACGCTGCATGCCTGGCATCACGCGCGAGGAGGTCGCCCACCTCGCCCGGCTGGCGCGTCTGGAGCTGCAGAGCGAAGAACTCGACCACTTCGCGGGACAGCTGGACGACATCATCGGCGCGGTCGCCCGCGTCAGTGAGGTCGCCGACCAAGACGTGCCGCCGACCTCGCACCCGCTCCCGCTGACGAACGTCATGCGGGCGGACGAGGTCCGTCCGTCGCTCACCCCCGAGCAGGCGCTCTCCGGCGCCCCGGCCCAGGAGCAGCAGCGTTTCAAGGTGCCGCAGATCCTGGGGGAGGACTAACCACCATGACGGACATCATCAAGCTCACCGCGGCCGAGACCGCGGCGCGGATCGCCTCGGGCGACCTCACGGCCGTCCAGGTCACCGAGGCGCACCTGGCCCGCATCGAGGCCGTCGACGAGAAGGTGCACGCCTTCCTGCACGTCGACCGCGAGGGCGCGCTGGCCCAGGCCCGCGCCGTCGACGACAAGCGCGCCCGGGGCGAGAAGCTCGGCCTGCTGGCCGGCGTCCCGCTCGCGCTGAAGGACATCTTCACCACCGAGGGCATCCCGACGACCGTCGGCTCCAAGATCCTCGAAGGCTGGATCCCGCCGTACGACGCGACCCTCACCAAGCGCCTGAAGGCCGCCGACGTGGTCATCCTCGGCAAGACCAACATGGACGAGTTCGCCATGGGGTCCTCCACCGAGAACAGCGCGTACGGGCCCACCGGCAACCCCTGGGACCTGACGAAGATCCCCGGCGGCTCGGGCGGCGGTTCCTCCGCCGCGCTCGCCTCCTTCCAGGCGCCGCTGGCGATCGGCACCGACACCGGCGGCTCCATCCGCCAGCCCGCCGCGGTCACCGGCACGGTCGGCGTGAAGCCGACCTACGGCGCGGTCTCCCGCTACGGCATGGTGGCGTTCTCGTCCTCCCTCGACCAGGGCGGCCCGTGCGCCCGTACGGTCCTGGACGCGGCGCTGCTGCACGAGGTCATCGCCGGTCACGACCCGCTCGACTCGACGTCGATCGACGCGCCGGTCCCGCCGGTCGTCGAGGCCGCCCGCAGCGGCAGCGTCGACGGCATGCGCGTCGGCGTCGTCAAGCAGTTCCGCGGCGAGGGCTACCAGGCGGGTGTCATCCAGCGGTTCGACGAGTCGGTCGAGCTGCTGAAGTCGCTGGGCGCCGAGATCGTCGAGCTGGACTGCCCGTCCTTCGACCTCGCCCTTTCGGCCTACTACCTGATCGCGCCCTCGGAGTGCTCCTCGAACCTGGCGCGCTTCGACGGTCTGCGCTACGGCGCGCGGACCGGCGACGACGGCACCCGTTCGGCCGAGGAGGTCACCTCCCTCACCCGTGAGGCCGGCTTCGGACCCGAGGTCAAGCGGCGCATCATGCTCGGCACCTACGCCCTGTCCAGCGGCTACTACGACGCCTACTACGGCTCGGCCCAGAAGGTGCGCACCCTCATCACGCGCGACTTCGAGCGGGCCTTCGAGCAGGTGGACGTGATCGTCTCGCCGACGACCCCGACCACCGCCTTCGCGATCGGCGAGCGCGCCGACGACCCGATGGCGATGTACCTCGCGGACCTGTGCACCATTCCGACCAACCTGGCGGGCAACGCGGCCATGTCGCTGCCCTGCGGTCTGGCCCCCGAGGACAACCTCCCGGTCGGGCTCCAGATCATCGCCCCGGCGCTGAAGGACGACCGCCTTTACAAGGTGGGTGCCGCCGTCGAGGCCGCCTTCGTGGAAAAGTGGGGTCACCCGCTGCTTGAGGAGGCACCGTCGCTGTGAGCAATGCACTGACCAAGGCCAAGGGCTTCAAGAAGTCCAAGTCCGGCACGTACCTGTCCATGGCAACCACGGCCTTCGGCGCGCTGAGCGTCGCCAAGCAGATCAAGAAGGCCCGGACCGAGCAGGACACCCTGCGGCTGGTCGACGCCACCGTCTCGGCGGTCGCGATCGCCACCGGCCTCGCCATCCTGTACCGCGAGCTGAAGCGGCTGGGCGACGACGACGTCCTGCTGGGCTGAGAGGGAAGTTTCACCGTGACCACCACGACCGACCTGGTGTCGTACGAGGACGCGCTCGCGTCCTACGACCCCGTCATGGGCCTTGAGGTCCATGTCGAACTCGGCACCAGGACCAAGATGTTCTGCGGCTGCTCGACCGAGCTGGGCGCCGAGCCCAACTCGCAGACCTGCCCGACCTGCCTCGGCATGCCCGGCGCGCTCCCGGTCGTCAACGCGATCGGCATCGAGTCCGCCATCAAGATCGGTCTCGCGCTGAACTGCGAGATCGCCGAGTGGTGCCGGTTCGCCCGGAAGAACTACTTCTACCCGGACATGCCGAAGAACTTCCAGACCTCCCAGTACGACGAGCCGATCGCCTTCGACGGCTACCTCGACGTACAGCTGGAGGACGGCGAGACCTTCCGGGTGCAGATCGAGCGCGCCCACATGGAGGAGGACACCGGCAAGTCCACCCACGTCGGCGGTGCGACGGGCCGTATCCACGGCGCCTCGCACTCGCTCCTGGACTACAACCGGGCCGGCATCCCGCTCATCGAGATCGTCACCAAGCCGATCGAGGGCGCGGGCGAGCGCGCCCCCGAGGTCGCGCGGGCGTACGTCCGCGAGCTGCGCGAGGTCATCAAGGCGCTCGGCGTCTCCGAGGCCCGGATGGAGATGGGCCAGATGCGCTGCGACGTGAACCTGTCGCTGCGCCCGAGCCCCACCGCGAAGTTCGGCACCCGCTCGGAGACCAAGAACGTCAACTCGCTGCGGTCCGTGGAGCGCGCGGCCCGCTTCGAGATCCAGCGGCACGCGGCCGTGCTGTCCTCGGGCGGCACGATCATCCAGGAGACCCGCCACTTCCACGAGGACACCGGGTCGACGACCTCGGGCCGCGTGAAGGAGGAGGCCGAGGACTACCGGTACTTCCCGGAGCCCGACCTGGTGCCGGTCGCGCCGTCCCGCGCGTGGGTCGAGGAGATCCGCTCCGCGCTGCCCGAACTGCCGCTGGCCCGCCGCAACCGGCTCCTCGCCGACTGGGGCATCTCGGCCACCGACATGCAGTCCATCACCAACGCGGGCGCGCTCGACCTGATCGTCGCCAGCATCGACGCCGGTGCCGACGCGGCCTCGGCCCGCAAGTGGTGGATGGGCGAACTGGCCCGCAGCGCCAACGAGTCGGGCACCCCGCTCGACGAACTGCCGATCACCCCCGAGCAGGTCGCCCGGGTCACCGCACTGGTCAATTCCGGTGACCTCAACGACAAGCTGGCCCGCCAGGTCATCGAGGGCGTCCTCGCGGGCGAGGGCACCCCGGACGAGGTCGTCGACAAGCGCGGTCTGAAGGTCGTCTCCGACGACTCCGCGCTCGGCACCGCCGTCGACGAGGCCATCGCCGGCAACCCGGGCGTCGCCGACAAGATCCGCGGCGGCAAGGTCGCCGCGGCCGGCGCCCTGGTCGGCGCGGTCATGAAGGCGACCCGCGGACAGGCCGACGCGGCCCGCGTCAAGGAACTCATCCTGGAGAAGCTGGGCGTCAGCGAAGGCTGAGCCACGGCGGACCGAAGCCCCGGAGGTCTCCTCCGGGGCTTCTTCCGTCCGTCGGGATCCGGCCACCGCGGTGCCCCGCCGCCCATGAAAGGCTGATCACCACGACGGACGCCGGGACGGCGGAGGGGCGGGAGCAGCATGTACGTGACATCCCTGGGGGACGGGGCCGAACTGAGGCCGCTGGAGCCTTGGCGGGCCGAGGAGTTCCTCGCACACCTGGACCGCGGACGGGAGTTCATCACCCGGTTCATCTCCTTCGGCGCCCAGGCGACGGACGTCGAGTCCGCGCGGGCGCTGCTCCAGCGGTACGCCGACATGCGCGCCGCCGACACCGGCGCCCTGCACGGACTGTGGCGGGACGGCACCCTCGTCGGCGGTGTCCTGTTCCTCAACTTCGACGCCGCGAAGGGCAACTGCGAGGTCGGCTGCTGGCTGGAACCCGACGGTACCGGGCACGGTCTGGTGACCCGCGCGATGCGCGTGCTCCTCGACCACGCCGTCGAAGAGCGCGGCATGCACCGCGTCGAATGGGTCGCCGCGGCCGGCAACGAACCCAGCATCAAGGTCGCCCGGCGGCTCGGAATGCGCCGCGATGCCGTGCTCCGGGAGGCGCACCCCTATGGTGGGGTGCGGCACGACGTCGAGGTGTGGTCGATCCTCGCCCCGGAATGGCGGGAAGCACGCGCGCGTGCCACGCAGTAACGACAGGTAATGAGGGCTCGACGATCGCCAGCCGATCATTAAGAGACCTCTCAGACAGCGTCCGTACGGTGCGAGGTATGGGAACCAAGACTGAAGACGAGGCCGGGACCGAGGTCTCGGCAGTGAAGCCCGCCGACTCCGCCGAGGAGCAGGCCGAGGCCGCCGAGCCCAGGACGACCGAGCCGGTCGAGCCGACCGACGCCGAGCAGGTGGCGGACGGCGACGACGAGGAACCCGACGAGGACGTACCCGCCGTCGAGCAGAGCGCCGCGGGCGTCGGCCAGGGCGCGGGCGCGGTGGTGTCCGCCGCGCTCGGTCTGGTGTCGCTGACCGGCAGCTGGCTCGGCACGGTCGCCTCCGCCCGCGAGACCCTCATCGGCCAGCTCCGCACGTCGTCCTCGGCGTCGGTGGCCACGCAGGTCAAGGAGATCTACGGCGACGCCTGGCACGCCAGCGCCCTCTACGGCGGCCTCTTCGCGCTGCTCGCGCTGGTCGTCGGCGTCGTGGTGCTCGCCCGGCCCGCGTTCGGCGTCCCCGGCCGGGTCCAGCAGGCGCCGTGGATCAAGTCCGTCGCCTGGGCGGGCGTCGCCCTCGGCGTGATCGGCCTGATCCTCGCCGTCCTCAAGTACACCGACGTCCTGCTCGGCCTGCCTTCCACCAGCTGAGCGGGGTCCGCACCTAGGAGGGGCCTTAGGGTCTGTCGTTTGGATCAGGCGGCGCCTATGTGCGGCGCCTGATCAGCCGACCCGAGCGGGTCAGGACGCGTGCAGCTGCAAGGCGGAGGAGGGCGGCGACGCGGAGCGTCGGCAACCGACGACAACGCCGCAGATGTGCGTGGCCTGACCCGCGACCGCCGCATGATCCAAACGACAGGCCCTTAGGCGTCCGCAAGTCTCTCGCGGACGCCTAAGGCCCCTCCCGTGCGTTCCTAAGGCCCCCGCCACCTCGGAAGATGCGGAACTCTCCCGATGTGGCCCACCCCTCCGGGAGACGAGAGTCGAGGCATCGCACTCCGCGATGTCGCCCCGACTCCCCGAGGGAAACCCCATGTTCGAGTACCAGGCCCACCGCCAGCGCTCCGCCGACATCATCCGCCGCGCCGAACAGGAACGGCTGGCCCGCCAGCTGATCCGCACCCGCCGCGCGGCCCGCCGCACGGCGGCGGAGCACAGCGGGCACGCAGAGCACGCAGAGCACGCAGAGACCACCGAGACCACCGCAGAACCGGAAGCCGAGGCCCGCACCACCCGACCGCATCGCGAGGGGCTGTTTCCGGCCGTCCGCTGAGGGGAGTGCGCCGGGGTGGGTTCGGGGCGCCGGGCGTACCGTGGAGGGACCGGCGTACAGGGGAGGTGCCGTGTTCAGTCCCTTCGAGGAGTTGTTCTCACCGGGCCGCAAGCACACCACCGACGAACAGAACCGCCTGGAACTGACCCGCGAGGACGTCGGCGACGGCGATCCGGGCCGCGGTCCCGTCGACCTCGCTTCGGGCAAGGTCGTCGTCCGAAGGCCCGACCGGGAACCCGCGGACACGCGGCCGACGACGGGCGAGGAGCCCACGGAGAGCTGACGGGACGGGACGGGACGAGGGCCTACGGTCGGGGACGTGACCGGGAGCCGATAGCCGTGGACGGGACGGGGGCGGGAGCCTACGGCCGGGCGCGGAAGCCGATAGCCGGGTACGGGACGGGCGCGGGAGCCGATGGCCGGGGCGTCCGGCCGTCTGTCCACTCGCCGGGCAGCCCCTCCCGTCGGTCGCGACGCGTGGTCACTTCACCTTCAGTTCCAGGATTCTGTCGTCGCCCTTGCGCGGGGTGCCCCGGCCGTCCGTCGCGCTCGTCATCAGCCACAGCTTGTCGCCGCCCGCCGCCACCACCGTCCGCAGCCGGCCGTACTCGCCCTTCAGGAAGGGCTGCGGGTCCGCCGCCGCCTCCGTGCCCTTCAGCGGGATCCGCCACAGCCGCTCACCGCGCAGGCCCGCCATCCAGATCGAGCCACCGGCGTAGGCGATGCCGCTGGGCGAGGCATCGGCCGTGTGCCACTGGGCGATCGGGTTCTGGTAGGCCGGGTCCTTGGAGGTGCCCTCCGCGCTCGGCCAGCCGTAGTCGCCGCCCGGCTTGATCGCGTTGAGTTCGTCCCAGGTGTCCTGGCCGAACTCCGAGGCGTAGAGGCGCTGGTCGGAGTCCCAGGCGAGGCCCTGCACATTGCGGTGGCCGTAGGAGTACACGGGGGAGTCGGGGAACGGGTTGCCGGGCGCTGGTTCGCCCTCCGGGGTCAGCCGCAGGATCTTGCCGCCGAGGGACTTCCGGTCCTGGGCGAGTCCGCGGTCACCGCTCTCCCCGGTGCCCGCGTACAGCATCTTGTCGGGACCGAACGCGATCCGGCCACCGTTGTGGATCATGCCCTTGGGGATGCCGCGGAAGATCGTGTTCGGCGCCCCCAACTGCTGGCCCGACGGCTTGCGCGGGTCGTACACCATGCGGGCGATGCGGTTGTCGGACGCGGAGGTGAAGTACGCGTAGACCATGTGGTCCGCCGCGTAGTCAGGGGAGAGCGCGATGCCCAGGAGGCCGCCCTCGCCCGCGGCCGAGACCCCGGGCACCTCGCCCAGCTCGGTCTTCCCGCCGGTCTTCTCGTCGATCCGGGTGATCGTCCCCTCGTCGCGCGAGGAGACCAGCAGCCCGCCCTCGGGCAGCGCGGCGAGCCCCCACGGCGACTTCAGGTTCTCGGCGACCGTCCGCACCACCGTCACCGACCCCTTGGCGGGCGCGGCCGACGCGGTCGCCCGGGGCGGCGCGGCGGAGCTGGAGGGTCCGGTGCCCGACGGGGTGCCGGCGTCCCCCGAAGGGCCGCCGTCCGGAGCTGAGGAGCAGCCCGCGGTCAGCAGGAGGGCCGACACGGCCCCCACAGCGAGCACAGCCGGCAGTGGTCGTCGCACGATCTCGGTCCCTTCGACGCGGCGGGTTCTCCCTGTCATACACCGCCCGCGCCCCACAGGTTCCCGATCACCGCGATCCGATGCGCGGTCCCGCCGATCCCGGCAACCCCGTCAACCGCGCCAGCCCCGCCGATCCCGCCAGCCCCGCTGATCCCGCCAGCCCCGCCGGTCCCGCCAACTCCGTCAACCGCGCCAGCCCCGCCGATCCCGTCAACCCCGCCGCCCCCCTCAGTCCCAGGAACCAAGCGCCCGGGGCAGTTCCGCGATCTCTGCGAGGTCCCGTGGGGTCAGCCGCAGCCGGGACGCCGCGCTGTTCTCCGTCACCCACCGCTCCCGCTTGGCGCCCGGCACCGGCACCACGTGCCGCCCCTGCGCCAGCACCCACGCCAGGGCCACCTGCGCCGGAGTGACGTTTCTGCCGTGCCGGGCGGCCACCCGGCGCAGGCCCACCACGATCGGCTGGTTCGCGGCCATCATCTCGGCCGTGAAACGCGGATGGCGGGCGCGCAGATCGTCCCGTTCGAACCCCTCGCCCGGGGTGAGCGTCCCGGTCAGGAAGCCGTTGCCGAGCGGCATCGCGGCGAGGAAGCCGATGTCCCGCGCCACGCACCACGGCAGCAGCGACTCCAGGGCCTCGGGCGACCACACCGACAGCTCCGCCTGCACCGCGCTCACCGGGAACACCTGCTGCACGCGCCGCAGTTGCCGCAGCGTCCCGTCGTGCAGACCGCCGACCGAGCGCCGGCCGCCGCGCGCGCCCACCGCGCAGAGCCCGAGCGCCCGCACCTTCCCGGCCCCGACCAGCTCCGCCATCGCCCCCCAGGTCTCCTCGACCGGCACCTCGGGGTCGGCCCGGTGCAGCTGGTAGAGGTCGATCACCTCGGTGCCGAGCCGCCGCAGGGAGGCGTCGCAGGCGCGACGCACATAGCCGGGACGGCCGTTGGCCACGATGTGCTGCTCGCCCACCAGCAGCCCGACCTTCGTCGACACGAACGCCTCGTCGCGCCGCTCCCGCAACGCCCGCCCCAGTAAGAGCTCATTGGTGAACGGGCCGTACATGTCGGCCGTGTCCAGCAGGGTCACCCCCAGGTCGAGTGCCCGGTGCACCGCCCTGAGCGACTCGTCGCCGCGCTGCCGCGACCCGTTGTACGCCCAGCTCATCGGCATGCACCCGAGCCCGACGGCACCCACCGAGAGCGCCCCGGCGCCGATCGTCCTGCGCTCCACCTGCCGTGACCCTCCCTCTCCCTGACCCCAACCTAACCTCTGCCTCGCAGATGGCCTGACATAGCCTCCTGGCATGACTGCCGACGTGTGGCTCCCCATCCCCCCGGACGAGATCGACGGCCTCCCCGAGGGCCTCACCCCCCGCTACTGGAACGGTGCCGAGGAGTACCCGGCGGACCCGGCCGACTGCGTCTTCTACGTCGTCCCCTACATGCGGCCCGCCGAGACCGCGCTGCGCCCGCTCGCCGACCTGACCGGCGTGAACGTCGTCCAGACCCTCTCGGCGGGCGTCGACAGCGTGGAGCCGGGGCTCGGACTGCTGCCCGCGGGCGTGCGGCTCTGCAACGCGCGCGGGGTGCACGAGGCGAGCACCGCGGAGCTGGCGCTCACCCTGACCCTGGCCTCGCTGCGCGGCGTCCCGGACTTCGTGCGCGCGCAGGACCGGGGCGAATGGAACGGCGGTTTCCGGCCCGCGCTCGCCGACCGCACCGTCCTCATCGTGGGGTACGGCTCGATCGGGTCCGCGATCGAGGACCGGCTCGTCCCGTTCGAGGTCGCACGGGTGGTACGGGTCGCACGGTCGGCGCGCACCACGGAGCGCGGGCCGGTGCACCCCCTGACCGACCTGCCCGCGCTGCTCCCGGACGCCGACGTCGTCATCCTCTCCACGCCCCTCACCGCCACCACCCGTCACCTGGCCGACGCCGGGTTCCTGGCCCGCATGAAGGACGGCGCGCTCCTGGTGAACGTCGCCCGCGGCCCCGTCGTCGACACCGAGGCGCTCCTCGCCGAGCTGCGGGACGGCCGGATCACCGCCGCCCTCGACGTCACCGACCCCGAACCGCTGCCCCGCGCCCACCCGTTGTGGACGGCGCCAGGAGTGCTCGTCACCCCGCACGTGGGCGGGCCCACGTCCGCGTTCGCGCCCCGCGCCAAGCGCCTGCTGGTCGATCAGCTGACCCGGTTCGTGAACCGGGAACCGCTGCGGAACGTGATCCTCACGACGGGGGAGTAGCCGTCGCCGGCACCGCCGCCCGCCGTCGGTCCTGTCGCGGCCGGGGCCGCCGTGGGTGGCCCGAACGCCCTCCCGGGCACCCTCCGCAACCCTCCGGGCGCGTACCGTGCCCGCATCGCCGCTGGTCGTCACGGAGAGTAGAGGAACTATGTCCCTGAGTGACGAGTCTGGTGTATCGTCCGGGCAGGGGCTGCGCCGTGCACCGCTCGGCGCCGGGGATGACATGGAGACGGTGAGGGGGGCGACGGGCGATGCACGGCCTATGGACGAACGATCCGACGCGGCGAAGCCGCCGGCGGCGACCCTGCTGGTGTACGGACGCGCGCAGAAGCGGTCACGAGGGCGGCCACGGCTGCCGGCACAGCCATCACCACCCGCGGCACAGCGAGCGCCGCGGTCGGACGCATCCGGCGCACTGTGAACGGCGCGATCCGGGAGCGGCAAGCACCGGGAGGGCCCGGTGAGTTGGTCGACTTCCACCACCACCGTCGACGCGGCGCTGCGGGTGCACTCCGCCCCCACGCCGCCCCGGCCCCCGGCCGCCGGCGGTTGGACGAGCCTGGTCCACCAGCTTCTGCTGGCCCTGGTCTGCGCGGGATACGGCGTGGGCTCCGCACTCGGCTGGGGTTCCGAGCAATCCGCCCGTGTCATGGGTGACTTCGGGCTGAGTGCCGCGGCCGGCACCGCCGCGGTGTCCTGTTTCTTCTACGCGCGCACCCGTCGGATCCGCTTCCGACCCGCCTGGCTGCTGTTCGCGCTCTCCTCGGCGATGGCGGCTCTCGGCAACGGGGTCTGGGGGTGGTACGAGGTCGTCCTGGAGCGTCCGGTGCCCACTCCCAGTTACGCCGATCTCTTCTTCCTGTGCTTCGCGCCGCCGGCCATCGTCGGACTCCTGGTGCTCGCCAAGCGGCCCGTCACCAAGGCCGGTTGGGTCTGCCTCGGCCTCGACGCCTGGCTGATCGGCGGCTCGCTGCTCACCCTGTCGTGGAGCCTCGCGCTCGCCCAGGCCGCCAAGTTCGACGGCCCGAGCGTCGCCCACACCGCGCTGTCCCTGGCGTATCCGCTGCTGGACATCGCCCTGGTCAGCATGGTCCTCGCGCTGCACTTCCGGCGCTCAGCCGTCAACCGCACGGCGGTCAACATGGCGATCGGCGCCCTGGCGCTGACCGTGATGAGCGACGCCCTGTTCACCTCGCCGCTGCTGCACAACAACTACCGCTCGGGCCAACTCCTGGACGCGGGCTGGTTCGCGGGCTCGCTGCTGCTCGCCTACGCGCCCTGGGCCGCGACCCGGCACGCCTTCCCCGACGACGAGGGACTCGAACCGGAGCCGGCCACCCGCGTGGTGCGCGAGCACGTGCCCGGACGCCCGGCGGGCGGGCCGCCGTACCTGGCGCCGCCGCCCGGCGCCGACCACGGGCGCTACCCGGTCTCCCGGCCGATCGCCGGATCGCTGGCCGCGCTCACGCCCTATCTGGCCGCCGCCGTCTGCACGTTGGGGATTCTCTACAACGTCCTCAACGGCCGCAGCGTCGACCGGGTGGTGCTGATCACCGGCGGCACCGTGGTGCTCGCCCTCGTGGTCCGGCAGGGCATCATGCTGCTCGACAACATCACCCTCACCCAGGAACTGGCCCAGAAGGAGAGCCACTTCAGGTCGCTGGTGCAGGGGTCGAGCGACGTCATCATGATCGCCGCGCCGAGCGGGGTGCTGCGCTATGTCTCCCCGGCCGCCGCCGGTGTCTACGGCCGCTCGGCCGACGACCTGGTCGGCAGCGAACTGGCCGGTCTCATCCACCCGGAGGACCTGGGCTGCGTGGTGCACGAGGTGCGCCGGTTCCTCGCCGCCAGCCCGCTCACCGAACCCACCACCCGCATCGAGTGCCGCTTCCGCTCCGGCGACGGCGGCTGGCTCAACGTCGAGTCCACCGTCAACCGGCACCACGGCGGCCTCATCTTCAACAGCCGGGACGTGACCGAACGGGTCCGCCTCCAGGCCCAGTTGCAGCACAACGCCGAGCACGACCCGCTCACCGACCTGCCCAACCGCGCCCTGTTCACCCGGCGGGTCCAGCAGGCGCTCTCCGGCCGCCGCGTCTCCGACCGCGGAGCCCATCTGCGCGGCACCGCCGTGCTCTTCATCGACCTCGACGGCTTCAAGGCCGTCAACGACACCATCGGCCACCAGGCGGGCGACGAACTGCTGGTGCAGGCAGCCCGCAGGCTCCAGGACGCGGTACGGCACGGCGACACCGCCTCCCGGCTCGGCGGTGACGAGTTCGCCGCGCTGATCGTCGGGGACGGCACCCGGGACATGGCCGCCAGAGAGCGCCAGATCATGGAGCTCGCCGACCGGCTGCGCGTCACCCTGTCCCAGCCCTACCTGATCGACGGCAACGATGTCCGGGTCGCCGCCTCCATCGGCGTCGCCTTCGCCGAACCCGGGCTCGGCGCGGGCGAGTTGCTGCGCAACGCCGACCTCGCCATGTACCGGGCCAAGGCGGCGGGCAAGGGGCGCGTCGAGCTGTACGCGCCGCAGATGCAGCAGGACGTCGCGCGCAAGGCGGAGCTGGCCACCCGGCTGCGGGCCGCCCTGCACGACGGCGAGTTCACGCTGCTGCACCAGCCCGTGGTCTCCCTCGCCGACGGCCGGATCGCCTCGCTCACCGCGCAGGCGCGCTGGCGGTCCTCGCAGGGCGTCCTGTTCACCCCCGCCGAGTTCCTGCGGGTCGCCGAGGACAGCGACAAGACGCAGGAGCTGGGCCGCTGGGTCCTGGAGGAGGCCGTCGCGCGGGCCGCCGAGCGGTCCGCCACCGGTCTGAACGTACCGGTGGGCGTGCGGATGAGCGCAAGGAGGCTGCTCGACCGGTCGATGCCGCTCGGCTCCGTCGAGGCGCTGCTGACCCGGCACGGGCTGCCGTCCGGGTCCCTGGTGATCGAGCTGTCCGACACCGACCCCCGGGTCTCCCTCGACGAGCTGGAACGGCGTCTGGCGGCGCTCAGGCGGCTCGGCGTACGGATCGCGCTGGACGGCTTCGGCAGCGGCTACGCGGCCATCACGGCGCTGCGCAGGCTCCCCGTGGACATCCTGAAGCTCGACCGGGGGCTGGTCGAGGGCGTCGTCGAGTCGGCCAGGCTGCACAAGATCACCAGCGGGCTGCTGCGGATCGCGGGCGACCTCGGGCTCCAGTCCGTGGCCGAGGGCGTGGATCTGCCCGAGCAGGTGGTGGCGCTGCGCGCGATGGGCTGCACCCACGGGCAGGGCATGGCGTTCTCGGGACCGCTCGACGAGTACCGGCTGCGCCGCGCCCTGGGCTCGGGCAACTACCCGCTGCCGCACGGGCCCGTCGAACCGGTCTTCGCCGGCGGCGGCGGCGCCGGGGTGTACGGCGCGGGGGTGACCGCCGTCCTGGGAGGCGGCAGTATCCTCCGCTCACATAATGAGACTCCCGTCCCACCCACTTGACACGTGATACGTGCCGGGGGGAGGGTCAGTTCCATGCGCACCCGAATTCTCGTACTTGGAAAGCGCGTCGGCTGAAGCTGGTGACGTCCGGTCGGACCCGGAACTCCTGGCTGACACACCCGGCGCGCTCCCCTCGCTTGCCTTATGGCACGAGGGGTTTTTTGTTGCACAGACACCCGTGACGCAACAGTCAAATCCCGTACAAACCTCGCAAAAACCCTCAGCATCGAGAAGAGAATGCCGATGACCGAGCAGGCCTCCGGGGCCCACCATCCGCAGCCGCGGCCCCGATCCGGAGGACAGCACTCCGCCCCCGAGCACGTCACGGGTGCGAAGTCCCTCATCCGCTCGCTCGAGGAGGTCGGGGCCGACACGGTGTTCGGCATTCCCGGCGGCGCGATCCTTCCCGCGTACGACCCGCTCATGGACTCCACCCGGGTCCGCCACGTCCTGGTCCGCCACGAGCAGGGCGCGGGACACGCGGCCACCGGCTACGCCCAGGCCACCGGCAGGGTCGGCGTCTGCATGGCCACCTCGGGCCCCGGCGCCACCAACCTCGTCACCCCGATCGCCGACGCGCACATGGACTCCGTGCCGCTGGTCGCCATCACCGGCCAGGTCGCCTCCAAGGCGATCGGCACGGACGCCTTCCAGGAAGCGGACATCGTCGGCATCACCATGCCGATCACCAAGCACAACTTCCTGGTCACCAAGGCCGAGGACATCCCCCGGGTGATCGCGCAGGCGTTCCACATCGCCTCCACCGGACGTCCGGGCCCGGTCCTGGTCGACATCGCCAAGGACGCCCTCCAGGCGCAGACCACCTTCTCCTGGCCGCCCGTCATGGACCTGCCCGGCTACCGCCCGGTCACCAAGCCGCACGCCAAGCAGATCCGCGAGGCCGCCAAGCTCATCACCGCCGCCAAGCGCCCGGTCCTCTACGTCGGCGGCGGCGTCCTCAAGGCGCGGGCCACCGCCGAGCTGAAGGTCCTCGCCGAACTCACCGGAGCGCCCGTCACCACCACCCTGATGGCGCTCGGCGCGTTCCCCGACAGCCACCCGCTGCACGTGGGAATGCCGGGCATGCACGGTGCGGTCACCGCCGTCACCGCGCTGCAGAAGGCCGACCTGATCGTCGCCCTCGGCGCCCGCTTCGACGACCGCGTCACCGGCAAGCTGGACAGCTTCGCCCCCTACGCCAAGATCGTCCACGCGGACATCGACCCGGCGGAGATCGGCAAGAACCGCGAGGCGGACGTGCCGATCGTCGGGGACGCCCGCGAGGTCATCGCCGACCTCGTCCAGGCCGTCCAGAAGGAGCACAGCGAGGGCCACCGCGGCGACTACACCGCCTGGTGGAAGGACCTCAGCCGGTGGCGCGACACCTACCCGCTCGGCTACGAGCAGCCCGCCGACGGCTCGCTCTCCCCGCAGCAGGTCATCGAGCGCATCGGACAGCTCGCCCCCGAGGGCACGATCTTCGCGGCGGGCGTCGGCCAGCACCAGATGTGGTCCGCCCACTTCATCCAGTACGAGAAGCCCGCCACCTGGCTCAACTCCGGCGGCGCGGGCACCATGGGCTACGCGGTCCCGGCCGCGATGGGCGCCAAGGCGGGAGCCCAGGACCAGACCGTCTGGGCGATCGACGGCGACGGCTGCTTCCAGATGACCAATCAGGAACTGACCACCTGCGCCCTGAACAACATCCCGATCAAGGTCGCCATCATCAACAACGGCGCCCTCGGGATGGTCCGCCAGTGGCAGACCCTCTTCTACAACCAGCGCTACTCCAACACCGTGCTGCACAGCGGCCCCGGCGCCGACGGCAAGCAGCCCAGCGCCGGCACCCGCGTCCCCGACTTCGTGAAGCTGTCGGAGGCCATGGGCTGCTACGCGATCCGCTGCGAGTCCCCCGACGACCTCGACAAGGTGATCGAGGAGGCGAACTCGATCAACGACCGCCCGGTCGTCGTCGACTTCATCGTCCACGAGGACGCGATGGTGTGGCCGATGGTCGCCGCCGGCACCTCGAACGACGAGATCCTGGCCGCCCGGGACGTCCGCCCCGACTTCGGCGACAGCGAAGACGACTGAGCGAGAGAGACGAATCAGACCCATGTCCAAGCACACGCTCTCCGTCCTGGTGGAGAACACACCGGGCATCCTGGCCCGGATCGCCGCCCTCTTCTCCCGCC